>JAPOTD010000096.1 GCA_026709365.1 Gammaproteobacteria bacterium
AATGACCCAAGCACGACGTGGGAACAAAGCAGAAACAGGTGCATTCCGGCCAGCAGCTGACTGGCCGCGCACCGACACACCGGGGCGGTCTTCGGGCCGCTGTTCCGTCGCGTTGACGGTCGCGGCGAACCTACGGTTCGTCGCGTGGGTTAAGTTCCAGTATGTTTCTGAGTCCGCGCATGGCGTGGCGCCACGCGATCGCCCGCTTTGCCGGCTTGGGCGCTGCGGGTGGCCGACTGATTCACCCTTCCCGACATGGACCCACGCCGCATGGACCCTAGTGGCCAGTTGCTTTTGCGTTGGTTAGCGTAGAATGGCCGAATTGCTCGGTTGCTGGGGAATCATTGTGAAACTAGGCCCCATACTGGCTGTCGTCTTCGTTGCGGGCTACATCGGGCTTGAGCTCTATTTCGTGCAAAAGCTCGGCTACCGCATGGAGCCGCTGTACATCCACAACGAATTCGTCTCGGCCAACCATGCCGTGGAGCGCTGCGGAAGTCCCGCGGCGGAGGAGAGGGAGCGCTTCCTGCGCAACTTCTCCATCGTCGCCGATCGTGCGAGCGAGGCGCTTGAGCAGGAGAGCCCTGAAACGTCAGCGCAAGGCATTGCCTTGGCCCTCACCCAGCGCCGCGCGGAGCGCGAACGGGAGATTGATGCGCTCATCGAAGCCAAGGGATGTGAGGACATGGAATTGTGGCGCCTGGTCAAGCTCCACGAGGCCCGCGCCCGGCTCAACCTGGGTTGACGCTCAGGGGTCGAGATCGATCACCACCAAGTGCGCGTCGAGCCACTCCGGCAGCCACTTCGGCACCTTGGGGCGCAGGCGGTCGAACACGGTGCGTTTGTAGTCGGGGTCGTCAAACACCACCCGGGCCTTGCCGGTCAGCGTCTCGCCGCGTATCAGCAGTCGCACTGGCGCGTTGCCGTGGCGCAGCGGACGCCACCAAGGGCCGTCCGCGCCGGCGAACACCTGATCGCCCTCGCGCCGGTAGTTGACGGGCAGTTCCCGGCCATCGGGCAGTTCCAGCAGCATGACGATGCCGGCTGTCTCGCCTTGGGGATTGTTGCGCAGCTCGGCAACGTCCCTGGGGATGCCGACCAGCAGGGCGTAAGTCCGATAGGCAAGCAGCGAGGCGACCAGTAGGCCGACGATGAGCAGTGGCCACTTCAGCCACGTCATGGCCCGCTACCTTGCCCCGTGCCTGCGGTTTGCTCGTCCCCGGCCCGCCGCCAAGCCTCGATCTCCTCCCGTACCAAGCCGATCACCGCATCCGGCGCCTGCATGGGAATGAAGTGGGTCACCTTTGGCCAGTGCAGGTCGCGCCCGTGCCTGAAGTTGTCGGCCAAGCCCGGCCAAGTGGGCGATGAGGTGAAGTCCATGATGCCGCGCTCGGCCGGCGGCGCCTTGGCGCGCACCACCAAAACCGGCACGCGCACGGCCGCTACCCGTTCAAATATCGCCGAGTTGCTGTTGTTGGCCATGTACACCGAGGCCTCGACTTCCGGGGGGCAGGCGAGGGCCATGCCGCCGTTCGGGGAGGCCACCAGGCCGTGCTCGCAGTAGTCGCGAAAGGACTGCGGATCGTACAAGGGGAACGCGCTCTTGCCAGCCAGGCGCTGCATCATGTCCTCCACCGAGGCGAAGTCGTTGAAGCGGCGCGCCGCCGGATGGATGCCGCCGGGCAGGTCCGGCCGCGACATGGGGTTGGCGTAGTGTTCGGGCGCCAGGATCGTCGGGTCGAGCAGCAGCAGGCGGTCAAACGGGCCGTTGCCCGCCGCCGCAGTCTGTGCGGTGGCGTCAACTAAGGCGTGGGCGCCCATTGAGTGGCCGATGCCGATCAGATTGCGCAATTCCAAGGCCTTGACGAAGGCCACCAAATCCTCGCCGACCTCCTTCCAGCTGTTGATCTTGCGCTTTTCGCTGCGTCCGTGGCCGCGTTGCTCCAAGGCGATGGAGTGGAAGCTGCCCAAGGGTTCGATGATCCGGTCCCAGATGCGCCCGTGAAAGCCCGTGGCATGGACGAACAGCAGCGTCGGCTGGCCGGGCTGCGGTTGGTTGCGTTCAAAGTAGGCCAGTTCCACGCCGTTGACGTGGATTTTGCGGAGTTGGGGTTGGGGCATGGGGAGTGCGCTAAGCGGAGCCGCCGTACTTGCGCAGTTCGGCCCGGCCCACCACCAAGTGATGCACCTCGTCGGGGCCGTCCGCCAGGCGCAGGGTGCGCTGCGCGGTGTACATCCCAGCCAACGGAGTCCATTGGGAGACGCCGGTGGCGCCGTGGATCTGGATCGCCTGGTCGATGATCTGGCAGACCCGCTCCGGCACCATCGCCTTGACCATGTGGACCCAGATGCGGGCCTCCTGGTTGCCGAGCACATCCATTGCCTTGGCGGCCTGCAGCACCATCAGGCGCATGGCCTCGATCTCGATGCGGGCCCGGGAGATCACCTCGATGTTCTTGCCGAGCTGGGCGATGGGGCGACCGAAGGCCTCGCGGCTCAAGCCCCGGCGGACCATCAGGTCCAAGGCCTTTTCGGCTTGGCCGATGGAGCGCATGCAGTGGTGGATGCGGCCCGGCCCCAGGCGCACTTGGGAGATCTCGAAGCCGCGGCCCTCGCCGAGCAGCATGTTCTCCTTGGGCACCCGGACGTTGTCGAACTTAAGGTGCATGTGGCCGTGGGGCGCGTCGTCGTGGCCGAAGACGTGCATGGGGCCGAGGATTTCCACCCCGGGGGCGTCGATGGGGACGAGGATCTGCGACTGCTGCCGGTGGGTCGGCGCATCCGGGCTGGTCTTGACCATGCAGATCATGATCTTGCAGCGCGGGTCGCCCGCCCCGGAGATGTAGTACTTCTCGCCGTTGATCACCCACTCGTCGCCGTCGAGCACCGCCCGGGTGCCGATGTTCTTGGCGTCGGAGGACGCCAGGTTCGGCTCGGTCATGGCGTAGGCGGAGCGGATTTCGCCGTTCAGCAAGGGCTTGAGCCACTGCTCCTTCTGCTCCGGGGTGCCAACCCGTTCCAGCACCTCCATGTTGCCGGTGTCCGGGGCGCTGCAGTTGAGCGATTCGGAGGCCAGCGGACACTTGCCGAGTTCCGCGGCGATGTAGGCGTAGTCGAGGTTCTTCAAGCCTTCGCCGGTCTCGGCGTCGGGCAGGAAGAAGTTCCACAGGCCCGACTCCTTGGCCTTGTTCTTGGCGCCCTCAAGCAGCTCCAGCTGGCCGGGCGCCCAACTCCAGCGGTCCTGGCGATCCTCGCCGAGGCGATGGAACTCCTCGACGATGGGCTCCACGTTCTCGGCGATGTGCTTCTTCACCGCCGCCAGGAGTGGCTCCGCCTCGGCGGACATGGTCAGGTCGTAAAGGTCGGCATTCAGGCCGTTGTCATCGGACATTGAAACCCCCAATTGAGTTTTGGCATTGGAAAGCGCAGCATTCTAACGTTAGTCTGCCGCATTGACATTAAGGAGGCACGCAAATGCGCAACATGTCCATAAACCAGCTTCAGCCAACGAAGCTGGGCGCAGTCCCCGGTTCATTTCGAGGGCGGGACGCCCTCGCTCCGGGAGTCGTGGCCCGAGCCCGGTGGATTCGCGGAGCGAGAGGGCCCGGCGGTGCAATGCGGGCGGCAAGCACCCCAAGAGGCCTCTTCCTGAAGCACGCGCAAAAGGACGCAAGCAAGCCATTGACAGGACGGAAACTCGCTCCGTGGGCCGCTGCCCGAACCCTGTGGATTCCCGGAGCGAGGGCGTCCCGCCCTCGATTGCAAACCCGCAGGGATAACGCCGCGGGTTTGCACGCCCACTCAGCATCGGCTGCAGCATGTCCAATGTTTATGGGCACGATGCGTAATTGGCTCTTGGCATGGGCGCTGGCCACCGCCAGCTTGGGAGCGGCCTTGGGCTGGGCGGAAGAGGAGGACCTGCACGGCGGCGAGGGCATCCTGTTCTGGACGCCCGAGCAGCAGATCGTCGGCTACCGCGCCATCGACGATCTGTATCCCACGCGGGAGATCAAGGCCGGAGGGCATCCCTATCCGCTCATTCCGGCCCATCGGGACTTCAGCGCGTTCCGCTACCGCCATGAGGGCGCGCGCGGAACCCTGGATGAGTACATGGCGTCCCAGCGCGTCGCCGGGCTGATTGCGGTCAAGGACGGCAAGGTGGCGCTCGAGCGCTATGGCCTCGGCAACGACGCGCACAGCCGCTGGATCTCGTTTTCCATCGCCAAGTCGGTGGTCAGCCTGCTGATCGGCGCTGCCATACAGGACGGCTACATCGCCAGCGTGGACGATGCGGTGGTGGACTACCTGCCGCGGCTCAAGGGCGGGGTCTATGACGAGGTGACCATCCGCCACATCCTGCAGATGTCGTCCGGCGTGGCTTGGAATGAGGACTACACCGATCCGCAATCGGACACCGCGGTCGCACCGGGCGGCGGCATGGCGCTGATCGACTACATGAAGGCCCTGCCGCGGGTGGCCGAGCCGGGCGTTAAGTTCAACTACAACACCGGCGAGACGAGCATCGCCGGCGCGGTGCTGCGCGCCGCCATCGGCAACAATCTCGCCACTTACCTGACGCACAAGATCTGGCGCCCGTTCGGCATGGAATCGGACGCAAGCTGGCTGCTGGACGCGCCGGGCGGCCACGAGTTCGGGGGCTGCTGCATCAACGCCACCCTGCGCGACTATGCCCGGATCGGCCTCATTGCCCTGAACGGCGGCGTCACCCCGCTACGGAAACGGATGGTGCCCGAAGGCTGGATGGAGGAGTCGTTCGCCCCCTCGCCGGGCTACGACGGCTACGGCTACTACTGGTGGCTGCTCGACGACGGCATCCGCGCCGGCAGGGGCATCTTCGGCCAGATCATCTGGATCGACCCGGTCCGGAACATCGTCATCGCCCAGCACGCGGCCTGGCCCAATGCCAGTGCTGCCGCCCTGCACAGCCATCGGGCGACCTTCTTTGCCGCCTTGGCAGATGCGCTCTGAGACGGCGCCGGAAAACGCCAATCAATAGGAGGTGGGGACGTCATGAGCGCATCGATCAATGCGGATGAGTTGAAGCGCTGCAGCTTCAACGTTTGGGGCTTCAAGCAGGGCGAAATGGTCTCGCTGATGATTTGCTACTCCCCCGTATTTCGATCGAGCCACTTGGCGATGGCCGGGCCGGCGGCGCCGCCTGCCACGCTGCAGGCGATCAGGGCGTAAGTCTCATCGAACAGCTCCAAACCAATCAGAAAGCCGAACCCGACGCCGCCAAGCATCATGGCCGCTTCCTTGAAATCGGCCTTGGTCAACGCCTCCCTCTGCGCCTCCTTCTGCCTTGGGGATTGGTGCGTGCTTGAGCCGTGCTGGGACCGCTTTCGTCTCAACGCGCGCAGCGCATAGGTCGCAGCGAGCACTGCGGCGATCACGATTGACACGGCCATTGCGCCGCCGATCATGCCTCTTGAGCTGATGCCGTCCACGTAGGCCATAAGCAGCCCGAGTGAGATGCAGGATGCGGCCCAAACGCTGAACCACAGCCCTTTCATGCAACTGCTCCCATCGGTTGCTGGTTGCGTCCGACGCAAGTCGTCGTGGATTTGGCTTGCGAGCGATGAAGGGGCTTGAAACAAGCCCCTTCCTTCGCACTGCGGCGAATCAATGGCGCACTAACCCCCGCTGGGGTAGCACGCATGTTCGCCCACCGTGATGCCCGAGTTGATGGATCCGAGGGAGTCAAGGTACTCAGCTCCTTCGTACGTGCCCATCACCACGCTGGCCGAGCCAGCGGCCCAACCGACAGGCCCCCTCGCGCCAGCCTTGCCGATCAACGACAAGGCGAAGCCGACAAGTGGCCAGAAGCCGCCGCTGGTGCGCTCCATTTCCTGGGTGGTGAGTTCTTTCATGTGGATTTCTCCTGTAAGTAAATGGGACGGCGACGATGGCGCGTCCTGGGCGGCGGCTCAAGCCGTGCCCGCCGAATTCCCCCATCCCTCCACAATGCGATGGCAAGGCAATGGCCACTGTGCGCTTAGGCTTACATTATGAGGGCATTTGTGCTCCGGAAACCCAGTTGGCGGCGGGCGCTTGGCTTACGTTGAGTCGGGTCGCCTGCCTACGGCTGCGGTTGGGCCGAGCGGTTTGCCGCCCGGCCGGGTCGCTCCAACCCGTGACGCAGGTGCTGAATTCGTGGTCCCGACGGGCGCGCAGCGCCCTGGCTGCGTGCGCGGCGCCGGTTCCCTGCCTCTCGAAATCCCGGCCTCAGCTCTGCGTGGCTGGCTCGCCGACTTCCCGCATGCCTTGGGCGACCGGATCCCAACCGAACAGATCCTCCACGATGCGGTACAGAACCGGCACGTAGAACAGCGTGATGAAGGTGGCGAACAGCACGCCGTAGGCCAGCGAGATGGCCATTGGGACGAAGGGCGCCGTGGCTGGCGTCATGTTGCTCATCAGGGGAATCAGGCCAACGAAGGTGGTCACCGACGTCAGGATGATGGCGCGGAAGCGGGCGCCGCAGCTGGTGATCAACGCCTCCTCCACCGGCATGTCCTCACGGCGTGATTT
>JAPOTD010000055.1 GCA_026709365.1 Gammaproteobacteria bacterium
GCCGCCGGGGGCCTGACCGTATTTCACAAAATACGGCGGATCCAAATTGCATGTGTTTGCGTCGTGCGACAACAGGCAAACTCTGCGTGCGCTGGAAAAGGCTTGCGCTATGTCCGCTGAGTAGTTAATCACCCATTCATGGTTTGCCAGCGTTGCGGTTTCAGTCATGCTGAACCCCGCATCGGCTGTCACTTGAAGAGTGCCCGTGGTCTGCGCCCACGCAGGCGCGGCCACAGCCGCCAGCGCGGCGGTGAGAGTCATTGTCATTTGCTTCATTGGGGGGCTTCCTAGTCCGTGGTTGGCATGGGTGCGTTCGGAGGCCGAAACCCTAATGCCCCCCCTGTCAAGGCGCTTGTCGGCTCAGAGACATATCGGAATCCGGCCTAAGCGACCAGCGCGGAGTTTCGCGCCAGCGAAACTCCATCCGCACCCGCAAAGCGGGTGCGCCTTGTCGGCAAAGCGCCGGCAAAGCCGCAGCCCATTGCGTCCCGCCAACACCCCAGAAGCCGTCGGGACATTGCGCGTGCCGCCGGTTCCGGAAGTGGTGGGGGTAGGGAGACGGAAACGGGCTCGTTGGCCGGAAAGCCCTCAATGGCGAGGCTTTGAAGGGCACTGGAAAGCTACGACATGTTTTTGAGCTCGCGCAGAGCCGGACAAGACCGCCCCCAAAGTCAGCGCTTTGATCGGCGTGGGCACCGCGTTCGCGAACTTTCTCGGCGAACGCGAACGCCGGAATCTCACCTAATGGAGAAAGCCCGGCGGCTGGCTGGTTAGCCATGCGGCCCCGGCGATTCGCTGGCGTGGGGCGAACCAAGGGCTTCGTAGAGGCGCTCGACACGTGGAGAAACGCCTGTGAGGATTTCGTAGGCGATGGTGCTGGCCTTGGCGGCCACCTCGTCCACGGGCAGGTTGGGGCCGAACGCTTCCACCCAATCGCCCACGGCCAAGTCGGCGCCGGTGGCGTCTATGGCGGTGAGGTCCATGGACACGCGGCCCAGTGCCGGGCAGCGGCGACTGTTGGCGAACACGGCGCCGCAGTTGGACAGCAGCCTGGGCAGGCCGTCGGCGTAGCCGATGCCGAGGATGGCCACCGCGGTCGGCCGCTCCGCCGTCCAACTAGCGCCGTAGCCGATCGCCTCCCCCGCCTGAACCGTGCGCACTTGAACGACTTGGGCTTCCAGGGCGGCAACCGGTTGCATGGGGTTGGGGCGCTCCGCCCAAGGGTTGCCGCCATAAAGCCCGATGCCGGGACGACCAAGGTCGCAAGCCAAGCCGGTCCCGTTCAGGATGCCGGCGGAGTTGCCGACGCATAGGCGGACGCCCGGAAAGCGCTCCCGCAAGCGCTCGATGCGCTCCGCCTGAACGGCGTTCATGGGATGCTCCGGCACATCGGCGCAGGCCAGGTGGGTCACCAACAGCCCGACCTCAACGCCGCCGAGCGCCTCCAAGGCCGTATCAAACGGGAACCCCAGGCGCTGCATCCCGGTGTCCACATGGACTGTGGCCGGGCCGGGGTTCCTTGCCGTCCAGAGAGCCAGCTGCTCCGGGCTGTTCAATACCGGATTCAGCCGGTGCTTGAGCAATGCATCAGCCGTCTCCGGGAAAACGCCCTCCAGAACATGGATGGCGGGTTCGGCCAGCGTCCGGCGCAGCGCAACGCCCTCCGCTGCCCGCGCCACAAAGAAATGCCCGCAGCCGGCCGACGCCAGCGTTCGGCCCACCGCCTCGGCGCCGAGCCCGTAGGCGTCGGCTTTGACCACCGCGCCCACGGCGCCCACGGCGCCCGCCGCGGCCTTGCGGAAGGCGCGATAGTTGGCCGTCAAGGCTTGAAGGTCGATCCGCAGGCGAGCCGTCATGCGTCGGCGCTCGGTCCAGCCGGGGCTACCAGCCGGTGCTCGGCTCGATGTCCGCGTTGCGCCATGCTGCTTCCTGCCGAGCTTGAACCGCCGCGTTGGCTTCGCCGCGCCCTGCCAGCGCTTGGCTTAGGCCGTGCAGGGACCAGCCGTTCTCCGGGAACTCGCCGAGATCGGCGGCGAAGACCTCCGCCGCAGCCTCGGCATCGCCGTGGCGCAGCAGGGCGGTACCCAGGGATTGGCGGATCGGGTAGTGCCAGAGCGGCGGCTCCGAGTACGGCAGCGAGAGCTGGGCCGCCAGTGCTTCGCGCAGCTGCTTGATCTCCTCATCGCCGTCGCCCCGTTGCTTGGCCATGCCGGCCCGCACCAAGTTGGCGGCGATGCCGGCCAAGGTGTCGCTGATGTCGGCGCGGCGCAGCACCACCCGCTCCAGTTCGCCGCTGCCGCGGATCGCCTCAAGGGCCTCAAGCTCCGCTTGGGCCGCGGCAAGCTCCCCCTTGGAGGCGAAGGCGAGGCCACGGCCGTAGTGCCGCATGGCTTCGGCATAAGGCAGCGCTCTCGACAGGCAAGTGGAGACCTCCCCATTTTGGCGCAGTTCTTCCTTCGGCCCCGCCGGCGCACCGCACTGGGGCAAGCCAAGGGCTTCGGCCACGGCGGGCACCGCCAGCGCCTCATTCCACAGGCCGAAGCGGACGAAGGTAAACGTGGGCACGGGCAGGTAGGCCTGGATGGGCCCCATGGCCTTGGCCATTTCCGGGGAGATCCGCTCGCTGAGCCGCTCGGCGGTGGCCACCGCCAGTTCCCGGCGACCTTCCATCATGGCTGCATACCAGAGGAAGTGCAGGTTGTGGGGGTAGTAGGCGGCGGGGTACAGGCCTTGGGCGTTGCATTGGGCGATGTAGTCCTCATCGGCCGCAGCGGCGCGCTGATTGGCCTTGACCGCGTCCTCGTAGCGGCCCAGCCGCAGATAGATGTGCGACGGCATGTGCACCAAGTGGCCGGCCACCGGCACCAGGTCGCCCAGCCGGTCGGCGGCGGCCTCCGCCTTCTCAGGGGTGAACTGCTCCATGGCGTGGATGTAAAGATGGGCGGCGCCCGGGTGGTTGGGGTCGGTGGCCAGCACATGCTCCAGCGCCTCCACCAAGGCCGCGGTATGTGCCTTGGGGGACCCGTCGGCCTGCCAGTAGTCCCAGGGCGACAGGTCCATCAAGGCTTCCGCGTAAAGGGTGCGGGCGTTCAAGTCGTCCGGATGCTTCTCCGCCAAAACGCGCATCGCCTCGGCGTAGGCCGCATCCAGCGCGGCGCGGTCCGCGCCGGTCGCGGAGTAGCGGGCCGCGATGGCATCGATGTAGTCGCGCTCGCGCTCGGTTTCATGGGGCTTTTGCGCCAAGGCCATGCCGATGGCCTCCCAGGCCGGGGCGACGGCGTCCTCGCCCATCGGCGCATTGATGTTCGGCCCCAACGCCAAGGCCGCCCCCGCGAAGCAGATGCCGCAGGTGGGGTCGATGGCGGCAGCGGCGCGGAAGGAGCGCACCGCCTCCGCGTGGTTGAAGCCGAACGCCAAGGTCAGCGCCTGGTCGAAGTAGCGCTGCGCCTTGGGCGCCTCGGTGCTGATGGCGAAATGCAGGGGGCCGATGCCTTCAAGCAGCGGCGCCAGAGGCCGCTCCCCGGCCTGCTGAACCCCGGCGGCCATAGCCAGCAGCAGCCCAAAGGCAGTTTGCAGTGGTCTTTGCATTTTCCGTATCCCGCTTGGGAAGCCCGCAGGCAATGGTGCCTCAATTGACGCCGGCAAGTCGAACCGGCCTGCCTTGGTGCCCATCAGTACCTGTAAGGGCTCAGAAATACATCGAACCTGACCCACGCAACGGCAGCGGAGTTTCGCGCAGCGAAACTGCAACGCACGCACGTTGATGCGCGGCAGGCTGCGCACCATGATGCCACCAATTCACTGGCAAGATCGATCAACGTGGCCAATTGAACCGCATGACCGGCGACGCCTCGGGGCGTGCCGCTCGCAGCGCCCGTCTGCACGACCTGCTGCTCGCCAACGACTTCGAAGGGCTTTGCGAGCTGTTCCAGTCTCTCTTCGCGAGCATTCCCCGCCAGTGCTGCACAAACAATCGCATCGCCCGCTACGAAGGCTCTTCGCGGGAGGGGCCACAAGGCGCTGTCGCCCCTTCCGGCAACGGAAAGGCCCTTGCACGGGAATCCAATTGGCCTAGAAGCCGGGGCCTTCACGGTCGCGCGTCTCGGATCGAGGCGCGTGTTACCATCCTACCTTCACACAAGAACTTCATCCGTGTCGTAAGACGGCATGGCAAGCCCTGCTTTGAATCGCTCGCTCAAGTTCATCCGCGGCCTGCTGGGCAATCTCTCGCCCTTCCTGGATTGGGTGCGGGAGCTCAGGAATCCCAACGTGCTCAGGGCCGACCTCACCGCTGGCGTCACCGTGGCGCTGGTGCTCGTTCCGCAATCCATGGCCTATGCGCAACTGGCTGGCCTGCCTGCCCACTACGGCCTGTACGCGGCCTTCCTGCCAGTTGCCATTGCGAGCCTGTTCGGCTCCTCACGGCAACTGGCCACTGGCCCGGTGGCGGTGGTCTCGTTGCTCACCGCCTCCGCGCTGGGCCCGATGGCGGCCGACAATGCGGATGCCTATCTAGGCTACGCGGTCGCCTTGGCGCTGCTGGTGGGGCTGGTGCAGTTGGCGCTCGGCATCATCCGCTTGGGCTTCATGATCGCCTTCCTGTCGCACCCCGTGGTGCTCGGCTTCACCAATGCCGCCGCCATCATCATTGCCACGTCGCAGCTCGGAAAGCTGTTCGGCGTCCAAGCCAGGGCGGCGGAGCAGCACTACGACGCCGTTTGGCAGACGGCGGTGCTGGCGTTGGAGTCGCCGCACTGGCCCACCATCGGCATGACCCTGCTGGCTTTGGCGGTGATCGTGGCGGTCAAGCGCCGTTCGGCGAACTTGCCGAACGTGCTCATCGCGGTCGCCGTCACCACGCTGGTTTCGTGGGCCTTGGGGTTTGAGAAGGCTGGTGGCGGGGTGGTTGGCAGCATCCCTCAAGGGCTGCCCGACTTCAAGTGGCCGCAGATGGACTTTGCCGCGGTCACGCAACTGCTGGGCATCGCCATCACGATTGCCCTGATCGGTTTCATGGAAGCCATATCCATCGCCAAGGCGATGGCCGTGCGGACGCGCCAGCGCCTTGACGCCAACCAGGAACTGATCGGGCAGGGCCTCGGCAATCTGGCGGCGAGCTGCTTCCAAGGCTATGCCGTCGCTGGCTCGTTCTCCCGCTCGGCGGTGAACATAGAGGCCGGCGCCGTCACCGGCTTCGCCGCAGTGGTCACCAGCGCCACCGTTGGGCTGACGCTGCTGCTGCTGACGCCCCTGCTTTACCACCTGCCGCAGGCAACCTTGGCGGTCATCATCATCATGGCGGTCGGCGGACTGGTCAAGGTGCGGCCCATGATGCACGCTTGGCGGGCGCAAAAGCACGATGGCATCGTGGCGCTGACCACGTTCGTGCTGACGCTGGCCTTTGCGCCCAACCTGGAGACCGGGATCGTGGCTGGCGTGCTGCTTTCCCTTGGGCTTTACATCTACCGCACCATGAGCCCGCGCATCTACTCGCTGTCGCGCCGCCAGGACGGCAGCTTGCGCAGAACGCGCCGCAATGAGGAGGAGCTGTGTCCGAAAATCGCGATCCTGCGCTTTGAGGGGCCGTTGTTCTTCGCCAACACCACCTACTTTGAGAATAGGGTGCTCGAGCAGGTGGCGGCCATGCCCGCGCTGACCTGCATCATTGTCGATGCGGTGGCGATCAATGAACTCGATGCCACCGGCGAAGCCATGCTGCGCGCGCTCTCGGAAACGCTGGCCAGCCGCAACATCGCAGTCCTGTTCGCCCGCGTTCAGGGCAAGGTGATGAACGCCCTGCGTCGCACCGGCTTCATCGATCAGGAGGAGGACGAGCGCCGGTTCTTTTACAGCCGGGCGGATGCGTTGCAACACGCATGGCAGCGGCTGCATCAAAATGGCGATGCGGACTGCCCCGTCGAGGGGTGCCAAGCCAGTGACCTAGCGGGTTGCGCGCTGCAGCAACGGCGCGGGCAGCCGGGCGAAGCCCGTGCGGGCCAGCTGCCCGGCCACCCAGCCAGCTCCGACTCCACGGCCAGCCCCAAAGCGCAGCGGGACTAAGCGATGAGCTCGCCGGGCGTGGCCTCGGTCTGCGCACCACCGTCGCGGACTTTAACGCCGCCAACATAGGTCGCCACATATCCCGACGCGGGCTGCACCAGTCGCTTGCCTCCCGCTGGCAAGTCATAGTGCATCTCCGGCATGCCCACATCGAGACATTGGTAGTCGATCACGTTGATGTCCGCATGGGCACCCACTTCCAACTTGCCTCGGCCTTCAAACCCGTACAGCGAAGCCGGCTCCGATGTGAGCTTCCTAATCACTTCAGGCACGGACATTCGCTCACCCAGTGAGCGGTCCCGCGTCCAATAGGCCAGGGTCGTGGTTGTGGCGCTGGCATCGCAAATGACCGAGCTGTGCGCCCCGGCGTCGCCCAGACCGAGGATGGAGCCTTCATAGCGCATCATTTCCAGCATCGGCTCAAGCGAATAATCCGCGTAATTGCCGCTGGCGAGCAGCAGCACGCCACGGCCCTCATTGCGCATCAGCGCATCAAACAGGTAGCTGGCGGTGGATTGTCCAGCCCGCTGCGCGGATGGGCCAACCGAATCGGATGACGGCGGTTCGTAGTCCATGCGTTCGGCCATGGCAAACAGCCGGGAATACAAACGACCGAAGCCACCGGGGTTCCCCTCCGCTTCCGCAACTATCCTTTCCCGCCGATTCAGCAGTTCCGCAAGCCGCTTCGTGATGGGCAGATCGGCGATTTCCCGATAGCTCGGGCATCTGGAAAAGGGATGAACCACGGCTTCCCAAGTGATGATGGCGCCGGTGGGGCGGCCCAGGACCTGCGGAAACACCTTGATGCCCTCCGCTGCCGCCTGTCGGGTCCGCGCCAGCAGCCCACGCCAGCCGTGCGGGTCTTCGTTGGTCTGCTTGAGCGAATAGGTCAGGGTGCAGCCAGTGGCCCGCGCAACTTCTATGGCCATGGCGATTTCCTCGTCCGCCAGCGGATACTGGTTGAACTCCGGCGCGATTTGCAGAATGCGTCCGTGTGCGGCCAACGCCTCGCCCAGTGCCCGGTACTCGTCGAGATTGGCATGCTGGCTGGGCGCTGGAATGCCGGACTTGGTTTTTTGCCCGTGCAACCTGGTGGAACCCAGACCCACCGCACCGGCTGCCAAAGCCTCATCCGTGATGCGCGCCATGGCGTTTATGTCGTCCGCCGTTGCCATCCCGCCATCGATGGCACGCTGGCCCATGACGAATACGCGCAAACAGGAATGCGGGATCAAGCTCGCCACGTTCATGTCGAAACGACGGCCACGCAGTACCTCCAGATACTCCGGGAACGACTCCCAGGTCCATGGCAGGCCCGCGTTCAACTGTTCCGCTGGAATGTCCTCCACCCCCTCCATCAAGGCCACCACGAATTCACGATGCTCGGGCTTGCAAGGCGCAAAGCCCACACCGCAATTGCCCATCACCGTGGTGGTGATGCCATGTCCTGAGTTGGGTTTAAGCTGGTGCTCCCAAGTGACATTGCCATCCAGATGAGAATGCACGTCGATAAAGCCGGGAGTGACCAATAGACCCCGGGCATTCAGTTGTTCCTTGCTCCGCGCGCCTTGCAGATTGCCAATGGCAGCGATCCTGCCATCCGCAACCGCCACATCAGCCACCTGTGCATCAGCGCCGCTGCCGTCGAAAACCTGTCCTTGAGCTATCACCAGATCGTACACAGCGCTCCCCGATCAAGACTGAAAAATGCGAGTGGAGCGGTTGCCGATGCGCTCCACGGTGCCCCGCCAGTTGACCATTTCGATGAAATCGTCGATTCGGACCGAGCGCTCGGCCATGAGAATCCAGCAATTCTCATTCATGCCTATAGACGAGCTTCAGCCGACGAAGTTTGCCGGCGTCCCCGGTTCGTTTCGAAGGCGGGACGCCCTTATCTGTTAGATTTTCCCTGCGGACCCGGCAACGGGATCGCCCCGCAGGCGCCCTAGGGCGCCTGCGGGGCGCGGCGGTCGGATCGTGACGCCCTGGGTCATCGAGGACCGTGAGCGAGTGGGATCGGCCGCCGCCCGCACCCCAAACCAGTCCTGAACGGAAACAAGGGCATCGAGGCCCGCAGATAAGGGCATCTTGCCCTCGATGGGTCTAATGGAACGACTTGGAACCGGGTCTTGGCGTTTGTTTCCCGGGCTACGGCCCCTGCTCCTGCCACCACTGGGACGGCAGCGGTTTCCGTTCCGGCCAAATCTGGTCTAGGGTGTCCGCTTCAAAGACCTCGCCGCCCTTGACCACCAAGGCGAGGTCGGCGGTGTTGCGGATGTTGTCCATCGGGTCGCTGTTCAGCACCACGAGGTCGGCCAGCTTGCCGGCCTCGACGGTGCCGATGTCCTGGGCCACGCCGATGATCTCGGCGCCGTGGCGGGTGGCGGCGGTCAAGGCTTCGGTTGGGGTCAGGCCGCCGCTGGCCAAGGCCCAGAGTTCCCAGTGGTAGCCCAGGCCCTGGAGTTGGCCGTGACCGCCGACGCCCACCCGGCCGCCGGCGCGGATGATCTTGGCGGCGTTCGCCGCGACCTGCGGGAAGCTGTACTCGCGTTCGTGGAACCAGAGGCGTCGCAGGGTGCGGGCGGCCAAAAAGGGCAGCGGCGTGAAGCGGCGCAGCTTGGGGTCGTCGTGGGGTGATTCATGGGTGTAGAAGAAGTTCTCCGCCCAAGGTCCGCCATAGGCGACCAGCAGCGTCGGCGTGTAGCTCATGCCGGAGCGGGTGACCAGCTCCACGACGTCGGCGTGCAGATCCACGATGGGGAAGTTGTGCTCGTTGCCGCTGAAGCCGTCGATGGCGTGGGTCATGTTGAGCTTCATGTCCAAGGCGCCCTCGGTGGTCGGCATCAGCTTCAGCTTGCGCGCCGCCTGGACCAGCCATTGGCGCTGGCGGCGGTTGCCGGAGATGTAGGCCTTGAGGTTGTGGACCCGGTAGTGGTCCCGATAGCGCGTCAGCACCGCCTCGGCGTGGCGGGCGGAGCGGAAGTCGTTGTTGTTGAAGATGCCGGGGCCGGTGGACAGCGCCCGCGGGCCGAGCAGCAGCCCAGCGTCGATCAGGTCCTCATAGGCCAGGATGTCCGTGGTGCTCGGCTGCACGTCGAGCCCCGTGGTGACGCCGTAGGCAAGATTGGCGAGAAAGGCGGGGTTGCTGCCACCATGCACCCGGCGCAATACCCGGAAGTGGGCATGGGTGTCCACGTAGCCGGGCAGGATGGTCTTGCCGGCTAGGTCGATGCGCTCGGCATCGGCGGGAAGGTCCACCGCGCCGCGCTCGCCCACCGCCAGAATCCGGTCGGCCTCGATCAGCACCACGCCGTCCTCGATGGGAGGCGCGTCCGCTGCCATGCTGTGAATCCGGGCACCGACCAGCGCCGCCTTGCCTTCGGGGCGATGCCGGGGGCGGTAGATTTCGATGGCCACGGAACGCACCGAGGGGTCCGCCTCCAGCAGCGGCCGGTCGTCCTGCTCCGCGCCGTCGCCGCTGTCCGCCGCGCCCGGGTCGCCGTCGTCAGCGGTTTCCAGCTCGCCGACCTTGCGCGGCTCCTCATTTTCGTCGGCGTCGAACGCCACGTCGGCCACCGCCCGACGATAGAGCCGATTGCCGGCGCTCCAATGGACTTCGTCCCCGCCGGCACTCCAGCCGAAGAAGTCGGCGCCCACGTCCGTGAGGCGGGCCAAGGGCAGGGACGGGTCGGTGAGGCTGAGCGTGACGTTGCCCAGGTTGCGGTTCAGCAGCCGGGCGAGATGGAGTTGGTTGGCGTGGTGGATCAAGGCATGGCGGCCGTCTGGCGCCAGCCGGATGTCGGCGGCGCCCACCTCGCCTTCGGCGGAATAGATGCCGGGGCCGGTGGCGCTCAGCAACCGGCGGCGGTCGGCCCCGTCGTAGCGGACCGACATCAGGCCGCTGCCTTGGGCGGCGCCGAAGGGGTTCGCCGCCGCGTAGAGATGGATGCGGTCGTCCTCCGGCCCGAAATGGGGTGGCCCGTAGCCGCGGGCCGGCATGATCATGGTGGCGGGGCCACCGTTGGCGGGCAGCCAGATGAGATCCGACCCGGTTGGCGTCCCGAAGTCGTATTCCCGTTGCCGGCGTTCGTGGCTCGTGGCCCTCAGGGCGACGATGCGCTGGCCGTCCGGGGAGAAGGCCGGATCGGAGTAGAACCCTGGCCGCTCCGTTAGGCGCTTCGGCGCGCCCCGACCGTTGGAGCGCAGGCGCCAGATGTGGCCGCCGTCATCGCCCCAACTGACGAAGGCCACCTGCCTGCCGTCCGGCGAGAAGGCCGGATGGAAAGCCTCCAACCCCTCCGGCGACAGGGCCGCGGTCCGACCGCCTTCGAGCTCGTGCAGATGAATCCGATTGAAGGCGGAAAAGGCGGTCGTAGCGCCATCCGGCGACAGCACGGGCGCTCGAATGAGGCGCGCCTTCACCGGCCCCAAGCCCAGCCGCCAGGGAACCTGCAGGCTCGGCCCCAAGCCGAGCGCCACATCGGCGGAGAACGGGACCTCGGCGACTTCCCCGGTCGCGATCGTCAGCCGGCGAATGCCTCCATCGGCAGTGAAGAACAGCGATCGACTGTCCGGCGCGAAGGCGTAGCCCGGCAGCAGATCCCTCGTGTAGCGGGACTCCTGGTCGTCGCGCTGCACGGGGTAGGCCAGCCAGCGGTCCTCGCCCGTCCTGAGGTTGCGCAGGCGCAGGCCCGTGTGCTGCTCGAAGCGGGTGCCGTAGGCCAGCAGGCTGCCGTCCGGCGAGAGCCGCGGTCGCATGGCGCTGCCCTGGGCCTCGACGATGGCGTCCTCAGTGCCCTCGCGCAGATCGCGGCGCGCGATCCGCCATTGGGGAAACATCTGGTTGTAGGAGAAGCCGCCCAGCTTCGTGGCGTAGTAGAGATAGCGGCCATCGGGCGAGTACACCGCGCCCAAGGCGTTGTGGCGCAGATTTCTAGGCGTTGCCGTCCCGTCCGGCGCGGTTTGGGTGATCCGCACGCCCTTGCCGCCGTCGATGTGGTAGGCCCAGAGTTCGTAGGCGCCAAGGCCGAAACTGGTCTTGGACGCAATGACGTGCTGGCCGTCCGGCGACCACTCCGGGGAGGCGAAGTCGCCCCGCTCGCCCGGGCTGGCCAGCTTCTGCGGCTCGCCGCCGTCCAAGGCGAGGGTCCAGAGCGCGATGGCGCCGTCGCGGTCGGAGACGAAGGCGATGCGCTTGCCGTCCGGCGAGAAGCGCGGCTGCGCATCGTAGCCCATGCCTTGGGTGATGGCCTTGGCGGTGCCGCCCCCAATGGGCAGCAGGTAAAGATCGCCGAGAATTTCGAGCGCCAGTTGATCCCCTGAAGGGGCGACGTCCAAGGAGAGCCAAGTGGCCTTATCGACGGTGAACCGGGCCTCCCGCTCGGCCTTGAGCGGAAGGCCCGGCTCCGATTCACCCAGCGCCGCGCCGGCTGCGAGACAGGCGGCCGCAGCCAGCAGGCGACGCGCGGCACTGCGCGGTGCGGCCAACAGCCTCTCCCCGAACGTGGGCGGTGCGCGTGTTCGGCGGTTAGGCGGTCGGCTCGTACTTCAGCATGACGCGGGAGCCGTCGGCCAACCCGTTGCGGAAGCGCGGCCCCCACTTGTCCCACTCCGCGCTGTACTTGCCGCCCATGACCTCAAGCACCTGCCCTTGGGCGGCGGCGTCCGTCTCGATGCTGGCATTGGCGCCGACCATCGGCAGCGCCCGGTGGCCGCCGTCCGCTCGCTGCCACCGGCCGACGTCGCCGACCCAGATTCGAGCCTTGTCCAGCCCTTGGCGTATGGCCTGCGCGCGCCAGGCATCCGTCGCGGTGACCACGTACAGGGCGCCGCCGAAGCTGGCGAACCAGATCTCGGCTTGGCAGCGGCTTTCCGCGCCGTTGGACTGAATGGGCGTGAGGTAGATGAGCGGCGAGGTCTCGGCGGCGGCGCGCCAATCCGGCTCGGCCCGGCCAATGGCGGGGAGCAGGGGCAGGGCCGCAGCGGCGGCTGAGGTCTTGAGCAGGGTTCGTCGGGTAATCATGGGTTCAACTCCTTGAAAGGATTATGGATTGGGGGGTGCTTCAATAGGCTCCTGAGCAGGAGTCAGGTTGCACGTGCGTCATGAGTTTCGAGGGCGTCTTGCCCTCGACCAACACTCCCGAAGTTCGATGCCGAGGCAGGGCTTTAAGGTCATTCCCTGGGCTTCAGCCCACATCGGGAAGCTCGGATTCACATTCCTCCTCAATGACGAAGAAGCGCATTCCGGGCCGGTCGAAGAGGCGTTCCTCGTCGGCGACGATTTCCGCCGCCGCCGCCGGGGCGGACAGCACTCGACCGCAAGCCTCGAAGGTGGCGCGGTCGGGGTACCAGATCTCCAGCACCACGTCGAAGTCCGCCTCCGGCGTCTCCCCGGTGTCCCGGCTTGGGGAGGGCGTGATGAACCGGCGCATGTAGCGGCTGGCGAACCCGGAAAGGTACTTCTCGCCAATGACGCGGTGGTGGGTTTCGTAATAGGCGCGGAATTCCGCCACCGTCATGCCGGGGCGGCGCTTCAGCAGGCCAATGGTCTTGATCACGGCAGGTCTCCGAGGGTTAGGCCGGGACGGATGCGGCAGGGATGAAGTCGCCGGTGGCGGGGCGCGCCCAGAGCTTCGGCCCGGACTCATGCACGGACTCGCCTCGGGTGTCCACGGCCACCGTCACCGGCATGTCGCGCACCTCGAATTCGTGAATGGCCTCCATGCCGAGCTCCGGGAAGGCCAGCACTCGGGCGCCGGTGATCGCCTTGGACACCAAGTAGGCCGCGCCGCCGACGGCGATCAGGGAGGTTGCCTCAAAGTCGCGAATCGCCGCAATGGCCTCCGGGCCGCGCTCGCCCTTGCCGATCATGCCCATCAGCCCGGTGCGCTCCAGCAGGGGGCCGGTGAACTTGTCCATGCGGGTGGCCGTGGTCGGACCGGCTGGCCCCACCACCTCCTCGCGCACCGGATCCACCGGCCCGACGTAGTAGATGAAGCGCCCGGCCAGATCCACCGGCAGGGGCTCGCCCGCCTCCAGCAAGTCAACGAGCCGCTTGTGCGCCGCATCGCGTCCAGTAAGCATGCTGCCGGACAGCAGCAAGGTGTCGCCGGCGCGCCAATTGCGCATTTCGGAGCGGGTGAGGGTTTGCAGATCCACCCGCCGCACCTCATCGCCCAAATCGAAGGCAATGTCCGGCCAGTCGTTCAGGTCCGGCGGCTCGAAGCGGGCCGGGCCGCTGCCGTCCAGGGTGAAGCGGACGTGCCGGGTGGCGATGCAGTTGGGAATGACGGCCACCGGCTTGTTGGCCGCGTGGGTGGGGTACGCCTTCACCTTCACGTCGAGCACGGTGGTCAGGCCGCCCAAGCCTTGGGCGCCGATGCCGAGCGCATTGACCTTGTCGAACAGCTCCAGGCGCAATGCCTCGCTGCGGTTGGCCGCACCGCGGGCTTGCAGGTCATGGATGTCGATGGGTTCCATCAACGCCTCCTTGGCCAGCAGCATCGCCTTCTCGGGGGTGCCGCCGATGCCGACGCCGAGCAGCCCCGGCGGGCACCAGCCGGCGCCCATGGCGGGCACCGCGGACAGCACCCAGTCGGCCACCGAATCGCTGGGGTTGAGCATCGCGAACTTGGCCTTGGCCTCGCTGCCGCCGCCCTTGGCGGCGACTTCCACCCCCAGCGTGTCGCCGGGGGTGAGGCGGGTGTGGATCACCGCCGGGGTGTTGTCCTTGGTGTTGGCGCGCGCGCCGTCGGGATCGGCGAGCACCGAACCGCGCAGCACGTTGTCCGGGTGCAGGTAGCCCTGCCGGACGCCCGCGTTGACCATCTCCTCAACGCCCATTTCGGCCTCCCAGCGCAGGTCCATGCCGACGTCCAAAAACACGTTGACGATGCCGGTGTCCTGGCAGATGGGGCGCTTGCCCAAGGCGCACAGGCGCGAGTTGACCAGCACCTGCTTGAGCGCCGCCTTGGCCGCCGGGGACTCCTCCTTCTCATAGGCCTCGGCCATGCCGCGAATGAAGTCCGGCGGATGGTAGTAGGAGATGTACTGCAGCGCGTCCGCCACGCTTTGAATCAGATCGTCCTGCTTGATGACGTTCATTGATGCGATCCTTGCGCAACAGTGCGCATGATAAGCCCAGTCTCGTTGCGGGCGTGCCATTGGTGGGGAATGGCGGCGAAGATCGATCTGAAAGCCGCTTCCAGACCGGGAAAGTCGTTGGTTGCGAACAACCGCTGCAGCGGGCTGGCCAGCGCCAGCCGACGGGATAGGTCCGGCAGCAGCGCATTGAGCAGGTGCTCGTTCAGGCTTTGGCGAACCTCGTGGTTTGGGTAGCCCAATCGGTAGGTGGTGCGTCCCCCGTCGCTGTCCCTCCCCTTGATGGTGAGGTAGCCGGTCTGGAACAGCAGCGCCTCAATGCCGATGTGGTCCACGTCGAAGGTGGACAGCAGGGCTTCGGTGCCGATCATGCCGTCCAGATCGACCGAGCGCACTTGGCGCTCGATCAGCATGTCGATCAGGAACTTGGGGGTGCCGGTCTCGAACCAGTGGGCGCGGAACTCGCGGGTGTCAAACAGCAGCAGGATGTCGTGAGGGTTGTACACGCCCTCTTCGCCCAGCCAACTGTAGCCGTTGTACCAGCGGCGCACCTCGCCCCGGTCCAGCCCCGGCAGTTCCGGAGCGAACACCTCGTCCAAATCGGCGTCCGTATAGCCGCAAACGTCGGCGTGGCGGCGGTCCAAGGTGATGTCCTGAAGATTGTTCAGGCCGGAGAAGACGCTGACCTTGGAGAACTTGCTGACTCCGGTGAGCAGGGCGAACCGAACGTGCTCGTCGAAATCCTTGATGGTGGCGTAGAGACCGCGCAGGTAGTCACGGTTGGCGCGGACCGCCTCCGGCACTCCCAAGGCATCCAGCATCGGCTTGTCGTACTCGTCAACCAGAATCACGACCCGCTCGCCCGCCTGCTCGCGCAGCAACTCGATCAGTTCGCCGAACCGTTCCGGGGCGGTGGCGTAGCCGGACGAAACGCCGACTGACCGCTCCACTCGGTCCAGTTGGGCCATCAGATTGCCGTGCAGGTATCCCGGCTCCATGAAGCTGCCGCTCCCGAAGCTCAGCCGCAGCACCGGGTGCCGCTTGGTCCAATCCCAACGGTCGTGAATGTGCAAGCCCCGAAACAGCGGCTCGCGTCCCTCGAACAGCGCCTTGATGGTGTCGAGCAGCAGGCTCTTGCCGAAACGGCGCGGGCGGGACAGAAAGTAGCGGCTGCCGTGGACCAGAAGCCGTTCAATGTGCGGCGTCTTATCCACGTAGTAGCAGCCCTCATCGCGCAGCGTCGAGAAGGTCTGGATGCCGATGGGCAGGCGCTTTCTTGGCGCTGCGGAAGTCCGCCGGTTCATTTGCCCACTATGCGCCTTGGGGGCGTGGTGGCGCAAGCGCACCGCCTGCGGCGGTGCGTTCGAGTTGCTGCGCAACTCGGCGCATGGCGGCCTGACGATGAGCCTTCGGTGGTGATGCGCCGAAGGCCCGCTCAAGGTAGGATGTCGTTCCTTGGCGCGCCAGACACCCAGGCTCCCTGACGTCATAAGCCAAGTGTGCGCCCACTTCTTCTCCACGGAATGCGGGCGACGGATTGATCGCAATCACCTGCTGATAGCCGCTGGCGTTTTACCCCCGATGGCATGAAGGAGATAGGCCGCTGATGAGCACCCTGCTTTACATTGAGTGTTCGCCGAGGCGAACGGACTCCTTTTCCAGCCAAGCGGCAGCAATTTACTTGAACGCCTTGCCGGAGCACGTGACGGTCGAGCATCTGGACTTGTTCGACGGCAAACTGCCCGAGTTCGACGCCGAAGCGGCCGCTGCTAAGTACAAGGTGATGCGTGGCCAAGCGCTCAACCCTGGCGAGGAAAGCGCTTGGTCGGCGGTGGTTGGCTTGGTTGAGCAGTTCAAGGCGGCTGACCACTACCTGATTGCGGCGCCCATGTGGAACTTCGGCATTCCCTACAAGCTCAAGCAGTACATCGACCTGATCACCCACCCCGGCTTGACCTTCAATCCCCGCCCCGGCGGCATGGAGGGTCTCGCCGGTGGAGATGCAGTGGTGATCTACTCACGCGGCGGCAACTACGGCCCGAAGGACGGACGGCCGGACCCCTACGATCATCAGTCTCCCTACCTAAAGGCCTGGCTGGGGCTGGTGGGCGTGAGCCCGGTGACGGAGGTCGCCGTGCAAGGCACCATGCGGCCGCCGGTCGGCGCCGGGAGCCACTTGGATCACGTCCGAGACCACCTTGAGGAGCTAGCCCAGCGCATCGGCAGGGATTAGCGTAAGAGTTTTCGTCCGGCGGCGGGGGGCTCCTAATGCACTCCACAGGAAGGAAGTTCAGTTGGCATCACGACGGATTTCGTGCTTATTGCGTAGGGAGGCTTCGACAAAATGCACATCAAACACGAGGCTGGAACCCTCTGGTGGCGTCTCGTGGCAGGCTACAAGCAGGGTGTGGCTCGGTTCCGATGTCGTGTAGCTTTGGCCACCTGTCGTTGTGGTTGTAGTGGATTGAGCAAAGGGGCCCCTCATCCCCGTGTCCAAGGTGGATGTCGTGGATTGAATCGGAGTCGTGTATGTGGACGTGCTGAGTGATGCATCCTCGTCATGCACAACAAGAAGAGAGTGACCGGCTTGGCGACACAGTTCGGCAGCCCGCAGCAAGGCAAAGTCGCCCGCCTGCTCAGCGCTGGTGGAGTCGTTGCCCCTAAATCGGACTCGATAGACATTCTCCGCTAGTTGCGTCTCGGTGAAACCGTCACCCCAGAAGCCGGCTGGCTGGTAGGGTGTTGCGCAACCTGGAAGCAGAAGCAGCGGCAAGGTTGATGTCAGGGTGCGCAAAGTGTGTCTCATAACGGTTTAAGTCAGCGGCGGCGAGCCAACCAGGGGCTTGTCTTCGTCATCCCGTCCGCGCCTTACCGATGAGCATTTCCTTCAGGTTGCCTCGGGTTTGCGCGCTCAGCACCAAAAGGTAGAGGGCAAGGAAGGGCGCGCCGAACAGCAGCGCCAACAGCCCAAGCAAGCAGCCCTTGGCAGTGAATTCGTTGCGCCACGCGGTCCAGAGCGCGGACAGCATCAGCATGCCGAGGAAGTCCAAGTTGAACTGTCCGGGCCAGTACATGGCTCCGATGTCGCCGAAGAACACGGGAAGGAGGTTCAATCCATGCTGGGCGACCACGACCCCGGTGTAGGCCGCAATCACGGCGAGCAGCACCGCAAGGAAACAGCGGAACAGAGTCACGTCCTTCCCCTTGCCGATGGCGTCAGACCCGAATCACCCGCCCCGGCCGGGCTCCGGTGTCCGCATCGTTTTCACGGGTCTTGACGCCGGAGACGAAGGTGCTGACGTAGCCCTCGGCGGATTGCAGGATGCGGCTGCCGCCCGCCGGCAGGTCGTGGCACACCTCAAGCCTGCCCAAGCTGAGGCGGTCCAGGTCGATCAGGTTGATGTCGGCCTTCAAGCCGACGCGCAGGGCGCCCCGGTCGTGCAGGCCGAACAGGTCAGCGTTGGTCTGGGTTTGCTTGCGCACCATCAGTTCGATGGGGAAGCGCTTGCCCTTGCTGCGGTCCCGCACCCAATGGGTGAGCTGGTAGGTTGGCCCCACCGCATCGAAGATCAGGTTGACGTGGGCGCCGGCGTCGGAAAGGCCGATGGTGGTGTCGGGGTGGGCGATCATCTCCTCCATGACGCTGAAGGTGCCGTCCACGAAGTTCGCCCCCAGCAGAATGGCGAACTGGTCGCCGTTGCCGGCAGTCAGGTAGTCGTACATGTGCTCGGCCACTTCCTGCCCCGCTGCCGCGGCCCGGGCGTCCATGTTGCCGGCGGGATCCGGTTCGTAGTTGATGGGCAGCTCGATGGGAAACATCATCGGCGCCGCCATGGCCAGCAGTCCGTATATGTTGGCCATCGAACCGGCTTGGTCCGGCGGCACGTCGTCATCGGCTAGGATCGCTGCCTTGACGGCCGGCTTTCTCATCTCCGCCAAGCGCTGCCCGAGCGGCAGTTCGGCCAGCTTAAGGTAGGTCCGGCGCCGCATGAACATGTGATAGGACTGCAGGCTGGTGACGAAGCCGATGGGCCGCGAGGCGATCTGCGGCCGTATGCGCGTGCCCCCGGCGTTGGCCCGTTCCACGATTTGCAGGCAGTTGCGCCACTGATCGGGCCGGTTGCCGTTCTGGACCAAGGTGAAGGTGCAGGGACGCCTGCTGGCCCTGGCCACCTCCGCAAACAGTTCCACTTCCTGTTCCGTGGTCCATTGCTCCGGCCCGGCCATATCGCCCACCACGCCGGCGGGCACCGCCTGAAAGACGCCCTTGCCAGCGGCCTTCATGGCTTGGCCGATGGCCAGCAGCTCAGCTTTCTCGGCAAAGGTGCCAGGAATGGGCTCGCCGAGCACCGACCGATGGCCCACGGTGCGCGAGGTGGAGAAGCCCAAGGCGCCCGCGTTCAGGCCATCCCCCACGATGCGGCACATGGCTGCAAGATCGTCGGCGGTGGCGTCCTCATGGCGCAGCGCCCGCTCGCCCATCACGTAGTTGCGCACGGCGCTGTGCGGCACCTGCGCGCCCACATCCAAGGCGTAGGCGCGGCTTTCGAGATAGTCGATGTACTCCGGGAAGCTCTCCCAGTTGCCCCACTCAATGCCTTCATGCAGGGCGGTGCCGGGGATGTCCTCAACGCCTTCCATCAATTCCACCAAGCGCTGCTCGCCACCCGGCGGGCAGGGCGCGAACCCCACCCCGCAATTGCCCATGACGACGCTGGTGACGCCGTGGCTGAACGAGGGATCCAAGGAGTCGTCCCAACTGACTTGGCCGTCGTAGTGGGTGTGGACGTCGATCCATCCCGGCGTGGCATAGGCGCCGTCCGCGTTGATGGTCTCCTTGGCCCGCCCATCCACGGCGCCGACCGCCGTGATGCGGCCGTCCTGAATGGCGATGTCGCCCGCGTAGGGCCGGTTGCCGCTGCCATCGACGATGGTGGCGTTCTTGATCAGTGTGTCGTGCATGTGCCTTCGCCTAGTTGCCGCAGTGGAGCAGCATCTTAACCCGGTTGCGGGCCTTCGGTCCGTTCGGAATTTCGATGGCGCGAAACTCCGTGTGACCTTGGCGGGAATACTCGGGGAAACATCGCATCTTTGTGCCCACAGACTTGAAATCACCCCCCATGCCGCCTTAAATGGCTGTCCGCAGAGCGAAAGACGAGGCAGCGCCATGGCCGAAGCGGCAGCCAGCGAATCGAACACCGACTTGGGATTCAACCCGGACGCCCTGCGCGACCGCTATCGCGCCGAGCGCGACAAGCGGGTGCGGCAGGACGGCAACGAGCAGTACGTCGAGGTCACCGGCAAGTTCGCGCACTTTCTGGATGACCCATACGTCGAGCCCGGCTTTGAGCGGGCCCCGCTGAACGACAGCGTGGAGATCCTCATCATCGGCGGCGGCTTCGGCGGGCTGCTGGCCGGCACGCGGCTGCGGGAGGCCGGAGTCAAGGACCTGCGCATCATCGAGAAGGGCGGCGACTTCGGCGGCACCTGGTACTGGAACCGCTACCCCGGCGCCCAGTGCGACATCGAGTCCTACATCTATTTGCCGCTTTTGGAGGAGATCGGCTACACGCCCAAGGAGAAGTACAGCTTCGCCCCGGAAATCCTCGCCCACAGCCGTGCCATCGGCGAGCACTACGACCTGTACCGCAACGCCTGCTTCCAAACCGAAGTCACCGCCATGCGCTGGGACGAAGGCGCCAAGCAGTGGCGGGTGGAGACCAACCGCGGCGACTGCATGGCCGCCCGCTACGTGGTCATGTCCAACGGGCCGCTCAACCGCCCGAAGCTGCCGGGCATTGCGGGCGTGGAGTCGTTCGCCGGCCACTGCTTTCACACCAGCCGCTGGGACTACGGCTACACCGGCGGCGATCCGGAGGGCAACCTGCACCGCCTGGGCGACAAGCGGGTGGGCATCATCGGCACCGGCGCCACCGCCGTGCAGTGCGTGCCGCACCTGGCCGAGTCCGCCAAGCAGCTCTACGTCTTCCAGCGCACGCCCTCCTCCATCGACGTGCGCGGCAACAAGCCCACCGACCCCGAGTGGGCGGGCAGCTTGGAAAGCGGCTGGCAGCAACGGCGCATGCAAAACTTCAACATCCTGGTCACCGGCGGCATGCAGGATGAGGACCTGGTCAACGACGGCTGGACGGACATCATTCGCAACCTCGCCACCATCGCAGCCAATCGGGCCAACGACGGCAGCCTGACCTTGGAGGAGATGAACGCCCGCGTGGAGTTGGCCGACTTCAAGAAGATGGAGCAGATCCGCGCGCGTGTGGACGAGCTGGTGGACGACCCGGACACCGCGGCGGCGCTGAAGCCCTGGTATCGCCAGTTCTGCAAGCGCCCCTGCTTCCACGACGACTACCTGCCGTCCTTCAACCGCCCCAACGTGCGGCTGGTGGACACCGAGGGCCGGGGGGTGGAGCGCATCACGCCCAAGGGCGTGGTGGTCGATGGAGCTGAATACGAAGTCGATTGTCTGATCTTCGCCACCGGCTTCGAGGTCGGTACCGCCTACACCCGCCGGGCCGGCTACGAGATCACCGGGCGCGACGGCAGGACGCTCAGCGACAAGTGGAGCGGTGGCGTGCGCACCCTGCATGGCTTCCAGACCCACGGCTTCCCCAACTGCTTCTTCATGGGCGTGCTGCAAGGCGGCTTCACCGCCAACTTCCCGCACATGCTCAATGAGCAAAGCAACCACATCGCCTACATGGTCGGCCACGCCCGCAACAACAACTACTACTGCCTGGAGGCGTCGGCCCAGGCCGAGGACGCCTGGGTAGGGACGATCAAGGCCATGTCCATGTTCAACGTCCAGTTCCTCAAGGAATGCACCCCCGGCTACTACAACAACGAGGGCCATGTGGATGAGGGCAACTCCCTGCTGGGCGGCCAGTACGGCGGCGGGCCGGAGGCCTTTTTTCAACTGATTAAGGAGTGGCGGGAAGAGGGCAGCCTTGCGGGCCTGAATTTCAGCTGAGCGATTGCATGTCCAAGATCACCGAAGACCCCAGAATCGATCCCCGTATCAAGGCGCTGTTCGGCGCCATGGAATTCCCCGCCGGCGGGGACGTGGCCAGCCGCGAGGCGCTGCTTGAGGAAGCCAACAGCGACCAGGCACAGGCGGCCGGCGAGATGCTGCGGCAGTTCCTCAAGCTTTGCGACACCGAAGAGGTCGCCCCGTCCGCCGGTCTCACCACCAGCGACCTGCAGTTCACCTCAGCACCCGACGGCAACCGCGCCAACATCCAGTTCATCCGCCCGGACGGCGGCGATGCCAAGCCCTGCGTGTACTACATCCACGGCGGCGGCATGCAGTCCATGTCCTGCACCTACGGCAACTACCGCGCTTGGGGCCGCATCATCGCGGCCTGCGGCGTGGCTGTGGCGATGGTCGATTTCCGCAACTGCCTCACGCCCTCCTCGGTGCCCGAAGTCGAGCCGTTTCCGGCCGGGCTCAATGACTGCGTGGCGGGCGTCAAGTGGGTGGCCGCCAACGCTGCGGAACTCGGCATCGCTGCCGGCCGCATCATCGTGGCCGGCGAGAGCGGCGGCGGCAACCTGACGCTCGCCACCGGCCTCAAGCTGCTGCGCGACGGGGACATCGGCCTGATCCGCGGCCTGTACGCGCTCTGTCCCTACATCGCAGGCGTCTGGCCCCATCCGGACAATCCCTCCTCCGTGGAGAACAACGGCATCCTGATCGACCTGCACAACAACCGCGGCGCCATGGCCTACGGCATCGAGGAGTTGAACAACCAAAACCCGCTGGCCTGGCCCGGCTTCGCCACCGAGGCGGACTTGGCGGGCTATCCCCCCACCATCATCAGCGTCAACGAATGCGACCCGCTTCGCGATGAAGGCGTCAACTTCTACCGCAAGCTGCTGCGGGCCGGGGTCAGCGCCCGCTGCCGACAGGTGATGGGCACCATCCACGGCACCGAGATCTTCCCCATGGCAGCGCCGGACATCAGCCGCGACACAGCGGCCTCGATCGCCGACTTCTGCAGCACGGCCTGAGATTCGCCCGAAACCCAATCAAACCAAGAAGGACGTGACCATGCGCAACATTCCCGCCGCAACAGGCTGCCTTGCCGCGTTGCTGCTCAGCTTGGCGCTTCTGGCCTGCACGTCGGCCAGTCAACCAACCGCCAGCCCGGCACCCGCCGAGGCGGCACTGTCGCGCGTCGCGCCCGAGGCCGTGGGACTGTCGAGCGAACGCCTGGAGCGCCTGTCGGCGGCCATGCAGGGCTTGGTCGATGACGGCCGGCTCGCCGGCATCACCACGCTCATCGCCCGCCACGGCAAGGTGGCGCACTTGCGCACCTTCGGCGCCCAGGACATGGAGGCCGGCAAGCCGATGGCCCAGGACGCCATCTTCCGCATCTACTCCATGACCAAGCCCGTCACCAGCGTCGCCCTGATGCTGCTCTACGAGGAAGGCCGCTTCCAGCTCAGCGACCCGGTGGAGAACTACATACCGGAATTCAAGGACCTGCCCGTGGCAGTCGGTGAGGACGACAACGGCATCGTCACCGAACCCGCCGACCACCCGATGACCATCCGCGAACTGATGAGCCACACCGCCGGCCTAAGCTACGGCATCTTTTCGGAATCGCCAGTGGACGCGCTCTACCGGGAGGCCGAGCTGATGCACCCGGACTCCACCCTGCAGGACTTCATCGCAGACATCGCCAAGATTCCGCTGCGCCAGCAGCCCGGCTCCATGTGGCACTACAGCGTCGCCGTGGACGTGCAGGGCTACTTGGTGGAGGTGCTTTCCGGCCAGCCGTTCGATGAGTTCCTCAAGGAACGGATCTTCGATCCCCTGGGGATGGACGACACCGGCTTCTGGGTGCCGCAGGAAAAGGCGGACCGATTCGCCCAAGTCTATGTTTACGGGGAGGACGGCGCGCTCAAGCTGCCTGAGGGCGAGCCGCTGCGCAACCGCGACTACCTCTCCCCGGTGAACTTCCTCTCCGGCGGCGGCGGCTTGGTCTCCACCACCATGGACTACGCCCGCTTCTGCCAGATGCTGCTCAACGGCGGGGAACTCGACGGCGTGCGCCTCCTTGCGCCTTCCACGGTGGCGCTGATGCACCGCAACCAAATGCCCAGGGACGTGCCGGAATACTCGCCAGGGCAGGGCTTCGGCCTCAATTTCGCCGTCGTCCTGGATCCGGTGGAGGCCGACCGCATCTCCAAGGGCGAATACTACTGGGGCGGCATCGCCGGCACTTGGTTCTGGATCGACCCGCAGGAGAGCCTCATCTTCGTTGGCATGATCCAGCAGTTCGGCGACAACCGGCCCGACGTGCGCTCGCTGTCACGGCGGCTGACCTACCAAGCGATCGTCGCAGACGGCTGAATCGGCAGCGTTTCCGGGCCAAAGGCGCGGAACGACCTGCTCAAACTGCAGGCTTGAGCGCCATCAAGAACGGCGGGGGCGCTACCTTCTCGGAAAGGGAATGACGTTGTCGGCCGCGCCATCGGGCTTGGTGTGGAACTTCGCTTGGGCCGGCGCTCCAAGCCCCGAGCCGCTCTTGGCGCGTATTTCCACTTCGTACTCCGTGTCCGGTTCAAGCCCGTGGAATTGGCAGTGCGACAGGGGCGTCTCGAAGCCGGCGCTCCAGTCCGTCGTTCCGGCCTTGCGGATGCGCACCACGTTGGTTTGGTTGACCTGCCAGTTCGCCTCGATCACGTTGCCGCGAGGGTCGGGCAGGCGAACCCGCATCCTTCGCCCGTCCCAAGCGACCATCGGCAGGTCGTCGTTTCCATTGGACATGATGCGCTCCGAGCAGCGGTCAAGGCGTCATTATGCGCCAGTGCGCCGCATCGCCAAAGGGCGCGGCCCAGCGTCAGACGCGCACCGCCTTGGCGGGCAAGTGCCTCAGGAAGCTTGAGGAAGGTGGGCACGATCGCGCCTTGCAGCGCTTGGCTGTCCTAGTCGAAGGCTGGGGTCATGCGGAGACGCTCAAATAGCGAACTTCCGCACCGAGGCGCCTTGGCAAACGCCTTCGTTCATCCGGCCCCATCCGGTCGCTGTGCGTCCGTCAAGTGACAACAGACGATGACGGCGGCATCCGTCCCAGGATGTGGTCCGCCGCCTTCTCGCCGACCATCATGGAGGGCGCATTGAGATTGCCGTTGGTGATGCGCGGAAAGATCGAGCTGTCCGCAACGCGCAGGCCGCGCACACCAATGACGCGGCATTCCGGATCCACCACCGCCAAGGGATCATCATGAGCGCCCATGCGGCAGGTGCCGCAGGGGTGGTAGGCGCTCTCGGCGTTGGCGGCGATGAAGGCATCGATCTGCCCATCGCTGCGGATCGCTTCGCCGGGCTGGATTTCGCCGTTGGCGTAGGGCCGCAACGCCTTTTGCGAGAGTATCTCCCTCGTCAGGCGGATGCAGCGGCGAAATGCCGTCCAGTCCTGTGGCTGGCTCATGTAGTTGAATCGAATGACCGCAGGGGATTCGGGGTCGGCGGAACCGAGCGCGACCTTGCCCCGCGAGGGCGAGCGCATTGGTCCGACATGCGCTTGGAAGCCATGTCCATCGGCTGCCGTTCGGCCATCGTAGCGCACCGCGATGGGCAGGAAGTGAAGCTGCACGTCCGGGTACTCGACACCCGCTTCGGAGCGGATGAAGGCACCGGCATCGAAATGGTTGGAGGCGCCGGGGCCGGTTCGCGCGCAAAGCCACTGGGCACCCGCTGACAGCTTGCCGAACAGGCTCCAGTGGCGGTGCAGGGTGATGGGTTGCCGGCAAGCCACCTGCACGGTGACTTCCAAGTGGTCCTGCAGGTTCAGGCCAACGCCGGGGCGGTCGGCAACCACGGCAATCCCCAGCTTGGCCAGTTCGTCCGCCGGTCCGATGCCGGACAGCAGCAGCAGTTTGGGCGAATGGATGGCGGAGGCGGCAAGAATCACCTCCCGTCGCGCCCGGACCAAGGTGATGCGCCGTCCGCGCCGCAGTTCCACGCCTGCAGCCCGTCCATCGTCAATCCGCACCGATCTGGCGAGGCCGCGAACCAAACGTAGGTTGGGCCGTGCCAATGCGGTGCGCAGGTAGGCCCGCGCCGCCGAGATGCGCCGCCCCTTGAAGATCGTCCGATCGAATGGGCCGAAGCCCTCCTGTTGGCGGCCGTTGCAATCCAAGGTCCGCGGATAGCCTGCCTCCTGACCGGCTTCGATGAACGCCTTCGCCAACGGATGCAGCTGCTGCGCACGCGTGATGCGCACCGGACCGCCGGAGCCGCGCCAGTCGGCATCGCCGCCGTGCCCGCCGTCGTGCCAATCCTCCAAGCGCTGAAAGTAGGGCAGCACGTCGGCATAGCCCCAGTCCCGCGCGCCGCTCTCCGCCCAATGGTCGAAATCCCGGGGGTGCCCGCGCACATAGACCATGCCATTGATCGACGAAGAGCCACCCAGCACCTTGCCGCGCGGAACGGCTAGGCGGCGACCACCGAGAGCGGGCTCCGGAGCCGTGCGCAGCCCCCAGTCATAGCGCTTCATGCTCATCGGATAGGAGAGCGCCCCCGGCATCTGGATCAGAGGGCCGCGACCCCGGCCACCGCGCTCGATCAAGATGACGCTGCTGCTCCCGTCCTCGGACAGGCGATGGGCCAGCGCACAGCCCGCCGAACCGGCGCCGACAATGACGAAGTCAGCTTCCATCCATCCAACAACAGTGGTTGCGAGCACACCTGTTTGGGCACTGGATCGGATTAAAGCACCTCCAGTGGGAGAGTGAGTGAGCGTTTTCGATTACCCCCAAGGTCGAGTAAACTGGCGCCGACCCTGACAAGCTAGGGCGCTGGAACATCACAGCCCCCCAGCCGATGCCGGAATAGCTCAGTCGGTAGAGCGACTGATTCGTAATCAGTAGGTCCGCGGTTCGATTCCGCGTTCCGGCACCAGTCCGACACACTAAAAACCAAAATTTATCAGTCACTTGAAGGATGCTTTCGGTTTCTTTGATTGTACTTCGGTTGCTTGTTGTTCCGTCTGGGATGATGGGATTCCCAGCTTGGGCGTCAAGGTCACAACCGCTGCCCGCAAGTCCTATGTGCTGCAAAATTGAACTCCAGCAGGCCGAACTGCCCCCCATTGAGCGCAATCGGGTGCTGACGCTCATCGTCCGCCTGTTCTCCCTGTGCGAGGGTTGGGAGCGGCGACCACGGAACTCGAACCCCTGCCGGGGCATTGAGCGGGCGCACGAGGAACCCCGCGACCAGACCCTATCAACCGACGAACCCGCGGCACTGTCGTCAGCACTCGTGGAAAACTGTGCCGTTACAGGCTACACTCAACTCGCATGAGAATCGCGCGCAAGGCGCTGCGCAGTCTGCACGACAACGACCACCCGCAGCGACTGCCCCAGGAGCTCGTTGCCCGAATCCGGCGCATCCTCGGCACACTCCGCGTCGCGACGAAGCCAGCGGACGTCGACCTCCCCGGCTACCGTCTGCACCCGTTGAGAGGCGACCGCACAGGGTGGTGGAGCATACGGGTCAGCGGCAACTGGCGCATCGTTTTCCGGTTCCGCGACGGCGAGCCGGTTGATGTGGACCTGATCGACTACCACTAGGAGACCAAGATGGCCACCATGCTCAATCCTCCCCATCCCGGCGAGACCTTGCGCCACGACTGCATCGAAGCGAGCGGCCTCACCGTCACGGAGGCTGCGCGGCTGCTCGGCTGCTCGCGTCCCGCCCTGTCGCGCCTGTTGAACGGACGGGCGGGAATATCGCCCGAAATGGCCATTGGGCTTGAGCGCCAAGGCTGGAGCAACGCGGACTTCTGGATGCGCCTGCAGGCTGCCTACGACCTCGCGCAGGTGCGCCGCCGGGACTCCGCCGCCTAGCTTCCGCCCCGCGAACCCATAAAATGAGGCGGCCAATCGCTCAAAAACCAACAAACATTCAGTTATTTTTTGGTTTCGTTTGGGACGAATACAACAGATTCGCAATCAGTAGGTCCGCGGTTCGATTCCGCGTTCCGGCACCAAGCTGCGGCACCCTCAAGACACAGGCATGATGCGCACCGACTCGAAGTCGAGCGCAAATGGCCGCTCAGCCAACTTACGGAGACCCTCCCGATGACCGGATCCAACTCGCCGCTCACCCTGTACGGGGTGCCCTTCTCCCAGCCTGTCCGGGCGGTCATGTGGCTGCTGCTGTTCAAGCGCCTGCCGTTCGAGATGGCCTTGACCAATCCCGGCTCCAAGGGCGAGACGGGCAGCCGCAACCCCGCCTATCTGGCCTTCAATCCCGGCGGCACCATTCCCACCATACGCGAGCCGGATTCCGGCTTCGCCTTGGGCGAGGCGCACGCCATCCTGTGCTACCTGTGCAACCAGCACGGCTGGAGCGACCTCTACCCCACAAGCCCGCAACAACGCGCCAAGGTGGACTGGTACCTGCACTTCCACCATCGCAACGTGCGCGAGGCGTCGGGCCTCGTGGCTCCGAAGATTCGCAAGGACCTGAACATTCCCGAGGCGACGCAACAGGCCGCGCGCAACAGGTTCACTGCGGCGCTTGGCGCCATCGACGGCGGCTGGCTGGCAAGCGCCCGCTACCTGGCCGGCGACGCCCTCACCATCGCCGACTTTGCCGCCTACGTCGAGATTGGGCAGCTGCAGCCGGGCTTCACCAACCTCTATGACTTCTCGCCGTTCCCCAACGTCCAACGCTGGATGGATGACATGCGCCGAACCGAAGGCCACGACGCCGTCCACGCAGTGCTCGAGGCGCTCGGCGACATCAGCCAAGCCGCGCCCGACATGGAGGCCATCCGCAACGCCAACAAGGCAGCGCTTAAGGCCTTGCGCGCCGCGACGGAAAACCACTGAGCGACCTCCCGGCATCGCCGAACGCCATGTCGCCCGCCGAGCGCCATCGAGCGCTGATCGCCTGCGGGCAATTGACGGAGGACCCCTTCCAGCGCCAAGCGGTGGAACTGCTCGACGACCTGCACCAACGGCTTGGGCGGCGACCGCCGCCCATCAAGCGCTGGCTGACGCGCCCCGAAGCCGAAGCTGGCCTGTACCTCTGGGGCGGCGTCGGCCGGGGCAAGACCCTGCTGCTGGATCTGTTCCACGAAACGCTGCCCGATCAGGGCAAGCTCAGGATGCACTTCCATCGCTTCATGCAGCGGGTTCACAACGAACTCAACCGGCGGGCCGGCCGGGCCAACCCGCTGCAGGGCTTCGCCAACGACTTCGCCAAGCACACCCGCGTGCTCTGCTTCGATGAGTTCTACGTGGCCGACATTGGCGATGCGATGATTCTCGGCGAGCTGATGCAGGCGCTGTTTCAACGCGGCCTGACCTTGGTGGCCACCTCGAACGTCGCCCCGGACCAACTCTACGAAAACGGCTTGCAGCGGCGGCGCTTCCTGCCCGCCATCGAGGCCCTGAAGCGCCATGCGCTCATCCACCATCTCAACGGCCCGACGGACTACCGGCTGCGGGTGCTTGAACAAGCGGAAATCTACCACGCGCCCTTGGGTGACGAGGCGGAGGCCTCCCTGAACGCCAGCTTCACCGACTTGACCCAAGAGCCTGGTCAAAGCGATGCGCCTTTGGATGTGGAAAACCGCATCATCCGCGCCCGCCGACTGGCACCGGACGTGGCCTGGTTCGAGTTCAGCGAGCTGTGCGAGGGGCCCCGCAGCCAAAACGACTACATCGAGCTGGCCCGCTGCTTCCACACCGTGCTGGTCTCCAACGTCAGGCGGTTCACGGTGGCCAACGAGGACGCCGCCCGCCGCTTCATCAGCTTGGTTGACGAGTTCTACGACCGCAACGTCAAGCTGATCCTGTCCGCCGAAGCGCCCATCGCCGACCTCTACGCCGGGGAGCGGCACGGCTTTGAGTTTGAGCGCACCCGCAGCCGGCTGCTGGAGATGCAGTCGCGCGCCTATCTGGGCCGCCCGCACCGGAGCGGCTAGGCGTCCTCCTCCTGGCGTTCCGCCGTGCCGCTCACCACCCCAGGCCGATCCGCCTTCTCGCCGGATACGAACCGCACCCAAGCATCGATCACTTGGTCAAGGTCGCCGCCGTAGCGGGCATCCGCTGCCACGCTCCTGAACTGGCTGCGGTAGGTGAGGCCGATGTTGACGCCCGCAATGACGATGTTGCCGATGCGCCAGCCGCCGTCCGCGTCTTGGGTCATGGCGTAGAGCACGGGATAGACCTCGCCGCCCTGGTGAATTTCCATCTTGACGTTGCGCCGGCGCGGGTGGCGCGGAGGGGCATCCGGGGGCACCACGACCACCTCTCCCCCAGTGAAGTCGGTCAGCGTGAGCGAATAGGTGCGCACCAAGCCCCACTTGAAGGTCTCGGCGAAGCGCTGCCGCTGCTCCGGGGTGGCTTTCCTGTAGTGGGCCGACATGACGCGGCGGGCGAAGCCCTCGAAATCGACCACTGGCGCCAGCAGCGCCTCCACAGCGGCAAAGAACCGCTCCGGATCAGAGTCGGCGTAGCCGCGGCCCTCGTCAATGAGCCGCAATAGCTCGGCCGAGGTGTCGGCGACCACCTGATGGGGGGCGGACTCGAACTGCGCGGCCCGCGCCATGCCAGCCGAGAGCGCCAGTAAGCCCACTCCAAAGGCCAACCCGACCAGGCGGGCGCACCGAGCGTTCATGCTGTTGAGCATCATCGTGTCATTTTCCATCACTAACGACTGAAATGGGAGCCGCCGGGCCAAGTGGCCTGCAGTTCCCATTATTGCCAATAATGCTGACTATTGGGCGAACACCGACTAAAGTTGAGCTTCGTCGCACAGGGCCTGCCAGTTTCCATGTGGTTGTCTTTGCTTGCACTGATCGTCGGTTTCGCTGCGCTCATCTGGAGCGCCGACAAGTTTCTGTCCGGAGCGGGCGCCACGGCCACCAACCTGGGCGTCTCCAAGATGGTCATTGGACTGACCATCGTTTCGGTGGGCACCTCCGCCCCGGAAATCCTAGTGGCCATGGCCGCCTCGATTCGGGGCAATCCGCTGCTGGCGGTGGGCAACGCGGTCGGCTCCAACATCGCCAACATCGGCTTGGTGCTGGGCGTCACCGCCATCGTCGCGCCGCTGCCGTTCTCCAAGCGGGTGCGGCGCTCGGAGCTGCCTTGGCTGCTGGGCGCCACCTTGCTGGCGCTGGCATTGATGTTCGATCAGCAGCTGAGTCCGCTGGACGGCCTGCTGCTGCTCGCCGGCCTGGCGCTGATTCTGTATCTGCTGATGTTTGGGAAGTCCCACGGCCAGCCGGAATTCGCGGAGAGCATTCAGGAGGAGATCGATGAACTGCCGCAGATGGGAACCCTGCGCGGCGTCGCTTGGCTGCTGGGCGGCTTGGCGCTGCTGGTGGCCAGCGCGGAACTGCTGGTTTGGGCCGCCCACAACGTCGCCACCCATCTCGGCGTCAGCGACCTCATCATCGGCCTGACCGTGGTCGCCATCGGCACCAGCCTGCCGGAGTTGGCCGCCAGCGTGGGCGCCGCCATCAAAGGCCACACCGACATCGCCATCGGCAACGTGGTCGGCTCCAACATCCTCAACATTCTGGCGGTGCTGGCGGTGCCCAGCTTCATGGCCGCCACCGAAATCGAAAGGGTGGCGTTCTGGCGCGACGGCGGCGCCATGCTGGCGCTGACCCTGCTGCTGGCGTTGTTCGCCTACGCGGTGAACTCCAGATCGGTCATCACCCGCTTTGAAGGCGCGGTGATGCTGTTGTGCTGGGTGGGCTACAACAGCCTGCTGGTTCGCCACGCGGCGGCTTGACAAGCCGCCCATCCGACTAACGAGGTACTCATCTATTGCGACTCGAAGGCAATCGCCCGGCGCAAAGGTTGGCTCATGCAGCAGCTTCGATCCATTAAACTGGCCGCCTTCGACGTGGACGGCGTGCTCACCGACGGGCGCATTCACTACCTCTCCGACGGCACGGAGATGCTGTCCTTTCACGTGCATGACGGAGCCGCGATCAAGCGGCTGCTTCAGCGCGGCATCCAGGTCGCGCTGATCACCGGGCGAGCCTCGCCAATGGTGGGCAAGCGCGCCTTGGAGCTGGGCATCCCGCACGTCTTTCAAAACGTCGGGGACAAGCTTGACGTGCTGCGGGGCCTGGCTACCCGACTGGGCCTGGACGCTGGGGCGTGCGCCTACGTGGGCGACGACTGGCCCGACCTTGACGTCCTAGGTTGGGTGGGCCTGCCGATCGCCCCGGCGAACGCCCAGCCCGAGGTGCGCGCCGCCGCCGCATTGGTCACTGCCGCTGCGGGAGGCTGCGGCGTCGCCGCTGAAGTCAGCCGCCTGCTGCTCGAGTCGCGCCAGCCATGAAGCAACTGGGCAGCGGCGTTCTGCTCGCAGTGGGCCTGTTGCTGTTGGCCTTCTACTTGGCGCCTTGGCGCGGCGCCGTGCCGCCGGAAGGGCTGCCTCCGGAACTGGAGGGGGAGCCGGATCTCTACATGGAAGACGCGGTCATCAGTCAATTCCAGGACGACGGCGCCCTGCAGTACCGCTTGACGGCGCAGCAAGTGCGCACTTTCGACGCCGAACAGCGCGCTGAACTCATCAACCCGCACCTGAGCTTGCACAGCCCCGCGGCGCCGCCTTGGGAGATCAGCGCCCGCCGAGGGCACCTCGAAGGCTGGCGCGACGGCTTGGATGGGCAGGACGCGGTGCTGGTGCTGAACGGCGAAGTGGTGCTGCGCCAAATCGATCCCCAACGGGGGTCCACCAGGATGCGCACCACCGAACTGAGGGTCCGCCCGGAGCCGCGATACGCTGAAACCGAACGGGATGTTATGATCGAAACCGAGGCAGGCCGCACGGTCGCCCAAGGGCTGAAAGCGGATTTGGAGCGCAGGATTCTCAACCTTCAAGCGGATGCCGATGGACCGGTCCACACCATTGTCTTGCCGGAGCGAATTGGGCAGTAGCGCGGGCGCCGGCGCCCTTGGGACGGCGCTTCTGATCCTGCTGTGCGCGCCCGCCACCGGATCTGCGGTCCCGGTTGACGCCGAGCAGCCCTTGCACATCCGCGCCCAAGCCGCTGAATTCGATCATTCGAACGGGCGCGCCGTTTATCTCGGCGAGGTCGAAGTGCGGCAGGGCACCTTGCGGGTCACTGGCGAGCGCATGACCGTGCAGTACCGTGACGCTCGCCTCGTGCGGGTCGCCGCCAGCGGCGAACCGGCGCGCTATCGGCAGGGCTCGGCACAGGACGGGGGCTTGGTCCGGGCGAGCGCGTCGCTCATCACCTACCATCCCGGCAAGGCGCGCATCGAGCTCGCGGGCGAAGCGCGCATGAAGCACGCGAAGAACGACTTGACCGGCGAGATCATTCACTACGACATCGCCTCCGGAACCGTGGACGCCGAAGCCACCGGACGCAGCCCGGTGCGGGTGGTCCTGCGCCCAACTAGCGGGGACTAAACGTGGCCACGCTGGAGGCCCGCCATCTGCGCAAGGCGTATCGCAAGAAGATTGCGGTCGATGACGTGAGCCTGGCCGTCTCCAGCGGCGAGATCGTCGGCCTGCTGGGCCCCAACGGCGCCGGCAAGACCACTTGCTTCTACATGATCGTCGGCCTGCTGCAGGCCGAGGGGGGCGAGGTGGCGCTCGATGGCGAGCCGCTGACCAAGGCGCCCATGCACGTTCGGGCCCGGGCGGGCATCGGCTACCTGCCCCAGGAGGCCAGCGTGTTCCGCAAGCTCTCCACCGAGGACAACCTCAGGGCCATTTTGGAACTGCGCCGCGACCTCAGCCGCGCGGAGCAGAAGGCGCGGGCGGAGCAGCTGTTGGCCGAATTCCGCCTGGGCGGGGTGCGCAAGTCGTTGAGCGAACGCCTGTCCGGCGGCGAACGGCGGCGATTGGAGATCGCCCGGGCACTGGCCAGCGAACCTCGCTTCATGCTGCTCGACGAGCCCTTTGCCGGCGTGGACCCGATTTCCGTCGCCGACATAAAGAACGAGATCCGAGACCTCGCGGACCGCGACATCGGCATCCTCATCACCGACCACAACGTGCGCGACACCCTCGACATCTGCGACCGGGCCTACATCGTCAGCGAGGGCCAGCTGATTGCGGAGGGCGACGCCGAGGCCATACTGCGCAACGAGACGGTGCGCAATGTCTATCTCGGCGAGAGCTTCCGGCTTTGATGTCCGCGCGCCAATGAAGCAGACGCTGGCGCTGCGCCTGGGGCAGCAGCAGGTCATCACGCCCCAGCTCAGCCAAGCCATTCGGATGCTGCAGCTGTCCACCCAGGAGTTGGAGCTGGAGGTGCAGGAGGCCCTGGATTCCAACCCCATGCTGGAGCGCGAGGAGGGGGCGCCGGAAGCCGGTGAGGAGGATGCTGCGGAGGAGGGTGAGGAAGCCGCCTCGGAAGCGCCCGAACTTGATCTGGAGGGCAGCGACGCCATTCCCGAGGACCTGCCCATCGATACCCGCTGGGAGGACGTGTATGCCGCTGCGCCGTCCTCCACGCCCGCCACCGAGGAGCGCGACCTGTTTGAGCGCGCCCACCCCGGCGACTCCCTGCAGGATCATCTGCTCTGGCAGCTCAACTTGGCCGCCCTACCGCCCCTCGAGCATCTCATTGCCACGGTCATCATCGACGCCATCGACGACAGCGGCATGGTGGCCGCCAGCATGGCCGACATCGCCGGCAGCTTCGATGGCCGTTTCGACGTCTCCGAGGCCCAGGCCACCGAGGTTCTGCGTCGCCTGCAGCACTTCGACCCGCCTGGCGTGGCGGCCCGCACCTTGGCCGAGGCCTTGAGCCTGCAGCTGCAGCAGCTCGACCCCGAAACCCCTTGGCGGGAGGAGGCCATCAACCTGGTCGAGGCGCATCTGGACCTGCTGGCCGCTAAGGACTTCGCCGCGCTCAAGCGCCGAACGCAGTTCGGCGAAGGGGAGCTGGCGCAAATCGCAGCCCTGATTGGCCAGCTCAATCCCCGTCCGGGCGCGGCCTACTCCGCCGAGCCCACCCTTTACGTCGTTCCCGAGGTGGTGGTCAGGAAGATCAACGGACGCTGGCGGGTGGAGTTGAATCCGGATGCCCTGCCCCGGCTGCGCATCAACCCAAGCTACGCCGGCTTGGTGAAACGCGCCGACAACAGCCGGGACAACGTCTTCCTGCGCGACAATCTGGCCGAGGCCCGTTGGTTCCTGAAATGCCTGCAAAGCCGCCATGACACGCTGCTCAAGGTGGCCACCAAGATCGTTGAGGTGCAGCAGGACTTCCTGGCCCACGGCGAGGAGGCCATGAAGCCCCTGGTGCTCAACGACATTGCCGAGGCGGTGGAGATGCATGAGTCCACCATCTCCCGGGTGACGAGCCGCAAGTACATGCACACGCCGCGGGGTCTGTTCGAGCTCAAGTACTTCTTCTCCAGCCACGTCAGCACCAGCAGCGGCGGCGAAGTCTCCAGCACCGCCATTCGGGCGCTGATCCGCAAGCTCACCGCCGCCGAGGACCCCAGAAAACCGTTGAGCGACAGCAAGATCGCGGCAATACTGGCGGAACGGAACATCAAGGTTGCAAGGCGCACCGTGGCCAAGTACCGGGAATCGATAGCCATTCCGCCATCAAACATGCGCAAGCGACTGGCCTGAAGCGGCGTGCGCAAGCATGCGCGTGCGCTTGGCCGCGTTTGAGTTGCTGCGCAACTCGGCGATTGGCGTGTTGCACCCAACAAACGAGACTGATTGCGAGGTAACTTATGCAGTTGAGCATCTCCGGGCACCACATCGACGTCAGCGACGCGCTGAGGGACTACGTCACCGGCAAACTCAGGAAGCTCGAACGACACTACGACCAGATCACCAACCTGCATGTGGTGCTGAGCGTGGAAAAACTGAGCCAAAGGGCCGAAGCCACCGCCCACGTGAGCGGTGCGGAGCTGTTCGCCGATGCGGTGGCTGAGGACCTCTACGCCGCAATCGACATGCTGGTTGACAAGCTCGACCGACAAGTCATCAAGCACAAGGAAAAGGCCATTGAGCGCCATCACGGCCGCGGATAGCCGCACTTGGACCAAAAGCCGCATGATTGAAGTGGACAGCCTGCTGCCCGAGGACTGCGTGTGCTCGGGCGTCATCGCCAACAGCCGCAAGGCGGTTCTCGAATGGGTGGCGGACCGCTTGGCGACGGCCCATCCGGGCACTTCCTCGCGCGCGTTGTTCAGCGCCCTCATGGAGCGGGAACGCCTCGGCAGCACCGGCCTCGGCGAGGGCGTTGCCGTTCCCCACTGCCGGCTGGACTGCCCGCGCCTGATGGGTGCGCTGCTCTCGCTCTCCCGCCCGGTGAGCTTCGACGCCCCCGACGGCGAGCCCGTGGACCTGCTGTTCGTGCTGGTCGCTCCCGAGGATGAGCCGAGCGCCCACCTCGAGGCGTTGGCTTTGGTGGCCCAAGTCTTCGGCAATCCAGCCGAGCGGGCCGGGCTGCGCAGCGCCGGATCGGCCGATGCGCTCAAGCAGCGATTCGTTGCGGCCGCGCAAAGGGCTGCGCCGCTGCCGGACGCGCGCCAAGCCCTGCCATGAAGCTCATCATCATCAGCGGCCGTTCCGGTTCCGGCAAGAGCACGGCGCTGCGCGCCCTGGAGGATGCCGGCTACCACTGCATCGACAATATCCCGGTGGCCCTGCTGAGGTCGCTCATCGGCGAGGCAACCGTTGATCCCATGCTGCGCCAGCACGGTTTGGCCATCGGCATCGACGCCCGCAGCGCCGGCATCGCCCAACTGCCGGAAATCCGCGCCGAGCTCGACCGCGACGAACAGGTGCAATGCGAGATCATCTACTTGAACGCCTCAAGCCCCACCCTGGTCAAGCGCTTCAGCGAAACCCGCCGCCGGCATCCATTGACCAACGGCAGCACCGACCTGCGCCAAGCGATCGACGCCGAAAGCCGCCTGTTGAACGACATCGCCGTCGTGGCCGACCTGACCATCGACACCACCCAGCTGGCCGGGCCGACCTTGGCGGGGCTCATCAAGGAGCGGGTGGCCGACCAGCGGCCCGCTGGCTTGAACCTGCTGTTTCGCTCCTTCGGCTTCAAGTTCGGCGTGCCGGTGGATGCGGACCTGGTCTTCGACGTCCGCTGCCTGCCCAACCCCTATTGGGTGGCGGCGCTGCGGCCGCTGACCGGTTTGGACCACCCAGTGCGGGACTTCCTGGACAAGGACGATCTGGTGCGCGAAATGCTGGGCGACATCATCACCTTCCTGGACGCTTGGCTGCCCCGCTTCAAGGCCAACCGCCGCACCTACATGACCGTGGCGCTCGGCTGCACCGGCGGGCAGCACCGCAGCGTCCACATGGCGGCGCAGCTCGGCGCCCACTTCGCGCAGCGCTACGCCAATGTGCTGGTGCGTCACCGGGAAGTCAGCGCCGCGCCCGCGGTCTCCGGCGCTGAAGGGGAATCGGCATGAAGCGAACCCAAGTCACCTTGAGCAACCAGCTGGGTCTGCACGCCCGAGCGGCGGCCAAGCTGGTGCATTTGGCCAAGACCTTCACCGGCGACATCCAACTGGGCAAGGACGGCACCCTCGTGGACGCCAAGAGCATCATGAGCGTCCTGCTGCTGGCCGCCCCGGTGGGCACCACGCTGGAGCTGCGCGTTGACGGCGAGGATGAGGAGGAGGCGTTCGCCGCCATTCGGCAGCTCATCGACGACCGGTTCGGCGAAGAGGCCTAGTTGGGCAGCATCCGGGAGACCCATGCCGGAGCACTTTGAACAGCGATTCGGCGAGGTGCTCAAATCCTACGGGGCGGGCACCTTGGGCGATCAGCGCCACCTGCTGCGCTCCCTCAAGGCGCCGGAGGTGGCCAACCTGCTGGAGGCCACGCCACCCAAGGTGCGGCGCTACATCTGGGCTCTGATCGATGACGACGATGCCGGCCAGGTGCTGCAGCACTTGGGCGATGACGTGCTCAGCGAAATCGTCGAGGGCATGGACACCGCCCAACTGGCGGCCGCCGCCGACGACCTCGACGTGGACGACCAAGCCGACCTCCTGCAGCAGTTGCCGGATGCGATCGCCGCCCAAGTGCTCAGCTCCATGGACTCGGCGGCGCGCCGGCGGGTGGAGTCGGTGCTGTCCTATGCCCAGGACAGCGCCGGCGGCCTGATGGACATGGACGTGGTCACGGTGCATCCGCGCCACGCCCTGGAGATCGTGCTGCGCTACCTGCGCCTGCGCAAGGCGCTGCCGAAGAACACCGATGCGCTGATCGTCGTCAACAGCCGCAACGAATACGTCGGCACCCTGCCGCTGTCGCGCATACTGACCTCGGACTCCAGCGTCACCGTGCGCGAGGTCATGGAGGCCGATTCCCGGGCCATTCCGGTGGACATGCCGGACCGGGAAGTGGCCGCCATCTTCAGCGAGGAGGACTTGGTCTCCGCCCCGGTCCTGGACCATGAGCGCAGGCTGCTCGGCCGCATCACCATCGACGACGTGGTGGACGTCATCGCCGAGGACGCCGACGAGGCGGTGCTGGCCCGGGCCGGCCTCGACCCGGACGAGGACACCTTCGCCCCGGTGATGAAGTCGGCCCGCCGACGCGCCATCTGGCTCGGCATCAACCTCATCACCGCCTTCCTGGCGGCGGCGGTCATCAACGTCTTCGAGGCGACCATCAGCAAGGTCGTGGCGCTGGCCGTGCTGCTGCCCATCGTCGCCAGCATGGGCGGCATCGCCGGCACCCAAACGCTCACCCTGATGATCCGCGGCATCGTCCTCGGCCACGTCAACCGCGCCAACCTCCTGTGGCTGGTGAACCGGGAGTTCGCCGTCGCCCTGCTGAACGGCCTGCTGTGGGCCAGCCTAGTGGCGCTGGCGGCGCTGCTCGCCTTCCAGGACCCGCTGCTGGGCCTCGTGATCGCCGCGGCCCTAGTCATCAACCTCGTGGTCGCGGTCGTCTCAGGCAGCCTGCTGCCGAGCATCCTCAACCGCCTGTCGATCGACCCCGCCATCGCCGGCGGCGTGATCCTGACCACGATCACCGACGTGACCGGCTTCTTCGTCTTCCTGGGGCTGGCGGCTTGGGCTTACGCCTGAGCGCGCCAGACGCTTACGCTGACTCCTTCCGCTGCGCGAATATGTCGTCGATCGCATCGTTCAGCCGCGGCAAGCCGTAAAGGGGAATGTCGGCCAGAGCCCGTTCAACACGATAGGGGGCAAGTGACGTCCTGACCGCCAAAGGTGGATCGTAACGAGCACGATAGGACTGCAGGCTCTTGGCCTGCAGATTGGTCTGCGCCTTGACTTCAACGGGAACAATCGAGCCACCGTGCTGAATGACGAAGTCAATCTCCGCCATCCCGTTGTCGCGACTCCAGTAGTGCAACGGCATCCGACTGGTGGACTTTAGCTGCTGCAGCGCGTACTGCTCGGTCAACGCTCCCTTGAACTCAGTGAAAATTCTATTGCCTTCCAGCAGGCTGCGCGCATCCAGGGACGTCATTGCCGCCAGCAGCCCCATATCCAAAGCGAACAGTTTGAACGACTTGAAGTCCTCGTAGGCCTTGAGGGGCAAATTCGGCTTGGTGACCCGCGTCACCTTGTGGATCAACCCGCAGTCGATCAGCCATGACATCGCCAATTCGTAATCACGGGCCCGAGCGCCTTTGCGGACGAGGCCGTAGATGAACTTTCGATTCTCCTTGCTCAACTGCGATGCAATCGAATTCCAAAGCAGGCGAATTCTCGGCACGACCGCGTTGGGCGCATGCTTGGAGAAGTCCAACTCCAGCGCAGCCAATATTCGTTCCTGAATGGCTCGGGCCGCACCCGTGTCCCGACTGTCCCGGAACGCAGAGACAGCTTCCGGCATGCCGCCCACAAAGTAGTATTGCCTGAGCAGATCCTCATACTTCCCGCGAAAAGCCGCGATGAGGTCCCAGTCTCTTCGCCTGCACAAATCGGCTAAGTCCCGCTCGCCAAGCGCCTCGATGAACTCCAACAGGTTCATCGGATGCAAGTCCAGAAAATCGACCTTTCCCACCGGAAACGAGACGCCTGAATGCAATGCGACGCCCAACAGGGAACCCGCCGCGATCACATGGTATTCAGGCGCATCCTCGCACAGGTACTTCAGCGCCGTCAGAGCCCGCGGAACCTCTTGCACCTCATCCAAGATCAGCAGCGTCCTGCCCGGTTGAATCGTCGTCCCGGTTTCAATCGCAAGCCCAGAGATAATCCGGGCGGCATCGAGATCGCCCGAGAAGAGGCGGCGCAGGCGCTCATTGCCTTCGAAGTTGGCATAGGCGCAGTTTTCGTAGGCCGTCCGTCCGAACCACTTCATAAGCCAAGTCTTGCCCACCTGCCTTGCGCCTCTGACCACCAGCGGCTTGCGCCGCTCCGCCGCCTTCCATCGCTGAAGCTCTTGCTGCGCCTGTCTGTCCATTGGTTTGCGCCAGTGCCGATCTATTCTTGATGTCGGTATAGTTGCACGTTCTTCACAAATACACCATGAGATTTGCGTTGAAACGACGATTTCACAAAGGACTTTTGCCAAAGTGAGCTTGGCGACGCGACGGTCACACAAGCCGAAACACTCGGTCGCGGCTTGTCTGCTAGGCTTCGCCCGCACACCGAATGGAGGCGGTCAACCGTGAAGGTCGCGATCATCGGCGCTGGCCTGCAGGGCGTCTGCACAGCCTACTACCTTGCCAAGGCCGGGGTGGAGGTCACCGTGCTGGAACGCAACGACGGCCCGGCCTTGGAAGCCAGCTTCGGCAACGGCGGCTACCTGCAGGCCGAGTGCCCGGAGACCTGGAACCAGCCGGGCATCCTGGGCGCGTTGCCGAAGTGGTGGTGGTCGAGCCTTGGCCGCAACCGCAAGGATGCGGCCAAGCTGCTGCGCACCGCCGAACTCCTGCGCCTGCTGCCTTGGGGCGTCCGCTTCCTGCGTGCCTCCAATGCCGAGACGTTTTTTCGCAACGTGGTACACAACCGCGAGCTGGCTCAGTACACGTTGGCGTGCATGGCCGCCCTGCGCCGGGAAACGAGCATCGAGTACGCGCATCGGGCCTGCGGCTCCCTGTTCATATTCAGGAGTCAAGGCGCCTTGGAGGGATTTGCGCCGCTCCTCGACCACTTGGGGAATAACGGGGCCGAATGGCGGCATCTTGACCGGGACGAGATACTGCAGTCGGAACCCAGCCTGGGCCCGATCGGCGGCTCGCTGCAAGGCGGCATTTTGTTTCCCAACGATGAATCCGGCGATTCATACCGCTTCTGCCAAGCGCTGGCCGAAGTGGCCTCGCGCTTGGGCGTTCAGTTCGAGTACGGGGAGGAGGTTTCCGGCATTGCTGCGGACAACGGCGGCGTTTCAGTCCGGGTCGGCACTGAGGAATTGCGCGCCGATGCGTTGGTCATAGCTGCGGGCACACACTCGGGGCGCTTGGCGGCTGCCATCGGGGTTCGGCTGCCCATCGCTCCCGCCAAGGGCTACTCCCTGACCATACCGGTGGGCGACTGGCCGAACCCGCCGCGCCACGTCATCGCGGATACCGGGGTCCACGCCGGGATCAACGTGCTGGGCGATGCGCTGCGCATCGCGGGCACGGCGGACTTCTGCGGCTTCGACGCGCGCATCGACCCCGACCGCATCGACTACATGGTCCGGCTGGTGGAAGCCGTGCTGCCGGAATTCGCCCAAGCGATGGACCGCAGCGCCATCCGCCCCTTCGCCGGGCTGCGGCCCCTGTCTACGGATGGCCTGCCCATCATCGGCGCGACCCGCGTTCCCAACGTGTATGCCAACACCGGCCACGGCGGCCTCGGCTGGACCTTGGCCGCCGGCTCCGCCAAGGCCTTGGCCGACCGGATCAGCGGCTCCGCTCCGGCGATCGACATTGCGCCGTTTTCGCCGTTGCGGTTTTGAGAATCGAACTGATCAACCGATCAACCTATGGCACCCATTACGGCTTGGGAGCGGCACAGTGAGTTGACACAACCAACCCGCACGGGCAAAGTTCAGTGAGTTGACACCGACCTCCCAACTACCCGCCCCCAATCAAGGTCACGATGCATTGGAAGACTTCACCGAATACGTAGAGTCCATCCAGCAGCTCGTGCAGCCCGCAGACCTCACCCCCTCAGTCGGATGGTGCGATCAACTGGCCCAATGCCTTGATGGTGGCCCCAGCCGCGTCCTCCGCGCACAGTCCGAACAGTCCGACCTAAAACAGCAAGGCGTGTATTTCACAGGGCCCAGAATGGCCTTGCGCCTCGCCAACGCCGCGCTGACGCGCTCCGCCAGCGCCATCTACTACGACCCTGCCTGCGGAGCTGGCGATCTCCTACTTGCTATCGCACGCAAACTATCGCTCGCCAGCAACTTCCAAGACACCCTCCGGGATTGGGGTGAGCGCCTCGCCGGCTGCGACATCTCGGCGGACTTCGTGCGCCTCGCCAAGATCCGCCTCGCCCTGCTCGCCGGCAAGCGCTGCCAGTCGTCTCCCCCCTTCGATTTGCCCAACGTAGCGCACTGGTTTCCGAGGATTGTTGTCGCCGACTCCCTAAGCGATGCCCGACACACCCCCAAAGCCGACGTCGTCGTCATGAACCCGCCATTCGGCTACGTATCAGCCCCAGCCACCTGCGACTGGGCCAACGGGCGCGTCAACGCCGCCGCACTGTTCGCCACACGAGCGATACGCGACCTGCGACCGGGATCGCGTATCGTCGCCATCCTGCCCGAGGTCCTAAGATCGGGAACCCGCTACATCGCTTGGCGTGAATCGGTCCTCGCCTCGGGCAACGTGCTATCCGAGCGCTCCCTGGGCTTGTTCGATCCTTGGACCGATGTCGATGTCTATCTGCTCCACTTCGAGAAGACCTCCGCCAAGCGCCGGTCCAAACAGTCGCCAACCCGTGTTCCAAACGGCGGCATCGGTAAGCGATTCCATGTCCATGTCGGTTCGGTGGTTCCCCATCGACATCTGCAAGAAGGGGCGTCAGTGCCCTACCTGCATGCGCGATCTATCCCCGGATGGACGGAATCGGGCGACATGCCCGAGACTCGGAAGTTCGGCGGACGACTGTTCCAGCCTCCGTTCGTCACGATTAGGCGGACCTCAAGGCCCGACGATGGCAAGCGCGCCGTCGCCACGGTCATTCTCGGAGACGATGCTGTCGCCGTCGAAAACCACCTAATCGTCTGCCTCCCCAAGGACGGCACCGCCAACACGTGCCGCGAGCTGATGCGCCGGCTCAGGTCAAAGAAGACAGACGACTGGCTCAACAGTCACCAGCGCTGCCGGCACCTCACGACGCGCATCGTCGCCCACATACCGTGGTGGTACAAGCCATGACTGCCGCCCATCTTCGCTTCTCCACCGAAATCGTCAGACGACTTGGGGAGGAACTCAACCCAACGCTCGACAAGGGCGTCCTCGAACTCGTCAAAAACGCCTACGACGCCGACGCCACGACCTGTAGCGTCGAGCTACAGCGCACCGACCAGCCTGGGGGTAGCATCATCGTAAAGGACAACGGCGACGGCATGACCGCTGAGCAGATCGCAGATGGATGGCTCGTCCTAGGCCACTCCTCCAAGACATCATCCGAGCCCACACAGCTCGGCCGCGTCCCCGCCGGGAGCAAGGGCCTCGGCCGACTCGCCGCGCTTCGGATGGGGGGCACGGCATTGCTGCACACCACACCCCGGTGCCAAGCCGGCTCGAGCCACCAGCTACTCATCGACTGGGGCGAGTTCGACAAGGCCCAGATCGTCGACGACTTCGTTCTCGACATCGAAACGGCATCTTCCCCAGAACCCCCCGCCATCGGTACGGAGGTCGTCATCAGTAACCTGCACGCCGGATTCGGGCGCGTTCCCGTCAGGCGCCTCGCGCGCGAACTCGTCATGCTCGCCGACCCCTTTGCCGATAGTCCGACGGGATTCAAGCCCCAACTCCTTGCTCCGGAATACGAGGATCTCGAGCTTCTCGTCCGCAACCGCTACTTCAATGACGCCGAGTTCCATCTACACGCCAACATCCTCGATGACGGCTGCGCCAAAGCGACGGTCTCCGATTGGAGGGGCGCCGTGCTCTACGAAGCCGAGCACGGGCAACTGGCAAGAGCGAAGGGGCATCCGCCATATCGCTGCCCGCCTACCATGTTTGATCTCTGGGTCTTCATCCTCAACCAAGACACCTTCTCCACGCGCCGGTCCACGATTCGCGACGTCAGGGAGTGGCTCGCCGAGTTCGGTGGAGTCCACTTGTACCACAACGACCTACGCGTCACTCCGTATGGCAATCCGGGCGACGACTGGCTGGCCATGAACCTGCGCCGCGCCCAAAGCCCAGAGGAACGTCCGAGCACCAACACCTCCATCGGGCGCATCACCGTCTTCGACCGCGACGACATCCTCGTTCAGAAGACCGATCGGTCCGGGTTCATCGAGAACGAAGCCTTCACCCAACTGCGCACCTTCGCCACCGACTCTCTGGACTGGATGGCCAACCGTCGGCTGCGCGACGCCGAGGCCCGCCGCTCTCAAGCACGAGCCACCGCACCGAAAAGAAGGAGCACGGCTAAGCGGAGAGTCGAGGACGCCATCGCTGCCGCTCCCGAGGACGGCCGTGAAGCCATCCGGCAGGCATTCGACTCCTACGAGAGCTCGCGTGATCGAGAAGTCAGCGTACTGCAGCGTGAAGTGCAGCTGTACCGAACGCTGAGCACCGCAGGAATCACTGCGGCTACCTTTGCCCACGAATCTAATGCCAATCCGTTCAAGGCTATCTCTCGCTCCCTGTCCGCAATTGAGCGACGCGCCAGAGAACACGTCGGGGACGAGTACGACGAGCTGTTCAAACGCCCCATCGAGGGCATCAGGCGCATCATGGGCGGCCTCTCCGTTCTAAGCACGGCCACGCTCAATCTCTTGGACCATGAGAAGCGCAGACCTGAGCGCATTGACCTCCATGACCTCATTAACAGCGTTCTGGAAACCTATGGGCCTTTCCTAGCCGGTCGCGATATCAAAGTCGTAAGCAAGCTAGCGCCCGGCAACCCTTTCCTACGCGCACAGCGCGCCGCAATCGAGTCTATTCTAACTAATCTCCTGAACAACAGCATGACCGCCTTCGAGGATGCAGGTGTCAAGCAGCGAGTCATCGAAATCGCCACCGAGATCAACCAAGACCACTGGCTGCTCTCCGTGAGCGACAACGGCTCAGGCATACGCGGTATATCCAAGTCCGACATCTGGCTCCCGGGGCGCACAACACGCAAGCACGGCACGGGACTCGGTCTCACGATTGTTCGCGATGCAACCAAGGACTTGGGAGGCAGCATCCGCGCCACCGAGACCGGCGAACTTGGCGGCGCCGTTATCGCCATCGAACTGCCCATCATTGGAGCTTAGTTCGTGATCCAACTCCATAACCGATCAGTCACCCGCGCACTCATCGTCGATGACGATCCTGAAGCACGCCAGAGTTACGAGTACATCATTGAGGAGCTCGAGCTCGATCCACTCCCTGTCGACGGTCCGCTCGACAACCTGCCCGCATTCATAAAAACCATCCAGCCCTCCGATGTGCTCCTCTGCGACTACCACCTGAGGTTGCACAACTACGCGACGTGCGATGGAGACGAGCTCGTCGCGGAGTGCTACAAAGCTAAAGTCCCAGCAGTCTTATGCACCACAATCGCGGACGCTGTTTTACGCCGCGACTGCCTCAGGTATATCCCGGGACTCATCAAATCCGGCAACCCCGACCCCTCCCAGCTAGTTGACGGGTGGGACCGCTGCATAACGGAGATGAACGGCAGGTTCGATCCAGCCCGCCGACCGTGGCGTACCCTTGTCCGGGTCGCTGAGCTCGACAATCAACGACAGCTAGTGTATGTCATAGTGCCACCTTGGGATGTGCGACAGAAAGTCCCGATCGAGACAGCCAGCCTGCCCCCCGAAATTCGCGAGCACCTCGTTCCTGACCACCGCTTCCACGCGCTCGTTAATACCGGTGCCGACAACCACGAGGATCTCTTCTTCGAGTCCTGGGAGCCCGAGTGAGCAGGCCCAAACTGCGCCGCCACCTCTGCTTCCTAGATGTCGGGCACGGCAACGCTGCCGTGCTAATCGCCGGCGACAATGACGTCACCTTAGTCGACGTCGGCAGGCACAGCACGTTGCGCGAGTTTCTCTACGAGCAGCAGATAACACGGATCGGTTCGGTCTACCTCTCCCACGCGGATCACGATCACATCGGCGCACTAGTCGGCTTACTCGCGGCTCGTGAAATTTCTATCGAGCGCGTCTATCTGAACTCGGATGCCACGAAACAATCGAAGGTGTGGAACGACCTCCTCTACGAACTCGATCAAGCGCATCGGGTCGGCCAGCTGCACTTCCAAACTAGTCTCGCCGTCGGCCACGAGGAGCTGTTCAACGGCGACGTGTCCCTTGAAGTGCTCGCTCCCAGTCCCTATCTCACGGGCAAGGGGCCTGGCGGCGTGGATCTCGACGGACGACGTATTCGCACGAACTCCATTAGTGCCGTGATAGCCATCGCTGTTGAAGGTCAGCGCCTCGCCCTCCTTCCAGCCGACCTGGACAGCATTGGCCTAAGCGATTTGCTGCGCCAAGACCCCGATCTTCGCGCCCCTATCCTCGTCTACCCGCATCACGGTGGCCGGCCGGCAGACATGGACCCCGACGACTTTGCCCGCACCCTCCTTCAAGCCGTAATGCCCAGCCAAGTCTTCTTCTCCGTAGGCCGCGGCCTTTACAGCACTCCTAATCCGCGCACTATCACAGCTCTACGTGAGACCCTGCCCGACGCTCGAATCATCTGCACCCAACTCTCCGAACACTGTTCCCGCAACCTACCGCAGCCCCCTATCCCTATGGATCATCTCGCCGATGCCTTCGCCCAAGGCCGCTTCGCCGGAACCTGCTGTGGTGGGACGATCGTTGTGCCGTTGGCCCGCGCAAGCTCCCTTCTTCCACTGCTGACCGACCATGCTCGGTTCATCAGCACCCATGTGGATACGCCACTGTGCCTCGGTCACCCTTCCGGCTGACAACTTCGGGGCTCTTGATACAGCACATTGGCCAACAGCATTTAGTTCTGTAAGCCTGACAGGGCCATGCGTAGAAAGAGACCTTAACTCACTACTATCCGGTTGAAGCCCAGATAACCAGAGGTTTTCAAATTTATGACAACGAGTTACATCGATATAGACGATTTATAGAGTATTCGCGTCAGCACGGGATATGACAAAACGAACCAATGACCTTCAGCGCAAACAGATCTGAGACGAAGAGCATTTCGCGACTGAACGCGAACTTGTTCAAAAGGCCTTGAGCCAATAAAGGTAAGGCATTGTTGGAGGAGTTAGCTGATAAACCCCGCCACCGATTTCCCACATCACAGTCTGATATCCGCATCGGGCCTGCCCGCGGCCAGGGCGTTCATCCAAGCGAGGCAGAGGTCGCGGGTTCGGTAGTGGCCGTAGGCGGCGGTTTCCTGGCGCTCGACGATGGGGAAGCTGGCGTAGATGTGGCGGATGTCGTCGCGGTTTTGGATGCCGTAGAGGAGGAAGAAGACAGCGTCTAGCTTGGCCTTGAGGTACAGGCGGCGATCCTCGTCCCAAGGGAATGGGGGCTTCGGCTGGCCGGAATCGTCCACATGGCCAAGGTCCGCGGCGAAGGGAGCCATGTCGTGGGCTGTGTAGGTGAGTTCGAGCACGGCTTCGCGGATGACTTCGGTAGCGGACTTGGGGCCGAAGCGAACATCATGGAATCTGGCGTTGGGCACCACCGGGAATTGCTCGACTATGAACAAGTTGAGGGTTTGTCCTTGGACTTTCTGGCGCACCACGAAATCAAACACCATCGAGTTGAAGTTTGCGGCGAGCAGCCAGCTGTCGTTTTCACCGCCTGAGGTCTTTAGAATCGGGACTTTATTGCCAAAACCTACCGCGGGCAGTAGTGCGGCGATCATGGTGCGGATGTTTGTCGGCGCTGTAATTTCCTTGAAGCCAAGCACCCACCCTCGCCCATCGGGCCAGCCGCAATCGGAAGCTCTCACCCAAAACTGAGGCTTAGGCAGCCAATCCGGGGCTTGATGTTGCTCAACGGAAGCAGCCACCGGCTGCGCAGGCCGATGCTGGTTTTTCGGGTTGACGACGATGCTGGCGGCTCGGTGGTCGTAGGCCTGAACCATCTTGCCCTCGTATAGGGGCAGCCACTCCCCTTGGGCACTGTCGAAGCGGTTGCCGCCTATTGGCCAAGCGCCCTCCTGATCCTCAAGTTCCCGTTGGGTACGGAACTTGTCGGAGTCGTTGGTCATATCGAACATGCGTTCATACTTGAGTGGCCACGCTCTGACCTCTTCACCGGAAGAGCGGTTCACCAGCACGGGAACCCGTTCGTAGATGGCGGTGGTCAACTCCGCATCGCGTCGGGTGCGGAAAATGGGGGCGGTGCCAGTATTCGGATTGACGCGGGAAAAATCTTGAGCCGATAGGGAAAAGCACCGGTCATGGTCTTCGAGTTCATCCATGCCGTGCAGATAGAAGGCGCAGCTAGCCGGCATGGACGTCGAATCCCGGCCTGCGACAAAGACGCAGAACTTGAAGGAAGCGTGAACGGCAGGAAAGAACACCTTTTTGTTCTCAAAGTCATACAAGGCCCGCAGCCGCCCCGCTGTCGCCACCGACCGGAAAAAGGGCGCGGCGGTCTTGTCCGACGCTATCCCGGAGGGCGTCAGCAGGCCAATGACTCCAGTCGGCGTGACCAGCGACATGGCACGCTCCACAAACAACGAATACAGGTTGATGTCACCCCGCGCCAACAAGGGATAGTCGCCGCACTCCCGCGCATTGCGCGCCGCAGTCAGTGCCCGTGCGCTGGCTTCGGCAAACGCCGCGGCCAAGGGGTCGTTCGCCGCCTCCAAGGCCCGGATCATCCGCTTGCGCTCCGCAGCCCGCTGAGCCATGGCGATTTCCGGCCGACGCGCGGCGAACCATTCGACTTGCTGAAGCTTCATGCGATCCCAAGGCGGGTTGCCGATCACGGCATCGAAGCCGCCTTCGCGCTCCGCGCTTCGCCAATCCCGCCAAAAGCCGGGAAAGGCCACCTGCCAATGCAGGAAGCGCTCCTCATCGGCCAGACGGCGGGCACGGGGAATCAGGGCACGGAACGCTTGGGCGTCCTCGCCTTCGCCCTCCACGCCCACCTCCCTTGCGCGATGCGGATGGGATCGCCGAAGCGGCCCGTCAGCCAACCCTTGATGGCGCCCGCTTCGGCGGCACTCTTCTCAACCCAATCGCAGGCCAGCAGCAACGACAGAAAGGCGGTCATGGGCGCGGTGCCCGCTTCCACGTCGCTGAACAGGCGATTGGAGCGCTCCGCCTCGCTGATGTCCGCATCTGACGCCGCCTCTATGGCTTGCATGGGGGCTGCGGCCTTGCGGGCCTGCTTCAGCGGGTCTTCCATGAACAGCCCGCCGCCCCCGGCCTGCAGCTTCTGATCGATCCGGTCCACCCAACAGCCGAACAGGCTGTCGCCGCAGCGAAGGTGGTGGTCCAGAAAGCTCAAGGGCGCACCGACCGTGAAGGTGTGCAGCCACAGGGCCACCTTCGCCAACTCCACCGCCATGGGATTCTTGTCCACCCCGTAAACGCAGCGCTTGAGCACCATGCGGCGCACGATGTGGCGGTCATCAAGCTGGTTGGGGTCCACGGCCCAGCCTTGGGCATGGGCGTTGCCGAGAATCTTGCTCCGGATGCCGGCGATCCGCTCCACCAAGGGCGAGGCGTAGCCGGGCGCCATGTCCTCGCACTCCGCAATGGCGGCGATGGCCCGGTCGCTCAGCAGGTCCACCAAGGAGACGAGGAAGTGGCCGGAGCCCATGGCCGGATCGCAGACCTTCAAGTCGAGGATCGCGGTGGCGGGATCGAGCGCGCGCAGCCGCTTGCCGAATTCCGCTTCAAAGGGATTGTCCTGCGGTGGCGGGTTCCGGGCGGCTTTCGCCTGCCGCTGCGCTTCGGCGCGGAAGGCGTCAAGCCTGGCTTCGATGAGCGGCTCCACCGTCTCCTTGAGGATGAGTGCAACCAAGGGCTCGGGCGTGTAGTAGCTGCCCGAACCCTTGTGGGCGAAGACGTTGGGGCGGATGACGATGCCATCGGCCTCGCGGACGGTCTCGTGCTCCAGCAGCCGTTCGTAGATGGAGCCGAGTTGCTGCACGGACAGGCTTCGATAGTTGATGTAGCGGCGCCCAGCGCCCGTTTGCTCAAAGGAAAGCACGTCAATGGCGTGGGCCATGACCGAGTTCGGCAGGCGAATGCGGGACAGCAGCGGCGTTTTGGATTCGAGGAACAGCCCGCCGTTGTAGGGCGGCAGTCCAAAGGCCGCATCGCCTTGGTCAATGACCCGGCTGAGATCGTCGAGCGCGTTCCAGTAGCTGGTCGCAGTGGTGGAGAAGGCTTCGTTGGCGTCCTTGCGCCGCCCAATGTCCTCGCGCACCCGAACCCTTAAGCCGACGTTCGCATAGCGCGCATCGCGCACCGGCAGCAGGGCGCGATCCTCAGCATAGAGTACGAACAGCAGGCGGTAGAGCACCACGAGAGCGGCGTCCCGCACTTCCGGGAGCGGTGCGTCGGGCGCGGCGTCGGCGATGCTGCGCACCAAGTTCGGGAAGACCTGCTCGAACACCAAATCGGAGATGTTGGCGGCGACCCGCTCTTCGTAATGCAGGCCTTCCTTAAGCGCCCGCTGGTGCAGGGACAGGCCATCGGCCCCGGCGGCGGCGAAGGCGGCTCGACCGAAGAACAGGACAAAGAGCTTCAGGCCGTGGTGTCGCTCATCTTCCGAGAGCGCGAACAGCCCCTCGTTGTGGCCCGGCAAGCCGAGAACCGCTGGCAGGTCGATCTCAAGGAACCCTTCGGAGACCGAGCGGGCACCTTGGTAGTAGAGCCGCCATTGCGCGCCGTTGGTGAGAATGCCCCAACGCAGCCGCCCTTAGGTGAGATCGTCGGCCCGGCGCAGATAGCGCAGCATTTGGGTGGAGGGCACCAGCGCCTCAGTTCGGCCTCCCGCCCGATCGAGGGGTCGAAGCCAGCGCTTGGCCTCCACCAGCGCCGTGCCGATGGCGTACCGCGCCCGCCCTTCGGCGACGCCCGCCGCCCGGACCTTGGCGGCATCGTCAGCAAACAGCAAGCCGTCCGGGACATCCTCACGGCCCTTGGCGCTCAGGTTCTGCTGACGCAGGTTTGCGGTCCAGCCCAGTGCATAGAGAACCGGCCAGATCAGGTCATCTTCGGTCTCCGCCTCATTGGGCGAGCCGTCAATCGGAAATCGCTCGAAGATTCGCCGAAGCCGGGCTTGTTGGCCGTCAAGCGCCGCCTCGTCGAAGGCAGCCCACTCCGGTAACGCGGCCAGCGACTCACCCGACTGCAGGAAGTCCGGCGCAAACAAGCCGCCGTGGATGGCCTCTATGCCCATGACCGGTCATGGTAACTCGGTTCTCCTATCCTTGGGGCACATCTTGGCAAGGCAACTCGGTGAGTGGTCCTGTCATCTGGTGGCCACCCGACGTTTGCATCCCGCGGCTCGCGCCCGCCGGGCAGGTGCTGGGTAACGGGCTACCCGCGACCGGCTGACGCCGACCTCATCGGGCGCGGAGGCCTCCGTAGGCTAGGAGAGCGACGAGGAAGGTGTCCGCCTGCAGCGAGCGCTGAACCTCCGCCCAGTCATTGAAGGCTTCTTGTGCGTCGGCTTGGTAGCCAAGGACTTCAAAGCGGGTGAAAGTGCGGGCGAGGTCGTAGTCAGCAGCGTGGCGGTGGTCCTGCAGATCAGCGAACGTACGGGCGACGTCACGCAGCTCGGTTTGGATGGCGAGAGGGCCTATCGCTGCTTTGAGGCGGTCTTTGAGGGTTCCGCCAGCAAATTGGACTGCGACTTCCTTCATGTGGCTGTGAATGACGGTGCGCCGTAAGACATGGCGGAGAGGCTCACGGCCTGAATCGCCGGAGACGAAACGTCTTACGCCAGCGTCAACGAGGAGGTGAAAAAGTGCGTAGTAGGAAGCGGAAACGCTGCGGCGGAGGCTGGCTTGTTTGGGTCTCTTAGGCTCGCGTGTTGCGAGGTGGAGGGCTTGTTCGAGTAAGTCGCCATGCAAGGTCATGTGGCGGTGTCCATCTCTCCGACGCTGCGGATGGAGACGTAGGGCCATAGGTCGGGAGCGACGTCGCGGGAGGCGGCGCGCGCCTCGTCGGCCAGTGCGCGGTAGGTCTCGGGATTGAAGGTTTCTTCGGCAATGACGGCACAAATCCAGACGGCAGGGTCGTCGGTGGAGTCCAGGCCCTCGGTGATTTCCCAAGCGTAAATCGGCGCGGGAAGACCGGACAGGCTTTCAAGAGCGTTGCGGATGGCAGTCGCTGTGGACATTAGACAGGGATTGGCATGTGGGTCAGGGATCCCAATTCTTACGAAAAATCAGGCCTTCCGCAACGCTGGCTTAAGGCACAGGTTCGCGCCTGAGTTGCTCCGCAACTCAGGCCAGCCTAGGCCAGCCCTGCCCGCCGAGCAAAGGGATCCCAAGTGGAGTCACGGTGCCACTCGTATTCGGTGTATTCGGCGGTGCGCTGCGCCATTTCCGTTCCGGCGAGCCGCTCAACCAAACGCAGTGCCATGTCCATCCCCGCAGCGACGCCGCTGGCGGTGACGACATTGCCGTCCTCGACCCAACGCGCTGCCGGCACCCACTCCGTCCTGGGGCCTTGGGAGACGGGCCAACCAAAGACCTGCTTGTTGGTGGTGGCTCGCCTGCCGTCCAGCAGCCCGGCGGCCGCCAACAGTCCTGCGCCGGTGCAGATGGAGGCCAACAACTCCAAGTTCGGGTAGGTCTCACGCAGAAAGGACATCAGGGCCGGGTTTTCCGCTTGTTCACGGGTGCCGTCGCCGCCGGGCACAAGCAACAGATCAAGGGGTGGGCAGTCCGCAAAGCCGAACGTGGCGACGCTTTCCGGGCCTTGGGCGCTGGGCACCGGCCCAGCCTGCTCGGCGACAACCGCGATTTCCGCTTCCGACCACATGATCAAGCCGCTGAACATCTCAAGGGGGCCGAAGATGTCAAGCAACTCAAAGCCGGGAAACAGCAAAGCGCCGATCCGGCGCGGTCGCTCCTCATTCATTGCCTCGCGTCCCAATTGCCCGGGGTAAACGAAGCAACTCAAGGCGTGCCGAAGCGAGCGCCCACCTCCACGCCGAACTGCCGGGGCAGGCCGTAGGAGGCCATCGTCCAGAGGTTGGCGACGGCCAGGTTGCCGGTGCGGTAGCGCTCATCGGCCAAGTTGCGGCCGAAGATGCGCAAGTAGTAGGCGCCGTCCTTGGTGGTGAACGTGGAACTCCAGTTCAGCAGGTTGCGGCTGTTGGATAGGGCGTCGTGCTCAGGGCCGAGGTCGGAGTAGGTGAACACCGAGTCATCGACGAAGGACCAGCTCAAGGTATGGGTGAGGTCGCCCATGCCGCCCGCCGAGTGCTCGACGATGGCCATAAGGTACGCGGTCCAGTCCGGGGAGCGGTTCACGGGACGGCCACTGAAATCGACGTCGATCGTGCCGTCGAAGTCGGTGTCGGCTTCGTAGGCGGCGAACTCCGCATCCTGGTAGCTGAAGTTGCCGTTGAACGTCAGGTGTTCGTTGACCGCCCAGCTGCCTTCGAACTCGATGCCGCGGGCGTCCAGCTTGGCGGCGTTGAAGAACAGCGTCTCCTGGAAGGAGCCGCCGCCCGGCAGGGCGAAGGTGGCGTTGAGCTGGCGGTGGGCGTCGTCGTAGCGGACGTCGAAATAGACGATGTTCAAGCGCAATCGGTTGTCCAGCAGGTCCGTCTTCAAGCCCACCTCGATGCTGTCGGCGAATTCGGGATCGATGGGCTCAAGCTGGCGCGGGTTGTCGAAGGAGAACGGCAGGCCGGCGGTGAAGGTGCCGGTTTGGTCGTTGAAGGCACCGGACTTGACGCTGCGTGAGTAGGTGGCCCAAGCGAAGGCGTTGTCATTGACCAGGTAGCCCACCGTCGCCCGAAAGCTGGGTTCGGTCCAGGATCCTTTCTCCCTGGCCACGTTGAACGGGAAGCGGTCGAAGTCGGAGGCGTCAAGGGGTTCGTCCAAGGAGGCGAACAGCCCTTCGTTGGCGGCGTCGGTGCCGTCAAGGAACTGGAAGAGCGTCTGTGGCCGGCCCGCCCACTTCTTCTTCTCATAGGAGATGCGCACGCCCGCGCCGAGTTCGAGCCTGTCGGTCACCTGGTAGGTGGCGTCCGCGAATCCGGCGAGCGCCGTGGCCTTGTGTTCGTTGCACAGCACCGAGCCGTTGTCGTTGTAGGTGCCGGAGGCGAGCGTCGGCAGCCCGGCGCCGGCCAGCTGGTCGTTCAGCGGCGTTGCCGAAGGGCCGAAGAAATCCACCAAGCCGAGGATTTGCGTGACGCAGAAGTTGTTGTCGTCCTTCTGGTAGAAGCCGCCAGCCACGAAGTTGAACGGCCCGTTGAAGCTGGAGTCAATGCGGACCTCCTGCTGGAAGGTCTCCCGGTCGTCGTCGCGGGTGGCGTCGAACAGCGAGGCGCGGGTGTGGCCGACGTAGGTGCTCGGCAGCCGCGACTTCTGCTCACGGTAGCCGGTGACCGAGCGCAGCGTCAGGTGTTCGTTCAGGTCCCAGTCCAGGTGTCCGTAGATGCCGTCCACATCGACCTGGTGGCCGTCGGCGATGGCGAAGAAGTCGTTGCGCTCGGAGACCCCGGCGTGGTCGATGGGGTCGCCGTCAAAGCTGCCCGCAAAGCTCAGGAACTGCGTGAACACCGAGTTTGGGGCGTTTTCCGCGACGATGGGCGGCGAGTCCATGTTGTCGCGAATCATCTCGTAGGTCAGCCGCGCCTCGACGCCCTCCTGGGGCGCCCACAACAGCTTGAACCGTCCGGAGAAGACCTCATCGCCACCGAGGCTGCGGCCATCGCCCGCAAAGGTCTGGGGCACGAAGTCCCCGGTGCCGAACAGCGCCGCCGGATCGAAGCTGGTGGCCGAGGACCCGTTCTTGTAGTAGCCGTCGCTCTTCTGGTAGATGCCCGCCGCCCGGAACGCCAGCGCCTCGCCGCCAACGTTCAGGGCAAACTTGGTGTCCCAGCTGTCGAACTCCGCGTAGGACGCGGACACCTCAAAGCTCTGGCCGTCCAGCTCCGGCTGCTTGGTCTTGACGTTGATGACGCCGGCGGTGGTGTTCTTGCCGAACAAAGTGCCTTGGGGGCCGCGCAGCACCTCGATGGAGGCGATGTCGAAGGGCTCCAGCATCTGCGTCTGGGTGGACATCATCACGAAGTCATCCACCGAGACGCCCACCGGCGACTCGATGTAGAGGATGATGCCGTCCTTGCCCACGCCGCGCAGGCTGGGATTGAAGGAGTTGAAGGCCGGCGCGTTGCCGGTGACCAGGTTCGGCACCGCGGCAGTCATGTCGCCGATGTCGCGCATCAGCATCTTGTCCAAGTCCTCATCGTCAAGCGCCGTCACCGAGATCGGCGTGATCTGGATGTCGGTCTCGCCGCGGCGGGTGGCTGTGACCAGAACCTCTTCAAGCTGCGCCTGGCCCAGAGCGGGCACCGGCGCCGCCAGCGGCAGCAGGCCCAAGGCCGCGAAGGCCAAAGCAACGCGCTTGAGTCCCGTTGCTGAAGTTGAACGTGTTTTTCCAAGCATGGCATCCCCCGTAGTGAACTCTAGTAGGCTGACCCGCAGGCAGGCTGGCCCGCAAGCCAAGTGGCTTTGGGGCGCTGGGCGGTTTGGGTTCCCGGCAAGGCGCTGCGCCCTCGTGCGCCCCCCCTGCTCCTCGCTAAGGGTTGCGCGGAACATCGCGTTCAGGGTCCGCAAAGGCCACGAGCAATGACGCTTGCTTGCGGGTCAGCACACTAAGGCTGTTGTTGGTTTTCGGTGGTGTTCCGCAGGTGCGCAGGCTAACACAGAACCGCGCTCGGCAGAATCCTCGTCGGGCGTCTGTCGGGCGTCCTGCAGAGCGAGAATTCGAGGGCGGGACGCCCTCCGGGAGTCCGCTGGGTTCGGGCGACAACCTACGGAGGGCGTCCCGCCCTCGAAATGAACCGGGGAACTCCGCCCAACTTCGTTGGCTGAAACTGGTTTAGAGGCATGAATGAGAATCGCTGGGCGTCCTGTCAAACCTGCCTAAGCCGGCACCCGCTCACGGGGCTTGCGCGGCCATCGCCCGAGGGATCAGCAGCAGCGGCTGCGCCACTGCCAGCGGGAAGTGGACCGCCACATCAAAGGCGAGAGGTGAAGGGGGCAGCCTATATCGTCACCCGAACGCCCAGGCTGTAGCTTACCCCGGGGTCGTAGCGCTCGTAGAGCAGGCCGCCCTGGGTCCAATCCACCTGCTTGTTGAGCAGGTTCCTGACCTTCAGTTCGACCTCAAGGTCGCTGCCGAAGCGCTGGAAGCCGTATCGGAGCAGGAAGTCGAGCTGGCCGCGGGACTCCTCGACGATGTCAGGCGCGTTTTCGGCACCCACCAGAACAATGCGCTCTCCGGTGTAGTTGTAGGCTAGGGAGCCCTCAATGCCGCGACCATAGTTGGTGTAGGTGAGGATCAGGTTGCCAAGGATGTCGGACTGGCCGGTGATGTCGCGCTCGTTCTCATATAGGCGGGCGATGCGGCGAGAGCCGGTCACCGGCACGTCGGCGGCGGTCTCGCCCTCGCCGAACAGCGTCACTTCGGAGCTGATGAAGGAGACGTTGGCGTTTACCGTGAAGTGGTTCCAAGCCTCGCCCCAGCCAAGCCATTCGTCAAAGGGCAGGTCCTTGCGCAGCTCCACTTCAATGCCTTCAAGCTGCGCCTCTTCGCCGTTGAACCAAGTGAAGATGTCGTTCTGGGCCTGCACCTTGCCAATCTCTATGGGGTCGTCAAACTCCTTGCGGAAGACGCCGACCGAAAGGTTGTCGGCGAAGCCGAAGTACCACTCCCAGCGGGCGTCCCAGTTGGTGAGGGTGGCGGGCTGCAGGAACACGTTGCCCCGATAGAGGTTGGAGTCCTCGGGGTTGCGAATGGTGGTGCCCGTGATCTCCAGCAGGCTCGGCCGGTTCACCGTTTCCGAATACGCCAAGCGCACCTGCATGTCGTTGATGAACTCAAACGTCAGCGAAGCCGCCGGCAGGCTGTCCTGGTACTTCCGGTTGACCGCGTTGCCGCTGCCTGCTCGCGTGTTGCCGCCGTAGGCGTCGGCAAACAGGGTGGTCTCCTCCTGGCGCAGGCCGACCGCAGCGCGGATGCGCTGGTTGAGCTGGGCATCCAAGCCCAAGTACCAAGCATTGGTGTCCTCGCCGGAGTCGGCGAACGGGAAGATGCCGCTGGCGTTGGCGGCGCCGGCGGAGAAGTCGCGGGCGTCCAGGTAGCCTCTGCCCCAATTGTCCAAGCCAAACAATTGCTGCGGGGTCATCAGGGCGATGTGGCTCGGCGCGGCGGAGGTCAGGTCGAAGCGGAACAGGCGTTCGCGGCTGGCCCGAACCCGTTGGTAGTCCGTCCAGCCGCCCTTGACGACCACGTCCACGCCGCCAAGGAAAAGCGGTAGCTCCGCATCGACGCCATACTCCTCGATCTCGTCACGCAGCTTGGCGAACTGGCGGTCCGGCGCCTGGAAAACCTCGCGCAGGTCGCCCGCCGCTTGGCGGTTGGGCGTGACCACTTCCTCAAGGCCTTGGGAGTTGGTGGCATAGGTGTAGGTGCGATTGTCCGGCGCATCCCGCGTGGCCGCGCCGTCAACGGCCCGCCACTTGATGCTGAGCTGATCCACGCTGCCGACATTGAAGTAGTGCTCGCCCTTGAGTTGCGTGGACCGGATGTAGTTCTCCGTCCATTGCAGGCGGTAGCTCACCACCTCCGTGCCGGTGCTCACATCGTCCTCGCTGGACAGGCCGCGAAACTGCTGCGTCTCATCGTCAGTCTGGCGCAGGATGATCTGCGAGAGCTGCAGCGAGTGGTCGTTGCCGAACTCCAAGCCCAGGTTGGCGAAGCCGCTCCAGTTGATGGTTTGGCGGGTGGTGAGCTGCCGGTAATCGACCGTCTGGGTGCTGCCGCCGTCCACGCCGGTGAACTCGTAGCGGCGGAAGTCCTTGTCCCGGTTGTTGTAGTCGTTGCCGTACTTGCCGGCCAGCAACAGGCCGACTGAGGCGCCGTTGTCGAGATCGTGGCGGTAGCCTGCCTCGGCGTCGCCGGCCCAGTTGGGCTTGAGCTGGCCTTTCTCGCGGATGTGCCAGAAATTGAAGAAGCTTGCCCCCAACGCGGCGCTCTCCGGCCAAGGCGTGTCCTCAAACTGCTCGCTGGACAGCAGCTTGATGTTGTCCGGGATGTTGCGGGTGCCGTCATCGAAGCCCCAGTTGTCATCGCCGCCGCCGTGGTAGGACAGGCCGTCGCCGCCGGTGGTTTCGGAGTTGCCGCCGATCTGGGTCTTGATCGACAGGTAGTTCTCCTCAGGCGTCGCCTTGGTGCGAATCATCACCACGCCGCCGCTGAAGTCGCCGGGGTAAGCGGGCGAGAAGGTCTTCTGCACCAGCAAGCTGCGCACAATGCTGTTCGGCACGATGTCCAGAGGCACCGTCTTCTGGAACGGCACTGGCGAGGAGATGCGCGCGCCGTCCAGCACCGTGGACGAATAGCGTTCCCCCAAGCCCCGCACATAGACGTACTTGCCGCCCACCAAGCTCAAGCCCGTCACCCGGGAGAGCGCATCGCCCACACTGGTGTCCGCGAGCAGCGCAAGCGCCTCGGCGTCGAGCACGTTGGACACTTCCGAAGTGGTGCGCTTCTCATCGGGTATGAACCTGCCCAGCACCACCACTTCCTCAACGGGAGCCATGGAGATCGCCACGGGCGCGGCCTCCTCCGTTTGGGCCGTTGAGCCAGAGGCGGCACCCGTTGCGAGCGCCGCTGCAAGCAGCCTTGTCTGGTATCGCTTCATCCGCCTATACGCTGTCCGTCAATGCCTTGTTCCTTGGGGCCGCGGGGGTCAATTGACGCCAACGGTCCAACCAGCACCCCAGTTGCCGACATCCGAACCGACGATGGAGGAGCCAGCACCATCAAAGCGGGCAGGCAAAGCCACCGGCCGAGGCCTGCCTTCGCCTTCAACCAAGTTGGCGGAGCCGTCCAGGAAGGTCTGCACCGCCGCCTCGTCATCGCCTTCGTTGACCGTGGCGCAATCCAAGCCGACACCCGCGAACTCAGTGCGCGTGCCGAGCAGGTTCAACGACTCGCCCTGAACACGCAGGCAGGCATCGGAGCCGGACACAATTGAGTTGAATAGGTGCAGCCCGGTGCCCCGGCGCAACCGGATGGCGCGCTCGTCCGACTTGCCTTGCATGGTCATGTTGGCGATCCAAGGCTCCGAAATCGGAGTTGCCTGCTCGTCTCCCTCGCGGTTGTCCGCCTCGATCATGTTGTCGCCCGTGGACTGGCTCTGAACGATGTGCAGGTACTGAATGGAGCCGACCCACCCGTCAGTCCAATCCAAGCTGTCATCAGCATTGCCGACCAGTACCACATGGCTGGCGTTCACGGTGCCACCGAAGAACTCCACGCCATCATCCAGGTTGTTGTAAACCTGAATGTAATCCACCACGGTGCCGTCACCGACGCCTTGGAAGGCAATGCCGTTGAGCTGGTTCTCCGGGTCCACGTTGGAACCGGCAAACTTGACGACAACGTAGTTCAGCAGGCCGCTGGAATCATTGGGGTCGGCGCCGCCAAAAAGCCCGGAATTGGCTTCGCCCTCCTTGACGCAGTCGGCGGTGCCACCCGCGGCGCCTTCGGGGCAGTCGTTGATCGGCGCATTGCCGTTGATCACCAATCCGCCCCAGAGTCCTTGCGTGTTGTCGGGATCGCCAATCGTGCCGTTTACGTCGTCGAGCGCGGTCAGCGTGATCGGCGCGTTGCGCGTGCCCCGGGCGCGAATCCGGGAGCCGCGGGAGATCACGAGGAAGTCTTCCGGATCGTCGCCAATGATGGTGGTGCCGGACTCAATGTCGAGCACTGCGGAGTCCCGATTGTCGCCGCCAATCACCACCTTGCCGTCCAGAACGTAGTGATTGGTTCGGGTCAGCGCCAGATCGCCGGTGTAGGTGCCGGACAACTGACAAGCGCGCTTGCCGCCAACCATCGCCATCTCCGTCGAGCCTTCGGGGCAGCCGAAATCAACCACCGCTTCCGGCATGCCGACGGTCCAGCCCAAAGTCCAGTCCTGATCGGCGTTCTCCACGGCGCCAATGAACGAGGTGGCTGCAAAGAATTCGTCACCGGCAAGATCCGCCGCCGCAACGGCCTGACCGCTGGTGGAAACGTTGCTGCGGTCGAGCAGATTGCGGATCGCCGCAGCGTCGTCGCCCTCCACCACGGCGTCGCAATCGAAGCTCACGCCATCGAATTGGATGCCGCTGCCAAGCTGGTTCAAGGAATCGCCCTGCACCCGCAGGCAACTTCCGCTGCCCGCGACCACGGCGTTGTAGAGTTCAAGCCCAGTGCCGCGACGCAGGCGGATGGCCCTTTCATCCGACTTGCCGTTGATGGTCATGTTGGCGATGCGCGGCAGCGAGCGGGGGGTGGCGGTCTCGTCGCCTTCGCGGTTGTCAGCCTCTATGGCGTTGTCGCCGGAGTCGCTGGCTTGGTCGATGATCAGGTATTGGATGTCGCCCTGCCAGCCATCCGTCCAGTCCAAGGAGTCGTCAGCGTTGCCGGTCAGCACCATGTGCCTGGCGCTCACGGTGCCGCCGAAGAATTCGACGCCGTCATCAAGGTTGTTGTGGACTTGGACGTAATCGACCTCGGTGCCGGAACCCACGCCTTGGAAGGCGATGCCGTTCAACTGGTTTTCCGGATCGACGTTGGAGCCAGCGAACTTGACGACCACGTAGTTCAGGACGCCACTGGAATCATCGGGATCGTCGCCGCCGAAGAGGCCGGAATTCGCTTCGCCCTCCTTGGTGCAGGCAGCGGTGCCGCCTGCGGCGCCCTCAGGACAGTCGTTGATTGGCGCGTTGCCATTGATGACCAAGCCGCCCCAGAGGCCGCGCGCGGTTTCGATGTCGGCCCCACCGGTGAGATCCGACTGGCTGGTCAGGGTGATCGGCGCTGTGCGGGTGCCGTTGGCGACTATCCTGGAGCCCCGGGAGACGACCAGGAAGTCCACGTCCGTGCCGCCAAATATGGTGGTGCCGGCCTGAACGGTCAGGTCGGCGGAGTCTTCGTTGTCACCGCCGACCACCACTTTGCCGACCAACTCATAGAGATTGTTGCTGGTCAGCAACAGGTCGTCGGTGACGGTGCCTGAAAGCTGGCAAACGCGGGTGCCGTTGATGGTGCGGCTGGAAACCGACGTGCCGTCCGGGCATCCGAAGTCCGGCTGCGATACGTGGCTCACGGAGCTGGAGTAGGTCCAGCCCACGGCCCAGTTCTCCGCACCGAAGGCGCCGATGAAGTCGGTATTGTCAAAGAAGACGTCGCTCAGCGGGACTGGATCGACCTTTTCGCCGTTCTGGGACACATTGGGGGCGCTGTCCAAATAGGACGCCACCGCGCCGTCCTCATCCCGGTCATGGGTCTGGGCGCAGGCGAAGCTCACGCCTTCGAATGTGAGGTCGGTGCCGAGCAGGGCGCGGCTGCCGCCATCAATGCGCAGGCATCGTTCAGAGCCATCGATGAAGCTGTTGCGCAGCGCAAAGCCGGTGCCCCGGCGGATGCGCAGGGCCCGCTCGTCCGATTTCCCGTACACGCTCATGTTGGCAATGACGGGATTGGATCGGGGCAGGGCGCCCTCGTCACCCTCGCGGTTATCCGCCTCAATGGCATTGTCCGCCGAATCGGTCTGTTCAATGTAGAGATACTGAATGCGCCCGGTCCAGCCGTCCGTCCAGTCCAGGGAGTCATCGGCATTGCCGGTCAGCACGACATGCTTGGCGTTCACCGTGCCGCCAAAGAACTCGATGCCGTCGTCGAGGTTGTTGTGTACCTGAACGTAGTCCACTTCGGTGGCGTCACCAACCGCTTGGAAGGCAATGCCGTTCAACTGGTTCTCCGGATCCACGTTGGAGCCAGCGAAGCGGACGCTGACATAGCGCAGGACGCCGGAGTTGTCATTGCTGTTCGAGCCCCCGAACTGCCCGGAGTTGGCTTCGCCTTCCTTGATGCAGTCGTCGGAGCCGCCAGCGGCGCCCTCCGGGCAATCGTTTATGGGCGCGTAGCCGTTGATGACCAAACCGCCCCAAAGGCCTCGGTCATTGTCCTCAGCAGTTCCGAGCACCTCTGCTTTGGCCGTCAAGAGGATCGGTTGGTCGGCAGTGCCTTCGGCAATCAGCGCGCAACCGCGGTTGATGACCAGGAAGTCGGCTGAACTGCTGCCGACGATGACGCCCCCCGGTGCGATCTTGAGTTGGCAGTCCGGCAGGCTGCCGCCGCGGCTTGGTTGCGCGCCAGCTGGAGGGGTGATGCGCGCCGCACCCCCGGATATCTCAAAGATGTAGTCGTTGCCGAGCACGAGGCCGGTCGGATCAAGGGCGCCGCCCGCCAAGGCCGCAACGTCAATCGTATGGATGGGCTTGCCGCCAAAGCCCGAATCCGCCGTGGATCCCGAATCCACGATGGCGGACTGCAAGTGAGCGGGAATCACCGAGGCGACAGTCGAACCGTTCCCGGGCTCCGGCTCCGGATCCGGTTCGGGTTCCGGCTCCGGGGCGGGAGGAGGCTGAACCTCAACCTCGACCACAACGGAACCCGGCGAGGCGTTGTCCGATGAGCCGCCGCAAGCGGCCAGCAGTGCCGCAGCAATGAACAACACGGCAATCCGGCAAATGTCTTCCATCATCAAGAATCCTCTCAACTAAAGTGTCTTGCGGCTGAAAGCCCCAACTCTCCGCGGGTTTTTCGAGTTGCCGCCAAACCGGCAAGCTACCGGCTCGACTTGAAGAATTTGTGACGGCCTGATGACAGGTTTGTTACGGATGCAGCGCAGCAGCTAGCCCGGTCCGCATGCCGCGCATTCCCCAACCACTGCCAGCACATGCGACCCCTCGCAAACTGGAGGGTAACAGGAGGGCAACAGGGGGGTTGCAACGCCCAAAAGATGTAGGTACATTTTTCCGTAGGAATAAAAAACCTATATCAGCGGGGTCGAATGACCCCGCATCACCAAGGATCCGAAAATGAACATCCAAGCAGTCCGCAACCTCATGACCATCTCCGTGCTGGCCATTGGCTTAGCAGCGTGCGCTGGCACCAACACCAACCCAGCCAAGCAATACGATGTCTGGTACGCCAAAGAGGCCAAGACCGAGCGGGACTACAAGCTCGACCAAGCGCAATGCTACGGCGCCCACGACATGCAGGCCGGCCGGCCAGTGGCGTTGGACTCCTTATCCTTTGAGGGTTACCGCGACTGCATGACCACCAAAGGCTACGTGCTAAGGCAATACTAGGTCTCGCGCTGCGGCGATGCGGCACCCCCGCCGCATCGCCGCAGGCAAGCGCCGTTCAAACCTTCACGGCCAGACACCCCTTCCCGCCCCGCTTCAAAGCCAAGAATCCACAAAGCAACCCCGCCGCTCTGCCTCACATCAATCCAGTAGTCGGGGATGAGTCGGGGATGAGTGCTTGATGGCGTGGCAGAGGTGGTCCACACTGTCGAATCCGAGCGGCAAACAAAAGGATCTTTCATGGTCGCCATCGAGACGACGTGTCCGGGCTGATCAGTGACTGAGGACGGCAGGGCATGAGGTCTGAATTGGAAGCCACTATCTGGCGGGCACCGCTGCTGGTCGCCTTGGGCCTGCTCGCGGCGGCGTTGCCCGCGAGCGGCGCCGCCGCCGATGGAGCCTCCGGGGCGCAGCGCATTTGGCTGTACCTGGGCGCCTCCGCAGGGACCGGTCGGGAGGGCTTCCTGCGGGTGGTCAACCACTCGGCTCAAGCTGGCGATGTTCGCATTGAGGCAGCGGACGATGGCGGAATGACTGCCGGCCCGGTCACCTTGGCCATCGGAGCCGCGCAGGCGGTCCACTTGAACTCAAGGGACTTGGAGGGCGGCAACGCGGGCAAGGGCTTGCCGCAAGGCCTCGGGCCCGGCCAAGGCGACTGGCGCCTCACCCTGACGAGCGGCTTGGACATCGAGGCGCTCTCCTACGTGCGCACCGCGGACGGCTTCGTGACCACCATGCACGACATCGCGCCGATGCTGGACGACGGCTCGCGCCGCGTCGCGTTCCTCAACCCCGGCAGCAACTACCGGCAGGAAAGCCATCTGCGGCTGGTCAACCCCGGCCCGGATGCGGCCACGGTTCGGATCACTGGAACGGACGACGCCGGAAGGCCGGGGGCAGCGACGGTGACGGCTGAGGTGCCTGCCGGACAGTCGCGGACCTTCACGGCGGCGGAACTGGAAAGCGGCAACGCGCCCGGCCTCTCCGGCGCACTGGGCGACGGCGCAGGCAAGTGGCGGCTGCGGGTGGAGTCGGCGGGCGACATCGTGGCGATGAGCCTGCTGGCCACTCCCACGGGCCACTTGGCCAACCTCTCCGCGCCCCCGCCCGAGGTCGCCGCAGGCGGGGCGCACGTGGTGCCGCTGTTCCTGTCCGCCTCCGACCCCTTGGAGCGACAGGGCTTCCTGCGGGTGGTGAACCGTTCCGACTTGGCAGGCACGGTGCGCATTGAAGCGTTCGACCAGTCGAACTTCGCCTACGCTCCGGTCACGCTTTCCCTTGCCCCCCGCCAAGCCCGGCACCTCAACTCCACGGACCTGGAGGCGGGCAACGCCAACAAGGGGCTTGACGGCAGCATCGGAGCCGGACGCGGCAACTGGCGGCTGCAGCTCACGAGCGACCTGGACATTGAAGTGCTGGCCTACATCCGCACCAAGGACGGCTTCGTGACCTCGATGCACGACTTGGTGCCCACGGCGGACGGCCTGCTGCACAAGGTGGCCTTCCTCAACCCCGGCAGCAACAACCGCCAAGCCAGCCACCTGCGGCTGGTGAACCAGGGCGCGGCGGATGCCGAGGCGACCATTGAAGGCATCGACGACGCCGGCCAGTCGCCGGGCACCGTGGTGCGGGTCCGAGTGCCGGCGGGCAAGGCGGTGTCCTTGGGATCCAAGGCGCTTGAGGAAGGCGGTGACGGCTTCTCGGGCGCCTTGGGCGACGGCAAGGGCAAGTGGCGGCTCTGGATCACGTCGGATCAGCCACTATTGGCGGCAAGTCTTCTGGACACGCCGACGGGGCACTTGGCGAACCTGTCCACCGCGCCGGGCCGGGGCGCGACGCGGCCCTCCGGACCCGATGCGGAGGTCGAGGCATTCCGAACCTTGGCATCGCCCATCGTGCAGTCCAGGTGCGTCGCCTGCCACGTCGAGGGCGGGGTGTCCGGCAACACCCGGCTGGTGTTCGCCACCGACGCGGACGCCAACCATCTGACCAAGAACCTCAATACGTTCAGTAGCCTGCTGGAAGCTGTCAATGAAGCCAACGGCGACGGGGCGGACTACATTCTGGGCAAGATCCGAGGGATCGGCCACGGCGGCGGAGTGCAGGCCGTAGCGGACTCCGCCGAATATGACAACATGGAACGCTTCCTCCGCTTGCTGGAGGGCGGTGACTGAAGGCCAGCGGAGTAGCGAGGAAACGCCTGAAGCAGCATTTTCCTGCGGTAGCACTGCGGTAGCACTGCGGTAGCACTTCCTTGAATTGCTTGGGGTTTCCAGCTAATTTAGGAGCCCAATCATTGAGGTGCCGCGATGCCGAAGCTTTGGGCCTTGGCTTTACTCCCTTTCATCGGCCTTGCCGCTGCGGGCGAGGCTGATGACGATGAGCGCGCCAGAATCGCGTACGAACGGCAGCGGGCGCTGGGCCATGCCCAGATGCCGGACACGATGTACGCCTCCAATCCATCGGAACCCTCGGCCCCGCACGCTTGGACGCCAACCCATGAGGCGGACCGCATGTGGAAGGCCCACGCGCCGGTTGAGCGGGCGGTTTCCAAGGCGGCGGAAGTGCCGGCGGAAGACCTCTACCGCGACCTGATTGCGCCCATCGTGCAGGCCAAGTGCGTCAACTGCCACGTCAACGGCGGGGTTTCCGGCCAGACGCGCCTGGTGTTCGTCCCGTCGAGCGACCCGAACCATGAATCGGTCAACTTGCGCCGATTCGACGCTTTTCTGGCCACGGTGGAGAACGGCGAGCAGTTGATCCTGAGCAAGATTCGCGGTGACAGTCACGGCGGCGGCGCGCAGGTGCCAGCCAACAGCGAGGAATTCGCCCGGATGGAGCGATTCCTGGACGTTCTCGGCAGCGAAACGGCGGTTGCGTCGCTCACCCCGGAGAACCTGTTCGACACCGTGCGGCCAGTGCCGCTGCGCACGGTTCTGCGACGGGCGGCCCTGATCCTGGCGGGGCGGGTTCCCACCGAGGCGGAGTACGCATCGATCAAGGAGATTGGCATTCGCTCCGCCATCCGCAACCTGATGACGGGGCCGGGGTTCCACGCCTTCCTGATCCGGTCGGCCAACGATCGCCTGCTGACCGATCGGGAGTCCTACGTGCTCTCCTCCGGCATCGACGAATCCCTCGTCGAATACGTCAACGAGTGGGTGCGCCGCTGCGAGCAGTCAGCAGGCGAAACCTACAGCGAGGAATTCGACCTTTGGTGGCGGTCCGTGCAATACGGCGCCCGCCGGGCGCCATTGGAATTGATCGCGCACGTTGTCCAAAACGACCTCCCCTACACGGAGATTCTGACCGCCGACTACATCATGGCGAACCCCTGGACGGCGCCGATCTATGGCAGCGCCACGGCGTTCGACAACCCGGACGACGTTCACGAGTTCAAACCCAGCAAGTATGTCAGCCACTATCTTAACGATGCATCGCGGGAGACCGAGTACTCCGATGGCTGCGGCCGGCGCATCGTTGATCCGGGCGACCTGCACCAGGAGTTCCCCCACGCCGGCATCCTCAACACCAAGGCGTTTCTGCAGCGCTATCCGACGACGGCAACCAACCGCAACCGAGCGCGGGCGCGCTGGACCTACCACCACTTCCTCGGCATCGACATTGAGAAGCTGGCCGCCCGCACCATCAACCCGGACGCCTTGGCCGACACCGACAATCCCACGCTCAACAACCCAGCCTGCACGGCCTGCCACGACACGCTCGATCCCGTGGCGGGCAGCTTTCAGAACTACGCCGCCAACGGCGGCTACCGGGCCAACAGAGGGGGTGAGGATTCGTTGGATGACTTCTACAAGAACAATCGTCCCGGGGGCATTGACCATATCGTTGAAGCCGATTCGTGGGAGGAACGGGAGAGACTGGAAACCACTGGTTTCTTTGTGGCTGGCGAAAACGCCATCGGCTTGGCGGCCGTCAGGAACTGGTCGAGTTCTGGAAGCCGCATAGACAACATCACGATTCACGACGAAAGCCGCCGATTGATTCTGCGAGCCCCGGCACACAGATTGTTTCGGGAGTCCGGCTGTGGGTTCAGCACTCGGGTGCATGGCTGGCCCCTGCTCATATCATGCATCTTCGATATTCCGGTCCGGATTCCCCGCGACGGTCACTACACCTTGCGCTTTGATGCGTGGGAGGAATTCAGCAACATCTACGTGCCGACCACAGTGAGAGTCTGGCTGAACCAGACCCACCTCTACCGTCACGGCGACACTTGGTACCGCGACATGCTCCCAGCCGGCTTCGGCAGCAGGGAAGCCCCCGACGCCGACAACAGCCTGCAGTGGTTGGCCCAACGGGTCGCTGCCGACCACCGCTTCGGCGACGCGGCAGTCAAGTTCTGGTGGCCCGCCATCATGGGTGCCGAAATCGCCTCGCCGCCAGAAGATCCGAACGATGCGGACTTTGAGGCGCGGCGCCTGGTCGCCGATTCCCAAGCATCGGAAGTGGAATTCCTCTCCAAGCGCTTTCGATACGGCTTCGCAGCCGGGCGACCCTACAACCTGAAGGATCTCCTGGTCGATATCGTCATGTCCAAATGGTTTCGAGCCGGCGCGGTCACCGACCAGGGTCCCATGCGCACGTTCGCGCTGCGCCACGCCGGCGGCGGACGGTTGCTGACGCCCGAGGAGCTGGCCGCCAAGACCCTTGCCCTAACCGGCTTTCAGTGGGGGCGCCAAAGCCCTCCGACGACGCAGAAGCACTACGGCTATCGTCAGTCTCTAACCCGGGACAGGCACGGGTTGAACACAAGGTATGCCATCCTCTACGGCGGCATTGACTCCGACGGCGTCACTGAACGGGCCCGGGACTTGACCTCGGTCATGCTCGGCGTGGCCAAGCGCCATGCGGCGGAGGTCAGTTGCCCGATCGTGCTGCGCGAGTTCCACCTGCTCCCGGATGCCGACCGCAAGCTCTTCGGCGGGCTCGACATCACCGCCACCCCCGAACAGCCCGGCGGCGAGCAGGCGATACGCCAAACGCTGTCCGCGCTCTACGACCGGCTGCTGGGGGTGCGCACCAGCCCCCATTCGTCGGAAATCGCCGCTGCCTACAACTTCTTGGTGGAGGTCTGGAACCGCAAGCGTGAAACCAACGCCAGCCGCTTGCGGGACGGCATCGAATGTTGGACTTGGGGGGATGACCACTTCCTGGCGGATGTTCCGGAAGGAAACCGCAACACCTACCCCAACGATCCGGACCACATCGGCAAAACCTGGGTGGTGGTGCTGGCGGCGTTGCTGACGGACTATCGATATCTCCACCTCTGACGGCCATGGGAACCAATAGACGCAATTTTCTGAAGAGTCTTTGCGCTGGCGGCGCGGCTGCCGGGCTGCGCCTGCCGATGGCCCACGCGGAGGATTACTCGGGCAAGGTGCTGGCTGTCATCCAAGCGGACGGCGGTTGGGACCCGACCAGCTTCTGCGACCCCAAGCCCAATGTGCCGGGGGAGCCGGTGATCAACCATTGGGCCGAAAACGACGAGGTCCGCCAAGCGGGCAACATCCACTACGCGCCCTTTGCGGACAACGAGCGCTTCTTCGAGAAGCACTGGGACCGCATGCTGGTCATCAACGGCGTTGACGCCCAGACCAACTCCCATTCGGTGGGCGTGGTACACAACTTCAGCGGACGCAACGCCGAAGGCTATCCCTCCCTCACCGCCCTCATGGCCGGCCACTCCGCCCCGGCACTGCCCGCCGCCTACCTCACCTTCGGCGGGTTCTCCTATCCTGCGGGAATCGTCCGCCCCACCCGGCTTGGCGGCGCAGGGCTCATACAAAACATCGCCAACCCCGCCGATGCCTACCACAATGGCAGCCGATTCCTCAGTGAATCTGATTGGAGCGCGCTTGAGCAGCACGTTTCGGCAACGGCTGCGCGCCTGGCCGCCAATCCCAACCTGCTTGAGGCGGACCGCCGACGCTTGGAAGCCTACCGGGCCGCGCATCGGGCGGAAGGGTTGGGCGCATTCGCGGATGCGCTGGCATCGGCCGATTTCGCCAATGGACTGCGGCGCCATGCCCAGCAGGCGATTCTTGCCTTCCGCACTGGGGTCGCCGTGAGCGCCGACCTCTGGATGGGCGGTTTCGACACCCACAACGACCATGACGACCAATCCGCGCCCCGGTTGAGCGAACTCACCAACGGCGTTGACTACTTGTGGGACTTCGCGGAGGAGCAGGGCGTAGCAGATCGTCTGGTTGTCGTGATCGGCTCGGACTTCGGACGCACCAACTATTACAACGCCAGCGACGGCAAGGACCATTGGCCCATCGGCAGCGCCATCGTCATGGAGAAGAGCCAAACTTGGACCAATCGCGCGGTCGGCGCCACCAACCCCCTCCACTTCGCGCAGCGCGTCAACCCTTCGACCTTGGAACCCGACCACCGCGAGGGCAGCATCATTCATCCCAAGCACGTCCACAAGGCGCTCCGGCGCTATCTAGGCATTGAGGAATCCGCTGGGTCATTGCGCTATCCGCTCAACAACACCGAAGACTTCGCCTTCTTTGGTTAGGCTCTTGAGGATGCTCCACTTTCCCCGTGCCAACCGACCCACGCGGGCGGCACTCGCGCTTTGGGCGTGCGCATCGTTGAGTTGCGCACCGGCCGCCCATGCCCAAACGGCAAGCGAAGTGTTTGAGGAGCATATCTTGCCTTTGGTCCAAGGCCAATGCATCAACTGCCATGTGGCAGGCGGCCAATCCGGCAACACCCGTCTGGTGTTCCTGCCGTCAACGGACTCGGCCCACTTGGTTCACAACGAACAGCAGTTCCGCGCCTTCGTCTCGCAGGTCGAGGAAGGTGCCGAGCGGATACTGGACAAGATCTCCGGTCGCATAGCCCACGGCGGCGGCATCCAAGTGCCCGAAGACAGTGACGAATACGGTCATATGGAGCGGTTTCTGGAACTGCTGAGCGGAGGCGGCCAATCCACTGAGTTGATTCCGGACCCCAACCTTAAGCGTGCTATTGCGGAAGCGCTCGGGAAAGCGGACGGGGAGGCCATCACCAAGGCGGAACTGGCGAAATTGACTGAATTGTACGAGACCCAACGATCCATTGCCGACCTTCGCGGTTTGGAGTTCGCTGTCGGGTTGCGGAAACTCTGGCTGTACTTGTCCTTAGACATAGGCAAAGACTTGGACGCAATTGCCGCGCTGGTGAAACTTGAGGGACTATCAATAGAATCCTGGGGCAATGTTGTGGATTTTTCACCGCTGTCGAACTTGCATAACTTGAAGGTGCTCACCCTCTACGGCAACTCAATTGAAGACATTTCACCGCTATCGAGCCTGACGGGCTTGTCGAAATTGACATTGGTCAGCAGCAAAATCTCGGATATCTCGCCCTTGGCAAGCCTGACGGGCTTATCGTCCTTGAGGTTGGTGTGGGATTACGTTCCCGACATCTCCGCCTTGGGCAATCTCATCAACCTGACTGAATTGCGGCTCGACAGCATTGGGGTCGAGGACATCTCGGCCTTGTCGGAGCTCACCAAGCTCACTGATCTCGACTTAAGATATAACGTAATCGAGGATATCTCGCCACTGTCGAAACTCACTGCGTTGGAGATCCTTTACCTGACAGACAACAAGGTCGAAAACCTCTCACCCTTAGCAAAAGCCAATGAGTTGCGATCTTTGCTTGCGTCCAAGAACAATATTAGAGACATTTCGCCACTGGCGAATTTGACAAAACTGAGCTCTTTGCACTTGACTTACAATCGTGTCGAAAACCTGTTGCCCCTTAGGAATCTCTCTAACCTCGAGATATTGGGAGTCCGAGGCAACAATATCCGAGATGTTTCGCCACTGGCCAATTCCATGCAAATCTGGTTTTTGGATGCGGGCGGCAATTTCATCACCGATATCGAACCTCTGTCGAACTTGGTTGACCTTTCGAATTTGCATCTGGACGACAACGAAATTCAGGATATCCGCGCGCTGGCAGAGTTGACCGGACTGATTGATCTCGAACTTAGCCGCAACCCGATTTCAGACCTATCCACCTTGGCTGAACTACCGCGTCTCGCATATCTATACTTGGGCTACGCCGATATCCAACACATCGATGCTCTGGCCAACCTGCGACGTTTGCAGAAACTGTCCTTGGACGGCAACGCCATCCGGGACATTTCGCCGCTATCGAACCTGACCAACCTGACCGAACTGTACCTGCGGCGCAACGCCATCCACGACATTTCCGCGCTGTCCGGGCTGCGTCAGTTGAGAAGGCTCTCGGTAACCGGCGGCAACTCCGTCACCGACCTCTCCCCCCTGACCCGGCTGACCCAGTTGCAGGGGTTGGGGCTGGGCGGCAACCAAGTCACCGACGTTGCGCCGCTGTCCCGCATGGCGAACCTAGTGTGGTTGAACCTCGGCGACAACAGCGTGCTGGACATCGCACCCATCAGCGACCTGGGAACGATGGAGTGGCTGAACCTGCAACGCAACCCGCTGGACGCCGAAGCCTTCGAGACGCATATTCCAAGAATGCGTGACCGAGGCGTGTACGTTCACTATTGATTGGGGACGCGGGCCAGCGCCGCTCACAGTTCCCGGCGCAGGGACACGGCCAGCAAGTGGTTGCGGTAGCGGGGGCTCGCGCGCCCGAAGGCGAGCACGTTGCGGATGGCGTCCTGCCCGACGCCGTCGATGGCCCAATCCGCTGCACGGTAGCGTTCGTAGTAGTAGCGAAGCGCCACCTTGGACTTCCACCGCCAAGCGGTCTGCAACCGAACGTCCAGCGACCGATGCTGGGAGATCAGGCGCGGAAAGTCCGCCGTTGCCGACTCGAAGGTGGTTGCGTAGTCACCAGCGCCATCGGAGTGGGCGTACTCAAGGCGCAGGTCGAGTGACGGGAGCGGGAAATCCTTAACCGCAAGGCGCCCGCCTGCCGACCTGACCCGATCGTCGGTGGCGTACGACCATTCCCGTTCGGGGAAAGCAACGCTTCCCGCAGTGGTCGCCTTGCGCCACTGCACGCCGAAAAAGCCGGAGAGCGACATCCGGTCGCCGACGGCATGGGCGACATCCGCCAGCCAGCCGCTGGAGCGGTCGCGCTTGAGGCCCAGCAACGAGTCGGGGTAGCTGAACCTGCGCAGGTTGGCATCGAGGCCGACGCTGAGCCCCGAGCTTGCGGAGTCGAATCGCAAGCCGCCGCGCCACTCCCGTTCCCGACGCGCGGCTTGGTAGTGGCGCCGCGTGAGGGAGTTGTTCGCGGTGTTGGCCACGAACTCGGATGCATCCCGGCTGCCGCGGGCGTGCCGAAGGCTCAAGCGCCAACCCGCGCCCAGCTCGCGGGATGCCTCCAACCAACCCCGGCGCTCATCGTTGCCCGCGATTTCGAGGTTCGAGCGTCGATGCTCCCGGTTGCGGAAGCCCGCCGCAAACCGTGTCCCGTCCGGCAGCCCGTAGCGCAGGTTGAACTCGGTGCTCGCGCGCCGGTAGTCATAGCCGACGGCCTGGACCGGGGCGGTCGCGAACAGGTCTCCCAAAACCGGTGTAAGCGTCAGCGCCCGCCGCCGGTCCGTGCGTTCGACAACGCCGTGGGCGAGGCTTAGCCGCAGACCTTTACGGGGACGGCTAACCAGGTTCGCTGCCGCGCTGAGCGATTCCCGGTTCGCGCCCAAACCGGGCTCGCCAATGGGCGCCAAGTCGAGATCGGCATTGCTCGTGTAGGGCACAAAGGGCGCATTCTGCTTCGCCTCGGTGCGGGCCAAGCTGAGGTTGAGTCGGGTGCTGCGATGCAGGCGCAGGCGGGAGACGAACGACAGGGTGCTGGCCTGGTTGGCCGGTGCCGTGGCGCTGCGGCCCCGCGCCGTGGAGCCAGCGTATGGATTGTCCCAGACCAGCTCCCGCTCCCCATTGTCAAATCGCCGGTGGGCGTAGGAAATGGCTGCGGATAGTCTTTGACTCACATAGCGCAGGCGAGTGTCCGCACCCTCTATCCGGTAGTCGATGGGTTGCGGCAGCACGGTGGCCTGGTAGAGGAAGTCGCGGCTGGTTTCCTGGATGCCGCGCTTTCGTTCGTGGAAGTAGCCCGCTTCAAGGGTCAATGCCGGCAACGGCTTGAACCAAGCGCCCAACTCCGAGCGGCGGCGTTTGGAGGACAGCTTGACGGTTCGGCCACTCTCGGACAGCTGCGTCATGCCGGACGTGCTGAAGGCCGGCACCCAAGCGTGCGGCAGTTGCAGGCCGTCCATCCGAACGAAGGGCGAGCGCCCGTCATCGGACCGGTTGCGCGGGGTTTCCCGGTAGCGGGCGCGCAGGCCGTAGCGCCGGCGCTTCTCCAAGCGCAAGGCCGCAGCCCGCGAGTCGAGCCCAAGATTGCGGCCGGTGAGTTCCATCAGCCAGCCGGATACCGTGGTTAGCTGGTAGTCGGCATTCAAGTCGAGATGGCCACCGGACCGATCGATCCCGTTGTCGCGGCCAAAGCGCGCCTCGCCGCCCTTCGATTCCATGGCGCCGGCGGTGAAGGCGCCGGCTTGGGCGGAGGCCCGGTCGAATTCGCACAGTCTGCAAGACCAGCGCCGGGTATCCGCCTTGGCATAGTTGGTGGCGAACTCGGCGGCATCGGCAAGGGGGACGGCGGCGAGCATCGACAGCGCCGCCAAACCCCGCCACAGGGTTTCCCCCGCCGACACAGCCAGCGCCTCAACCAAGCGGCGGCAAACAGCTTCCCTCATCGGCGCAGCAAATTGCCGGACGGATGATTCGAGCCATGCACTTGGGCGTGGCAGTTCAGGCAGGCGTTGGCCAACGCAAATTCAGCCCCGGGGTCTTCCGGCGACCGGCCTGCCAACGCCGGCAGGCTGCGATGGCCCACCGAAGAGTGGCAGGCTTGGCAGAGCTGGGGCGCCCGGCGCGCCAACAGCGCCGGCTGGTTGGAGCCGTGGGGCAGGTGGCAAATGCCGCAGTCCTCGCTGGCGGGCGGATGTTCCCAAAGGAAGGGCCCCTGCTTTTCCGCATGGCAGGCAAAGCAGGCTTGGTTGGCCGTCTGCTCGCGCAACAGCCCATCGCCGCCGCCGTGCGGGTCGTGGCAATCCCGGCAGACCAGTTGATGTTCGCGCAGCGGATGGGAGGACAGCTTCAGCAAGTCGGCGCGCACCTCCCGGTGGCAGCCGAGGCAGCGGTCCGCCTGCCCGGTCTGGGTGCGTATCGCATCGACACGATCATGGATGCGATGGCAATCGGCGCAGGCCACATCGCCCTGCTCGTGGGCGCTGCCGGCCCAACGGGCGCGTCCGTAGTCCTCATGGCAAGCGAGGCAGAAGTGGTTCTGCAAATCCGCCGAGGCGTTGGCCTGGGCTCCGAAGTTGAGGATGGGCTCCCGCGCCATGCCTTCGCCCAGCAGGCGCTGGCCGTGCCCGCCGACGGGCCCGTGGCAGGCTTCGCATTGCAAGCCTGCCGGATGCAGGGCGGGCGAACCCGGCTTGAACGGCGTGCCCGCAATGGCCGGATGGCCGTGGACGTTGTCGAAAACCGCCGCGACGGGAAACGGCTCGCTGTCGTCATGGCAACGCAGGCAGGTGTCCGCGCCGCGGCTGGAGTAGCTGCCCGCCGCCAGCTTTGCGGTCAAGGCGGCATCGGCTTGGCCTGAACGGTCGTCCGACGCCAACGACGGGCTGAAGAGGCTTACCGCAAGGCAGGCCATTGCAACTCGGGCGGGCTGGCGGAGTGCTCGGTTCACTGGACTTGGTGGCTGCCATTGCGGATCCGATGACCTCAATATTCCCCCGCGCTCACGTACAGTTCAATGATGGCCCGCTTCTCCGCTGCCGAGAGGGTGTCGTACTTTTCCCGCATCTTGTCGGACATGGCCCGGCGGCCGGCGTCGAAGTTGTCGAATTCCGCAACCAGGTAGTCGCGCCACTGTCCGGCAGTGATCGGCAAGTCCGACTCCGGATCCCGGCCACCATCGTAGTGGCACCGGTCGCACTTCTCCGCATGGATTTCCGCACCCTGCCGGGCAAGTTCGGCATCGAATGCCTGCTCATGCGGCTGCCATTGCTGATTCGCATAGTGGATCACCACCGCCCACTCATCGGCATCCGAAAGCGATTCGGCAACTTCCACCATGTCGGTTTTGGTACCGTCCGGCAGTTCGACGGCGCGCGCGGCCCGCAAACCCATGCGATAGGTGTCCAGCAGGTCCATGGTCGCCAGCATCGAAAAACCGGCGATGGAAGGAATGTCGCTATTCCGGCTCTGCCCGTCCTCCCCGTGGCACTCCGCGCATCGGCTGGCCACTTGCTCACCGGTCTTGGCAATGCTCGGTTCGGTGGCCGGTTCGTCGCCTTGCGCAAGCGGGAAGCCGCCAAGCAGGACGAGCACGGCTGACCACCCGGCCCTTTGCCCAAAGCGCCACATGAAGCTCGATCCGAGCGACCCCGACCCCGACATTCCCCCCAATCGCCCGTCCAAACGGACGGCGGCATCGAATTTCCGCTTTCGCGACTTCCGAGGGCGCAGGCTCCTAGCGCTCATTTGATCCGCCAGCTTCCGCTTCGGCGGACAGGGCCGCCACTCGACTGCCGATGGACGCCAGGGCGTCCTTGAGCTTGGGAACGGCATCGGTCTCCGGCGCTGGCCGCTCAAGCCAACAGCAGCCGAGGTCGCGCCCACTGCAATCGACCGCGACCACGTCGTCGGGCAGGGTGTCGATGAGTGGCTGAAGCTGCTCGAGCCAACCCGCGGGCAGAGCGGCTCCCTCATCGGCAATCCAGCCGCAGGCGGTGCGCAACAGCCGCCAAGAGGGCGCCGGCTCGGGCTTCCGGTCCAACGCCAAGGCGTATCGCGTGCAGGCCCGCATGGGCGTGCGCAACCGCCCCCCGGCCGTCACCCGATCCTCGGCCGCCGCATCGGGGTTGCGCACCGAGCTAAGCTCCACGGTCAGCCCCAGCTGCCGCGCTTGCGCCCGCAGCGCGGCAAGACGACGGTCCCTCCGGCTCGGCAGCACGTAGAGGAGGGGTCCGAAGGCGACGATCAAGACGCCGACGATGATGGCCCCGATCCAGATGCCGTCCATGCGCCTCCCGTCCCTTGGTTGGCGGTGATGCTGCTGCCGATGCGTCCGCAAGGGACGCTGCCCAAGCTGGCGCAGTCCACCTTGAGACCATGCCGCTCTTCCAGTTAGTCTATTCCATCGTCGTTTGGTTGCGGTTGGGTCAACGAAGTGAAGCGGTATTGGCTTCATGCGAAGCGCCGCCTCGGGCTGGCCCTGACGGTCTTGTTGTTGGCCGCCAGTCCACTGGCGGGCGGGGCTGTCAACGTCGCGCTCCACGAGCACCGCCAAGCGTACCGCAAGGCGGTGGACCTTGTGCTTGCGGGCCATGTGTCGGCGGCCCTGAAAATTCAGCAGGAGCTGGCCGACTACGTCCTTGCGCCCTACATCACCTACCATCGCAACCGGCTGCGCCTGAGCCGCCTGAGCGCGGCTGAGGTCAACGGCTTTCGACGCGACCATCCGGACCTGCCGGGCGCCCAACGCATTTATTGGCAGTGGCTGGAAAGCCTCGCGGCGCGCGGCCAGTGGCGGACCTTCCTTGAGCACTACGAGCCCACGGACCAGGTCGATCTGCAATGCCTGCGCTTGCGGGCGCTGCATAACACCGGCCAGCGGGAAGCCGCCCTGGACGGGGTGGAAGCGCTCTGGACGGTGGGCAAGTCGCAGCCCAAGGCCTGCGATCCGATCTTTCAGCTCTGGCAGCGGGAACGGCTCAACGATGCCATCGCCTGGCGGCGCCTGGAGCTCGCCATCAACGCCAACCAACGCCTGCTGGCCCGCTACCTGGCCCGCTTCTTCTCCTCCGAAGCCAGGGGTTGGGCGCAGGCCCTCTACGACTTGCATGTCAATCCCGCCCACATCGAGCGCGCCAGCCGCTACAGTGCCGACAACGAATGGTCCCGGGGCGCGATCGCCCACGGGTTGAAGCGGCTGGCCGGGCGGGATGCGAAAGCCGCCCGGGAGGCCTGGGCGCGGTATCAGGCCAGCCACGGGTTTTCCGCAGCCGAGCGCCGCCCCATCGACGAGGCCATCGACGCCGCGCTTGCCGAGGCCGGGCTGCTGGACCGGTCGCCGACGGCTGGGGACTCGCCACAAACGGCGGCCCGCTTCGCCCTCGCCTACCTCAAGCAGCAGAACTGGCCGCTGCTCCAAGCCTGGATCGAGCGGATGCCGGAGGTGGAGCGTTTCGGCGACAAGTGGCAGTACTGGCTGGCCCGGGCGGTTGACGCCTCCCACGAGAACTCGGAACGCGCCCGCCTGGCCTTCCGGTCGTTGGCTGAAAAGCGTTCCTACTACGGCTTTCTGGCGGCGCAGCGGCTCGGATTGCCGCCGCGGATGAACGATGCATCCAGAGTAATCGGCGAGGCGGAGCTGCAGCGGACCTTGGCCATCCCGGCGGTCGGACGGACGATTGAGCTGTTCGCCGTCGGCGATGAGGTGAACGCCCGCCGGGAGCTGCTCGGCGTCATACCCCGGCTGAGCGCCGAGGAGCGAGCGGCGACCACCACCATGGTGCAGCGCATCGGCTTCACCACCCTAGCCATCCACACTGCCAATCGGGCCGAGCTGCGCGATCACTTGTGGCTGCGGTTTCCGGTGCTGCACCAATCCCTGTTCGGCCAGGCCAGCCACGCCACCACCGTGCCGCTGGCGCTGCTGCTGGCCTTCGCCCGCCAGGAAAGCGCCTTTGCGGCCGGTGCCCGCTCCTCGGCCAACGCCAGGGGCGTCCTGCAGATGCTCCCCAGCACGGCGCGGCTGGCTGCCAAGCGCGCCGGCCTGCCCACGCCGACCGCCAACGGCCTGTATGATCCCGCCACCAACATACCCTTGGGCGCCAGCCACATCGCTTGGCTGCTGCGGCGCTACGACGACGTGCTGCCGTTCGCGGCAGCCGCCTACAATGCCGGCGAGCACCGGGTTGACCGCTGGATTCGCGAGCGCGCGGGCGTGGCGCTTGACGTGTGGATTGACGCCATTCCCTTCCGCGAAACCCGCAACTACGTCCACAACGTGCTGGCCTTCAACCAGATCTACGCCGCCCGCTTCGGCGCGGCGCCGCCGATGCTGTCCAACCTCGACCTGGTGGTGGCGCCGCGATGAGCGAAGTTGAACTGGTGGACATCGGCGCCAACCTGCTCAACGGGCAGTTCCGCCATGACCTCGACGCCGTGCTCGCCCGTGCCCGAGGCGCCGGGCTCGGCCACATGATGGTGACCGCCACCGACGTGGCGGACTCGCAAGCCGCCATCGAACTGTGCCGAGGGCACGGGGATCTCTCCTGCACGGTTGGCGTCCACCCCCACGATGCCGCCAAGACGCTGGCGGCGGGCGGCGACTGGGTGGCGCAGCTGCGCAGGCTGGCCGGCCGCGAACCAGTATGCGCCATCGGTGAGGCGGGCCTTGACTTCCACCGCAACTTCTCGCCGCCGACTGACCAGCGCGCCGTGTTCGATGCCCAGATCCGGCTCGCCGCCGAGCTCGACCTGCCGCTCTTCGTCCACGACCGGGATAGCGGCGGGGCGGTGTACGACGCCCTGATGAGCCATGCCGGACAACTCAACGACGTGGTGATCCACTGCTTCACCGGCGATGAAGCGGACCTGAAGCGCTATTTGGCGGCCGGCTTTCACATCGGCATCACCGGCTGGGTCTGCGACCGTCGGCGCGGCGAGCGCCTGCGCGACCTGATCCCGCAAATTCCCCTTGATCGACTGTTGATCGAAACCGATGCGCCCTTTCTGCTGCCCCACGGGGCCGCCAGCCCAACCGCTGACAAGCGCCGCAACGAACCCTGCCTGCTGCCCTTTATCGCCGGTGCCGTCGCGCAACTATTGGGGATGCCCGCATCCGAGCTGGGCCGTCAAACCGCGGCCAACGCAAGGCGCCTGTTCGGCCTCAGGGGGTCAACAGAGCAATGACGGCATCCCGATCCAGCGGCGAATCGGTTTCGCGGCCCCCGAAGCGAAGCACCGGGATGCGCTCGCCATAGCGCCGCAGCAGCCCCTCCTCGGTCGCCACGTCCACCACCCGCAAGGTCAGGCCGCTGAGTTCTGGCATACTGAGCAGACCGTCGAGCGCTCGCTCGCACAAGGCGCAGCCGTCGGTCGAGTAAAGAACCAACTCCATGCTTGCATCATACCGCCACGGCGACCGGGCCAGCGCCGCCAAGTACCCCTTGGCCACAGCCGCCGCCCTGCCGTGGCAGGCAGCGGCCGACGGCGCTTGGTGCGAGCTGGCTTTGCCGCCTTGCCCGGCGGCCCACATCATAGTGCCGAGCCTGTCCGCGGACTTAAGCGATTGCGCCTACCGGGTGACGCTGCGCAGCGCCGATGAGCGTTGGACATTGCAGGCCGTGCCTTCGTCGCCTCCGTCCGCTGGGTGCCACGCTCGCCGCCGGCCAGCGAGCGTTCCAGTCAGCACCCACATCGACTGCTTTCACACCGAAGCTAACCTGCCTGCCAGCCGCCTGCGCTTCACGCTGGGGCAGGCGGAGCCGCCGCTGCGCCATCTGCTGGCCGTCTCGGTGCGTCCCTTGGTAATGGATCCGAAGCTGCCCGACGCGGCGCGGGCGGTCGCGCCGCAGCCTCCCGCCATCAGCCAAATGCTTGGACCCCAAGCCATTGCGCGACGAATCTGCTCGCCCACCGCCCTGGCGATGGCCCTCAAGGCCGCGGATGCGGGCATTGACTGGCTGGAGGTGGTGGAGCGGTGCTTCGACCAACGCACCCAATCCTACGGCTGCTGGCCGATGGCCATCCGCTGCGCCGCTGCCTTTGGCCGTCTTGGGGCAGTGGAGGCGCTGCCCGCTTGGGAGCCCGCCATCCAAGTGCTGCGCAGCGGCTTGCCGATCGTCGCCAGCATCGACTTCGCCGCCGGCGAACTGCCGGGGGCGCCGCTTTCCAGGACCGCAGGCCACTTGGTAACCTGCTACGGCGTGGACGGCGATGCCGTGCTGGTCAACGATCCGGCGGCCGGCGATGCGGCGGACGTGCCGCGCCGCTACGGCCTCGAAGCCTTCAGCCAAGCTTGGCTGCGCCGCCGGGGAGCGGCGTACATCATGCCAGCGCCTTAGAAGGTGGCGCCTCCCCAGAAGAATGGGCTGCAAGCCCCCATCCTGACGGAACGCACTGGGGTGTCCTGCCCTCGATGGGGCAACTGGCACGGGCTTCCCGTCGGGACATCACCCATCTGTCGCACGGAGAAGCGATGAAGCACTTGGGATGGTTCCTGCTGCTCGCGGCGGGCTTTGGCCTGACCACTGCCGGATTGATGCTTTGGCACGACCGGGGCTTCGCCTTCGCCGGCATGTGGCGGTTCGACGACGGGCTGCATCCGCTGTACCTGCTGATCGTCGGCATCGCCATGATCCCGCCTGCATTGGGTGAGATATTCCTGCTTGAGCAGCGCCAAGACGATGGCTGAGCCCGGGGCCGAGCCCGGAGCGCGGCGGGTCTATCTGCGCCCGGTCAACCGTCGGGACCGGGAGGAGTTCGTCACCGTCATGCGTCGCAGCGCGTCGTTGCACGAGCCTTGGATCCACCCGCCCATCACCCGCGAGGCGTTCAACCGCTACCTGAAGCGCTTGGAGCGGGACGACCATGCGGGCCTGCTGGTCATCGAGAAGGGAACCGATGCGATCGTGGGCTGCTTCAACATCAACAACATCGTGCGCGGGTCTTTTCTCAGCGCCTCCCTCGGCTATTATGCCGCCCAACCATACGCGGGACGCGGCTACATGCAGGAAGGGCTTGAACAGGTCATCACTTGGGCCGTCGAAAAACTGGGCCTGCATCGCCTGGAGGCCAACATTCAGCCATGCAATGAGCGATCCATCGCCTTGGTGAGGCGCTGCGGCTTCAAGCGGGAGGGCTTCTCGCCGGACTACCTGTTCATTGCCGGCGCCTGGCGGGACCATGAGCGCTGGACCTGGCTCGACCGCCGCCACGGCTTGCGTCCGCCATTGTGACGGCTTACGGCGCATGGCCTTCGTCGATCACCCCCCGCCTCGTCGCCGAAGCGGGGATCGGCATCGGCGACCCGCAGGTCAGCGGCGGCGCTGCCTACTGGCTGGAGTCGCGCCCGGCGGAAGCGGGCCGCGCCACCCTGTTCAAGCAGGTTGCAGGCCAGGCGGTTGAGCTCACGCCGAAACCCTACAGCGTCAGGAGCCGCGTCCATGAATACGGCGGCGGCGCCTACCTGCCCACCGACAGCGGCGTCTTCTTCGTCAACGACCAGGGCCAGAACATCCATCGGATCGCCCCGGACGGCGGCGTCAGCGCCGTCACCGACTCCACGTCCAGAGTGCGCTACGCGGGCTTCTGCTTAGATGCCGCGCGGCGCCGCCTGATCGCCGTCACCGAGATTCACGGCGACGGCGAGCCGGAGAACGCCCTCGCCGCCATCCGCATCGACGACGGCCAGGTGGCCATGCTGCACCAAGGCCGCGACTTCTACGCCGCGCCCCGGGTGTCGGCGGACGGCACCGAACTGCTGTTCATCGCTTGGGACCACCCGAACATGCCGTGGGACGGCACCCAACTGCTGCGCTGCCGCCTTGACGGCGAAGCCATCGGCGAGGCCGCGGTGATCGCCGGTGGCGCTCGGGAGTCGGTCATGCAGCCGAGCTGGGCCCCGGACGGCGCCGTCCTTTACATCAGCGACCGCAGCGGCTATTGGAACCTCCATAGGCTGGACGATTCCGGGGACCGGCCGGTGCTGGCCGATGACGCCGACTACGGCGGCCCCCCTTGGCAATTCGGGCAGCGCAGCTACGCCTGCCTGAACGAACGCCTCATCGCCGCGTGCCGGCACGGGCAAGCTGGCCAGGATCTGGTGCTGATCGACCGCGGGAGCGGCTTCGCCAGCCCCTTGCTGGAAGACACCGAGGGTTGCGGGCAGCTGTCCGTTCATGGGAACGACATCTACTTTCTTACCGCCCACGGCGACAGACCCACGGAATTCGCGCGTCTGAACCCCGAAACCGGCGATGTCACTGTTGTGGCCAAGCCGCCATCCCCGGCTGTGGACTCGGCCTACTTCAGCTTCCCGGAGCGTATCGCCTTCCCAACGCGGGACGGCGCGGAGGCCTACGCATTCCTCTATCGCCCCACCCATCCCGACAATCCAGTGGCCCAGGGCAAGCCGCCGCTGCTGACGCTGTGCCACGGCGGTCCCACCGGGGCCGCCTCGGCGGCGCTGAAACTGCTCGTGCAGTTCTACACCAGCCGCGGCTGGCTGGTGGTGGACGTGGACTACCGGGGCAGCGCGGGCTATGGGCGCGCCTACCGGGAGGCCCTGAACGGCCGCTGGGGCGAGCTTGACCTAAGCGATTGCGAGGACGCGGTCTATCACCTCGCAGCCCAAGGCGAGGCGGACCCAGCACTGGCGGCGATCCGCGGCGGCAGCGCCGGCGGCTACACGGTGCTGCGGGCCCTCACGGCCGGCAGCGTGTTCCGGGCCGGCGCCAGCCACTACGGCATTGGCGACCTCACCGCCCTGGCCCGCGACACCCACAAGTTCGAGTCCCGCTACCTCGATGCGCTGCTCGGTTCGGAGCAGGCGCTCACGGAGCGCTCGCCGATCAACCATCTCGACGGCCTGAACTGCCCGGTGATCTTCTTTCAAGGCGCTGAGGATCGCATCGTGCCGCCCAACCAAGCCCAAGCGATGGTCGCCGCACTCCGCGCCAAGGGCCTACCGGTCGCCTACATCGAATACCCCGGCGAGGGGCACGGCTTTCGCGATGGCGCCAACATCGCCCACAGCATCGGCGCGGAATACGCCTTCTTCTGCCGCGTCTTCGGCCTGCCCGTACCCGAGGGGCTGCCGGACATTGAAGTGGAGAACCTGTGACCAGCGCCTGCGATGTGATCGTGCTGCAGGGCGGCCAGTCTCTGGAGGCGGAGATTTCCCGGATGTCCGCCGCCCAAGTGGCCGCTGGCCTTGAGGCCGCAGGGCACCGGGTCACCCGCTTGGAATTGGATCGGGACGCACCGGCGCGGCTGGCCGAGACCCGCCCGGACGTGGTCTTTCCCGCCCTGCACGGCCCGCCCGGCGAGGATGGCACGGTGCAGGGGCTGCTCGACATCCTGCAGTTGCCCTATGTGGGCGGCGGCGTGGCGGCCAGCGCGGCGGCGATGGACAAGATCGGCGCCAAGGCCCGGTTCCGCCGCACCGAGCTGCCGGTCGCCGACGACCTGGTCATCCTGCCGGGCTGCGCCGCCCAGGACGCCGCGGCGCGCATCATTGACGCCCTGGGCGATCAAGTGGTCATCAAGCCGTCCGGCCAGGGCAGTGCCATCGGCGTCGCCCGCCTTCCCAACGCCACCGAAATTGGCATCGCCGTGACCGAAGGGCTGAAGCTCGGCAGCATCATGGCCGAACCCTTCATCGCCGGACGCGAGATCACGGTCGGCGTGATCGACCTCCACGGCCAAGCGCCGCGCGCCTTCCCGGTGATCGAAATCCGCACCGCGCCGGGCGAGTGGTACGACGCCGTGAACCGCTACCAAGCCGGAGCCAGCGAGCACGTCATCCCCGCGCCGCTGCCCGCCGCCGTCAACGCCGAACTGCAGCGCATCGCCATCGCCGCGCACCGGGCGCTGGGATTGCGCGATCTGTCGCGAGCCGACTTCATCGTCGGCAACGACGAGGGGATTCATCTGCTGGAAGTCAACTCCCTGCCGGGAATGACGCCGACCAGCCTGTATCCCGACGGGGCGCGGGCGGACGGGTGGGCGTTTCCGGAATTGCTCGATGCGTTGGTCAAAAGCGCGATCGGGCGGGGTTGAGAGCCGCGCCGCGGAAACTATGCGTACCCTCAAGGAAGCCACCATGTCCGAAGCCGAAGCGACGCACGTCCCAGCCCAATCCCCGCTTCAGGCTCGGCCCGCCGGCCCCGCACGGTCTCGGGGCCGGGCGCCGGAAGCTGTTTGCTACCCTGAATCGGACGGCAGGCCCATGTCCGAGACAGGTCGGCACTGGCACGCCACGGTGGACTTCGCCAAGCCGCTGCACGTCTTCATGCTCAACCGGCCCGACGCCTACGTTGGCAGCGACATGTTCATGTACTTCCGCGAGGGCGACCCGAGCGCCGTCGTGTCGCCGGACGTGTTCGTCGCCTTCGGCGCGCCCAAGGAGCCGCTACGAGACACTTGGAAGCTGTGGGAGGAGGGTGTCGCGCCCGCCTTTGTGCTGGAGGTCACCTCAAAGTCCACGCGGGATGAAATTGCGATTCTCGACCGGATGGATGCCGACGCGTACCTCCAGGCATGGGAAGTCAACACGGGCGGGGTGCAGGCGGAATCCGCGACCAGTCGCTTTTGGACGCTCTCGAGGCCGTGCCCATGGAGCCGCTCAAGGGCACGGTGTGGCGGTCTGTGCGGCGTGGGCGCGATCCGCTCCTGTGCAGACGGTCAGGCGGCCGTTGGGACGATGGACGTGCTGTACACCTCCGAAACCCGGGAGGGTGCGCTGGCGGAACGGCGTTTCCACCTGTTCCAAGGGCAGTCTTCAAAAGTCAATGGATTACGCGCCAAATTACATTGAGTTATCTGAGTCGGGATAGCCTAGCCGCCCCAAAATGGCCGTGGTTGAGCAGTCCTCCACCCGATCAAGCACCCGTACCTCGCCGCCGTAGCTGGCCACCAAATCCGCGCCGACGACCTGTTGGCGCTCGTAGTCGCCGCCCTTGACCAGCACGTGCGGGCGGAAGCGCTCCAGCAGCGGCTCCGGGGTGTCCTCGTCGAAGCTCACCACCCAGTCCACGGACTTCAGGCCTGCCAGCACCTGCATGCGGCGCGCCAGCGTGTTCACTGGGCGTTCAGGGCCTTTGATTCGGGCCACTGAGGCGTCGCTGTTGACGGCGACGATCAGGCGGTCGCCGAGCCTGCGGGCCTGTTCCAGATAGGCGACGTGGCCGGCGTGCAGGATGTCGAAGCAGCCGTTGGTGAACACGATCCGCTCCTCGGCCTGCCGGGATGCGGCGACGGCCAGGGCGAGTTGGTCGGCGCTCAGCACCCCGCCATCGGCTGACTCCTGGGCCGCCGCGAGCGCGAGCTCCGGCCCGCTAACCGCGGCGGTGCCGGATTTCGCCACGGCCAATGAGGCGGCAACGTTGGCCAGGCGGGCGCAATCCAGCACCGGCAGGCCCACGCCCAAGGCCACTCCGAGAACTGCCGCGGCGGTGTCGCCGGCGCCAGTGACGTCGTACACCTCGACTTGTCGGGCTGGCAGGTGGTGGATGTGCGTCTCCTGCACAACAGTCAGGCCGTCCGCGCCAGCGGTGACCACCAACGCACCGAAGCCCTGGGTGCGGCAGAGCGCTTGGGCGGCTTCGGCAAGCGCCTCGACATCGCCCGTCGCACCTGTCGCAAACTCGAACTCCCGAAGATTCGGCTTCACGACGCTGGCCCCGGCATAGCTCGACAGGGGCTTGAACTTGGGATCGACGACGCTGGCCGCCCCGGCCGCGTTGGCCGCTTGGATCAGCGCTGCGGGATCCGCCACCGCGCCCTTGTCGTAGTCGGCCACGAGCAGCACCGCGGCGTCCGCCAGATGGGCGCTCGCCCTAGCCGCCAGTTCCCGTGCCGCCGCAGCGGGCGCCGGGGACTCGAAGTCGTTGCGCAGCAACTGCTGTTGCTGGCTGACCACGCGCAGCTTGAGCGTCGTCGGCCAACGGTCGATTTCGACGAAGTCGCAGGTCACCCCAGCCGCTTCCAGGATGGACCTCAGCGCCGCCCCTTCGGCGTCCTTGCCGATGCAGCCAAGCAGGGTGCAGCGGGCGCCGAGGCTGGCGACGTTAAGGGCGACGTTGGCGGCGCCGCCGGGACGGTCCTCCACGTCGCCGACCGCCACCACCGGCACCGGGGCCTCCGGGGATATGCCCCGCGCCTCGCCCCGCCAGTAGCGGTCCAGCATGAGGTCGCCAAACACCACGGCATGCAGGCCCCGCAGTGACGGCAGCAGCGGCATGGCGGCGGCGGTCATCGCCACATATGGGTTCCGCCGCACACCGTCAACGCCTGGCCGGTGACGTAGGCGCTGGCATCGGCGGCGAGGAAGACGGCAACGCCCTTGAGATCCTCGGCTTCGCCCAGTCGCCGCAGGGGCGTCATTTCGTTGACGCGGGCGGCCGCCTCCGCGTTGTCCCACAGGGCGCGGGCGAAGTCGGTCTTGATGAGACCCGGGCAGATGGCGTTCACGCGCACGCCCTTGGGGCCCCACTCCGCGGCCAAGTTGCGCACCAAGGCGATGTCCGCCAGCTTGGAGATGTTGTAGGCGCCAAGCACCTCCGAAGGAGCGAAGGCGCCGGTGCTTGAGGTGATCATGATCGACCCGGACCCCTTGGCGATCATGTCCGGGGCCACCATCTGGCACAGCCAGTGGTTGGACTTGACGTTGGCGCTCATGATCTTGTCGAAGGCCCAGTCGGGAATCTCCGACATCGAGCCGTAGAACGGGTTGACGCCGGCGTTGCAGACCAGCACGTCGATCGGCCCCAAGCGCTCGCGGGCGGTCCGCACCAAGGCTTCAAGCTGCTCCTTGTGGCCGATGTTGCAGGCTGCGGCAATGGCGGTGCCCGCCCCGCAACGGCTGTTGATCTCCTCCGCCACGGCCTCGCATTGGTCGAGCTTGCGGCTGGAGATGACCACCTTGGCGCCGTGCTCGGCGAGCCCCTCGGCCATCGCTTGGCCCATGCCCTTGGATGCGCCGGTCAGCAGGACCACCTTGCCGGTGAGGTCAAAAAGCTTGGTTTCGACGGACATTTGCGTACAGGTTCCTTGTTGGTGTTTACGTGTGCGGCTTCGGTTCCGGGATGCGGTTGCGCCCTGACCCAGCCACCCGGTCAATCGACCGTCAGGGCCAAGAGGAAAATCCATGCGCTCATGGCCATCCCGATGATGAAGGACAGGCGTCGCAGCAGCGCCATGCCCGCCACGTAGAACATGCCGTGCATCAGCCGCGCCGCCACCCACAGCGGCGCCGCCAGCGCCCAGTGGCCGGACGGTTCGACGCCAGCCGCCAAGGCAGCGCCATTGGCCAGTCCGAATGCGATGGCGGCCTCCCAGGCATTGTGCTGGGCGTCGCGAGCCCGGGCGCCGGCGCCGGTCAGCTGGGCGGCATGCGGGCGAGGCGCTTCAAACCCGGTGGAACCGAGTTCACGCTTGCCGTACACCGCCGTCACGACAGACCACAGATAGGGCAGCAGCGCACCAATCAGCAGGCATGCCACTTGGACGGTCATGGACTTACCCCAGTCTCCGAAGCAGCAACGATCATAGCCCAATCCACGGGGCGGCTGTGCGGGAATCAAACTGGCGTCAAACCGGGCCGTCCATTCAGCTTGGCCATGCCCCTGTTCAGGCTCGTGGCTTTTCAGGTTGTGCGGGCTCAGAAACGCTTTGGCATCTGGCCCTCGCAACAGTAGCGGGGTTTCGCGCAGCGAAACTCCAACCGCCTCTCGCCCTCTGGGCGAGAGGCGCGGGTTGGACAAGGCCGCCCGTTGCCCATATGGTGCAGCCGTGAGACATTCCGCTGGGAGCGGCCCAGCCGCCAAACGGCAAACTTGCCGCGCCCAGCCACACCGCCCTTGCCGACGCTTGAGGAACGACCGACCGTGCCATTCGAAAGGAGGATCGCCGTCACCGTCAACGGCGTGCGCCACGAACGCAGCGTGGAGCCGCGCCTGCTGCTTTCGGACTTCCTGCGTCAGATGCTGAACCTGACCGGCACCCACGTCGGCTGCGAACAAGGCATTTGCGGCGCCTGCACGGTGCTGATCGACGGGGACAGCGTTCGCAGCTGCCTCACGCTGGCCGTTCAGGCGGACAACGCCGAGCTGCGCACAGTCGAAGGGCACGGGCAGGCCCAATCGCTAAGCGCACTGCAACGAACTTTCAAGCAGTGCCATGCGCTGCAGTGCGGATTCTGCACGCCGGGCTTTCTGGCCACCATCGAGGACATGCTGAACAAGTATCCGCTGGAGAACGAGAACCGGATTCGCGAACTGCTTTCCGGCAACCTGTGCCGCTGCACGGGATACCAAAACATCGTTGACGCGGTCATCGCGGCGCGGGACGATCTTGCCCAAAGCGAAGCCGCGAATCAGCAAACCCAACAGGAGTGATGGATGGATTTCGGATTGAAAGGCAAGGTTGCGCTGGTCACTGGCGGAGCGCGCGACGTGGGTGCGGAAATCAGCCGAACGCTCGCCGCCGAAGGCGCCACCGTGGCAATCAACTACAGAGGCTCGTCCGATCAGGCGGAGAGCCTGGTCCAAGAGATTCTTGCCAGTGGCGGGCGGGCCAAGGCCTATGCCGCCGACGTCACGGACTATGAAGCCGTCCGCGCCATGGTCGGGCAGGTGGTCGCGGACCACGGCGCCCTGCACATTCTGGTGAACAACGCCGGCCTCGCCATCCAGGAGCGGTTCGTGAACAGCAATCCGGAGCAGTGGCGGCAGCAGACCGACGTCTGCCACTACGGCATCATCAACGCCTGCCATGCCGTCGCCCAAGTGATGATCGACCAGGCCGACGGCCGCATCGTCAACATCGTCGGGGACTCCGCCAGGGTGGGGGAGGCCAACATTCCCATCAAGGCGGCCACCGGCGGCTCCGCCATCGCGCTCACCAAGTCCGTCGCCAAGGAGCTCGGCCGATTCAACGTCAGGGCCAACGCCGTCGCCTTCGGGATGCTGGAAACCGCCCATGCCGACAAGGCCTGGCTGGAGGCCAACCGGGCCAAGATCGAACGCCAGTATCCGCTGCGGCGCATGGGGTTTCCGAAGGACGTGGCGCCCACCGTGGTGTTTCTGGCGTCCGACGCCACCGCTTGGGTCACTGGCCAAGTGGTGAGCGTCAGCGGCGGCTACAGCATGGCGGACTAGGTCGCTGTCTTGGACATTTCCGGTGAAACCGAGCTGAGCCTGCCGCGGGAAAAGGCTTGGGCCGGCCTCAACGATCCCGAAGTTCTGCGCCGGGCCGTGCCCGATTGCGAGTCCCTGGAGCGGGTGGGCAATCAAATGACCGGTGTGGTGGCTGCTCGCGTTGGCCCCGTTCGGGCGCGTTTTGAGGGCGTCGCCACGCTCTCGGACATCATCGAACCGGAGAGCTGCACCCTGACCGCGGCCGGCAAGGGCGGACTGGCCGGCTTTGCCAACGCCACGGTCAACATCCGGCTGAGCGAGGACGGCGACTGCACTCGGCTCCGCTACGACGCCGAGTTTCGGCTGGGCGGCAAGCTGGCGCAGATCGGCTCGCGGCTGATCGAATCGACCGCCCAGGTCTGGATCGAGCGCTTCTTCAAGCGATTTGCGGCGGTCGTCGAAGGTGGCGGCCTGCCGCCCGAAGCCGGCGCCGCCCGGACGTCCGCCGCACCGGGCGGCTGGCGGCAGCTCATCCGCAAATGGCGGGCGCAGCGGGCAGCGAAACGCGCAAAGCCAGCTTTCGCTGCCGCCGACCCGTCCGCAAGCGCCCCCGAAATTCAGGCGCTTCCCAGCCAGCCTGACGGGGCAGCAACCCGAGACTCAACCGCCGCATCCGCCGACGGCGTTGACGCAGCAGTGCTGCCAACCGGCTTTTTCGAGATTGAAGTCGGGTCGGGCGTCGGCCTGGTCACCATCAACCGTCCGGAGCGCGTCAACTGCCTGACCTTAGGAATGTGGCGGGAACTGGCGCAGACCGTTCGTGACTTGGGCGCCAACGAGGACGTTCGTTGCCTGGTGATTCGAGGCGCCGGGGAGAACTTCTCCTCGGGCGCCGACGTGACCGAGTTTGGCGAGGTCCGCAGCACGCCGGAACAGGTCGGGGTCTATGAGCAGGCCGTTGACCGGGTGGCCGATGCGATCCTTGCCTGCAAGCACCCGGTGGTTGCCGCAATTGACGGCTACTGCTTCGGTGGCGGCTTGGCCATCGCCATGGCCTGCGACTTCAGAATCGCCACGGCAAGGGCCAGGTTCCGCATACCGGCCGCCAAGCTCTCGGTGGTCTATGGCTTGCGCGGCACCCAAACCCTGCTCGCCTTGGTTGGCTTAACTTGGGCCAAGCGCATGCTTTGCGTCGGTGAGCGGGTGGATGCGGCTCAAGCCCACGCCATTGGCCTGATCGATCAAGTGATCGACGCAGATGACCTAAGCGAGTCGATCGCGCCCTTCCTTGAGGCGATTCTCGCCGCCGCGCCGCTCACGGCCTCGGGCAGCAAGGCCCTGCTGAACGGCTTGGCCTACGGCGTTCCCGCTGACGTGGAACGCCAAGCCGCGCAGCTCATCCGCGAGGTCGGCGCGAGCGCGGACTACCAGGAAGGCCGCGCCGCCTTCGCCGCAGGGCGGGCGCCGAAGTTCATGGGACGGTAGCTTCCCGTGAAGCCCGCTCCATTCGACTATTGCGCGCCGCAATCGATTGACGAGGCGTTGGCAAGGCTCGCCGCCGCGCCCCAAGCCAAGCTGCTCGCCGGGGGCCAAAGCCTGATCCCGATGCTGAACTTCCGCCTGCTGGCCACGGACCTGCTGATCGACCTGACCGGGATTGCCGAACTGCGCGGCATTCTCCCCCACGGTCGGTCGGTGCGAGTCGGCGCCCTGACCACCCACCACGAGGTCGAGACCTCCGCGCTCATTCGGGAGCGCTTTCCGGTGATGGGCGAAGTGATGCGGCATGTGGCGCATTTGGCCATCCGCAACCGGGGCACCATTGGCGGCAGCTTGGTCCACGCCGACCCTGCCGCCGAGTGGCCCTTGCTGGCCGTCCTGCTCCAGGCGCGGCTCCATGCCGTCGGCCCCAGCGGCAAGCGCGCGATAGACGCCCAGGACTTCCTGCTGGGCGCACTCACCTCAAGCCTTGATGCCGATGAGATTCTGCTGCGCATCGACTTCCCGGCGCTGCCCCGCCGCACGGCCTGGGCGTTCGACGAAGTGGCCCTGCGGGCGGGCGACTTCGCGCTGTGCGCTGCCGCCGTCACCCTTTCAGTGGGCGGCAGCCGGCTTACGGGCGGACCCCGAATCACGGACGCCCGCATCGCCCTTGCCGGAGTGGCCGACACCGCCGTTCGGGTTCCCGTCGCTGAGCGGATGATTCGCGGCCAAAGGCGCCTCACCCCGGAGTTGGCGCACCAGGCGGCCTGTGCCGTGCGCGACGCGATCAACCCGAACGCCGACCTGCATGCTTCCGCGGACTACCGTCGGCATCTATGCCATGGGCTGGTGAAGCGCTTGCTTGAGGAAGCGCAGCGATCCTGCGCGGCTCCGGCGGCCGACGACGGGGGAGACGGCCATTAGCCGCCCGAAGTACGTCGGCGCGCCGGTTGAGCGGCGCGAGGACGGCCGGCTGCTCACTGGCCGGGGCCGGTTCGTGGATGACGTCGCAATCGCCGGCACGCTGCACGTCGCCTTCCGCCGCAGCGACCATGCCCATGCGCGCATCCTCAAAGTGGACTCGAAAGCCGCGGCGGCCTGCCCGGGCGTGGTCGCCATCTACGTCGCCGAGGACATCGAGGCGGACTTCCAGCCCATCGTCGCCCAATCGCGCATGCGCGGCTACCAGCCCACTGCGCAGCCGATTCTGGCCAAGGAGAAGGCGCGATTCGCGGGGGAGGCCATCGCTGCGGTCGTGGCCGAGAGCCGCTATCTGGCCGAAGACGCCGCAGCGCTCATTGAAGTCGAGTACGAAGCGCTGGAAAGCCTCGTGGATCCGCTGCGGTCGCTGGCCGAGGACGCGCCCAGGCTCCACGACGGCACCTCGTCCAACGTGTTGGTCGAACGCAGGTTCCAGCGCGGCGAGGTCGAGCAGGCGTTCCACAATCCGCCGTTGGCGGTGAAGGAACGGTTCCGCTTTCGCCGCAAGGCGCCGGCGGCACTGGAGAACCGGTGCTACCTCGCCGACTATCGCGGTGCTGCGGACTCCCTGACCCTACACACCTCCACCCAAGTCCCCGGCATCGTTCGGGACGCGCTGGTGGACTGCTTGGCCATCCCCGGAAGCCGCCTGCGGGTGGTCGCCCCGGATGTCGGGGGAGGCTTTGGCGGCAAAACCTCGCTCTATCCCGAGGAGGTGCTGGTCTGCGTTCTCTCCCGCAGGCTGGAACGTCCCGTCAAGTGGACGTCCGACCGGCTTGAGGACCTCACCGCCACCAGCCACGGCTTTGATGAGGTCGTCGAAGCTGAACTCGCTTTGGACGAGGAGGGCAACTTCCTGGGGCTGCGCGCCGACGTCATCGGCGATGTGGGCGCTTACTCACTTTTCCCCTTCACTGCCGGAATCGAGCCGGTTCAGGTGGCGAGCTTCCTGCCCGGCCCCTACAGGATCGACGCCTATCAAGGCCGGGTTCGATGCGTGGCCACTTCCAAAACGGCTTTGGGGCCGTATCGCGGCGTCGGCCGGCCAGCCGCCACCTTCGTGATGGAGCGCTTGGTCGATATGGCGGCGAGGCGCTTGGGGCAGGATCCGAAGGCGATGCGCCTGCGCAATCTCGTGCAGCCGGAGGACTTCCCCTACAAGGTCGCATCGGGGATTGTCTGGGATCGCTCCGGGTTCACGGAGAGCTTGGCCGCGGCCTGCGAGGCCATTGGCTACGAGTCGCTCAGAGGGCAGCAGGAGGAGGCGCGCGAGCAGGGACGCCTGCTCGGCATCGGCATGGCCACGTATGCGGAGTTGACCGGCATCGGCTCCCGGCTGTCCGCATCGCCCGGCATGCCCTTCAACACGGGCACCGAAACGGCCCACGTCTGCCTCGACTCGACCGGCGGCATAACGGCGCGTTTTGGCGTGACCTCCTTCGGCCAAGGCCTTGAAACGGCGCTCTCCCAAGTGGTTGCCGACGAGCTCGGCGTGGCCATTGAGGACGTCACCATCGTCCAAGGGGATACTGCGGCGGTCGCCCACAGCACCGGTTCCTACGCCAGCCGCGGGGCCGTCATGGGCGCGGGCGCGGCCATGCTCGCCTGCGCCGCGCTCAAGGAACGCCTGCTGCGGGTCGCCGGGTTGATGCTCAACGCTCCGCCCGAGGAGGTGACCTTGGCCGAAGCGGGCTTCTCGGCCCCGCACTCCGACCGCAGGATCGGCTTCGGTGAGCTGGCCAAGACCTACTATTCCCGGCAGGGCGCCATTGCCACGGACCTAAAGAACGAACTCGGCGAGCTCTCGGCGAGCCGCATGTACGACCCTGAGTGGGGCACCACGTCCTGCGGCACCCACATCGCGCTGGTGGAAGTGGACCGCGAGACCTGCCAAGTGAAGGTGCTGAAGTACCTCGTGGCAGAGGACTGCGGGCAGCTGATCAACCCCCGGATCGTCGAAGGCCAGAACCACGGCGGGGTGGCCCAGGGCATTGGCGCCGCGCTGCTTGAAGAGGTGATCTTCGACGAGCAGGGCCAAAACCTGACCGCAAGCTTCATGGACTATGTGCTGCCCTCGGCGGCGGAGGTGCCCCGCATGGAGCAGGTCCATCTGGACTTGGAAAAACCAAAGACCCTCGGCGGGATTCGGGGCATGGGCGAGGGCGGGACCATCGGAGCGCCCGCGGCGATCGCCAACGCCGTCGCCGACGCCCTCGCGCCGTTCGATTGCGAAGTCACCGAACTGCCGATCACGCCGGAGCGGATCTTCCGGCTGACGCGGGATGGGCGCGACGGCTCTGGGCGAGGGAACTGACCCTTGCGGATTTGATTTGCAGTCCCCCAATGATATGGTGTGTAGCCTCATACACATCAGGCAACGACATGACGCATCGCATCAACATCGTCGTTCACGACGACGTCTGGCGTTTTCTGCGGGACGTTCCGCTGGGGCAGCGCAGTCGAACCATCAACGAAGCGCTGCGGGCTTGGGTGCGCCGCCGTCGGCGTTTGGATGCCGCTGCCGACATGGACCGGCTGCGCAAAGACGTCGGTGCCCAAGCAGTCACCGCCGAGGAGGTCGTGCGATGGGTTCGGGAGGACCGGGACGCAGGACATTGATCGAGCCGCAGGTTGTCGTGCCGGATGCTTCGGTGATTCTGAAGTGGGTGCTGCCCCCTGCCGATGAGTCCGATGTGGAGCAAGCCATTCGGCTGCGCGATGCGATAGCCAACGGACAGGCGCGAGCAGTCGTGCCCAGTTTGTGGATCTACGAACTGGGCAACACCCTAGCCCGGCGTGTGCCGAAATCCGCCGAGGCGATATTGGGGGCTTTGAAGCGATTTGATTTCAATATCGGCGCGGAGTCCCAGAGCTGGATGAGTCAGGTTCTGGACCTTACCCGGCGCTACGGCGTGACGTTCTACGATGCCGCCTACCATGCCCTGGCGATCATCCATCAAGGCGTTTTCGTGACGGCGGACGAGCGCTATCTGAGGCAAGCGGCCGAAGCCGGCCGCGTCGCGCACGTCAGGGATTGGCAAGAGACCACCCCCACCTCACTATCCTCTTCGAGCTCGTGACGGCTGGCCTCGGTTCCCCTCCACCGCCGCTCCTCAGTCAAGCGAACTCATCGGCCACAGGCGCCATGAGATAGCAGAGGCAGTCCTGCCGGACCACGCTGGCGTCGGTGGTGTACATGGCGGGCGTCAGGGTGCGGGTCGCCAGGATGCGGCCGTTGCGCACTTCCAGGAAGCGGCTCGTGACGTCCCGGTGGCTGTTGTCGAGCACTTGCAGGTTGAACCCGTCCTTGGCCCTTCCAAATTCCGTTCCCGCAGGCAGCGGGCGAAAGTTGCTGGCCTCCAGGTCGCCGTTGAGGATCAGGTCGAGGTCGCACAGGCCTGCGTCGGAAAATCCGAAACTGGCGTTGGCTGGCGGATGCACCCGGGCCAGCGTTCGGTAGAGGCGCAGCTCGTCAGCGCGGGCGGTCGGCGCTGCCGCTAGGTCGAGCAGGCCATCCAAGTAGCAGTCGGCGCGACCCTTGGCTTCGGGATCGTCCACCGGGCCAAGTTCGAGGGTGATGCTGGGCGCGCGTCCGGCAAAGGCTCGGGTCAGCACCGTGTCCGGCTCCTCCACGATCACGCCCGCGCCGCCATGCAGGTGGGCTAGGCCTAGGCTGCCGGGGGAGAGATCGGTCAGCACCGCGTAGGCTGGGTTCCTGCCGGTGTTGTTGTGCAGGTCCACCACCGCCATCAGCGGCTCATCGCCGATGGCATCCAGCACTTCCCTGGCGATCCCGCTGGCGGGCCGCCATATGCGATTGAAGTCCGTTTGGTCCGGGAGCGTGCGCACGCCCGCGGCCGCGGCCCTGACGTTGCCGATGAGAATCAGCAGATCGCGCGGCAGCCTAGCGGCGCGGCGTCGCAGCACCTGCCGCAGCCCGTCCCAGCCGCTGGTTTCGTTGCCGTGCAGCAGGACGCTGATCAGCAGCGGGGTGGGCTCGACGCCCTTGAGACGCAGCAGGGCAGGTGCGCCGAGCCGGTCGTTCAGGGCTGGTGCCTCCACATCGAGCAAACCGGGCGGCAGGCCCGCAATGCGTCGCAAGGCGGCGGTCATAGGGGCCAAGCGTGAACCGGCTCGCCTTGGTTTTGGCGCTCCAGGTAGGCCATGACCAAGCGATTGCCGTCCATGCCGTGCGCCCGCGCCCAGCGCCGCTGCCACTCGGCGCCGTTTTGGCCGGACTCGACGCGGGCCTCCACCAATCCCAGATGCTCATCAATCTCCGTTTCCGGTATGCCGTAGTGGGCAAGCCCCCGCCGGGCAAGGGGCAGCAACTCATCGAGCAGCAGCGCCCGGGCGCTCAGCGGCCCGCCTCGCCAGACCAGTTCAGCGCCGATGCCATGGCGGGCGGCCGCATAGAAGTTGGCGCGCACGGTCTCGAAGCTCAATTGGGTCTCTATGGCTTCATCCGCCAAGCCTAAGCCCCTGACCAAGCCGAAGAACAGGGCGGCGTTGGCAACGCAGTCGCGGATGGTCGGCCCCGCGGAAACCGAGCGATGCTCGATGCGCAAATGGACTTGGCCGTCGTGGTCGAAGCCGATGAGGGGACGGTTCCAGCGCCAAATGGTGCCGTTGTGAAAGCGCGCGTGGGCGAACTTGCCGGGCGCGGCATCGGTCACGGCGGGAATCAGGATGGGGTGCTGCTGCTGGTTGGTGGCGAAGATCTCGAACAGGGAGTCCTCAGCGAACCCGGCCCCAAAGTCCACCCGCTGCGGATAGTGGGGGCCGATGTCCACGGCCTGCTCGAAAAGGGGAATGCGGGTTTCCGCCCACAGCCGGCGCCCGAACAGGGACGGTGAGTTGGCGCAGGCCGCCACCATGGGCGCGGAGACGGCCATGGCGGCATTGAAGTCCCGCACGGCGTTGTCCGGCTTGCACTGCAGGTGAATCTGGAACGAAGTGGCGGCGGCTTCCAGCATCACGTCGGGGTGCTGCATGGCCAGTTCATCCTCACCCTCGATGCGCACCTTCAGCGGCTGGCCGTCGCGCAGCGCCATCACCCGGTCGTTCAGGGCTTGGTAGCGCACCATTCGCGACATGTGCGCGGAGTTGAGCATGGCGTCCTTGATGGTGGGCAGGATGCCGATGGTCACCAGCTGGCAGCCAAGGTCGCCGGCGGCTGCCTGGCAAGCCTGCCAAGTGGCGGAGAGCTCATCGTGCAGGCGCGAGAAGGCGCGTCCCGACAGCGCGGTGGGGCTGCCATTCAACTCCACGTTGTAGTTGGCCAGTTCCGGCACCACCAAGGGGTTGTTGAGATGGCTTAGGAAGCGGTCGTTTTCCGGCAGGGGGTTGCCGTTTCGGTCAACCAGCCAGGCCTCGAGCTCGAAGCCGGCGATGTCGCCCCGTTCGCTGAATCGGTTGCCGCTGAACTGCTCGGCGAGCAGGCGCGTCTCCTCGTCGAGACGAAAGCGGAACACGCTGAAGTCCTTGGCGTTGAAGTGGCGGCGTGAGATCTCGTCGCCCAATTGGTGCCCGACCTCACCCTCAGGAAATGTGGTCGCCGCCGTCTCCGACGACAACAGCCAGTTCGCCGGTGCCCGCAGCGCTGACCGCCCCAACCTGGCCCTCAACGGCCGCCAGCCGCTCGCGGATCACGGCTTGGCCTTCCTGGAGGCGGTCAATGCGGTCGTTCACCCGATTGTTTTGCAACGCGGCCTGACCGAAAAGGGTCACGCCCACAGCGACAATAGCCCAGAATTCAGGGTTCAGTCGGCGAGTTCGAATCGTTGATTGGTCAGCCATGCATCGATATTACTTCTCTGATCAGAGTTCTGCACAGGAAGTTGGCCCAACATTGCCGTTGCCGGCGCACACCAGCACCGGTATGCCGGAACTCTCGTTCTGAAGTAAGCGCTTACCCACCGTCCAGCCCTTCTCGATCATGCAGTCGAGCCAGGTTCGGGTGTCCCGGTCGCGAATCCTGATCTTGGTGCTGCCGTTGGGTATCGGCCCGGGTCCGCGGGCGCCCATCGGGCAGTTGTCGTCCAGCCACGCCCGCGTCTCGGCCCTGAACTCATCCAACTCCGCCATGCTCCTCCCCTTGCTGCCGACCGTCTTGGAAACCCCGCCGGGCAGGTTTTTTTGCACGATTGCTCAGCCAATGGAAAGCGGCTCCGGCGAGGATCAAGGCCAAGCTCAACCCCGCCTCCTGGGGACGCTCCGCCAAGATGTAGAACAGGGTCCAGCCGGTGATGCCGAGGTAGGCCAGGGGCGGCAGCGGATAGCCGGTGATCCGGTACGGCCGCGCCAACCCCGGACGGCGCCAGCGCAGCACGAAGACGCCGGCCACCGTGATGAACGTGGACAGCCCCAAGGCGAAGCCGGCGAACACCAGGATGGACTCGAATGAAGCGGTCCAGATGAACGCCAAGGCCATCAACGACTGAGTGGCAATCGCCACCGTCGGCAGGCCGTCGCGATTGGTGCGGGCCAGTGCGCGGAAAGCCGGAAAGTCCTCCCCGATGACCTGCATCACCCGGGGGCCGGCCAAAGTCAAGGCGCTGACGGTGGAGATCAGCAGGGCTGCCAGCACCAGGCCCATCATCTTCCCGCCAACCCCGCCGAAAGCCTCCTCGGCGACGATGGCGCCGATCTCCAGCTGCCCCGCCATCGCGTCGATGGGCGCGGCGTGGAGAAAGGTGAAGTTGAGCAGCAGGTACAAGCCGGCGACCAAAGCCGTCCCCAGCGCCAAGGCGCGCGGCAGGTTGCGTTGCGGATCGGCCACTTCGCTGGTGAGGTAGGTGGCGGCGTTCCAGCCCGTGTAGGCGTAGTTGACGTAGATCAAGGCCACGGCGAAGGCGCTGCCGAGCAGCAGGCCGCCATCGCCGGGGACCGGCGTGAAGACAATCGGCTGTCCGCCATCGACCGCCACCCAGACCGCAGCGCAGAAGCCTAGGATCAGCGCCACCTTCAAGCCGGTGAACCAACGCTGCACGCCGCCGCTGCCGCGCCTGGTGCTCATGTGGGCGGCGGTCAGGCCGATGACGAGGACCGTGGCGCTCGCTTCCGGCGGGGCCATTGGCAACGCTGAGCCGAGATAGGCACCGAAGGTGATGGCGGCCAGCGCGGTGGGAGCGGCGAAGCCGATGGTCGCCGAAATCCAGCCGGCGACGAAGCCAACCGCCGGATGGTAGATCTCGCTTAGGAAATGGTACTCACCGCCGGAGCGGGGCAACGCTGCGCCGAGCTCCGCGTAGCAGAGTGCGCCGCACAGCGCGGCGAGGCCGCCCACGGCCCAGAGCATCAACAGCACGAAGCCGGATTGGATGTCGAGCAACTGGAAGCCAAGGCTGGTGAACACCCCGGTGCCGATCATGTTGGCCACCACCACGGCGGCGGCGGTGGCGGCGCTGAACTTCGACTGACGACCCACCCATCGAGTATCCTTGATTTCGACTGGCGAAGGTATCCTTCCTGACGTTTTGTAAGGCGCTTGGAATGCCGTAAGCTGAGTCCGCAGACTGAGGGGTTGGGCATTGATGCGCAGTTAATCCGCTGCGCAGCAGCCGTCTTTTGAATGGGTGGCAAACACAGCAGCGAACGAGGAAGGAAGTGCAATGGCCCAGCCATCGAAAACAAGCCCCGCGACGATCATTCCCACCCTTCGATATCGGGATGCCGCCGGCGCGACTGACTGGCTGTGCAAGGCGTTCGGCTTTGAGCGCCATCTGGTGGTGCCGGGGGAGGGCGGGACCATCGCCCATGCCCAACTGGTGCGCGGCAACGGGATGATCATGCTGGGCTCAGCGGGCGAGGATGAGTTCGGGCGGCATCAGCAGCCGCTGGAGAGGCCTGATGCGCCCGTCTCGCAAAGCCCCTATGTCATTGTCGCGGATGTGGATGCGCATCACGCGACGGCGGTGGCGGCAGGCGCCCAAGTGGTGATGGCGCCCAAGGACGAGGACTACGGCGGCAGGGGCTATTCCTGCCGGGACATGGAAGGCAACCTCTGGAACTTCGGCAGCTACGATCTATGGGATGAGGGATAGGGCGCGGGCGGCAAGGCGCATGGCCAAGCCACGGCAACCAACGCAGGCGCAAGCATTGGCGGCGGCTGAGCCGGCGGGCGGCGGTGCCGTCGCTAGGGCCGCATCCGCTCGGACGCGGGTTCCCGTGCTGCTGGCCTACGGCAACCTAGCCCTGCCGATCGCGTTCCTGGGCTACCCCTTGGGGCTGTTCCTGCACCCCTACTACGCGACGGAGCTGGGCTTGGGCTTGGCCGCGATCAGCACCGTGCTGCTCATCACCCGCGCGTTCGACTTCGTCACCGATCCGCTCATCGGGTGGTTGAGCGACCGCACCAAGACCAGATTGGGCAGGAGACGGCCCTACATCATGCTGGGCGTGCCGATCACCATGCTTGGCGTTTGGAAGCTCTTCTTCCCCGAGCCCCCGGTGGACATCTGGTACATGCTGCTCTGGAACACCGTCATGTACTTCGGCTGGACGATGATCACGCTGCCTTGGGGGGCGTTGGGCGGCGAACTCAGCGAAAACTACATGGATCGCGCCCGCATCATGAGCGTGCGCCAAGTGTTCACCATCGTCGGCCTGATCGGATCATCAGCGGTGATCTGGCTTAGCCAGCAATATCTGGGCAAGGAGAGGCCTGCGGATGTGCTGGACACCTTGGGCACCATTGTCCTGGTTTCCCTGCCGGTCTGCGTCCTGATCCTGGCCGTGATCGTGCCGGAACGGCAACGGCGCGCTGCATCCGCCTTGCCTTCGCTCCCCCGGAGCCTGCGCAGCCTGCTCAAGGTGGGGCCCTTTCGCCGCATCATCTACATGGCGCTGGCGATCGTGGTCGGCGAGGCCGCCCGCCATGCGGTCGCCTTCTTCTTCATCCAGGACATCCTGGACGCAGGGGACAGGATCGGATTGGCCTACACGGGCTACTTCCTCTTTGGGGTCTTGGCGATTCCAATGTGGCAACGGCTGGCCAAGCGGCATGGCAAGCACCGGGCCTTGGCCATCGCCATGATCAACGGCTCGCTGACGTCGCTTGGCACCGTCGCGCTCGGCCCCGGAGACTTCACCATCTTCCTTGTGCTCTTTGTGGTCAAAGGACTCAGTTTCGGTGCGTTCGCCTACCTGCCGCTGGCCATGATCGCTGACGTCGTCGATGTGGACCGGGCCATGCACCGGCAGGAGCGGGCGGGTTTGTTCTTCGCCTTCCAGGCCGCGGTGGACAAAGTCGGCATGGCGGTTGGCTTGTTCCTTGCCCTGCAGCTGCTCAACCTAGCGGGCTACGACCCGCAAGGCGTTGAAACGACTGCCGTGGGCTGGATTGCGTTGCGCGTTGAGTACGCCGTGCTGCCCGGCCTGTTCTTTGCGTTGGCCACTGCGATCATCTGGAACTATCCGTTGACGCAGGCGCGTCACGAAGTGCTCGTTGCCCGGCTTGCAAGGCGGGAGGCGATCGCCGGAAACGCCCGCGCCAAGGCCGTTGGGGCGAGCCGTTGAGGGCGTTTCGGTCGAGTGCGCTGGCCACGCCATTGAATCGGGCCGCAAGCGCGACGTGTTTGATGGGTGACTTCAGCACTGGCGCCGACGGGATGGGCGATGGCGCAAAGGTTTCGCCTTTAGCCTTCATCAAGCAGCCAACGTTCGCACAGCGTAGCACTTGATCCGCTCATCGGCCGTGATCAGGGCCAAATCCTCGGCTTGAGCTTGAGCGATCAGCATTCGGTCGAACGGATCTCGGTGAATCAGCGGCAGGACGCCCGCTTGTTCAGCATGGCGGAAGGTAATAGGCAGGAAAGCGAAGCCCTCCTTAGCAACTCGCGCTTCCAAATTGTCCGGGGCGCGCAGCTTGCCCAACGCTCGCTTTATGGCGATTTCCCAGCCGCTGGCCGCGCTGACCCAAACCTCATTGCTTGGGCGGGCGATGACTTGGCGGGCGGATGCGCCCAGTCTGGGATCATCCATGAGCCACCAAAGCAACACATGGGTGTCTATCAGATAAGACGCCACTATTTTTCCTGGCAGCAGATGTTGTGGATAAAGGCTTTCAGATGAATCAACGGCCTTGCGGCCTGTCGCGCCCAGCGACCGTCTGGCTTTTTGATCCAGGGCGCCGCTTCGTTAGTCGTGTTCAGCCGGGGCGATTGGCGAATCGTGGAATGAGTCGATGATGTCTTGATCAGCTTCATCGAAGTCCTCGGCGATCCATATCTCGCCCTTCAACGCTCCGGGTTTCCGGTCGGTTGGACGCTTGGCAAAAGGCTCCAGCCGCAAGTAGGGCTCTCCAGCTTTGGCAATAACAACTTCCTCGCCTTCCCAAGCCAATCGTCCCAATCGGGAAAGCTGCGACTTCGCCTCGTGCATGTTGACCTGCATCAGGTGATGCTCCTAGCTAATCTTAGCTAAGATTGATGATCCGCTTAGGTTTTGTCAACAGCCAAGAAAGCACTTCCTTCGGTGTCCAAAGGCCCGTCGCGACTCACCATTCCAGCACCACCTTGCCGAAGGTTTGGTTGCTGGCCACGAGGTCGTGGGCCTTCTGGGCATCCGCCATGGGCATCACGGCTTCGATGACCGGCTTGACGGCGCCGCTTTCGAGCTTCGGCCAGAGGTGGATTTCGAGGCCGTCCATCACCGCCGCCTTGGCGGCGATGCTGCGGGCGCGCAAGGTCGAGCCGATCAGGCGCAGGCGCTTCATCAGCACGGTCGCGAGCGGAATTTCGGCCTTGATGCCGCCCATCAGGCCGATCAGCACCAAGCGCCCGTCGGTGCGCAGGCTGGCCAGGTTGTCAGCCAAATAGCTGGCGCCGACGGGATCGAGGATCACGTCGAAGCCCTCGCCGCCGGTCCATTCGGCGACCTGTTCGGCAAAGCTGCCCTGGTGGCGGTCGGCGCCGCCGCTGGCGCCGAGTTCCAGGCAGCGCTTCAGCTTGGCGTCGCTGCCGACCGTGACGAATGCGGGGTTTCGGCTCTCGCGGCAGAGCTGGATGGCGGCCGTGCCCACGCCGCTGGCCCCCGCATGCAGCAGCACCCGCTCGTTGGTGACGAGACCCGCCTCCTGGTAGAGGTTGAGGTAGGCGGTGGCGAACACCTCCGGCACCGCGGCGGCTTCGCGCAGGGACAGGCCCTGGGGCACCCGCAGCACCTGGCCGGCGGGCGCCGCCACCGTTTCGGCATAGCCGCCGCCAGCCAGCAGGGCGCAGACTTGATCGCCGGGCTTGACCCGCTGCACCCCCTCGCCTACTTTCACGACTTCGCCGGCGCACTCCAAGCCGAGGATCGGGCTGGCGCCGGGCGGCGGCGGATAGCCCCCGGCCGCCTGCACGAGGTCGGCGCGGTTGACGGCGCTGGCGGCCACGGCGATCTTCACTTGGCCGACGCCTACCTCCGGTGCCGGGGCTTCGCCCACCGTCAGCCGGCCGTTCTCCACAAAGACTGCCTTCATGGGCTTTGCTCCTTCAAGTCGGCGATGCGGTTACCAGGACATGCGCATCTTGACGCCTTCGCCATGCAGCCAGCGCTTCAGTTCGCTGACCCGGTATTCGCCGTAGTGGACCATGGACGCCACCAAGGCGGCGTCCGCCCGGCCCGTGGTGAGGGCCTGCTTGAGATGCTCCGGCTTGCCCGCGCCGCCGGAGGCGATCACGGGAATGCGCACCGCTTCGGCGATCATCGCCGTGAGCTTGAGCTCGTAGCCGTCCCGAGTGCCGTCGGCATCGATGGCGTTGACCACCAGCTCGCCGGCGCCGAGCTGCTCTCCTTGAAGCGCCCAGGCCAGGCCGTCGATGCCCATGGGGGTGCGTCCGCCGTTGATGACGATCTCGTATCCGGAAGGGCAGTTGCTGCTGTGCGGCACTTGGCGGATGTCCATGGACAGCACCACGTTCTGGCTGCCGATGGCTTCGGCGCACTCGCTGACCAGGGCCGGGCGGGCCACCGCCGCCGAGTTGACGTTGATCTTCTCCGCGCCGGCCAAGCGCAGGTCGGTGGCATCCGCCACCGAGCGCACGCCGCCGCCCACCGACAGCGGGATGAACACCTCCTTGGCGACGGCCTCCACCACGTCGAGCATGATGGCGCGCTTGTCGCTGGAGGCGGTGATGTCGTAGAAGACCAGTTCGTCAAGGCCGTCCGCGTAGTACTCCCGGGCCTTCTCCACCGGGTCGCCGATGTCCTTGGTGTTGACGAAGCGCACGCTCTTGGCCAGCTTGCCGTCGCGCACGTCAAGGCAGGCGATCAGCCGCTTGCTCAGCATTGGCCATCCCAGCGGGTGAAGCGGTCGAGCAGGCGCAAGCCCACGCGGCCGCTCTTCTCCGGGTGGAACTGAACGCCGAAGTAGTTGCCTCTGCCCACGGCGGCGGCGAAGTCGTCCTCGTAGGTGGTGCGGGCGTACACGCAGGCTTGATCCTCCGGAGCCGGGTAGTAGGCGTGGACGAAGTAGAACTCGTCGCCCGGCTCAATGCCGTCGAGCAACGGGTGGGGCCGCACCGGGCGCACTTCATTCCAGCCCATGTGCGGGATCTTCAATTCCGGGCGGTCCAGCCGAAAGCGGTGCGTCTCGCCGGGGATCAGCCCCAGGGTTTCGGTGTCGCTCTCCTCGGAATGCCGCAGGGAGATTTGCAAGCCCAGGCAGATGCCCAGCACCGGCTTGCCGTCATCGACGGCACTGCGCAGCGCGTCGGCCAGCCCGTTGCGGCGCAGGCTGGCCATGGCGCTGCCCGCCGCCCCGACGCCGGGAAAGATGATGCGGGAAGCCGCTCTCACCCGGGCCGGATCGTTGCTGATGAGGGCGCGGGCGCCAACCTCCGCGCAGGCTCGCTGCACGCTGCGCAGATTGCCGGCGTCGTAGTCGATGATGACGATGGGATCGGCCAAGGCGGCGGGCGTCCATGACAATTCGCAGGGCGGCGGATACCATCACAGATTCGGGCACGAATTCAAGCGCCAATTCAGTTTTTCAGGAGCCTTCAGCTTGCCCCAGAACGGCACACCCTCGATCCGGGACGCAACGCCCGTTCCAAGCGAGACCCCGGAGCGGGGGCGTCCCGCCGTCGATTGGGGCGTTGGCATGCGCTTTCCGCCACGGGGTTGGGAGGTTGTGCCACGGGAGCGGGAGCCATGAGCCGCGCCCTGTTGCTGGTCAATCTCGGCACGCCCCGGTCCCCTTCGGTTCGGGACGTGCGCCGCTATCTCAACGAATTTCTCATGGACCCCCATGTGCTGAACCTGCCCTGGCCCGCGCGGCGGCTGCTCGTCAGCGCCTTCATCCTGCCGTTTCGGCCCCGTCGAAGCGCTGCTGCCTACGCTTCGATTTGGGGCGAGGACGGTGCCGCCCAAGGGTCGCCCCTGCTGCGGCACACCGAGGCCTTGGGCACAGCGCTTGGCGAGCGCATTGATGGGCCCTGCGCGGTGGCCATGCGCTACGGCGAACCGAGCATCGCCGGGGCCGTGCAACGGCTCGCGGCCAGCGGCTGCGCGGAGCTGCTGCTGGCGCCGCTTTTCCCGCAGCATGCCGACTCCACGCGGACCACAGCCATCGAAGCGGTGCGCAGGCACTTGCCCGCCCACGTGAAGCTGGAGGTGCTGCCGCCGTTCTATGATCGGCGGGACTACATCGACTGTCAGGCGAACCTGATCGAGCGCCATCTGCCCCCAGATTGGGACCACCTGCTGCTGAGCTACCACGGGCTGCCCGAGCGGCACATCACCCAAGCCGACCCGACCGGCGCCCACTGCCTGGCCAAGCCCGACTGCTGCGAGCAGGCCTCGGCGGCCCACGCCACCTGCTACCGCCATCAATGCTATGCCACCGCACGGGCGCTGACCGCCCGGCTGGGCCTAGATGCGGAACGGGCGACGGTGAGCTTTCAGTCAAGGCTGGGCCGCCTGCCTTGGCTGACGCCCTACACGGACGAGGTGCTGGCCGAACTGGCCGGGCGCGGCGTTCGCCGCTTGGCCGTGTACTGCCCCTCCTTCGTGGCCGACAACTTGGAGACCCTTGAGGAGATCGGCATTCAAGGCCGCGATGCGTTCGTGCAGGCCGGCGGCCAGAGCTTGACGCTCATTCCCTGCCTGAACGCGTCCCCGGACTGGGTGAAGGCGCTGGCGCGGTGGGTCGGTTAGCGCCATTGGCGGGCGCGCGCTCGCTCTGCCGCAAACTTGTTGAGCTGAAACGAGGCGCCGACGCCTGAGCCAAGGGATCGGGCTGCGCTAGTCGAGCTTGCCGGCCTCGAGGGAGACGGCCCGGTAGAAGCGCTGCACCAAGGGCCTTGAGAACATGGACTTGCGCGCCACGAAGCGCACCGGACGGTTGAGCCCTTGACGGCCCAAGCGGATCAGCTGGTCGGCGGGCGCGCCTAGGGTGCGGGCCACGCCGATGGGCACCAGGCCGTGGCCGAACCCCGCCAAGGCCATCTGCGCCACCGAGAAGAAGGACTCCAAGGACTCCTTGCGGTGCAGCCGCAGCCGACGCATGTCGTCCTCGATGGAGGCCCAGGCGCCGGAGCGGGACTCGATGGTGAGCACCTCCAGGGGTTCGCCCGGCCGGTAGTCGATGGGCTGCAGCGCTGCCGGAATAATCACCATCGGCTCTAGGCGAATCACCTCGCTTTGCAGGTCCGTCTCCGCATCGGAGTAGCCGGTGCAGATGCCCACCATGTACTCCCCAGTGCGCAGCCGGTCGAGCACCACCGGGGAGCGTTGGGCGTGAAAGCTGAACTCCACTTCCGAAAGCACCCGGCGCACCTCGGCGAACAGGCCAGGCCCCCAACTGGCCAAAATGGCTTCGGAGACGCCGAGGATGATCTTGCCGCCGCGCTGGACGTGGTCCTCAAGGAAGACGCTGCGCAGCTCGCTGACCAAGGGCGCCACCTTCTCCACCAAGCGCGTGCCTTGGTGGGTCAACACCACCCGCCGCCCGTGGCGTTCGACCAGCGGACGGCCGTAGTAGCGCTCCAGGGCGGCGATGCGCTTGCTCACCGCCGACTGGGTGATCTTGAGCACCGTGCTGGCCTCCATCATGGTGCCGGTGCGCGACAGCGTGATGAGGGTTTCCAAGTTCTCGATCATGCCAGCAATGTTGCAGGAGGCGACGAGCGGGGCGCAAGGCGCGCACTTAAGCAACATTTCGGAACCTGACCCACGGTACGGTGGCAGAATTTCGCGCAGCGAAACTCCAACGCGCCCGCTTAGCGGGCGCGCCTTGTCGAAGAGTGCGGATTTCGGTAGCTTGCCCACAACCTCCACAGAGTTGCTCGGCTTGGCCGTCCACACACCCACTGAAGCAGCCGTGCCCCGTACTGGCATGCTCGCCACCGTGCGCAACCGCCGTGGCTTGATTGCTGCCGTACACCCATTCGATGGCGACGTCGGTCGTCTGCACATGGTGAGCATCGAATACAAAGACGACTCGGCACCCAGCGAAGAACGCCTGATTTGGGAACTGGAGCCGCAACGCGGCCTGCTGGAACCCAACGCCCTGCCCGATGTGTTCGATGCCGAGCCTATGCCGCCGGACGACTTTGACGCGCTGCTTAGAGCCGCCCGCTGGACGGCGCTCTCCCCTTACTTGGACCCAGATGGCAATGGTCCCTTGCAGCGCCAGCCCGTCGCGAGCCCGTTCCACGGCGGCGTTGGCGTGGAGGACTATCAACTCGCACCCCTTTTGAAGACGCTGCGCATGCCCCGGATCAGTCTGCTGATTGCGGACGATGTGGGATTGGGCAAGACAGTCGAGGCTGGCTTGGTGCTCACCGAACTGCTGCTGCGACGCCGTATTCAGCGTGTGTTGGTGCTTACTCCAGCGTCCCTGCGCCTGCAGTGGCAGGAGGAATTGGCGGACAAGTTCTCACTCCGGTTCGAAATTGTGGATCGGCAGCGCTCCGAGCGCCTTCGCCGCCGCTTGGGGTTGGACGCCAACCCTTGGCGCTCGCACAACCATGTCGTCGCCTCTTACCACTACTTGCGTCAGCCGGACGTTCTCGAGCAGTTCCTTGCGGCGAGCCGCACCCCAGAAGGATCGCCGCGCCTGCCTTGGGACTTCCTGATAGTCGATGAATGCCACAACCTCATGCCTTCCCCCTTTGGCGACGACAGTGAGCTTTGCCAAATGCTGCGCATCATCGCCCCGTTGTTCGAGCACAGGTTGTTCCTCTCCGCCACGCCCCACAATGGCCACACTCGATCTTTCACCGGCCTGCTGGAAATGCTTGATCCGGTGCGCTTCTCCCGCAGCAGCGAACTGAACCCCGCCGCCCGTCGCCGGGTGCGGGACGTGGTGGTGCGGCGGCTCAAGCGCGACATCAATTCCAATGGCCAGAAGCGCTTTTGTACACGGCGAGCGCCGGAAGGACTAATGCTGACATTGGATTCACGGGAAGCGGCACTGATTGCTGCGTTTGCCGAGTTTCGCCGCACGGTGCGGGTGTTGATTGCCGATGGAAGCCGCTCCAGTCGCCGTGCGGGCGCCTTCGCCGTTGAGATTCTCGGCAAACGCTTGCTGTCTTGCCCCACCGCGTTTGCCGAATCCTGGCGCCGCGCTCAACAGGGCTTGGGCGAAGAAGGCACCGCCACCGCATCCGAGGTGATTGCCGCGCAGCGCGCCGTGCGGCATGAGACCGGCGACGACCGGGAAGCCGCCCAGCGCGAAGCCACCGCCGCCACGGTGGCGGGCGCTTGGCTTAAAGCCCTTGCCGCGGACTTGGCCGCACCGATGGCGACTCTGCAAAGGAGCTTGGACGATCTCGGCTTCGACCTTAAGGGCCAAACGCCCACCGTGGCGCAGACGCCAAGGGCCGATGCCCGCTTCGATGCGCTACTCGCCCTCATCAACCGCATCCTGCTTGAGGGCGACGAATTCCGCGAAGATGAACGTTTGATCGTGTTCACCGAGTACAAGACCACCTTGGACTATCTGGCCCGTCGACTGCGCGAACGCTTTGCGGAGGAACGGATATTGACGCTCTACGGCAGTGGTTCCGCCGAGGGCATGGGCGACTTGGAACGGAGCCACGTTAAAGCGGCCTTCAACGACCCCAGCGCTTCGGTGCGCATCTTGGTGGCCACCGACGCTGCATCCGAAGGGCTCAACCTGCACCGCACTGCCCGTTACCTGCTGCACTACGACTGCCCTTGGAATCCCTCCCGGCTGGAGCAGCGCAATGGCCGATTGGACCGCTACGGCCAGGCTCGGGACGTGACGGTGCATCACTTCGTCAGCGAGGTGGATGCCGACCTTCAGTTCCTTGCCCATGTCATTCACAAAGCCGATGAAATCAGGGAAGACTTGGGATCGGTGAACGAGGTCTTTGACCGCGCTGCCCATCAGCGCTTGATCGAAGGTGAGGACGCCGCCAAGGTGTGCCAAACGCTCGATGCGCATCTCGGCGCCAACCAGGGCCGCGCCGCCATCGACGCCGACGACCGCATGGCGATCGACGATGGCAGCGGTCACGACTCGACGCTTGAGGCGCTTGCCGCCGAGATCGACCTGGACCCCGGCGCCTTTGGCGAAACGCTGGAATCCGCGATGGCCATTCCCGCTGGTCGCCCCCAACTTCAGGTTGCCGAGGAGCGGGCCACCTACCGCATCATCCGGCCGGACTTACCGCAGTGGCGCAACGTGATCGACGAGTCGGTGCGCCGGAGCGCCCCCAACGGGGTCAAAGGTCCGTTGCCGCTGCTCGCGTTCAGCTCGGAACCCTTTATCGAGCGCTTGGGGGAGCTGTCGGTGTTTTCGCCCCGCCGGGATGCCCTGCTCATGCACCTTGCCCATCCAATGATGCAGCGTGCCTTGACTGTGCTCTCTCGCCGCCGTTACCCGGGCGGTGAAACCGCCGAAAAGGCGTCCCGCTGGACGGTGCGCCGGGGCGGCGTGCCTTCGGGCGCCGACGCCTTGGTGCTGCTCAGCGTTGAGGAACTGGCGGTCAACCGTCTGCGGGAGACCTTCCATCGTTGGGTGCGCACCTTGGCGCTGCCCGTCCGTGACGGTGAATTGGGCGAGCCTCTGCCTCACGTTCCGGCCTACCGCCTGCGCGGCGGGCGCGATGCCCGTTCGCCGACGGAGGCCGCGTGGGCCAACGAACTGCTCGAAGACGTGGAGTCCGACCTCAAGGCGCTCCTGAAGAGGCACCGGGAAGCGTTGACCCAAGCCCTTCGCCAGCAGCTTCAGTCCGACGGCCAAGCGGCCCGCGCCAGCGAGGATGAGCGCTACCGGGAACGCCAAGGGGAGGTGTCCGCCCTCATTGAGCAAACCACGTCAGCACGGCTAGAGCGGGAGATTGAGCAACTCAAGTTCCAACGGGCTCAAGGCGCCCTGTTCGACGGAGACGAACAGCTCACCGGCATCGACCACTCCATCGAGGAGAAGCAGCGCGAGATCGAACGCCGCCGCCACCACTACGAGGACATCCGCAACCAATTGCGCCGGGAGCGGGAGCGCATCCTCGACCACCTGCTCCCGGCCCGCTACGCCTTGGCGGGCGAAGTTCAGGTCTTTCCAGTCACGGTGGAGGTGCGGCTGCCGTGACTCTTGCTGAACAGTTGGCTTGAATGTTGTCGCACAGACGCTACTATCTTGGCTCCTACTTGGCGATTTCTCATGACGAACAAGTCCGATGGAACTAAAGGCGACCGTCCGCAGGTGTATCTCGACGCCGTTGGCCGACGTTACGTCAAGGCGGAAGAGCTGTTCCGCAGTGCGACCATGCGGGAGCGCGTCCGCAAACTGTCTGAATTGGAAGACCAAATTCTGACGAAAAAACGCCTTCGTCCATCGAATTGACGAGCAGCTCCAGGTCGGGCTGAATGGGCGCACTTCCCCGTGTGGAGGCATGATGGCCTTCGCCTCAAGTTGATGGATAGCCTCAAATGGGACTGGGATTGCTTCTCATACCAGCGCTTGGGGGCTATTGGTTCCTTACGCGCTACCACCTCACGCGCGACAGCCTGCACCGGGCAAATGGCTATCATGTGGTGTTGCGTTCCGCTATAGCGGGACTGGTGCTTTTCCTCATCGCTCGATTGACAACCACTGCCGTTGCCCTCTGTTGGCCGGAGGTCGGCCAGCATTGGCGGAAGTTCCTCTTTTCAATCGACTACTCCGGCACGTCCACGCTGAGCGTCGCGTTGGGCTTTGGGGCACCCTATTTGCTCAATCTATTCACGAACCGAAATCGGGCACAGCGGGAACTTGCCCAACACCAAGGCAATCTCATTGAGCTCCTGATTGACGAGGCCCTCGACCGGAAAATGTTCATTGAGATCTCGCTAAGCAATGGCAAGTCCTACATCGGCACTCCGCTGATGAATGGGTTTCCCTCTCGAGAGTATGCGGATATCGCCATAGTTCCGGCGTTTAGCGGCTATCGGGACAAGGAAACCCAGGAACTATGCATCTCTGCGAGCTACATGCCAGCCCTAAGTGCCATAATAGGCTCGCGCACAGATCCCGGCACTCTGGACGCTGAGGACTTCCGAGTAATCATCCCAATGCGGGAAATTCTCACTGCCCGTCTGTTTGATCCCGAGGCTTACATCCAACTTAAACAAGGTGCAGATTAGTCGAAACAAACATGTCGTCTAATGCTGACAACTGTGCAGGCAGCCAAACTCTCGTCCACCATGAATCCTGACCTCCCCGGCTGGAATCGCCTGCGCCACGGCGGGCTGCTGCTTGACACTGCCCGCTTGGCCCAAGTGGTCGAACCCAACCTGCCGCCCTTGGACGAATTCAGCGAACGCCGGTTGCGCAAGTTGGGCGGAGAAGTCCTAAACGGGTCGGGCGATGTGCCGGGCTTCACTGCTTTTGTGCTGGACCGCGTCTGCGGCTTTGATGCCAGCCTCGGCCAATGGCGGCGGGGCAGCCAAGTGCCCGCGTCCTTCCGACGACGGGCCGTCACCGGAGAGATGGTCAGGCCACGTCAACTTTGGACCGGCCCGCACGGTGCCCAACTGCCGGTGTTCTTTGACGCCGGCAAACGCGTCGGCATCGGTCACGGCAGGCGAGTGGTTAGCCAAGCTTTGGGCTGGCTGCGGGCGGGCAAGGGACACTTGGCGCTGCTGACCAACGGTCGCCAGTGGCGGTTGCTGTTTGCGGGCCTTGATTTTGATGCCTGGTGCGAATGGGATCTGGATCTTTGGTTCGAAGAGGGTGGCCTGTCCCTACAAGTGACCGCCCTGCGCACGCTCCTGCGGCCCGAACTCTGGATGCCGGAAGGCGAGGACGGCGCTCCGCCGCTGCTCAAGGCGGTGCGCGACACCCGCAAGGGCCAAGCCGAACTTTCCGAAGTGCTCGGCGAGCGGGTGCGCGAAGCGGTGGAGATTCTGATTCGCGGGCACGGCGAACCGCTGAAGACCCATTGCCCCAACGCGACTCCCGAGGACATCTATCACGCCGCCTGCCGGGTGGCGATGCGGCTGGTGGTGATCCTGTTCGCCGAAGCCCGAGACCTGTTGCCGCGTGACAACCCCATCTATCAGGATAGCTACGGCCTGAACGGTCTGCTGGAGCGCTTGGAGCGCGATGCCCTGCGCAACCCCGGGCGGGTGGCGAGGGACCACAGCGCTTGGCCGCGAATATTGAGCCTGTTCCGCTTGGTCCATGAAGGCTCCCATCATCCCGAACTGCCGGTGCCCGAATACGGCGGCGAACTGTTCGCGCCGGGCAACCGCGATGCCACGGGCCTCAGCCAAGCGCTTTGGGTGTTCGAGAACGGCTGTTTTGAGGCGGAACTGCTGTCCGACGCCCAAGTGCATGAGCTGCTCCAACTGCTGACCCGCACCCGCATGCGCATCCGTCAGGGCAGGGCCGTCTCCTGGGTGGCCGCGCCGGTCGATTTCTCCGACCTCTCCACGGAGTACATCGGCATCCTCTACGAGGGCCTGCTGGACTACGAGTTGAAGCCCGCCCCGGACGATGACGCCGTGGTGTTTCTCTCGGTGGGCGACCAGCCCGCCCTGCCGTTGTCGCGCCTTGAGGCCATGGACGACAAGGCCCTCAAGGCACTGTTCCGATCCCTCAAGGACAAACCAACCGGCGAGGGTAGCGAAGTTGAGGAAGCAGGCCAGGCCTCGAGTGAAGCGGAGCTCGCGCCAAGCGATGATCTTCTCGCCGAGGCCGAGCCCCAGCCCGAACCGGAAGCAGAGCCTGCTGGACAGGTGCGCGAACCGGCCACTGAGTATGTCATCGATCTACGGCAGGAAGTCAGCGACCGGGCGGAGGCCTGGGCGCGCCGGGCAGTGCTGGCGGCGGGCATGATGAGCAAGCCGCGCGGCAAGCCCTCACCGGAACGCCGTCTGGCCTTCGACCACCAAGTGGGGAGCAAGGCGCGCCAGCTTCTTGCCCGCACGGTGCTGCCCGGCGAGTGGTACTTGGTGCGTTGGGGCGGCACCCGCAAAGGCAAGGGCACCTTTCACACCCGCCCCGGTCTCGCGGTGCCCACCATGCAGCGCACCTTGCGCCCATTGGCTTACGATCCGCCCAGCGACCGAAAAGGCGAGCCCGACCGCAACGCGCCACCATCGGCTTGGACGCCCAAAACGCCCGAAGCCATCCTCGATCTGAAAGTGTGCGACCCCGCCTGCGGCTCCGGCACCTTCCCCTTGGCGGCGCTGCGTTTTCTGACGGACGCCCTTTACGCCTCTCTGCTGCATCACAAACGCATTCAGGAGGACGGCCAACGCGCCCTCGTGCGCCTGCTAGGCATTGGCGAGGGCGATGAAGACGCGGGCGCCATCGAGCGTCCGGGCGATGAGTTGATCCCCTGCCTACCCGACGATGACGACTTCGAGCCGCGCCTGCGCGCCCGGCTGCGCCGCTATGTGGTGGAGCGGTGCGTCTTCGCGGTGGACGTGGATCCCTTGTCCGTCGAGCTTTGCCGCCTCTCCCTTTGGATAGAGACCATGGATCGGGAACTGCCGTTCGGCTTCCTCGATCATAAGATCAAGTGCGGCAACGCCCTCATTGGCACTTGGTTCGACCAGTTCCAGCACTATCCGGCGATGGCGTGGAAGAACCGGGACGGCGGCGACCGCAACCACGGCAACGGGGAGCACTTCAGGAAGAACGAGCGCACCAGAAAGCTGAAGGACTTCGTTGAAATCCAGCTCAAGCCCCACCTTCGGCTGGCGCTGCACGGCCCGGACCTCTTTCAGGACGACCTGCAGGCACAGATCGCCCAAGCCCACCGGGATGCGCTGCAGGCGCTGACGGCCATGCACGCCATGCCCGTTCAGGATGCCAAGAGACGCAGTGAATCCTATCGCCGCGACTTCCTCGGCTCCAAAGCTTGGCGGGCGTTGAAGGACGCGATGGACCTCTGGTGCGCCTGCTGGTTTTGGCCCATCGACGAGATCGAGAACGCGCCCCTGCCGTCGTCCTTCACAAACCCTTCGCCGAATACGCGAAAAGTGGCGGCCGAAGTGGCGGCGCAGGAGCGCTTCTTCCATTGGGAGCTGGAGTTTCCGGACGTGTTTCGGGAACCGGGCGCAGGCTTTGACGCCGTGTTGGGCAATCCGCCGTGGGACATCGCCAAACCGGTCTCCAAGGAGTTCTTCTCCAACATCGACCCGCTCTACCGCTCCTACGGCAAGCAGGAGGCCTTGCGGCGCCAGCGTGGTTACTTTCAGGGCGATGCCGCCATCGAGCGCGATTGGCTGGACTACAACGCCCGCTTCCGCGCCCAATCCAATTTCATGAGCCATGCCGCCAGCCCCTTTGGCGACCCGGACGACAACGCCAAGCCCTCAAGCCGCTTCACCATCGCCCGCGGCAAGCAGAACTTCGCCTTGCACCACCTCTGGCGGGAAGCCCGCAGCCACTCCCGAGGTTTTGCCGATGCCCGGCACCCCTTTCGGCACCAAGGCTCGGCAGACCTCAACCTGTACAAGCTGTTCCTGGAAGGCGCCCACGGGCTGCTTCGCGAAGGTGGACGGCTGGGCTTTGTGGTCCCTTCCGGGCTTTACTCCGACCACGGCACGGGGGCGCTGCGCACCCTTTTCCTGGAGCACTGCCAGTGGGAGTGGCTGTTTGGGATTGAGAACCGCTTGGCTATCTTCCCGATTCACCGGAGCTACAAATTCAACCCCGTGGTCATCCAGAAGGGCGGGGCCACAGACGCCATCCGCACTGCCTTCATGCGGCGCGACCTGGAGGATTGGGAGCGGGCGGAGGAAGTGACCACTCACTACGGCCGGGCACAGGTGGTGCGCTTCAGCCCCAAGAGCCGGGCGATTCTGGAGATTCAAAGCCAGCGGGACTTGGAGATACTGGAGAAGATCTACGCCAACTCGGTGCTGCTGGGCGACGACGGGCCGGACGGGTGGGGCATCAAGTACACGCGGGAATTCGACATGACCAACGATTCCCACCTGTTCCCGCCCCGCCCGCAGTGGGAGGCCAAGGGCTACCGGCCCGACGAATATAGCCGCTGGCTGAAAGGCGATTGGCGCCCAATCGGCGAACTCTGGGCCGAGATGGGCATCGACCCCAGCAAGCCGGTACCCGCCGAGGTGGAACTGGAGGACTGGTTGTTCGACACCACCGCCGGGCCGGAGCGGCGCGAGGCGGAGAAGCAATTCGTGCATGGGCATCTGCTGAAGCCTGGCGATGTGGCGCGGACCAACTGGCGGGTACGGTGCGCCCAGCCGCCCTATGACTCGCTGCCGATACCGCGGGCGGATTTGCCGGAGGGCGTGGTGCTGTCGCGGGAGGCCGATGCTTGGATCAGGGTGGATCGGATTGGGGATGTGGCTTTGCCTTTGTATGAAGGGCGAATGGTCAATCACTATGATTGGAGCGATAAAGCGTGGGTTTCCGGAAGAGGTAGATCTGCCGAGTGGCGCACAGTCCCTTGGGGCAACAAGGTTATTGAACCGCAATATCTGATATCGCACCGCGACTTCAAAGTCGACCAAGGCGCCAAACTTGGATTCCTGAGTATCGGCTCAAGCACCAATAGCAGGAGCTTCTACAGTGCCGTATTACCAAACCTCCCCTGTGGCAACTCTGTAGGGACACTGCGTATTGGACGGGAAGGACTTACCGATCTGCTGGAGCTCCAGTGGCAGTTAGCGAGTTATGTCTTTGACTATGTAGTTCGGCTACGACTGACTGGCTTGAACCTTAACTTTTTCGTGGTGGAGGAGTGTCCCGTCAAGGCCAAGGCAACGAATTCTAGAATTGCCGCTATGGTCACCAAGTTAAGCTCTTCTTCGCGCCTTTTTTCGGCTGTCCAAACAATCGATGGCCCTGGTCAACTACCACTAAATGGAGCGACTCAGTCTTCGCTAACAAATCATGAGCGTATGCGCCTAAGGGTCGTACTTGATGCGATGGCGTTTGCTGACGCTGGACTGCAATACTCTGATATTACATACCTTCTGTCTGATTGCGACTTACCGAATAGCGGATCGGTGAGGTTGAATCCCAAAGGCTTCTGGCGAGTCGACCAAGACGACGCACCAGAGTTGCGCCAGACTGTACTAGCGCAAATCGCTTTTTGCGACTTGGAGAAAAAAATACGAGAATCGAGCACCAATCGAAGTCAAGGCATGCAGTGCTTTGTTGACCAAAACCAAGGCGAAGGCTGGATGTTGCCTGAGGTTCTACGACTCACTGATTACAGCCTTGGCACCGACAGTAGAGCCGCACAACCTCAACCTGTCGCGAAGCGCTTCGGCCCTCGGTTTTACGACTGGCAGCTCACTGGAATTTTCAAATGACCAGCGAAGGGGTCTTGCATAATGCTTCGCTAACGTTTACAAGACAAAAGTGACGCAGTAGATGGCCAGTGACTTGTCGCTATCCAACTGAAGTTTGCATGTATGGCTGATTGACCTTTGGATACCATCGCAGAGGTTCCAGTTGCTCGCTACTATGGCTGCATATCTACACGGGCTTTAGAAACGGCTCAACAAACATGAGGTGGGAGAAATGTCAGAGGATGCTTTTGGGATACTGAGAGATCTTCAGAAGATAAAGGAAGAAATGCTCGGTAACTGTGGAAAAGGTGGAAGAATCTTTTACAGGGGAGTAAGTTCTGAGTGTTATGAATTGCAACCCTTTGTGATGAGAAAGCCGTCTCACAAAAAGAATGAAGGGGTTATGCTGACTGACTTTATGACAGCTCATCCGGAAGAGTTCCCTAGGTCTGAATCAGCCATTTCGCAGTGGGCCCGCGCTCAACACTATAGGCTTCCAACTCGACTTCTCGATATAACAAGCAATCCACTTGTGGCACTTTACTTTGCTTGCGGTGAAGTTTTTGATCGAAACAGTGGTAGGAATGGACGAGTAGATATTTTCATGGTGAATGACCCCAAGTCAAGCAAAGTTAGCGGCAGTGCGGTGTCTGATCCATCCAAGTACCGCATTGTGAGAACCTTCAATATTGATACGCTTGCTGCCGTTGGCAATTTCGCTAAACTCAACGACAATGATCGGAGGCATATAATTGACAAGGCGTTGATATGCATGGGTGAGGGAAGAAATATGGAAAGACCGAGGGTTCATGAAGAAGGAGACGAGGATAGAGCGGTCAAAAAGCTATTTCATTCGATAGCAGATGAGAAGCCAGCATACACTAGCGGTATTTTTCCCGAGCATTTCTTCGGAATCTATATTGCTATACCACAGCAATCAAATGCAAGAGTGCGGGCTCAGAGTGGCGCTTTTCTTGTTTCCGCACACCACGAGTCATTAGAAAGGCAAAAGGTACTGAAGAAGCTTGATCAGTTGTGGAAAACGAAAAAGGCTAAGTATCCTCGCGGTCTAAAAAGGGGTATGAAAGATTTGAGGCGGGAGATTAAACGTCGATACCAACACAAGACGTTAAAGGTGCCTGGTAGCAAAAAAGGAGATGTACTCGAACTACTACGCGACCTCTCAATTCGCAATGACACACTGTTTCCAGGTTTGGAGTCATCAGCAAAGTCGATCAGCTCTCAGTACGGCGAGGATTAGGCGCGAGGTCATTTGGGTCAGCGGTGACTCACCCTTTGCTATCTCCAGAGTTCGGGCGACTCCCTGCTCTTCTTACTTCCATACGCGACGGCCTGGGGAGTATGATCACTTTTTTTATCCCCTCCAAACCTTCGAGGCCCGCTTTGAGTGTCTGATACTCCTCTGTTTGTCGACACTCATCCCAAATAAAGATGATCAGAGTTGAGTATCTGGTGCTAGGGGTTAGGTATAGTGAGCAGTCTGCGGCGACCTCTTCGGTGATTTCTCTGCAGGCCGCTGGCCCCGCGCGCCGCATGAACTTCACCTCGATGATTGTTTCGAGTGACGGAACGCCAAGATCGTACCGGGGGGCCTTATGGCCGACCTTAGGCAGAAACTCCTCATCAACTAGGTCTGCATACACTGGCCGCAGCACCGTCCAGAGCAGATTCTGGACATGGTATTCGTGACGGATCTCCCATTGCTCCATCGGTACCCGCTTAACTCGCGTGTGTGTTTCATAGGTCCAATGCGACATCGATTGCGCCAAGCCTTCAAGGCTGGCGATGAGACCGGCAATATCGGACTCTGCGATCGGCAGCGCGGCGAGCGCCGCGGCACAGCGGTCGAAAACGGCGCGATTCAACGCGATTTGCACAGGTTCATCTTCTCCAACACGAGTGATCATCTCACTCCACCCAGATTGCACCTCACCCGGTGTTGCCGTCTTCACAAATGCAACGGCAACACGAGGGTCTTTAGTCGAGGTCCTACAATTCGGATCAACAACGCCCTTGGCAATCGCCACCAAGTCCGACTGCCAATCCCGCGGTTCTAGCATTCTTGACGTGCGCTGCAACAACTCATGCAGCCATACTCCGTGGGCCGGCGAGATTCCGGTTGCCTTGGCACCTAAAGCGACTCCTAGGAGAGCGATACTGTCGATCTCAAAGCGAGGTACCCGGCCTTCAACAAAGTAGGTTCGTCCCGCAAGGTGCTCCAAAGCTGCCTTGAAGGATCCAACTACTGGATCGTCAAACGAACGCTTGGCCAAAGCGTAACCCGCCGCAGCAACCTTCTGATACGACTGATCGTCGCCTCGAAGCGAGGAGTGGGCATCCAGCCTTTCGTTATCTTGCTGTATGAGGTAACTACAAAATGCCGCTACGTGTACTGGTAGCCCCTCGTAGTCATTCGCATCAAGAGCAAGGCAGCGAGCGAGATCGCCTATTTTCATCTAAAGAAACCAAGGTGTCCTGCCGATCTCCCGAAACCTCACTGCATCATCATCCCAACCCGGTACTTGCTTTAGTCCTGTTAGTCGCTGAGCGATGAGATCAGAGTACTTGATCGTGATAGGAAATCGCTCTGGAGACATGATCCTCCAGGAGTGTGCGGTAAAATCAAACGCCTGCCTTGTAAGATAGGTCATGTCCCGAAATGTGGAATTTCGATGTAGCTTCAGAAGACAAGCCCGTGGCAATCCGTCAGTCTCGCGCTTCAACTCCGAAGCACCTGCAAACACCACGAGCGATTCATAGTTCCCGAGCTTTAGATGCACTCCTCGAGTTGGACCAAGGATGCCCTTCCTTGGCGCGTGGCGCGGTTGGCCCTTCTGATTCCTATCTAGGATGACAAATGGATGAGAGGGGGCGATGTGAAGGAACGCGTAGGTCACGTTGTCTAGCTCCAATCTCTCGACAGCCGCCTTGATCGCCTCCGCTTCCATATCTTTGGCTGGCTTGAACATGTGAAAGATCAACCGCACGCGGTCAGTACTTTTCCAATTGTCCTCGTCCCGCACTCGGATGATGGTGGCTTTCAGCGTATCGGCAAGTGCCGCGGAGTATTCGTCGAAGGGAACCACGTTCGTCCGTTCGCTTAGGTGGTATCCACCGTCGCTGGAGAAGACCGTGGTGATGCCAACGTGTCGCGTACCGCCTCCCAGCCTGCTGTTTGACGCCACATGGCTGCCTACGCCGATCACGAGTTCGTGAGCAACTGTCTGCTCTGCCCCGAGAAGCCAAGGTCGCCCACCCAGTTTCGCATACGACGCAAGGCTTATCTGGTTCATTGTGAACACCAAACTGCCAGGATCTTGCCGCATGGTTTCCAGCCGAAAGTTCTGAACCGCCACATGATTCTTCAAGAGCATGGCTTTCGTGCCACAATAAGGGTTCAGGGAACCTTGAAGTTGCTTGAAGCCTTCCTCGACTTGTACAAGAGCGAGATCCCACTCGAATCCGGATTGAGCTGAGTGTTCAAGGCTCTTCTTGCACGCCTCCTGATAGCCCTCGACATCCGGTCTGGTGGTCGTGAAAGTTTGTACGTTAGGCTTTTCAAGTTGGAATCAGCGCAGAAAGCCGTCGGCGTAGCGGGCAACTTCCCAGCCTCGGACGCCTGTTTTTGTGTCTGGCATGCCATCGAGAAACTTTGCCACAAACGCTTCCACCTGCCCCTCGTACCGAGCTTGGCAGATGATGGCTATGTTGAGTTTCTTCGGTGTGAAGGTGCGTTGGTTGTATGGTCCGTTCCTTTTAATTCCCCGTTCACTCCAGCTATCGGTGCGTATGCCGGAAGGATCAAACACCAACGACGGTTTGGCAATCATCTCAGCAAACGGAAAGTTCGGTTGCTTCGAATCAAGTAGCTCGTCAATCTGGAACCTGGCACCGGGCACGGGCTCCAGTGTTTGAGTGCGCAGAAAGTTCAATGCGTCGTTTATCATCTTCAGTCGGCCAGGGCCAGAGTGAAGCCGAGCAGCCTTGCCCTCCGCCTTGGAGAGAACTCCCTCGGCTGCCGGGCCTGCAATCCGGCGGACACACCAGTCAAAGTCGACGCGGCTTCCATTTAGCCGGGCTTCGGCTGCAGGGACTTTCTCCATTCCTTCGCGGTGATCCTCAAGAAGGAGGGTGTCGCCTTCTACGGCTCCAACGCGTCCGACATTCTGCGGCCACGCGGCTACACGAGGGTCTCGCGCGGGACGGTCGACCAGCACATAGCGGCCTACGGGGGATATGTTGCGGTTAAGCAGTTCCTTACATGAAGCCAGTACAAGATTGCGTGTGCGAGCATCGCACAACAGACCAAAGAGAGCCTTTCCCGCTGGACTATACAAGGTTCGCGGTATGAATTGCAGGAGAGAGCGCTTTTGCAGCCATTCCGGCAAACTCACGTGACTAACGTAGTTGCGGTTGGCGCTACCAAGTATCTCAACAGGATAGTCTCGCGCGATTTCTCTCTTGCCATGGAATGTTCGGATCAATGCAGCATTGAGTAGTGGTCCCCAGTATCGCCGGCACTCCTTCAGGTCAATCTCTTTGCGTGTGTCGCTAAGGGGCTCGACTCCTTGTGCAACCGGAATCTCTATGATGGCATTGTCCAGCCCATCCCGTTTGAACACATGCGTTTGACCAAACTCGATACGCAAATCTCTAAGGACTTCTTCCGAATATGGGCGGCAGCCGATAGTCACTCTTGTCTCTCCGACAATTCGGACAGGAGCGAAATTCAACATGAGGTCTGTTATCGACACGGGAAGCCGGGAGATCGCGTTTGAGTGACTCTATCGACCATGACGTACGGTCGCCATTTTCAGAAAAAAAGACATTATAGCCCGGATGTTGCGCGGGTGGTTCAACTTCAGGGGTTGGGGTGGGGTCGGGTTATCGATTGCTGCCGACTACGGGTGTTGGACGGCATCACCGAACCTACTTTGGGTTGTGCCATGTGGATGGTGTCCAGCCGCTTTTTTTTGGATCCATCGCCGACAGGGGCATCCGTCGCAGTCCTTCGACGGCGTGTGGGTAAGGCTGCTCAGAGGAAGCGGGGCAGATTGTCGTTGAGACGGCTCTGCCGTCGGATTGCCGGGCGGAGTCGTATGCCGCCTAACGGCACGTGCCTGGTGAATCGGTAGTGGGATTCGATCCCCAGCAGGACGCTTGCATCGATGCCCAGCACCCTTTCCAACTACAATGCTGTCTTCGGCTCCACCGGGGACTTGCCGGCAATGATCTCGCTGATGAGCTTTGGCAAGCGGCCGCACCGCCGCGCCAGCTCGGCGTGAGACAGGCCTACCGCCGCTAGGCGTTCCTCGGTCACCCAGCCCGTGGGCACCGCGTAGTCGGGCTGGTACTGGTTGCTTGTCTTGGCCATGCTGGTCTCTGCTTAGTGGTAGTCGATAACGTCAACGATCTCGATGGCCGTGACTTCGGCAACATCAATGCCACGACCAAGTCTGTTTGGCGGTCCTTCGTTATGCTCGAGATACGTCCCCACGCCGCCGACGTCGGCCCGCCGTCCGCCAACTCGACGAATAGTGCTGCGCCCTCCCGCCTTGATCGGGCGAACTCGTCCGGCCACCACGAGATCGTCCACGGCGTCAGCCCCTCGGTCTCTTAGAACTCCCGGCGGCCTTGGCCGCTGCGCTCAAAGCAAACCATAATCACCTGTCACTCCGCTTGCGGGCGCCACACCACCGTGCGTCCTTTATCGCTGCTCATTGGATCGTTGCTCCTTCGTCATGGGACAACGAAGGAAACCGAAGGTTCAACCCTTCAGCACCGACGCCTCAATTTGACCGCTGGCATAGCCGCGCGCCGCCCTGTCGGCATTGTCCTCGATCAGTTCAAATGCGCCTGACTGCTTCAACACTCTGCACCAGCAGTGGCCTAAAGGACTCGTCTTGACCTTGGGTCTCCCTGCCCAACTTGACGGCAAGGTCAAGTTCCACGGTGAATGGTTTCGCAGTCTTGAAAGGATAACTCGTCAGCGCAGAATGAACCTCTCTTCCCAGCGGAAATGGAAGAGATTCCAGTACTTTGTCGAACAGAGCTGTCGAGAAGTCGAAAGTCGCACAGTATTCCACAGTGCCGAGGAAAGTATTGGCGCTTGAGGTGAAGACTTGAGAATTCAACTTGGCAAAGAAGTCGAGTTTGGTTCCGTATAGATCAATTGTAGTCTCCTGGGAAACTCCAATGCGGTGGAGTGCCATACCGTAGTCGGGCACGAATCGTCGCAGCTCCGGTCTTCGTAGATATCTGGGGCCTAGGAGCTTTTCAATATCGGTCCATCTCGAATCATACTCTGCGAAGCCAAGTTCCAAGAGTGGTTCGGCGCTCTGCGTCTTGACGCTGAATACGGCAAGTTTGGGGCCGTTGCAGAGAGCAAACTCCTCGCAGCCAATTTTGGGATGAATCGCGTAGCTGTAAGCTTGTTGAATGTGAACTTTGTCACGCACAGATTGTGTCGGGCTCTTCGCATCCAGGATCAATGCGGGTCGCTCGTCGACAAACAAAGTGTAGTCGGGGACAGTCCTAACAGGATGCTGACTTGTCCCAACACGGATGAACGGATGGCTCAAAGTCTTGCTCCGGACGACTCGTGCAGGACCATGCGGAGAAAATCCGAGTCGATCAAGGATTGGAGTGACGATCAGCTCACGGACAGAGTCCTCCTTGAAGTTCGGATCCTCAAACAACTTAGGCGTGATTCCTTCGAACATGTTCAGCTCCTGACGATTGGTTTGGGCGGCGCCTCTTTGCCGCGTACGCTTGAACAACATAACCTACGTCAGCACGTCAACATGGCTGCTCTTCACCGCACAGCCGAAACGGTCAGAGGCGAAATGATCATTCACCCACTACAACACTTCGTCGTGCCTAGAATGTGTGCTGTGCCTTATCACTTCCCACAGTCAACCAACCCAGATGATACATCCTCGGTCCATCACTTTAACACTTCAACTGCCGCCGCCTGACGCTGTCGCCGCCCGACGCGGGGCCTAGCCGAATGGCGGGAGAGGCGGGCAACGAGCGGGCGGGGGAATCGCATGAGCGTCCCGCCCGCTGCGTGAAGTCAGGTGAACCAGTCAACCTTCCGCCGGAGCTCGGAGACCGCGCCCGTCGGTTGGGCGTTATCCTGCTATAGGGCTTCAACTTGGGCGCTCGGCAAACTCGGTGGTGTCCATGGCAGCGATGCCGAGATCCAACCAGAACCGCCCTCGTCAGGCAGCCCTCCGAAAGCGCCTGCGCTTGCCAACTCACTTCGATGTCCTTGCCCTCAAGCTGCGTGCGCAGCGCCGTCCGGCTGAGCTCGGTCTTCCGCTCCCGTCGATCCCCGCGAACCGGCCCGACTCCAGCCGCTTCGACCAGACCCACCACCTGTCGCCGTCGAACGCGAGCACCTTCAGGATCGTCCGGCGCCGGTTCGCGAACACGAAGCAGCTCACGTCCGTCGGGTCCGCGCCCAGATCGTTGCGCACCGTCACCAACAGCCCGTCGAACGAGCGCCGCCACCAAGAGAACGTCCCCGGCGCAAGCCCCTCGGCCTCGCAGAACTCACGTTGGCCCTGGCCGCTGCGCTCGAAGGGCACCATGATCGCCCGCCGCTCCGGCCGTGTGCGGCGCACCGCCGGCAGCTTTTCTCTTTGCTCATTGGATGGTGGCTCCTCCGTCATGGAACGACCAAGTAAACCGGAAGTTCAGCCCGGCCAAGCTCTCTTAAACGGGCCAACTCATGCAACATCCGCGCTAGGGTCATTTCTCTACCCACTTTAACTTCACCTTCAGCCCATTCAGCTTATTCCACTGTAGCCGCTTTTCGTGCTGGAGCCTTCCAACCAGTATCCCCGGAGCAATGCCTTGATCCTCGGCGAACATCCGGATGTTCCCCTCGCTGTAGTCGCCAATTCGGGCAAAGTGTCCCCAAGCGGCTTTCGGGACGAGGAAGTCAGTGGCCCACTGGTTGGCCTCGGCTTCTACACCATCCACCTCGCCATTGGTGCCGTCGAGAAAGACGCTCTTCTTGCTGTGCAGCAGAATATGGGCGGCCTCATGGAACAGGCTGAACCACAGGTGGTCGTCGGTTTTGTGGCGGGCGCTTAGGGCGACCAAGGGTTTGCCGGGTGCCAGCCACCAAGCGGCGCCGCTGAGCCGCACCTTGGGCAGCGGCTTGACCAGCGCCAAGGCAACGCCAGCCCCATTGAAGAGCGAAATGGCCTTGGGCAACGATGACTCTATCGGGTCGCCCGTCAGTTCGCGCACTTTGTGCAGTGCCTGCTTGAAATTCGACTCGCTGTAGTCAGCAACGGTCTGGCTGGCGGCTTTGGTTTCGGTCAGGCGCAACCAGGTGGCCAAGGCGAATTCGTCGCTTTCGAAGCTGGGGCTGTGTCGGTAGGCTACGTTCGCAGCGCCGTATTTGGCTTGCCAGGCCTCAATCGACCCCACGCCGAAGAACGACAGCAGCGCAGACGCTGTTGCGCTGGGTGACTTGGGTTTTTCGAATGCGCCGCGTTTCACCAATTCCTGCACGGGAAAGGACTTCACCCATGCTTCGATTGCAGCGGCATCCTTCGATTCGGATTCTCGCGCCTGATGCAGTTGGTAATGGGATTCGATCCCCAGCAGGACGCTTGCATCGATGCCCAGCACCCTTTCCAACTGCAATGCGGTCTTTGGCTCCACGGGGGCCTTGCCGGCAATGATCTCGCTGATGAGCTTTGGCGAGCGGCCGCACCGCCGCGCCAGCTCGGCATGGGACAGGCCTTGCGCCGCTAGGCGTTCCTCGATCACCCAGCCCGTCGGCACCGTGTAGTCGGGCCGGTACTGGTTGCTTGTCTTGGCCATGCTGGTCTCTGCTCAGTGGTAGTCGATAACGTCAACGATCATGATGGCTGTAATCTCGGCAACATCAATGCCACCGTCCGGTAAGCGGGGCAGCGGACGGTGATTGGGCTTGAAGATGAGTCGGTACGGATGAATGAGGTCCACGGCGTAGTGGCCGCGCCAGTCCCTGTGGAGTTGGTGGCGCCGTTCAGGAGGGGTTGAGGGGACCATCGAAAGGGCATGGGCGTTCCTCAGCACCGCGAGGCGAATGGCAAGGGTTCGGGCCATGCGGTCACCATAAGCCCTATCCATTTCGCGCTTTGAGTTGAACGTTTTTTCAAGTTTTTTGGTCTTAAAGGCAATATTCAACCGGTCAAACCCGTTTTTGTTACGCGAAAGGTAACGGTTTTAGGGCTTCGGTTCAATGGGGAATTGGTGCATGAGGAATTGGTGCTTGGCGCTCGTCAGGTTCACATTTGAGCCAACAGGGATGGTGGGCTTGATGATGGTCCACCATCCGCCTGGTCGGAAATTGCCCCTAGTAGGCCGACGATATCGCTTACACGCTATGCGTCATTGGCGGAAGACAGCTTTTTGCGGGGGTGCTACAGTCTCCGCAATTACAAGCGGAATAGTCCGTGGGGGACGACGTGCAGGAGCTAACAGATCAACAGACCGATACGGCGGAGGCTATAGTGAGCGGTGTGCTCAGCGAGGTGCTCGGCCATGTCGAGTTCGTTCTCGTCAAGGCCCGCTATGCTGGCGACAAATGGGATGACGACTACGGCGACTACCTGAAAATCAACGCCATTTATCGAGGCAAATGCGAGGATTTGGGCAAGAAGACGCTTGAAGTGCCCCACTTGCTCATTCCACGCCTTGAACAGGCGGGCTTCACGGCCTATCCCATCATCTACTACATCTCGAAATCGGATTGGGACCAGTATCCCGAATGAAGCCGGATGACCTCATAGCGACGGCTCGCGATTTGCTGAGCACTGGGCGTGGTGCGCCGCGGCAGTCAAATCTGCGCCGGGCGGTCAGCACCACTTACTACGCCCTGTTTCACTGCTTGGCGCGATGCTGCGCCGACTCCATGGTGGGCGCGGTCGGAGCTAGGCGCAGTGAAGTTGCGTGGCGGCAGGCATACCGAGCGCTTGAGCATGGGCAAGCCGCTGCGCGATGCCAATTGCCATTGGTTCGCCATTTCCCGATTGAAGTTCGCAACTTCGCAGGAGAGTTTGCGAGGGCTCAATTTGCCCGTCATGAGGCCGACTATGAGGCTGGCGGACGCTGGCAAAAGTCCAAGGTGGACCAGCTCATTGCCGACGCGGAATCAGTGCTGCACGACTTCAAGCGGGTATCGCTCAAGGACCGCAAGGCTTTTGCCGTTCATCTCACATTGAAGCGCCGCATCCCTCACAACGCGCGCCTGGGGTGAATGGATTGTATTGCTTGTTCGCGAGAACCATGGCTTCCATCGCATGCAGGAACGGCGCTGCGCGCCACTATCCGAGGGCGGGACGCCCTTGAGCTAACCTTCGTTCAAAGCCGTTCCCCCGGCTTGAGGGCGTTCCGCCCTCGTCTTGATCCAGGGTGGTTCCGTGCGGGGATGATGTGCTTTACTCGCCCGCCATGCGTAAGAGCGCCACCCACCGACCTGAGCCGCACCCATGGCCCTGAACCCGATCGCCTACACGGAGAACGTCCTCAAGAGCTTCCTGCGCTATCAGTTCACCGCCTACGCCTTCACGGACCAACGGCTGCGGGAGCAAATGCGCAATCTCCTTTCACTGGATGAAACCCGCTCATCGCCGCTGCTCAAAGGTCCCTACATCAGCCTGTCCCGGCCATTCCGCCAAGGAGCCTCCGTCGAGTCCCTGATCGGCGAAGGCTTGCTGCACCCTCACTTGCGTGAACGCATCGCGCCCGAAATCTCGCATCTGTACAGCCATCAAGAAAAAGCCGTTCGGGCCATCGCTACCGGCCGCACCACGCTGGTCTCAACAGGCACTGGCTCCGGCAAAACGGAGTGCTTCCTTTATCCCATCGTCAGCCATTGCCTGAAGCTGCGCGACCAAGGGGCGCCGAGCGGCATCAGCGCGGTCATCATCTACCCCATGAACGCCTTGGCGGAGGACCAGTTGATGCGCTTGCGGCTGTTGCTCGCGGGCACCCAAGTGCCTTTCGGCCTTTATGTGGGCAAAACGCCGGAACGTGAAGCGGAAGTGGCCGGTGTGCGCCTGCCTGCTGGGTCATCCAGAGCGGATTACGAGGCACGGCTGGCCCAAGCGCAGCAGGAGGGCAGCGGCGAGACCGTCTATCCGCCGGAGGAGCTCTGCTCTCGGGAACGGATGCGCAGCGCTGGGCAGCAACCGCGCATTCTGCTCACCAACGTCAAACAGTTGGAACTGCTGCTGACGCGGGCCCAGGACGTCGAGCTCTTTGCCGATGCCCGCTTGGACTTCCTGGCCTTTGATGAAGCGCACACCTTCACCGGGGCGCTGGGTGCGGAAACCGCTTGCCTGACCCGGCGTCTGCGGTCGTTTTGCGGCCGCGGCCCGGAACAGACCGCTTGCGTCGCCACCTCCGCCACCATCGTTGATGAACAAACGCCGGATGCGGCCCGTCTGTTCGCCTCCCGCTTCTTTGGTGTGCCGATGGAGTCAGTGGCCCCAATCGGCGAAGACTATGAGGAGGAAGCTTGGTCGCCGCAGCGCCATCTGCCGCCCGCCCCAGATGGTAACCCGGCCGAGCTTTTGAATCGCTGCGTCCAGGCGGTCGAGGACGAAGACCCTGCCGGGGGCGAAGTCCGGGCGGTGTACCAAGCCTTGGCTGGCCAAAAGCTGAGCGATGGTCCTTGGCCGGGGGCTTTGCGCCAGGCGCTCTCGGAAAACGAGCTGGTCTGCCGTTTGAACGACGAACTGGCCGTGCCCCGCCCCTTGGCTGATTTGCCGCCGGTCTTGGAACGGGCGGTGAGCCGGCCAGTTAGCGAAGCTGAGATACTGGCTTGGCTTACCTTGGGCGCCGCAGCGCGGCATGAGGGTCGCCCCTTGCTTCGTCCAGTGACCCATGCGTTCGTGCGCGGCATAGGCGGCGCCGTCGTCACTTTCCCCGTCGGTGTCGACGGCCCGCGCCTGTGGCTGGCAGCCGAGGATGAGGCAGGCCCGCAAGAGGGCGAAGCTCGCGACGGCTCCGCAAGCGCCCATGCGCACTTCCCCATAACCACCTGCAACACCTGTGGGCAGCACTACTACATCAGCTTTCTCAAAGACTTTTCCTACGAACGCAACCGGCCGGGCGGCGGCGAAATGAGCATGACAGGAAACTATTGGTTGCCGCAAGCGGAATCGTTGGGCGGCAAGCGAGCCGTGCTCATTGACCGCTTGATCGCCGGCGATGACGACGAGGATGTGCCCAGCGCCCGCACCACGCTGCTGTACTTTTGCCGCCACTGCGGATGCGCCCACTCGGACGCCGAAGGGCAGTGCCAGAGTTGCGGCCATCCCGAAGCGCGGGTGGCGCTGAGTGCCATTCGTCAAAATCACAGGAATCCCGGCAAGCTTAGCAGTTGCCTGTCCTGTGGATCGACTGGCCGCTTGGTGGGCGGGCACTACCGGGAGCCGGCGCGGCCGGTTCGGGCCACCAATGTGGCCGATGTCCACGTGCTGGCCCAGGACATGGTGCATCGCGCCGAGCGGCCCCGCCTGTTGGTGTTTTGCGACAATCGGCAGGATGCCGCTTTTCAGGCGGGCTGGATGAAGGACCACGCCCGCCGCTTCCGGTTGCGGGCATTGATGGCCGAGGGGCTGCGTGCCGGGTCTCGTTCCGTGGGCGACCTCAGCGCTTGGCTGGTGGATAAGTTAGAGGCCGACGTCGCCCTTTCCGTGGCGCTCATCCCCGAGGTTTGGCAGGTCGCCCGACGTGAAGGCTCGGGTGGACGCCATGAAGAGGAGCGGCGCAAATACCTGCGCATTCAGGTGCTGCGGGAACTGACCTTGTCCTCGCGCCAGACGCTGGGGCTTGAGCCTTGGGGGCGCATGAAGGTGGACTACGATGGCCTTGATGAGTCGTTGCCCTGGATTCAGGAGCATGCGCATTGGTTGGGGCTGTCCGCGCAGCGGTTGCGCGACGGGGTCGCCAGCGTGCTGGACTACTTGCGCCGCAAGCGGGTTCTTCACGATCCGGAGTACGGCGTCTTCACTCGCTATTGGATGGATGGCGCGAAGGAGATTCAGCAGGGCTATCTGCCCAACTTCCGCAGTCCCAACGCCACCAAGCTGCGCCGGGAACCGACTGACAAGCCCGAATGGGTCACACAATGGCTGAGTGACGCCGGTGACACCACCCTGAGGCAGATTGCCCGCAAGTGGGGCGCTGCATCAGATGTCGTGGCCGATTTGCTGGAGAGCCTGTTCGGTCTGTTGGTGGAGCGGGGCTTGCTCACCCCCGTGCAGCTAAAGGGGCCCAAAGGCAAGCCGTTGCCAAACGTCAGCGGCGTTTACCAAGTCAACGCCGACCGCCTGCGCCTCAACCCCAACCGGGGCCTGTACCGATGCGCGAGCTGTCGGCGCACCAGCGTTCGCGCTACGCCCAATGACCGTTGCGCTGCCTGGCGCTGCGACGGCGAGCTGCAATGGGTTCAGGAAGACGAGGACAACTACGACCTGCGAGTGCTCGACGGCGCATACGCCATGCTGCGCCCTGAGGAGCACACCGCGATGGTGCCGGCGGATCAGCGCGAGCGTCTCGAGAACCTGTTTCGGGGCGGCTCCGATGCGGTGAACTGCTTCGTCTGCACCCCCACATTGGAACTGGGCATCGACATTGGCCAACTCGATGCCGTGCTGATGCGCAATGTGCCGCCACTGCCCGCTAACTACTGGCAGCGTGCCGGTCGCGCCGGTCGCCGCCATCGCATGGCGGTGGACGTGACGTACTGCCGCCCTGCCTCCCATGACCGGGCCTACTTCGCTGACCCCCTGAAACTGCTGGCCGGGCGCATTGACCCGCCCGCATTCAATTTGCGCAATCAGCTGATGGTGGCCAAGCATGTTCACGCTACCGTCTTGACCCAGTTGCAGCGCTACGCACGGGATGCGTCTCGGCCGGAAGCTGAGCGGGAGGTGGTCCGCTCCGCGCTTGATCAGTGCCTGCCGCGCCGGGTTGCGCCCTATCTTTTCGATGGCGGCAAATTGCGCAGCGCACCCTTCGACTTTAAGCCGCTGCGCACGGCACTGGCCATTGTTGGCCCTGAACTGGCTGCTGCGGTGGAAGACGTGTTCCGTCAAGGTTGGCCGCAAGGGGATGGCGATGTCGTCGCCCCCGCGGAGCTGCATAGCCACTTGGAGGCATTTCCCGACAATCTAGAGTTGGTGGTGGCGCGACTTCGGCGCCGCTTGAATTGGGCGATGGAGCAAATTCGCCGACTCAATGTGCGCAGGGAAGAGGAGGGGACGCTATCGCCGTTGGACGAAACCCTGTTTCGCCGCTGCGACCGCTTGGTAAAGCGACTAAAGGGCGCAACCAGTCGCAGCCGCCGGGAAGCGGAGGGCCATGACGACTTCAACACCTTCAACGTCTTGGCTGCGGAAGGCTTCCTGCCAGGTTACGGGTTGGAAATTGGTTCCGTCATGGGCTGGGCGGAGATTCCCTTTTGGCAAACCGGGGCAATGAGCTTCGTGCTGCCGCGTCCACCCGCCACGGCGCTGCGCGAGTATGTGCCCGGCAACCTGATCTATGCTAACGGTCACCGCTTCGTGGCCCGCCGCTTCCACCGGGATCTGTCTGAAGATCAGGCGGAACTGCCTACCTACGAGGTGTCTCCTGAGCGGCAGGCGGTGCGGCCTGCCGCTGAAAGCGCCATGTCGATGCTTGCTGGCCAGCGTCTTCGTGCGATGTCAGTTTGCGATGCGGACTTGATGCATAGCTCCCAGATTTCCGATGAAGAGGAGTTGCGCTTTCAGTTGGGTGTAGCGGTGTACGGCTTGGAGCTCGGGCAGCATGGCGGAGGCAAGGAGTTGCGTTGGGGCGGCCAGCCGCTTCATCTTCGCCGGGGCGTGCGGCTACGGTTGGTCAACGTGGGCGCCTCCCGATCCATCGAAGGCGAACAGCGCTACGGCTATCCGGTCTGCACGGTCTGCGGGCACAGCGTTTCCCCATTGTCCAGCGAACGGCAGCGAGAGGATTTCACCGAATCCCACACGGAACGGTGTGGGCGGTCCCCCGAGGCCATCGGCTTCTTTGCCGACGTGACGGCCGATGCGCTCTCGCTCAACGGCTGCGAGAGCGCGGAAGCAGCCTATAGTGTGCTTGAGGCCTTGCGGTTCGGCGCAGCCCAGGTCTTGGACATGCATACCGAAGATTTGCAGATTCTGGTCATCGGCCATGTGGACCGGGATGAAGTCGATGGGCTTTTGTGGGATCCCATGCCCGGCGGCTCGGGTCTGTTGAATCGAATTTGCGAACGCTTCGGCGATGTGGTCCGCGCAGCCAAGGCGTTGGTGGCCCACTGCCCCGCCGCATGCTCACATTCGTGCATCGACTGTCTGCAGACCTTCCGCAATGCCTACTACCATCGCTACCTGAATCGCATGCTGGCGGCTGAACATCTGGAGAACTGGGGCGAAACGCTTGCTTTTGGCCACGACATACCGCTACTGCAACCGACGGAAACCCCACCGCCCACCGCCGTGCCGACAAATGACGCGGAGACCAAGCTGCGCCATCTGCTGCTGGCAGCGGGCTTCAACGAGGGCACCCGGAACGAGCAGATTCGCTTGGACCGGGTTCTGGGCAGCACCACGCCGGATGTGATCTATCGAGCCGACGACGACGGAGCGGACGAAGGCCTGTGCATTTACCTTGACGGCCTGAGCCAGCATCTTCACGGCGACCCTGAGCGGGCGGCAACGGACCGCGCCATCCGTGACGCGCTGCGCAATAGCGGGTATGAGGTGATTGAAATCAGCGTTGTGGAGCTCGATGACGTAGGTGCTATGACCCGCCACTTTCGACGCTTGGCTGGCTATTTGGGCGACCGTGGCCTGCGGGCCCGATTGCGCGGCGATCAATCTTGGTTCAGCGCTTGATGCGCCTGCGTGCCGGGAAGAAGATGACGCTGTCGCGTTGACGTTGGCGTTTATGTGGACCACCGTTCCTTATTGGTTGGCGCTTCCGGCTATGAATCCCCCCTGGCCTATGCAGACTTAGATCGCCTCACCGCGCCGCCGATTAACTCCGTACGCATCAGGTGCGTCACCACGCAGAAGTCCCGCTCCTTGAACTGTTGATCGGCTGCATTCAAGTTGACTGTTGCCGCGCCATTAACGTTCCAGCCGAAACACCGCTGCGCGGTCGGCGCCCGCCGGATCGTTGCGGAAGTCGGCCACGATCTCCGGGTAGTCGGGCTCGTACTTGGCCAGCCAAGCGTTGAGTATTGGCTCCGTGCCTTCCGACACCGCGACCGCATTCAATGCGAAGGTGCTGTCGCCAAGCCGCAGTTCCACTGGCGAGGCCGTGCCGATCTTTCGTGCCCAGCCGCCGCTGCTGTCGCCCACCACATGGAGGTCGTTGGCGACTTCAATGACCCAGATGATCACCACGCGCGGCAGGCCGCCCGGCACCTTGAGTCTGACCTCATGCACTGAGGAGGTGTCCGGCCAGGTTGCCGGGGGTTGCGCCTGCTCACCGCCGATGAAGAACCCGGGCAGCGGGCCGATCGGCGCGGCGACCACCACCACAAGGACGATGGCACCCAGCAGGGCGCCCAGCAATTTCAGAATCTTCATGCTTCCCTCCAATTCGGTTTACGGATCACTGAGATCCACAATCAATCAAAGATCCCACAGCTGGCTGCCGGTCGCCAGCCGCTGCCGGTTCTTCGCCTGGGCCTTCATCCATTCAAGCTCCGCAAGGCTCGGGCGGTGCGCCAGTACATGGCCGCCGCCGCCAAGAGCACCAACGTGACGAAACCAAGCGCCACATTCAGGGACCGATTGCCGAATTCTGCGGCAAAGCCGTCGCTCAAGGAACCCACCAAAACCGGACCCAATCCCAAACCCAGAATGTTGGACAGAAAGAATACGTAGGCCGCCGCCTGCGCCCGTCGATGGGGAGCCACCACCGATTGCACGATCGCCAGCCCAGGCGCGTGACTTAACGAGTAGAGGAATATGCCCACCCCAATGAATGCGGTGGTTGCCACCCAGTCGGAACTCCACAAAGCGAGCAGATAGACCGGCGTGGCGAGGAGCACCGCAGCCGCGCAAAGCCAAGCCGGCCCCCTTGCGTCGCGCTTGGACAGGCGGTCGCCAAGGTAGCCGCCCAGCAACATGCCGGGCACGCCCAATCCAGCGGAAGTGAGGCCGACGATCAGCCCCACCTCGCTTTGCGAAAGATCAAACTGGCGCAAGTAAAGCGGTGGCTTCCATACGGTAAATCCATAGCCCACAAACACGCCGAGCATGTGCGCAAGGTTCACGTAACGGTAGCAGCGATTGGCCCAGAGCGCGCGGAACGCGGCGATCATCGATTCGCCCGCTGCCGGCTCCGGGCGGGGCGGCTTCTCGGCCTCCTCCTCCATGGCGCCCCGCAGGGGTTCGCGCACGGTCAACTTCAGAAGCAGAGCCAGCGCCAAGCCGGGAACCCCGGCGCAGACGAAAGCCCAGCGCCAACCGAAGTGCTCCGCCACGAACCCGCCCATCACCAAGCCGAACAGCATCCCCAACGAGGTGCCGAGCGAGTAGATCGCCAGTGCGAATGAACGCTCGTCCTTGTTGAAGTAATCCGAAATGATGGAATGCGAGGGCGGACTGCCGCCCGCCTCGCCAATGCCCACGCCCACCCGGGCAAGAAACAACTGCCAGAAGCTTGCAGCCGCGCCGCAAAGCGCCGTCATGGCACTCCATACCGTCACCGCAGCGGAGACAATAGTGACCCGGTTGAACCGATCCGCCAAGCGCGCGATTGGCACGCCCAAGGTTGCGTAGAAAAGGGCGAAGGCGATGCCGGACAGCAGCCCCAACTGCAGGTCCGAAAGGGAAAACTCAGCCCGAATGTCCTCCAGCAGGATGGACAGGATCTGCCGATCCATGAAGCTGAAGGCGTAGGTCAGGGCGAGCATGCCCAGCACATACCACCGATACCGTCTTGACTCCGATCTCACTTGGTCCATGTCACCTCGCCCCTGCCATGATCACCCTCTCCCCACGAGGCATTGCCATTTAACCGGATCGCAGAGCAACATCACAACGAATTGCGCAATCTAACTTCATGGAGGCCTAATGTCCGCGCTGGTGTACTGTCCCGCAAACAAATGGGTTTATTGGCGCACTGTTGGAGAACCGCCTTGCGCTGAACGGCGAACGGCTCACGGCTACAACTCGCTGAAGGGCAATGCCGTGACCCCGGCGCCCAAGGGCAGTCTGACATCGCCCGAATGCACCAGGTAGCCGGGTTTGGCTGCGCTGCCCAAGTCCTGCTGGAAGATCTTTAGGGCCTTGGCCATCGCGGGGCGCGGCGTTGCCGACAGCTTGACCTCGACGGGAACCAGCCCGCCAGCCGCATCCAGCACGAAATCCACCTCAGTCCCCGCCTGGGTTCGCCAAAAGTAAACCTGCGGATCGGTGCCCCTATGGGTCAGCGTTCGGACGATTTCGGACAGCACGGCGGTTTCCATGATGGCGCCGCCCATCGGCCCGGCTGCGGCGTGGGCTGAATCCCTCAAGCCAACCAGATGGCAGAGCGTGCCCACATCGGTGAAATAGACCTTCGGGGTCTTCACCAGCCGCTTCCCCACGTTGGCGAAGTAGGGACGCACCACCATGACCTGATGGGTGGCCTCAAGAACCGAGAGCCAAGCCTTGGCGGTGTTGACCGCCACCCCGAGGTCACGGGCGATATCGGTCAGGTTCAGCAGTTGGGCGCTGCGGGCGGCCAGCATCCGCAGAAAGGCTTGGAATTGGGTGAGGTCGCCAACTTGGCGCAGCCGGCGCACGTCTCGTTCGAGATAGGTTTGGATGTAGCTGGAGTGCCATAGCGCGGCATCCCGTCCGGGCTGCGCCGCCAGCTCGGGGTAGCCGCCCCTCAAAAAGCCGGCCCACAACGCTGCAGGCGGATGCGGTGAGCGCATCGGCTCATCGGCTTGGCGCTCCCACGGCAAGGGCGCGTAGGGATGTTTTCGAACCTCCCGCCCCGACAGCGGCAGCAGGCGCAGCATGGCCGCCCGGCCCGCCAAGGATTCGCTGACCTGTTGGGTGAGCAGCAAGTTCTGCGACCCGGTCAACAAGTACTGCCCGGCGCGGGCCCGGTCTGCGTCAATCCGTTCCTTGATGTAGGGAAGCAGGTCGGGTGCGCATTGGATCTCGTCGAGGATGGTTGGCGGCGGGTAGAGGTCCAGGAACCCACGCGGGTCTTCGCTAGCGGCTTCGCAAATGTCCGGCGGCTCCAATGAGACGTAGCGGCAACGCTGCCCGAAGAAATGCAGCAGCAAGGTGGTCTTGCCCGATTGGCGCGGTCCGGTGAGCACCACGGCGGGAAACTCGGCCGCCGCCCGCTCGATGACCGGCTCCATGGAGCGTTTGAGGTAGGGCAAGTTCATGAGCGGAAATTATGCATTTGAAATGCATAATTTCAATAACAAAGGGCCGCTTAGCGGTGCTGCAACGATTCTCCGACGAGAAGCAGGGAAGCCAAATGGTCGAGTCCAGTTGGACAGTGGGGAGCGGGTCAGGAAAGCTTTCCGGTCGATTAGTTTTCTGTCGGTTAGTTGCCTTCGCGTTGAAACCCGATCATCCGCCGCCTCGGTTGGCCTGCTCCATCGCTCGTTCCGTCCATGCGGCCATGCTGGGCACGGCGACTGACCAACGTTCGAGCATGACATCGCTAGGTGACCGCCTGCAGATCAGAACTCCGTGTCGGACCATGTCGTCCACAAAGGCTACAGCATCATTCGAGTCGAAACGGCGCACTCGTCTGCGCTCATCGCGCCCATGTCAATGACCGCGGCATCCGCGAGCCGGCAAAGGCCGGGAATCGATCGGACGCAGCGGACGGTGGTCGGCAACCCCGAAAGCACCACTACGGCGGGGACGCCGAGTGCGCCCTTGTGTACGGAAGCGAGCGCCTTGCAGGATTCATCGACGGTTTGCGCCTCGTCCAACCAAATGACAAGCCCCGCCTGCTTCGCCGCTCGGCCACCTGCGCCCCGCAGGAGCGCTTCGGCAGCCGTCTTCATGCAGGACGCCTCCAACGCCGCCACAGCCAAGCCGGAGAGGATGTTGGCGCCCCTTCGCTGGTCGAGGGCTTCTCGTTGTCTTTCGACTTCAGCCTTGCTAGCTTCCTGCACCTTGAGCGACAACTGTTTCGGGGAAAAGGCATGAGTGCGATTTACGGGGTGCTGCGTCAACTGGACGAATGGAGGCATTTGCCCGCCTATCAGTTGGAACGGCGTGTGGATATTTTCTTCGGTATGTTCCTGCCGAAGGTGATTGAGAAGAAATTTTGCATGCAGGTTGACGAGGTCATTCCCGAGTTCCCCATGCACAAAGCGCTGCTGGAGTGTCCGGCGAACTGCCCTTCCAACGCGAAAAGCCATCACACGGTGAAGGTTGATTTCGCCGTGTTTGGACGCCGAAAAGAGAAAAGACAGATACTTTTGGTTGAGTTGAAGACTGAGATGGAATCTCTAAACAAAGATCAATTGGAGAACATGAAGAAGGTGGGATATGCTGGTTCAAAGAAACTGCTGGAGGGTGTGAAATATGCAGCTATGCACAGTGACTCGAAACACAAATACGCGCACCTGATTTGGAAGCTGACCAACTTGGAATATCTGCTTTCGGGAGAAGACAAAATCAGTAAAATCTCATTGGAGGCAAAAAGAATATCCGGCATCTCGAAGATTTTTGAAGATCTTTGCATCAATGAAAATTTATGTAAAGTGTATGTTATCCCTGTTGTCATTCTGCCTACTGAGCCTGCTAAAGAACGGGACAAGAAGAAGATTCCTTGCGGATTTGAGAGGCTCACTTTCGCTGACTTTGCAAAAGTCTTGGAGGACGGAAGTCAACCTTTCGGATCCCCCAGACATAAGCATATTCGCGGTCTATCTGAGATATTGGGCTGCGGTAGCAGCAGGAAAAGTCACTCCATGGCCTCGAGAGCGTTGACTCTCAGCTTCTGCAAACTTCACCCACCTACATGAGCAAGCCATCCCTCTCCAAGTCCCGCTTCATGTCCGGCTCCCAGTGCCACTTGCGGCTCTGGTACGAGACCCACGCCCGCGAACTTGCCTCCCCGCCTGACGACAATCTGCAGGCCATCTTCGATACGGGGCACGAAGTGGGCGAGTTGGCCTGCAAGCGGCATCCGGGCGGGCATCTCATTGCGCATGACTACCTTCATACTGATGAGGCGCTTGACGAAACCCGCCGCATCCTGACTACAGGAAGGGCCCCCGCGCTGTTCGAGGCGGCTTTCAGGCATCAGGGGGTGCTGGTTCGCGTCGATATCCTTGAGCGGCTGCCGGAGGGCGGTTGGGGGCTGATCGAAGTGAAGTCCGCCACCCGGCTGAAGGAGGCCTTCGTCCTGGATGCCGCCGTGCAGCTTTGGGTGCTGCGCGGCGCCGGGTTGGATGTGCGCGAGCTGGGTGTGCTCACCCTCAATCGAGACTACGTCTATGAGGGCGGGGCGCTCGACTTGGACGCGCTCTTTCGGTTGCATCCGGTGCTGGACAGCGCGACCGGGTTGCTGGACGCAATAGGCGAGCAGGTGCAGGAAATGCAGTCGATGCTCACTGGGGCCGAGGCGCCGGACGTCAGCCCGGGCGACCACTGTTTTTCGCCTTACAGCTGTCCGTACTACGCCCATTGCACGCGGGATATTGCGTTGCCCGACCACGGCATTGATGAATTGCCCTGGCTTGCCCAACGCCGCCGGGCGCAACTTGAAGCCTCGGGCATCAACGAAATCCGCAACGTCCCGGAGGACTTTCCGCTCAACGATCTGCAACGGGTTGTTCGGCAGTCCATTCGTGAAGGTCGCGGCCTGATGCACGGCGACCTTCAGGCACAGTTGGCGAGCCTCAAGGAACCCGTGCGCTACCTCGACTTCGAGACCTTCGCCCCGGCGATCCCGCGTTTCTCCGGCACGCGGCCCTATGATGCGATTCCGTTCCTGTTCTCCGTGCATGTCGAGCGCAACGGCGGGACGCTGGAGCACATCGACCACCTGCACGAGGGCAGCGACGATCCGCGGCCGCGACTGGCGGAACGGCTGCTCGACGCGCTGGGGCGCACCGGAACCATCTGCACCTACTCCAACTATGAGCGACGGGTGCTGCGCGATCTCGCCGCGGCCCTGCCCGAACGGGCAGCCGCGCTCGGTGCCATTCAAGCCCGCCTTTTCGACCTGCTGCCCGTGGTGCGCAACAACTACTATCACCCCGCGTTTCGCGGATCGTTCTCGATCAAGCGCGTGCTGCCGGCGCTGGTGCCGGAGTCCGGCTACGATGATCTCTCCATTGCCGACGGACAGACGGCTGCGGCTCGCTATGTTGCGGCGCTTGGCAGCGCCGACTCGGCAGAGCGCCGGCGCACGTTCGAGGAGCTTCGCGCCTATTGCGCATGGGACACGCTGGCGATGGTCGAACTGCGCCGGGCATTAGGGAGCCTGTGATCAATTCCCATTCATTCAGCACCTAATGGTATGAAAATCAAAGAAGTAGCCAACTTTGGCTCTAGTTTCCCCTTAGTTCTTGGCGGTTGCAGCCCTATGTCTTCGTGCCCGCCTTGCGCAGCAGCTTTGCCACACGCTAATCATCATCGTGGGTTAACGGGGCGCCGAAGCACCCCAAGGCTTTGATGCGGTCGGCTTCCACTTGCTCAATGGGGCCGACCGCACCAAGCCCGTTCCCGGCAGGCGCCTACCCCGTCGGCTCGAACTGCCGCAGCTGCCGCCGCTCGAAGCGCCCGTCCGGCAGGCTTGCGTAGCATTCGCCGGGCCGCAGGGTCGTTGGCGGCCTGACCGCCACCACGCGGTCGGGGCCGTCGCCGGGGCACAGGGCGCCCACCATGTCCCTGACGCCGCGCTCGGTGGACCGGAACGCCAGCTTGGTGGCGGTGTTGGCCAGCAGGATGGCAATCGCCGTGTCGGGCGACGGCTCCCCTGCGGTCGCCAGGGCGTGCCGGATGCTCGCCTGGCTTTGCGTGGCCAGCACGCAGCCCGCGCCGAAGGCGCGGCAGGTGTCGAGGAACGACTGCTCCCCGTGGCTGGCGTCCGACGTGACGAAGCGCTGGAACTCGTCGGCCACGTAGAGGGCCAGCGGCATTGCGGACCCCCGCTCGCGCCGGGCGGGCGATGTCAGCACGGCCTCGAAGAAGGCGGCCTTCAGGGCTTTGGCGACCAGCGTTTCGCCGTCGCTGCGAAGCGCGGGCTGATGGACGTGGACCACCCGGCGCCCCTTTGCGCAGTCCGCCTCGATGCCCGGGGCGAAATCGACGGTGGCCGCTTCGCGCTCCACGCCGAAGAGCAGCGACCGCGAGACGGCGGGGTCCGCGAACGCCGCGAAGCAGCAGCGCGCCTCGCCCATCAGCCCCGCGTACTGGTTGAAGGCCTTGGCAGTCCGCGCGAAGTGGGCGGCCTCCCGGCGAACCTCATCGAATTGGGTGCCGGCACAAGGCTCCGAAGCAAGGGCGTCCATCACCTCCGTCGCGCAAAGCGCCTCGTGCCCGTCGGGGACGAAGAACTCCTCAAAGGCGCGTTGGGCCAAGGCTAGGGCGTTCACGGGCGGCTCCTGCCCATCCCGGCCCGGAAGGCCGGCAAACTCGCCGAACACGGCCAGTCCCTCCCTCAAGCGCCCGTCGTCCCACGGGACGGATCTCGACAGCAACGACTGCAGACGGTCGCCCCGCGACAGCATCAAGGTGAAGGCCAGCACGCAACGGGCGAGCCGCGAGCCCTCGTTCTCCCAGAACGCGTGGTTCCCGGAGGATGCGGCCTTGCCGGCGAGCACGCGGGCCGGGGAGTCCGACAGGCTGGCGGCGCGGGCCAGCATCGCCTGCGCGGCGCTCAGCCACCTGCCCTGGGCCACGTCCTCCGCGACCGATGAGCGTCTGCCCATCACGTCGATGGACTCGGCGTCGGCTCGGAGCAGGCGCACGTCGCAGCCCGGACCGGCGAGGCGCTCGACGACGGGCGCGATCTCCCCCTTGGGATCGATGACGAGCGAGCAGGACACGGGGCTGTCCGGGCGCATGATCGCCCCCACCACCGGCAGCACCCCCGAGGCGGTCTTGCCGCTGCCGGTCTCGCCGAGGATGAGCGTGTGCCTGGTCAGGGCAAACCGGGGCACCTGCCCGCCCGGATGGAGGGGTTCCCACTCGGGCACCGTCAAGCCGTCCCCCGCCGCTGCCGCGCCGCCCTTCCCGGTCGGCCAGCCGTCGCCGACCGCGTCGATCAGCCCAAGCTCCAGCGCCAGTTGGGGCGACATGGGGGCGTCCAGTGCGCAAAGGTCGGCGTAGAGCGCCGCCAGCCTCTTCTTGGACGTGGCCTTGAACGCCCGGGCGACGCGCTTGCGCAGCCGCCGCAGCGCCTCTCCGCGCCCGCGTCCCTTGCCCGGCCCCAGCCGTTCGATGATGCGCCAGTCGTCGGCCGCGAACGCCGCCTCCGGGGCGTCCGCCGCAGGCGGGGGGCCGAGCGCGGCGCGGGACGCGAGCAGCGACACGATCTCCGCGTCCGTGTCGCGCAGGGAGGCGGCGACGGTCTCAGCGCCGTTGGCGGTGATTGCCGCGCCGCCCGCGCCGGGCGGAATGCGTCCGTTGTGGTAAAGAAGCCGCGCCCTAGGGTGCGCCGTGCGCACGTCGCCGATGCTCAGCATCACGGCGGCGGCGCTCGCCACGGTGGCCACCGCATGGGTTGAGACCACCATGCCTTCGCGCCGCAGCTCGCGCACCGAGTCCGCGAAGTAGCGCAGCGCCGTGCAGGCGCCTCCGGGCGACGTGATGCGCAGCCGCACCGCGTCGAAGAAGAAGCGGTCCCGCAGCGTCCGGATCTCGTCGATCAGGGCGATGCCGCTCTCGTCCGTCAGTTCTCCGCAGAAGTTCAGGACGCCCGCCTGAGCGCCGCCGCCCCCGGGGAAGGGGATTCTGCTGGTTCGGGATTGTGTGTTTGGGTTTTTTTTGCCCACGGTTCACCTCCAAGAGTTGGAGGCTTACATACCTGCGGGCTGGCGTCCGGCTTAAGGCCGGAGGGTGGTTGGTTACGCCGTAGCTGTGTTAAACGTTGCGTCTCCCTCCTCCCTGCTGGGAGGGGAGGGCCGGACTCAGTTTTCTATCCGACTCTGGCGCGCTTACGATAAGAAGCCAAGTTTTGTGATTTGCGTTGTCCTAATGGACGCTCCTTTTTTAGCGGAACATACGCTACTGCCGGAATTAAGGGTTTGTCAAGCACTTTTTGACATTTTCTTGACGTTTTGTTGGCTGAGTCACTGTCCGCCTGCTCAAGCCCGCTCAAGTAGGCACTCGCCATTTCGGCTCGTTTAGCGCAAGTGCAGGGCGCATCCTTCTGCGACTTCCGCTATCGGCGCAGGGCTTGAGCTAAACGGAGGTTTGACTTGCGCTGGCCCCCTCCCAATGCGCAGGCTCGGAAACACATCCGAACCGGAACCACGCAACTGGCGCGGAGTTTGGCGCCAGCCAAACTCCATCAAACGCACCCGCAAAGCGGGTGCGCGGCTTCGAGCACTTCCTTATAATCCCGCCGCTTGCGGAAACTGGATGTTGAACTGATCGTGAAGCGGAATGTGATGCTCGTGGCGGCGCTCCTAGTGGGTGGAGTGGGTGGCGCGTGGAACGGCGGTTTGGCGGCAGCGGACTCCGCAGACGACATTCGGGAGCGGCTCAAGCCCTTTGGCGGCGTCTGCCGGGTCGGGCAGGATTGCGGTGGCCTCGAAGGCGGGGACGTGGCGGCGGTGAGCGCCCCCGCGGTGGCCGCGGGCGGGACGGCCACCGAATTGGGCGGCCAGCAAATCTACGACCAGTTCTGCTTTGCCTGCCACAACACCGGCGTTGGCGAGGCGCCCCTGTTCGGCAGTTTGGAGCAGTGGCAGCCGCGCATCGACCAAGGCATGGAGCAGATGCTCGCGGTGTCGCTGGCCGGGCGCGGCCTGATGCCGCCCATGGGCACCTGCATCACTTGCTCCGAGGAGGAGATGCGGGCGGCGATTCAATACATGGTGGACGGCGCTCAGTAGGCGCAGCTTCCTCGACGCGGCTCCCTTGATTCATTGCGGGGGCGCGAATCCCCGGCTCGCTGCGCCTTCGAGCAGTCCCAAGCTCGAAGCCGATCCAGTGCGAATGCGCTCCAGCTTGGGGTCACACCGCCCACGCCACCACCCGGCCCCGCTGCGACAGCCCGGCGCCAATGCCTCAACTTCCGACCATCTTCTCCCAGTCGATGGCGCGGTAGCTGAGCGCCTCAGCGACTTCCCGCACGCCGATGGCCTCGGTTTGATTCAGGTCGCCCACCGTCCAAGCCAACTTGATGATCTTGTGGTAGCTTCGGCCGGACAGGCGGTAGGTGTCGATGGCTTCGGTGAGCAGCGCTTGGGCGGCGTTGGCGATCGGTGCCTGCTTGGCGGCGATGGGGCCAGGGAGCTGGCTGTTCAAGGCTCCTTGCCGAGCCAGCTGCCGTTGGCGGACGGCGGCGACGGCCGCAGCCAGGGCCGCGGTGTCCGTAGCCGGCCCGCTGCGGTCGGCGAGCACTTCCTTGGGCAGGTTGGGCAGCCAGAGCTGCATGTCGATGCGGTCCAGCAGGGGGCCGGAGATGCGCGCTTGGTAGGCCTGCACCTGCCTCGGCTGGCACCGGCAAGCGCCTTGGGCGCAGACCCGGCCCGCCGGGCAGGGGTTCATGGCGGCGATGAGTTGGAAGTTGGCGGGATAGGTGACCCGGTAGTTGGCGCGGGCGATGGTGGCCTGCTGGGATTCCAGCGGCTCGCGCAGAAGGTTCAGCACCCGGGGCTGGAAGTGCGGCATCTCGTCCAGGAAGAGCACGCCGTGATGGGCGAGCGACGCCTCGCCGGGGGAGGCCCGGCCACCGCCACCGATGATGGCAGGGGCGCTGGCGGAGTGGTGCGGATCCCGCCACGGGATGGCTTCGTAGGCTTCGCGCATGAGGCCGGCGCTCGAATAGATCGCGGCCACCTCCAAGGCCTGCGGTTCGTTGAGCGTCGGCAGCAGATTGAGCAGGCTGCGGGCCAACATGGTCTTGCCGGCGCCGGGCG
>JAPOTD010000043.1 GCA_026709365.1 Gammaproteobacteria bacterium
CCGTCTGCGCCTCAGCGGCGGGGGCGGCGAGCAGGAGCAGGGCCAGGGGCGCGGCCAAGGCCGCGCTGCGCAACCTTGCCGGAGCGCCGCGCGCCAAACGGCGCGTCATGCGCGGGGGCATGGCCCGCAACCTGCCCCAAGCCGCGTTTTCGGGGGGGGGGGGGGGGGGTGCAACAAGAGTCCTTGAGCGGCGGTCACTGCGGCCATAAACGAAAACTCCTCTGGCGTTTGCCTTGACGCCAACAAAACTCGCCCATCCCGGCGCCGCAGCATAGCAGAAACCCTCTCGGAGTGGGCCGGCTCGAACCGCCGGGCAGTGGCTCAGTTTGACATTGGCTGGGCTTGAGCGGCTGGCGCTCCGACGAGCGTCGCTGCGAGGGCGGGATGCCCTCGCTCCGGGGGAAGACGCCCGAACCGAGCGTGGCACCTTGGAGCGAGAGGGACCCCGCGCCGGAGCCAAGGCATCCCGCCCTCGATTGGGCAACGGAGCATGGATTCGATCCAAAGCGGGAGTTGCTGAGCAATTCCCGCTTTGACCGGGCGCATGACCGGGCGCTTGAAGTGGACGCCTGAGGCTGGCTGCTGCATACTCAACCGCAGGCATCGCACAGCAAGCGGCAAGGCATGGCGCCATGCGCTTGACAACCAAGCACCGCCGTGCCGAACAGGTCGTTCCGAGCCAAGACGCCCAGTGCCTGGGCGGAATGGGACGGACTGGCCGGAATCACCACGATCGCCTCCATCAACGCAACCAACACCATCACCTCAACCAACACCATCACCTCAACCAACACCATCACCTCAACCAAAACAGGGCGAACCCGAAGTGCGCAAGGCGGTTTACCTAGACTACTCGGCCACCACGCCGGTGGACCCCCAAGTGGCGGCCAAGATGAACGCCTGCCTGCTTGCCGAGGGCAACTTCGGCAACCCGGCCTCACGCAGCCACGCCTTCGGCTGGCATGCCGAAGAGGCGGTGGAGGCGGCCCGCGCCGACGTGGCCCGGCTGCTGAACGCCGACCCGCGGGAGATCGTATGGACCTCGGGCGCCACCGAATCGGACAACCTGGCCATCAAGGGCCTCGCCGAAGGTGCATCCCGCCGCCACATCGTCACCAGCGCCATCGAGCACAAGGCGGTGCTCGACACTTGCGCCCATCTTGAGTCCCAAGGCTTCGAGGTCACACGGCTCGCGCCCCTGGCGGACGGCATCATCCGCCCCGAGCAGGTGGCCGAGGCGCTGCGCGAGGACACCCTGCTGGTCTCCCTGATGCACGCGAACAACGAAATCGGCGTGGTCAACGACGTCGCCGCCATCGGCCAGGTCTGCCGCGCCGCCGGGGTTCGCTTGCACGTTGACGCCGCCCAGAGCGCCGGCAAGCTGCCCCTGGACGTGCAGACGATGGCCATCGACCTCATCAGCCTGTCGGCGCACAAGATGTACGGCCCCAAGGGCGTCGGCGCCCTGTACGTGCGCCGGGAGCCGCCCATGCGCCTGCGCCCGCAGATGCACGGCGGCGGCCACGAGCGGGGCATGCGCTCCGGCACCTTGGCCACCCACCAGGCGGTGGGCATGGGCGAGGCCTGCGCCATCCTGGGCCGGGTGATGGAAACCGAGAACGCCCGCACTCTGGCCCTGCGCAAGCGCCTGTGGTCGCACTTGAAGCAGGCGCCCGGGGCGGTGCTGAACGGCGACGAGGACCGGCGGCTGCCCGGCAACCTCAACGTCGGCTTCGCCGGCATCGACGGGGAGACCCTGCTGATGGCCCTCGACGACATCGCCGTCTCCAGCGGCTCCGCCTGCACGTCCGCCAGCGTCGAGCCGTCCTACGTCCTGCGCGCCCTTGGCGTCCCCGATGCCATCGCCCACGCCAGCCTGCGCTTCACCGTCGGCCGCTTCACCACCGAGGAGGAGGTGGACTACGCAGCCCAGCGGGTGGTGGGGGTGGTGTGCGGGCTGCAGGCCAGCGGTCGGTAATGGCCGAGGCTGGCGGGAAGCACAGGGTGACAGCCAGGTTCCGAACGGAAAGCAGGTTCACCTTGCACAGCGCGCAGTACTGCTTGACCTCAGGCTCGCCGATTTCATCGAGCAGAGCCCAGGTCCGAGCAATCTCAGCAGGAGTGCCCCGCCACTTCAAAGTGCGGTCGGGAGCGCACCACTCCATATCGACAGCGACATGTTCCCGTTCAAGAGCGCCATTGAAAGGCACTAGGAGCTTGGTTGGCAGCCGCAGCGGCATCGTTCCGTTGGTCAGCCGCAGTCCGTAAAGGCGAGGGGATGCCAACCGCCGTATTCGTGCCCGAAGCCATCCACAGCGCGCCCATTTCCACCCCATCCACCCTGTCTCAATCCGCCAACAAACGAACCGGCCGCCTTGGAGCAGGGAGCGTGGGGAGGTACCATCCGAACGTCGGATGGGGTCGGAGACCGCACCCATGCCCATGCAGCAAAACCGAATGCCGGAACTGAACAGGGCGCGGGGCGTGGAGGAGCGCCTTTCAGGTCGCTTGCAGCGGCGTCTGCTTGACGAGCTCAAGATGTCGGATAGTGATGTACGGGCTTGGCTTGAGGAGCGTGAAAGCCGCCCTGAGAGCATCACTGAAATCCACAGGCACGTTCGCAGCCGCTCGTGAGCACGTTCTGTGTAATTGACAACAACTTAGTCGGCTTCTCCACACCAAGGCGATTCCTGATGGGGTTGTGTGCCTTGACGGGGCAGAGAATGGCCATCACTCCCACTGTTCGTCAGGAAATGTTCAAGTCTGTCTGCTATTCGGAGCGCCAGTACATCAGGGAGAGGGTTGGCGAGTGGAAAAGCGAGTATTCGGACATCGTGGACCAAGAGGTCAAGGCGTGGATCGACGTTAACTTCCTGGGGCAGGCCGGACTGTTCGATCTCCGAGGCTCAAAGACAAGAGCGGAAAGAAACGATTGGATCGACCGCATCCCGGCTGAAGCATTCAAGGCCCCGTCCGACTCAACCATCACCAGCGACATGGAAAATGTTGCGCACGGCCTGGCGTCGGGAGCGGAAGGGCTGATAACCAACAACTGCGGCACCATCATCCACCAAACCCTCAACGTCTGGGCGTTGAGGGAGGGGGTTCGGAACCAGCCATTTCTTCTTAACCCCCAAGAGGGGGTTTTTCGTGTCTTGGGAGAGGATCGTGCAAATGCCCTGCAATGGGCCGAAATGCACCTGTGCGCCATTTGCATGGTGATGCCGCGTTCACGCCGCCCAGCGGCACAGGAGCGTGAACTGCTGGTGACTTTCGCCACCCGCCTGAACAGCACGTTTCCCGGCATCGGGAACGGCATCATTGTCGAAGAGCGTGGATCGTCCAGGGACGCTCGATGGCAAGAGGCTTCCGAAATGGTAAGGCGTGAGGATTGGCGCTTGGCCCGCGAGGTGGAGGATCACCGGCTGGGCCGTCTGCGCAGGGCTCGTGAAGGCGCGGGGCTGGGATTCTAGCCGTCGCCCGATGACGCCCGAGCCAGGGCCTCAATCTTGGCCACAGGGCCCCGAACCAACAGGTCCCCGCCATCCCATCCCGCGCAACACCCCACCACGTTAAATCCCGTAGGGTTTAATGGCGGTGATGCGCTCTGGGACATAGAGGCGGATTTCAAACTGATCCACTACGCCGCGTCGGGATTTCTTGGGAAAATATCAAGGAAATAGTTCCACCGTTCGCGATTGGCACCATCAATCACGTACAAATCGACCTGCCATCGCTACCTGACACGCAGTCGATTTTCAGCAGCGGTCAAATCAAGGAGTCGCTTGCGACCTGTTTCAGGCATGGCTACCAGAGTCGGCCTTGACATCACCAAGGCCACATCCATGTCTTGGGGGTCCGGCCTTTTCGTCGCCTAAGAGCCATCAATCCAAACTTCGCCCTGAACACCCAGCCGCACCAGATAGCCAATGAACAGCCTGAGTTGCTCTGTGAGCCGCTCACGAGGAGGGGTTCTGATCGCAGCATCCGCGAACACTCTTTCAAGATCATCCAGCGCCATCTCAACCAAACCCTCCGGAAACAAGGCTGGGTATGTCCGTTCATGGACACGGGACATCACATTCGCTGTCGCTTTGCACGTCGGAGCGCCTAAAGAAAGCCTGTTTTCGCACTATCCGCAACATACGCCATCAAGCTCGGAATGCCCGACTGCCAGGCATCGTCAGCGTCCGGGGGGTTCCAGACGTAGCCGAGGTCGCTTAAGCGGTCACGGCACTGAAGCACCTCCTGCGTGCCGTTTCGGCCTTCGGGCAAAGCGTTCACGATGGCGCCATTGAGCGCTTTGCGCGGCAATGAATCCCGGCCGGCGAAGGCCTCGGCAACGCTTGCGGCCAAGCCGATCAGGCCTTCGCGCTCCAACTCCTGATATCGATCCTGGTAGTACGCGGACTGGCTGCGGCCCACAGTCGGCGCGGCAGCGGCGACGACCGCTTCGTCCACTTGGTCGGCGCCGCTCTCGCGCACGGCTTCCCACAGGGCGGCGCCCCACAACTGAACGAAGTAGGGATAGCCTTGGCTGGCCGCAACCGCTTCCCTCAATGCGTCAGCCGAGCAGGCAATGGGCGGGGTCTGAGCAGCCAGCGGCCGTTCCAAGGCGGCGGCGGCAGCCCGCTCGTCCAAGCGCCCGATGCCGAGCTTCTCGGCGCGGCTCCAAAAGGTTGCGGACATGGTGTTCAGATGACGTTGGAGGCCGGGGGTGCCAGCCATGATGAGCAGGAAGGGCGCTTGAGCGCAAACGGACTGACTGGCGTTGAGGAGAGTCTGCCCGATCTCCGCGGGCAGCGTGTGGGCCTCATCGATCACGGCCACCAGCGGCCGCCGTGAGCAGCGCGCCTTAAGCAGCGGCGTCAGCGCCCCCCGCTGGCCCTCCAGCTTCCAGCCGAGCTTGCCGACCCCGACATGAACCGAAACGGAGTCCAGCCGCAGGGCGTCAAAGCGTTTGGGCGGCACCAGCCGAGTGGCCAATTCGTCCAAACCCGAGAACTCGCTGGGCGTGAGCCACTCGGCATCGATGGCGCCATCGTCCTCCATCTCCTGAACCACCCAGCGCAACAGGGCCGTTTTGCCGTTGCCTCTCGGGCCGGAAAGCACCGCTTCGCGTGGTGCGCCACGTCCAAACTTCAGATAGGCAAGCAAGCCGAGCATGGCCTTTTTCTCCTGCTCGCGGCCCGCGAGATAAGGGGGCAACTGGCCGCGGCCGGGCACAAAAGGATTGGTGACGGCAGGCAGGCTCATGGCGGCAGAATAGCAGAGCCTTCGACTTGCCGCACAAGGATCGCCCCAGCCGGTAGTGGCTCAGTTTGAATCACGTCGTCGTGACTCGATCGAGGGCGGGACGCCCTCCAAGGTGCCACGCTCGGTTTGTTAGCCGTTCGTGATTTTTGGGCAAACAAGCCACATTCCTTTGATAGTTGGGCTTTTCTCGTCGGTTTGTTGCCAATTGGAAGTTGCTCTGCTCTTTTGGCAGGAACCGATGCGCCGCCAGTGCGCCCATCCCCAAGACATGAAGGGATGATGTTAAAGTGACACGCCAATGTCTGTCCCGCAGCCGCAGCGGGAGGTGCGCCATGAAAAGCAGATCATCCGCAGGCGAGCAGCGTCTTCGAGACGGATATCCGCCTCTCCTGCGAGAGATCGGAATCGCTGAGAAGGACATCGAGACCGTAATGGCCGGATACGACGCCCCTGTCGTCAGAACGACCTGCCAGGTTTCCTCCGCCTATTTGTGGGAGGCTGAAAGGCAGTTCAGGAATCGGGAGAGAGGCAAGGCCGGGGAGCGCTGACCCATGTGGCCCGACGCCCCCGAACTTGCGCGAGTCGCCCATGACTCCAACAACATTGCCGACCCGCCCCAGCGACGCGTCAACATGGCCATGGCAGACAACGGGCGCCGTCGCATTCATGTCCTCAACGCCATCGTTGATGAGGTCGAGCGGTGCGTGGGCGCGTCGGAAAGGCGACGCCTGACCCGAGAATTCAGCCGTAGCCAGATTCCCCTGCCACTGCAGCGAAGCGCGCTTAAGGCAGCGGAGGGGGCCGCAAAGGCTTGGTTCAGGGAGGAATTGAATCGTTCCGACGGCATTTTTGAGTCGCCCTCCCTTTCGGATGACGATGATCTCGCCGTCTTCGAGCTCAGCCTTGCAATGCCGGATGATCTCTTTTCCGGCAAGGACGGGCCGCGAAAGGACATCGACCGGCTCATGGTAGCCGAGTCGGCGGTGACGGGGCGCACCCTTCTCCTCACGGAAGACGAGAGCACCATCCGCCATGTCAGGCTCAACAATTGGCTTAGGAGCAACGGGTGGACGGACAAGGCAAGGCTTGCGCAGGCCAATGGCTTGGCACACCAAAGGCTGGAGGAATCGGCGGGAGACCAAGCGCTCTACCACTGGATGCTTGGCGCATTCCTTCCGGACATCCCCTCC
>JAPOTD010000138.1:0-675 GCA_026709365.1 Gammaproteobacteria bacterium
GGCATCCCGGCGCAGCCGCGCCAGGCAGGCCCCGCTGCGGGCCAGCCGCAGCGCGGCGCTGTCGGCGGTGCGCTCGACCAGCGCCCAAAGGGTCTCCTCGTCCGCCTCCTGGGGCACCCGGAGCGCATCGAGGAGCGCGTCCAGGGCGGGGCCGTCCACGACATCCGGCGCCGTCACAGCAGCGACTGCTGGGCTTTGCGCGGGACGCTGCACCTGACGTCGCTGCGCAGGCGGTAGCGGTACACGGTCCGACCGCCCTCCCTTACGCGCGAGGTCTCGATCTCGCAGCCCCATTGCCGGCACTCGGCGATGCAGCTGTTGACCGCCACGACGTGGGCGGCCTCCACGATCTCCCGCGTGGAGTGCGCCCGCCCGTCGCGCAGCAGGGCCAGCACGCGGCCCAGGCGCGCCGACCGGTAAGGATTGGCGGCGTGCATCACGTCCGCCCGTCCAGCCCGCCGGCCGCGACGTGCAGCCACTCGGCCGCCCGCCTCCGCTCCAGGCGCTCCGGGCGGGAAAGCGAAACTCCGTCGTCGGACGCCGTCCGGAGTAATCCGTCGAGGTCGAGGACGCTCAGCAGCTCCTGCGCCTCGTCCCGCCCCATCGTGCGCAGCCAGTCCCCTAGAACATGTTTCATGCCAGCCACCAGATTCCGAGAATTTCCTCAATAGTAGA
>JAPOTD010000138.1:685-6292 GCA_026709365.1 Gammaproteobacteria bacterium
CCGCCACCCGCTCCTGCGCCTCGTCCCGACCCATCGGGCGCAGCCAGTCCAGCGCGTCCATCTCCAGCTTCATCGCGGTCACCGGGCGCTCGGCAGCGTGACGCCGTGGATCTCGGCCAGCTCGTGCATCCGCTCGAGGTCCCGCACCGGGTCCGCCGCGAAAGCGCACGCGAATTCCGCCAGGGCGTTGAGGCGGTGGTGCGCGCCAGGCCGGTGCCTCGCCAGGAAGTCGGCCTCGGCCAGCGCGCCGGCCACGATGCTCGACTCGGCACTGCTGGCCTCGCAGTCCTCGTGGAGCCAGATCCATTGGCCGGTCCAGGCCCGCGCCAGCAGGACGCCTCCCGACCGGACGCAGAGGCAGGTCGTGGCCGCGCCGCCGTCGTGCACGACCTCAAGCGTCGCCCCCGCGTGGTGCCGGTCGATCCACCTGCCCACGCGCATGAGCGTGTTTACCGGCTCCCGCGGCTCGAATCGGCACGCCCGGACGACCTGCCAGTCCCGCCGGCGCGTCCACGTGTGGCGTATGACGGGCGGCTCAAAATCGTTTCCGGCCATGTTTCCTCCTCCTAATCTGTACGTTAATTCAGTGGTGGGGGCACGGGTGCCCCCTTAGCGGACGCTAACCCCGAAAACCTTTCCGGCGCTGGATTCGCGTCGGGGTCGTCCGATTTCCAACCGTATTTTTTGGTGATTTTCCGCGCGTTGGCGGCGCTCATTTGGCGACCCCCCTGACGCGGCCCTGCGCGCCGACCCTGTCCACGCACTCGACCAGCGCCACGATCCGATCGCGGATCTCGCGCTCGCAGTCGAGCGGCAGCAGCGGCAGGCGCCCCGGCGCCTCCGGGACCGGTACGCGCACGGTCACGTCCACCAGCGGGGTCTCGACCCGCACCGTGTGGACGGCGCTCATCCGGCGCCCGCCGGGCCGATGGGGTGCGCCGCCGCCGGGAGGAGGTTCCGGCGGCGGCGGCTTGCCGGGCCGGGCGGCGCCCGTTCCGGCCATCGAAGTGTCATGGGGGGTCGATCCACGGGAGCCTCCTCTGCCTCCGAGCGGGCTGTCAAGCCCGCCAAGTCCCGGCCATGGTGGCCGGGCGTCACGCGGCCTCCGGCGACGGGCGCTCGATCCCCTCGGGCCACGGCTGGCCCTCCGGCCAGTGCTCCGAGCACCACCGCACGATCCGCGCGGCGCGGCGCGTGGTGATGTCGTGGCCTGCCATCAGTCGCGCCGCGGTCGCTCCGGAGCCCGACGACAGCAAAGATGCGTAGCTGACGGACCAGCCGCGCACTTGCGCGAGGGTGGTGATGAGCTGCGCCACGTCATCCATGACAATAATCTGTCACAGATTACAGATAACTGTCAAGCATCGCAGCGAAAAAATCTCTATCCTGTTAACGATGACAGGGTTGGGCAGATTGCAAGCGCAGCTAAAGGCGGCGGTGGACGACCGCGGCCTCGCGAGTACTGCGCGGGCGCTCGACATGCCCATCGGGCAGGTGAGGTCTTTGGTGGCGGGCCGGTCAGCCACTGCCAAGACGATCGAGCGCGCGGCTGAGGGCTTGGGTTGGGAGTTCTACGTCGGCCCGCCCCGGGGGGGCGCCGCGGACGCTCCACGGGACGATTCAGGCCGTTTTGCCGCGCCGCCCGATGCGCCGTCCGCCGCGCCGGACCCGGACCTTTCGGCGCTGTCGTCGGCGCTGGAGCGTCACTGGCGGGCGCTGGGCGGCGCCTACGCCCGCCGGATTTGGCTGGCGCACCTGCGGCGCCAGTTCCCGGAGCTGTCCCCGCCCTGATAGGATGGGGCCTCGGCGACGGCGGGAGCGGGGCGTGGAGATCGACGTGCGGGTGGACTCGGAGGCGGTGGAGCGCGCGCTGGCGCGGCTGTCGGCGGCGGCGGCGGACCTGACGCCGGCGATGCTGGCGATCTCCGGCATCCTCGCCGACGAGGCGGAGCGCTCCTTCGAGGCCGAGGCGGGGCCGGACGGGCGGGCGTGGCCGGACCTGGCCGACTCCACCAAGCGGGCGCGCGGCAGGCGCGGCCACTGGCCCGGCCCGATGCTTCAGGTGTCGGGACGCCTGGCCGGCTCGATCACGGGGGCCCACGGCCCGGACTTCGCGGCGGCCGGCACGAACGTCGTGTACGCGGCCGTCCAGCAGTTCGGCGGACGGGCCGGGCGCGGCGGCGCGGCGGAGATCCCGCCGAGGCCCTTCCTGGGCCTCTCGGCGCGGGGCGAGGAGGAGGCGCTCGACGTGCTGGCCGACCACCTGGAGCGGGCGCTGCGCGCCTAGCGCGCGGCGTCAGGGAATGAATTCGAAGTCGAACGGGCCGACGACGTTGCCCGACCGGTCCTGTATTCGGCGCGATAAGGGAATGTTCTGGGTTAAGCCGGTCTGGGCAGTAGTCCAGCCGAGGTATTCGACGAAAAATCCAGTGGATCGAATGTCGCCGAAGCCGTTGGTGACCAACGTAAGCTCGTTGCCGCTTATGACGGCTCGGGTGATCGGCACCTCGGCATTATTGTCACTGCGCTCAACGTAGAACGTGGTTAGCTCATCCGTGTTGGGCAGGTGGTCGGCGTCAAGCGCCTCGTCGAAAACCAGCGTCAGGTCGCGGTTCTGCGCGGCGGACCAGCCCGTTTGGCTGGGTGCCGTGCGGTCGTCGGTCCATGAGTGGGTAAACGAGGCGATGGCCGTTCCGCCAACTCGAACGCGCCGGTTCGCGGCGCCCGACGGCGTGTACGTTAAGGTCATGGCGGACCCCTCTGCCACTAGGCCGCCGGTGAAGGTGAGCAGGATCTGATTGCCGCGGCGCACGGTCGCGCCCGATGCGGTCAGCGCCGTGCCGTCGTCACTGATGGCCCACTGACTCGCTGTGAACCGCTGGTAGCGCACGGCGCCGTCAAAGGTGATTAGGATCCCTCTGCTGTTGGACGACACTCGCACGAACGATATGCCGTCCGGGTGGACGGGCGCCGTCGCCTTCCGGAACTGAAGCTGGTTGCCAAAGTAGACCCTGGCCATCTCCTGGCCGTTGAAGTGGATGCGGCCCGCCTGCTGGTTGTCAAAGTGGATGGGCATCATGTCTCCGGCACCATGTAGATCACCCCCGTCTCCTTGGTTGTTATGGCGTCGTAGGCAGTCTGTGACAGGACCCGCACGGTGTGCGGCCCCAGCGTGCCGTTGAATCTGGGCTCCTCCACGGTTGAGGACACCTCAAGGTCGATGCCTGCTATTGCGGGGGTGACGCTGGCCGCCCCGTAATCGCCGAAGAAAGTCACTTGGTTGCCGTTCACCGTGCCGTTGCCCAAGTTCCAAAGCGTGGAGACCCGAACATAGCTGCTGGTGCCGTCCGTGTGGTCGTAGCGGAGGCGGTAGTTGCCGCCTTGGCCGTGAGGCACAACGATGTAGATGAATCGCGTCACGTTTTCGGTGAAGCTGATATCCCCAGCATCGAAGCTGTCCTGGGCAAGGGCAGTGGTGACGAGCGCTAGGCTGGCTTGCGAGGGCGTCGCGTAAAGCCCCACCTGGGCGCTTGAATCCACGCTGCCCCAAGTGGTGCCGGACGGATCAAGCGAGTTGGCGGAAAGCAGTTGGGTGTTGTGGTTGACCAGGTTGGTGAGGTGGTCAACCCGATCTTGCAGAGCTTCAAACGGCTCGTTGGGCAGGGCCGTCCAGCCAGTCTCACTGCCGATCAGTCGGTTTGACGATGCCCCCGTGCTGCTGGCGTTGAACGCAAAATCAACGTCATCGCCGTCGGCCCCGCTCACGAGGCTCCAGAACCGGAATATCGTTGTGCTGGTCTGCCCGGGATCCTGGTTCGCCTCGACGCTGAACGCCAGGTAGTCAACGCCACGCACAGTGACAGTGGCGGCTTGCCTGCGCAGCAGCAGGGTTACGGCGCTGTTGCCGTCGTTGGCCGTCACTCTCAGCGGGTCGTTGCGCACCGCCGCGCTGCCCTTGGCGCGGGCGTATTCGGCCGCGTCAACCAAGGCGTAGGCGGAAAAAGTCGAAGGGTTGCCCGTGCCCTGCCGAAGCACGGTGACGGCCTGCGCCAGCGAGCCGCCGGAAGCGACCGTGGGGTTGTGGAGAGGCGTGCCCAGTTCGGGCAACGCCCGGTCGATGTTGCCGAAAGCGTGGGAGACGAAGCCAAAGCGGTTGTTCTGGGCGTTGCCGAAAACTTGATGCCCGACGGTGACGCTCAGGTTGTTGGCCACCCCGCTGGTCAAACCGTATTGAGTCAAACCAATCTCAACGCGCTGCCCAACTTGATAGTTGGAGGGGTCCGGCAAAGCATCAAACACCAGCAGTGCGTTTTGCAGGGCTGCGGTGCTGCGGTCAACGTAGCCCTTGTTGGCGGCTTGAGCGTCCACGGCAGGCTCGCTGTGCAGCGTCAAGGCGCCGGTCAGCTCACCGCCGCTGAGTTGCAGGTACCGAGCATCCCCCACGGTGCCCACCCGAGCGTCAACTTGGTCTTGAGTCAAGCCGCCGGAGCCAGGGTCGCCTTGGTCGCCCTTATCGCCCTTCGCCCCCTCCAACACGTAGAACCGAATCTGAATGGCGGACTGACTGCCCCCGAATCCAGTGGAGTCCGTGACGCCAAATGCAGTGGTTGTGCCGCCGCTTGAAATGCGCCGGATGACCAGGTACGCGCCACCCTGCCCCTGCACATGCAGCCGGTAGCCAGCAGCAGAGGCGGGGATGTCTCCCCCCTGAACGATGCCTGAGAAATGCAGGTCGGCCTGAGTCTGGGCCGTGTAGCTGACGTCAACGAGAATCTGCTTTCCAGCAAACCAACTGTCCGCCCTGGCCGGCGTGAGCGCCACCCTTTGCTCTGCGGCGGAGTCGAACGCGACAGACCTTGCCGTGATGGCTGTGGCCGCAAGCGGGCCGGCAGCGGATGGCGTTGAACTGCTCCCGCCGCTGTTGCCCGCATCGACGATCGACTGCCGCACGGCGGCGCTGAGCTTGGCGCTCGTCACGGCGTTGTCCTGGATCGCGTCAGTGTCCGCCACGTTGGGGTTCAGCCTGCCAGTTACGGTGCCTGCAAAATCCGTGGTGCCGTGGTGAGCGACGCTTGCAGTGGCTTGCAGCGCCAACGCCGCGTCGTTGGCAAGGGTGCCGTTGCTCAGGTAGTAGTCGTACACGGGGTTGCTGTCGGCAGAGTCGCCGGAGGCGATGAACCCGCTAATGGGCAGCGTCGCAGGCTGGAAGCCGTGAATGCTCGGCGTGTCGAGGATCTGGTAGTTGCGCGGATCAGCGTCATGCGGGATGCGGGCAAAAATGTACTCGGAATTGATGCGGCCAAGCTGCACCGCCCAATCCCCCGCCGGAATCGCCCGCGCCAGCGTTTGCAGGTCGGCCTCGCTCTCGGTGTTGATGGCGCCGCCGTAAGCCGCAATGCTGGCCACAGTGGCGTCCGTGACGTTGGCAAAGCCTGTCGCCGGAGTTGGGATCGTCAAGTCCTGTGTCTTGGCCTCCACTGCCGCAAGCCTGGTCGACAGGGCGGTGTCGGCCGATGCGTCGCCGTCCGGCCCCTTGTCGCCGACGGGGCCTTGGGGTCCTTGGTCGCCGTCCGGCCCCTTGTCGCCGACGGGGCCCCGGGGTCCTTG
>JAPOTD010000128.1 GCA_026709365.1 Gammaproteobacteria bacterium
CAGCTGGACAAATCGCCTGCGATCCATTTTCTCAACTCCCGGTCGCCAATGCCGTCAGCGGAGTTTCGCGCAGCGAAACTCCAACGCGCCCGCTCCGCGGGCGCGCAGGTTCCATTCCACTGGTTTGCGCTGCTAGAGTAAAGCCCATCGGGCATAAGCTGACTAGGGGACGCAGGGTTTGGTGAGCGCAGCGGATCACATGATGACCTTGACCATCTGCCGGTTGCTGCCCGCGCTGATCCTGTTCTGCGCCCCGGCGCCAGCGGCGCCGTCGTCGCCGCTGGTGGATGCCGGCTTGGCCATCCCGGGGCTGGAGCTGCGCATCCGCTATGCGGGCAGCGACAACTTCGTCGGCGCGCCGGTGCCGGGTTACGAGGCACCGCTTTGCCTGCTGACCGAGCCGGCCGTGGCGGCGCTGGCCAGGGCGCAAGCTCGGGCTGAGTCCTTGGGGCTGCGCCTGCGGGTCTATGACTGCTACCGGCCGCAACGGGCGGTGGACCGTTTCGTGGACTGGGCGGCGGATCCCGACGATGACGCCACCCGCCCGACCTACTATCCCAACCTGGAGAAATCCGACCTCATCCGCAAAGGCTACATCGCTGAGCGGTCCGGCCACTCACGCGGCAGCACGGTGGATCTGACCTTGATCCGAGACGATGGCGCGCCGCTGGACATGGGCACGCCTTGGGACTTCTTCGATCCACGGTCGTGGACCGACAGCCCAGCGGTTTCGGCGCCGGCGCGACGCAACCGACAGCTGCTCAGGCGCATCATGGCGCGGAGCGGGTTCAGCAACTACGCCAAGGAGTGGTGGCACTACACCCTTGACGACGAGCCGCTGCCCGACCGCTACTTGGACCTCCCGGTGCGCTGATCGGTTCGGCCCGAAAAGCCCGAAACCCGTGCAGGACGAGTTGTGAAACCCATGAGAACCGAATCTCTTTTGACTTCGCTGGCTTCCCTGATTTCGCCGTTGCTGCTGGCGGCTTGCTCAAGCGTCGTGTTCATCGAATCGACCAACCAGAACGACCGCCGGGATGACCTCGACATCGATCACGTCGTCCTGCACGCCACGTCGCAGAACTTCGCCGAATCCATCCGGTTGCTGACGACCCAGACCGCCACGCCGGTGAGTTCGCATTATCTGATCCCGGCTGACAACGACCCGAGCTACAACCTCCGTCGGCTGCTCCTGCACCAGTTTGTGGAGGAGCGGCGGCGGGCTTGGCATGCGGGCCCCGGCTACTGGGCGGGGAAGACCGCATTCAACGACCGTTCCATTGGCATCGAGATCGTCAACGAATTCGAGTGCGAAACCACGCCGGAGACGGACTTGGACGAACTGCAGTGCGTGTTTCTGCCCTTTGACGAAGCGCAGATCGAGATGACCATCCACTTGCTGCGCGCCATTCAGCAGCGCCACCCCAACATAGGGCCGTTGGATTTCGTAGCCCACTCCGACATCGTGACCGAGTGGCGATCCGATCCAGGGCCGCTGTTTCCCTGGCGGCGCCTGCACGAGGCGGGCATCGGCGCTTGGTATGACGAGGCAACCAATGCGCGCTACGAGTCGCAATTCGAGGATCGGACGCCGGATGTCGGCGAACTGCAGGCCGCCTTGCGCAAGCTCGGCTATCGGGTCGAACCCACCGGCGAATTCGACCAATTGACGCGCTACGCCGTGCGCGCGCTGCAGTTGCGCTTCCGCCAATCGGAGCATTCCGGCCACCCCGATGCGGAAACCCTGGCCATCCTCTGGAGCCTGAACGAAAAATACCGTGACGGTGAGACGCGCTGAGGCTCCGGGGCTGCCTGTCTGAACCCGAAGTGGCGGCTCAGTTCGACTCACCTCATCGTCGTGGTTCAGTCGAGGGCGGGACGCCCTTATCGCTCCGGGGATTTCGCCTGAAGCGGGCGTTTCGCCCCGGAGGGCATTCTGCCCTCGCAGCGGCGCTCGTCAGGGCACGAGCCGCCCAAGCCCAGCCAAAGCGAAACTGAGCCACTGCCGAACTTGACCTGCGCGGAGTTTCGCGCAGCGAAACTCCAACCGCCTCTCGCCCTCTGGGCGAGAGGCGCATTTGAGCTAGCCCCCCGAATTTGCTACTGTGCAATCCCATCTTGGACGTTGCCCGAACCAGCCGGGGTTGCGGCGTTGTTGGGAGCCTTGGCGAGTGGGGCGGGTCCTGCCAACTGATGGAGCCTGCAAGCTTGGCCAACTCGAACAGGTCGCCGGTGCCGGAGCGGGCCCGCCCAACGTTTGCCCTCCGGCGGGAGGGGGGGCCATGACCCGCTTCGTGTTCGTCACCGGGGGCGTGGTCTCCTCGCTGGGCAAGGGCATCCTCACCGCCTCCCTGGCGTCGCTGCTCGAGGCCCGCCATCTGAAGGTCGATGTGCTCAAGATGGATCCCTACATCAACGTGGATCCCGGCACCATGAGCCCGTTTCAGCATGGCGAGGTGTTCGTCACTGCCGACGGGGCCGAAACCGACTTGGATCTCGGCCACTACGAACGCTTCACCCATGCGCGGATGTCCAGGCGCAACAACTTCACCACTGGCAGCATCTACGCCGAAGTCATCCGGCGCGAGCGGCGCGGCGACTACCTGGGCGCCACCGTGCAGGTCATTCCGCACATCACCGACGAGATCAAGCGTCGCATCCTGCTGGTCGGCGAGGGCGCTGACGTGGTCATCGTCGAGACCGGCGGCACCGTGGGCGACATCGAGTCGCAGCCTTTTCTGGAGGCCATCCGCCAATTGCGCCTTGAGATCGGGGTGCGGCGCACGCTCTACATCCATCTGACGCTGGTGCCCTACTTGAACGCCGCCAGCGAGATCAAGACCAAGCCCACCCAGCACTCGGTGAAGGAGCTGCGCTCCATCGGCCTGCAGCCGGACGTGCTGGTTTGCCGCTCCGACCACGAGCTGCCTGCTGCGGCGCGGGCCAAGATCGCCCTGTTCTCCAACGTCGAGGAGCGGGCGGTGGTCTCCATCGTCAACGCCGAAAGCATCTACCAGGTTCCCGCGGCCCTCAACGAGCAGGGCGTGGACGACTACGTGGTGGAGCGCTTTGGACTGGACTGCCCGGCGGCCGACCTCTCCAGCTGGACTGCGGTGGTGGGTGCGGAGCTCAATCCCCAAGGGGAGGTGCGCATCGCCTTCGTCGGCAAGTACCTGGAAGTGGTCGATGCCTACAAGTCGCTGATCGAAGCCGTCAGTCATGCCGGCATCCAGCACCGGGTGCGCCCGGTCATCGACTTCATCGATGCGGAGGAGTTGGAGCGCGGCGGCGCCGGGCGGCTGGCGGCGGCGAACGCCATTCTGGTGCCCGGCGGCTTTGGCGAGCGCGGCTTTGAAGGCAAGATTCTCGCCGCAGGCTACGCCCGCAGGAATCAGGTGCCTTATCTGGGCATCTGCTACGGCCTGCACGCGGCGGTCATCGACTACGCCCGTGATGTCGGGGGCTTGAGCGGCGCCCATTCGACGGAGATCGAAGGCGACACGCCCCATCCGGTGATCGGCCTGATCACTGAATGGACGGATCGGGAGGGCCGCGTGGAGCAGCGCGGCGTCGATGGGGACCTCGGCGGCACCATGCGCCTGGGGGAGCAGGCCTGCCGCTTGGATCCCGAATCCTTGGCGGCGCGGACCTACGACCGCACCTTGGTGCATGAGCGGCACCGTCACCGATATGAGGTCAACAACCGCTACGTGGCGCAACTTGAGCGGCTGGGCCTGCGGGTCGCCGGACGCTCCGAGGACGGCGAATTGGTGGAAATGATCGAGATCGATGGCCATCCCTGGTTCCTTGCCTGCCAGTTCCATCCCGAATTCACGTCATCGCCCAGGGGGGGACACCCGTTGTTCAGCGGGTTTATAGGGGCGGCCTTGGAGCGGGCGTCGGCGCCGCCTGCGCTGCTTAAGAAAGACGGCACGGGCTGATGCGCATCTGCGGGTTCGAGGCCGGGCTGGATGCGCCCCTGTTCCTCATTGCCGGTCCGTGCGTCATTGAGAGCGAGGCGTTGGCGCTGTCCACCGCCGAGACGCTCAAGGGCATTGCCGAGTCCTTGGACGTGCCGTTCATCTACAAGAGCTCCTTCGACAAGGCCAACCGCTCCTCCCACGAGAGCTACCGCGGCCCCGGCCTTCACGAGGGCCTTCGGGTGCTGGAGCGGGTGCGGCGCGAAGTTGGCGTTCCCGTGCTGACTGACGTGCATGAGAACACGCCGCTCGACGAGGTGGCGGAGGTGGTCTCGGTGCTGCAGACCCCCGCCTTTCTCTGTCGGCAGACCGACTTCATCGCTCGGGTGGCCGCTTGCGGCAAGCCGGTCAACATCAAGAAGGGGCAGTTTCTGGCCCCGGCGGACATGCGCAACGTCGTTGCCAAGGCCCGCGCCCAGGGCAACGAGCGGATCATGGTCTGCGAACGCGGCGCAAGCTTCGGCTACAACAACCTAGTCAGCGACATGCGGGCCCTCGCGGTCATGCGCGAAACCGGCGCCCCCGTGGTGTTCGACGCCACCCATTCGGTGCAGATGCCCGGCGCCCTCGGCAATGCCTCCGGCGGCCAGCGCCACATGGTGCCGGTGCTGGCTCGGGCTGCGGTGGGGGCGGGGGTCGCGGGGCTGTTCATGGAAACCCATCCGGACCCCGACCAAGCGCTGTCCGACGGCCCCAACGCCTGGCCGCTGGGGTTGATGAAGGCGCTGCTCGCCGGCCTGAAGGCCATAGATGGCGCGGTCAAGGGCGGCGCCCTGCTGGAAACCCAAGTGGCGGCGCCCGCGTTGGGGGCAACGGCATGAGCCGGATCGTCGCGGTCAAGGGGCGGGAAGTGCTCGATTCCCGGGGCAATCCCACGGTGGAGGCGGAGGTGCGCACCGAGAGCGGTGGCGTCGGGCGCGCCATCACGCCATCGGGAGCTTCCACAGGCTCACGGGAAGCCCTTGAGCTCCGGGATGCGGACGCCGTCCGTTACTTGGGCCGCGGCGTTCTGCGGGCGGTCGCCGGCATAGCGGACCGGATCGCACCCGCGGTGGTCGGCATGCGGGCGGAGGCGCAGCAGGCGCTTGACGACCGGCTGCGCGAACTCGACGGCACCGCCAACAAATCCGTGCTTGGCGCCAATGCGCTCCTGGCGGTGTCCTTGGCCGCCGCCAAGGCGGCGGCCCAAGATCGGGGCCGTCCCCTCTACGCCCACATCAACGAGTTGGCAGGCAGCCCGCGAATGCGGCTGCCGACGCCGATGATGAACATTCTCAACGGCGGCGCCCACGCCAACAACAACGTGGACATTCAGGAGTTCATGGTGCTGCCGGTGTCGCAGTCCCGGTTTTCCGAGGCGCTGCGCTGCGGCGTGGAGGTCTTCCACCACTTGAAGGCCGTCCTGGCACAACGCGGCCTGACCACGGCGGTGGGTGACGAAGGCGGCTTTGCCCCGGACCTCGCCTCCAACGCCGAGGCCCTGGAGGCGATCGTCGAGGCCGTGCGCCGGGCGGGCTATGAGCCGGGACGGGATCTGGTGCTTGGCTTGGACTGCGCCGCATCGGAGTTCCACAATGACGGGCGCTATGCGCTGGCCGGCGAGAACGTCCGCTATGACAGCGCTGGCTTCACCGGCTACCTGGCGGAATTGGCGGCTCGTTATCCGATCGCCTCCATAGAGGACGGCATGGACGAGAGCGATTGGGCCGGATGGCGCTTGCTCACCGAAGCGCTCGGCGAGCGGGTGCAGTTGGTGGGCGATGATCTGTTCGTCACTGACACCTCCCTGCTGCGGCGCGGGATTGACAGCGGCGTCGCTAATGCCGTGCTCATCAAGCTCAACCAGATCGGCACCCTTTCGGAGACCTTGGACGCCATCCGCATGGCTCGCGAGGCGGGCTACGGCGTGGTCGTGTCGCACCGCTCGGGGGAGACCGAGGATGTGACCATCGCCGACCTCGCGGTCGGTGCCGGAGCCGGCCAGATCAAGACCGGCTCGCTATGCCGTTCCGATCGGGTGGCCAAGTACAACCAACTGCTGCGCATTGAGGAGGCGCTTGGCGGCGATGCGCTGTACTTGGGCGGGGCCGAGGTCCGCAACGCGTGAGGACGGTCGCCGCGCTGCTGCTGCTGCTGGTGCTTGGCCTGCAGTACCAATCCTGGTTTGGTGACAGCGGCTACTTCAAGGCGACGGCGCTGAAGGCCCAGTTGGAGGCCGAGGAGCGCCGCGCCGAGCTGCAGAGGCAGCGCAACCGCTTGCTGCGGGGCGAGGTGATGGCGCTGACCGGGAGCGATGCGGCGGTGGAGGCTCGGGCGCGCGCGGATCTGGGCATGATCAAGGATGGCGAGGTCTTCTACATCGTCACCGACGAGCCGCGGTGAAAAGCTACGACTTGCATGGCATCGGCATGACGTCGGCGCGCAGTCGGGCGCGGCTGGTCAATCTGCTGGAACGCAAGCAAGTCACCCATTCAGGTGTGCTTGAAGCCTTCGCCGCGGTGCCCCGCCACATCTTCGTTGAGGAGGCGATGGCCCATCTCGCCTATCAGGACCGGGCCTTGCCCATCGGCCATGGCCAGACCATTTCCCAGCCGTTCACCGTGGCGGTGATGACCGCGGCGTTGCTGGAGTCGCCCAGGGACAGCGTGCTGGAAGTCGGCACCGGCTCGGGGTTCCAGACGGCCCTGCTGGCGCAGCTGTGCGCCAAGGTGTTCACGGTTGAGCGGATCAAGCCGCTGCTCGATCAGGCTAGGCGCCGCTTTGAGGCCCTGAAGATACGCAACGTGTTCTCCAAGTTGGGCGACGGCTACGATGGCTGGGCGGACCAAGGCCCGTTTGGCGGCATTCTGGTCACCGCTGCGCCCCGCGCCGTGCCTAGGAGGCTGCTTGAGCAGCTCGACGTCGGCGGCCGCATGGTGGTTCCGGTGGGGGGCGACGGGAACCAGCGGTTGAAGGTCATCGACCGCACTGGCCAAGGTTACGGGGAGCGGGAGGTGGACGGGGCGCGCTTCGTGCCCTTGGTCAAGGGTCTGCGGACCTGATTGGCGTCCGGCCCTCCCGCCATGCGCCACCAACCGACAGGGGAACGGGAGCCAACCCGGCGAGCGCTCTCGGCCGGCGGCGGACGCCGCCCTTGGGCCGGACTGTTCGTCCGCGGCCTTGCCATGGGTGCAGTTGAGGTGGTGCCGGGCGTCTCCGGAGGGACCATCGCCTTCGTCACGGGCATTTACCGGGAGCTGGTGGCGAGCTTGGCATCCTTCGGCCCGGCCACCATCGGATGGTGCCTGACCGACCCCAAGCGCTTTTGGCGGCACCACAACTTGGCGTTCCTCTCCTGCTTGGGGGCTGGCATGGCGGTCAGCTTGCTGGTCTTCGCGCAGTTGGTCAGTCATTGGCTGGCCAGTGCGCCGACCTTGGTCTGGGGGTTCTTCTTTGGCCTGATCCTCTACTCGGCCATCGACATTGGCCGCGCCCGAGCGCCGCGGCAACTGCTGCCGTTGGGCATCACCGGCGGTCTTTGCGGCGCCTCGGCGGGCTTGATCCAGCCTTTGGGCGTCGAGCCTGGACCGCTGGCCCACCTGATCGGCGGCGCCTTGGCCGTGGGCGCTTGGCTGCTGCCGGCGGTGTCCGGCAGCTTTGTGCTGCTGCTGTTGGGTTTGTACGCTTCGGTGCTGGGCGCCCTGGCCGAATTCGATTGGCCGGTGCTGGCCGTCTTCGCACTCGGCTGCGCACTTGGCGCAGCCCTGTTTTCGCGCTTGTTCCGCTGGTTGCTGGCGCGGCGCTTCGAGGCGGTCATGAGCTTCCTGACCGGCCTGATGGCGGGTGGCCTGCTGCGGCTTTGGCCTTGGCGCCATGAGGGGGCGCTGCTGACCCCAGCGGAGTGGGGACGGGCCACTGGAGCGGGGGAGGGCGATGCGGGTCTGGTCTTGGTCCTGATGGGGCTCGGCGCCGGCAGCCTGTGGCTGCTCACCCGGATGCGATCGGCCGCGGAATGAGGCATGGGTTGCCGAACGGTCATGGGTCTTGGCGTAGGGTGCTTGGTGATTGGCGCCGCGCTGTTGCTCGTCGGCTGCGCCACCCAAGGCCGCGTCACGGTTGCCGAGCGCTCCTCGGGCACGGTTGAGCGCACCCCGGCGGCCAAGGCCGCTCCGCGGCAGAGCGTGCATACGGTCAAGCGCGGCGACACCCTCTATTCGATCAGCCGTTCGACCGGGGTGTCGGTGCGGACCTTGGCCCGATTGAACGGGCTGCGGCCTCCCTATCGCATCTATCCCCGCCAGAGGCTGCGCTTGAAGGGGCGGGCGCTGGCGGCCAAGCCGCCTGCCAAAGCGCAGCCCAAGCCTTCCCGCAGCCGTGCGCCGACCAGCCAAGCCGGCGGCGTGACTTGGCGCTGGCCAACGACAGGCCGAGTGGTCAACGAATTCGGCGGCACCAACAAGGGCTTGGATTTCTCCATGGAGCCCGGCACTCAAGTCCTGAGCGCCGCCGATGGAGAAGTGGTTTACGCCGGTGCGGGCTTGGCTGGGTTCGAGCGTTTGGTCATCGTGCGCCACAACGCGGAGTACCTGTCCGCCTACAGCATCAACCAACCCATCCTCGTCAAGGAGAAGCAGCGCGTCAAGGGCGGCCAACCCATCGCCGCCATCAACGGCGGCGACCGCGCCGCCCGGGCGCTGCACTTTGAGATACGCAGGAACGGCAAGCCGATCAGCCCCCGTTCGGTGTTGAAATGAGCAGGCCTGCTCTGCGGGCCTGCCTACCCCTCAAGCAGGCCTACTCTTGTAGCAGGTGGCGCTTTTCCTTGACCTCGCGCCAGTCGTCGGCGTCCGGCGGCGGATCCTGCTGCTCGGTGATGTTGGGCCAGCTTTCCGCCAAACGTTGATTGAGCTCCAGAAAGTCCTGCTGATCCTCAGGCAGCTCGTCCTCGGAATAGATGGCTTCAACCGGACATTCCGGTTCGCAAAGGGCGCAGTCGATGCACTCATCGGGATGAATGACCAACATGTTTGGTCCCTCGTAGAAGCAATCGACCGGGCACACTTCCACGCAGTCGGTCAATTTGCATTTGATGCAGGCTTCCCCCACCACAAAGGTCATGAACCGCTCCTTGCAAGTCAAAAGCGCGGTAGTTTAAGGGAATTGCCGACTTGACTCCAAGCTGATTTGCCTTTCCTGATTTTGCCTTTCCTAGCCGGCCTGCGTCCGCCCAAGCCGGACTGGAATCAGCCGCGGGACGCTGGCTTGGTAGTCCCGGTAACTGGGATACTTGCCGCTTGAAATGGTTTCCGACAACTGAGTGGAACCGTGGAGGAGCAGCGTCAGAAGCACGAATCCCCAGCCGGTCCAGTGCAGCCACTCCCCGGACGCCGTGACGGCGAAGAAGTACAGCGTCCACCACATGCCCAGTTCGCAGAAGTAGTTGGGGTGGCGGCTGTGGCGATACAGGCCGCTGCGCAGGAAGGGCTCGGCCTGCTTGCCGCTTTGCAGCCTGCGCTTCTTGTGCTGCTGGAAGGCCCACATCTGCTCATCGGCAACCGTCTCGCCGATCAGGAAGACGAGGAACAGCGCTCCCAAGGCCACATCCATCCAAGTGAGGGCGGTTTCCCGCCATAGCCAGGCGGTGTGGATTGGAGCGCAGAACAGCCAGATCAGCAGCATCTGGCCCGGTGCGATGAAGGTGGCGTTTAACACCTGAAAGCCCACCGGGCCGGTGCGCTCCCTCACTATTGCCCAGCGGTAGTCCTCGCCACCCTTGCGGTATCCGCCCTTGCGGGCGAAGTTGAAGGTCAGCCGCGCGCCCCACAGGGTGACTAGTCCGGCCATCAGATTCAGCCTGGCCGAATCGAAGTCCGCCGCCCCGGCCACCCACAGGCAGTATATGGGCGGAGCAATGGACCATACGCGATCCACCCAGGAGTATTCTCGGGTCAGCACGGAGAGCAGCCAGCACAGCGCCGCCAGCGCCAGGCAGAGGATCAGCATGTCGCCGAACGGCGCTCCGGCCAAGGGAGTGAGGTCAGTCATCCTGGTTCTCGTTGATGCAATTGACGTTCATGGGTGGTCGTGGGGCCGCTCCACCCCGGCGGGCACCCGGATGGCGGCGATGAGCGCCCTGACCGGCGCCGGCACGGCGGGGGAGAAGCGGCTGACGATCAGGGCGGTTGCGAAGTTCAGGGCGGCGCCCAGTGCGCCGATGCCCTCTGGAGAGATGCCGAACCACCAGTGCTCGGCGTTGTTGCGCCCCGGTTCGACGAACTTGAAGTAGGCGATGTAGGCGAAGGTGAAGACCAAGCCCGCCAGCATGCCGGCGATGGCCCCCTCCTTGGTGGCGCGCCGGGAAAAGATACCGAGCAGGATGGCCGGAAACAGCGATGCCGCGGCCAGGCCGAAGGCGAAGGCCACCACTTGCGCGACGAAGGCCGGCGGATTGATGCCCAAGTAGCCGGCGACGACGATGGCGGTGGCGGCGGCGATGCGGGCGTAGCGCAATTCCTGCCGGTCGCTGAGGCCGCGGGCCAGGGTCTTCTTCATCAGGTCGTGGGAGACCGAGGTGGAGATCACCAGCAGCAGCCCCGCCGCGGTGGACAGCGCCGCCGCCAAGCCGCCCGCCGCGACCAGTGCGATCACCCAGCCCGGCAGGGCGGCGATTTCCGGGTTGGCCAGCACCATGATGTCACGGTCCACATAGACCTCGTTGGCGCTCGCGCCGGGGGCGTTGGCCAGCACCCGTTGGCCCTGTTCGCCACGCTCGCCGGTGAAGGCGGGCGGACCGTCGAAGGGCGCGCCGGGCGCGTATTGAATGGCGCCGTCGGCGTTCTTGTCCTGCCAGCCGATCAGGCCGATGTCCTCCCAGCGCTTGAACCAGCCGGCCACTTCGGCGTAGGGCGCATCCTGCACCGTGTCGATGAAGTTCAGTCGGGCGAAGGCGCCGACCGCCGGCGCGGTGGTGTAGAGCAGGGCGATGAACAGCAGGGCGTAGCCGGCTGAACGCCGCGCATCGGAGACTTTGGGCACGGTGAAGAAGCGCACGATCACGTGCGGCAGCCCGGCGGTGCCGATCATCAGCGCCAGGGTGATGGCGAAGATGTCGATCATCGCCTTGCTGCCGTCCGTGTAGGCGCCAAAGCCCAGATCCACCAGGGTTCGATCGAGCTTTTCCAGCACCATCAGCCCGCTGCCGTCGTTGACCGTAGCGCCTAGGCCGATCTGCGGAATGGGAATGTCGGTGATCAGCAGCGAGATGAAGATCGCGGGCACGAGGTAGGCGAAGATCAGCACGCAGTACTGGGCGACCTGCGTGTAGGTGATGCCCTTCATGCCGCCAAGCACCGCGTAGAAGAACACCACCGCCATGCCGATCGCCACGCCCCAGATGATGTCCACGTTGAGGAAGTGGCTGAAGACGATGCCGACGCCGCGCATCTGTCCGGCGACGTAGGTGAAGGACACCACGATCAGGCAGGCGACCGCCACCACCCGGGCGGTGTTGGAATAGTAGCGGGCGCCGATGAAGTCCGGCACCGTGAACTCCCCGAACTTGCGCAGGTAAGGCGCCAGCAGCAGGGCGAGCAGCACGTAGCCGCCGGTCCAGCCCATCAGGTAAACAGCGCCGTCGTAGCCCATGAAGGCGATGATCCCGGCCATGGAGATGAATGAGGCCGCACTCATCCAGTCGGCGGCGGTGGCCATGCCGTTGGCCACGGGATGCACGCCGCCGCCGGCGACGTAGAACTCCCCGGTGGAAGTCGCCCGCGACCGGACGGCAATGCCGACGTAGAGGGCGAAGCTGCCAATGATGAACAGATAGGTCAGCGCCTGCGCGTCCATGGCGTCAGTCGGCTCCAGCGCGGTCGTCGTCAACGCCACCGCCCTTGGCCGCGCCGCCGTCGTCGTCGCTGACGCCGTGCTGGCGGTCGATGCGGCGCATGGCGGCGGCGTAGATGAAGATCAGCGCGACGAAGACGTAGATGCTGCCCTGCTGAGCCCACCAGAAGCCGAACTTGAAGCCGAAGAACTCGATTCGGTTGAGGGGCTCGGCCAGCAGGATGCCGAAGCCGAACGAGACGATGAACCAGATCGCCAGCAACAGGCCCATGAGCTTGAGGTTGGCGCGCCAATAGCGCCGGTGGTTGGCGTCGTCCAGAGGTTCTCGGCTCATGCTTGCATCCCGTCTGGGCTAGTCCGCCGCCAGCGGCGGAGCGCCGACTTCGGCGCGGATGGCTTGATGCAGCTCGCCGAGCTTGTCGGTCATCGCATCGATGCTTCGAAAGCCCGCCTGAAAGATGGCCGTGGCGTTGAGCGCGATCCACTCAAAGCCCATTTCAGCAACTTGGCTCGCCCGTTGCACGACCCGGCTGGGGTCGCCGTAGAAGCCTTTGCCGGCATCGTCCCGGGGCGGCATGCCGAGCATCATCTGCAGGCCGATGCGGTCCGGGTCGCGGCCCGCCGCCTCAGCATGGCAGCGGATGGCTTCGATCATGCGCGCCGCCTGCTCGGGCGCTTCGATTGCCGGGGCCAGCCAGCCGTCGGCCAGTTCGCCGACGCGCTTGAGCGCCCGAGGCGCGCCGCCACCCACCCAGATGGGCAGGTTGCCGCCTTGGGGCGGCTTCGGCTCCATGGCCATGGCGTCGGCTCGGAAGAACTCGCCTTGGAAATCGACCTGAGCGTCGCTCCAGTAGGCGCGGATCAGCTGGATGGCTTCGTCCATGCGCTGCCCCCGGTTGCTGAAGTCCTCGCCCAGGGCTTGGTACTCCGAAGCCTGCCAGCCGACCCCGACGCCCAGGCGGGCGCGGCCGCCGGACAGCGTGTCGAGCGTGGCAAGCTGCTTGGCGACCAGCGTCGGCTGCCGCTGCGGCAGCACCAGCACCTCAGTGCCCAAGCCGATCCGCTCGGTGACCGCGGCGGCGTAGGCGAGCGTCATCAGCGCCTCCATGATCGGCATCTTGGGCGGATAGATGGGCGCGCCGCGGCCCTGTGTCGGGTAGCCCATGACCACATGGTCAAAGATGTCGAGCTGATCGAAGCCGATCCCCTCAATGGCCCGCGCCAGCCGGGCCACCGCCGTCGGCCCCTCCCGGTAGGCAACGCTTGGAAATTCAACCGATAGCTTCATGAATCCTCCACCCATCAAAAAAAGCCACTCTAGCGGCGCTCGTCCGCTTGCGCCAGACCCATTGAGCCACGTTGAGGCGGCAGGCGGTACGCCCAAACCCACCGCGCAAAGCCTTCGGGTTGACAGGGTGGAGGGCGGATTGCAGGCTTGGGGCTATGGAAATCAGGCCCTATCAAGCGGAGCGGGACCTTGAGGCCATCCGGCGCATCTGGCGGGAAGTCGGTTGGATTGACGGCGCTGCCGGTGAGGCGGCGGTAGCCGATATGCTCTCCTCGGGTCGCTGCTTGACGGCGGCCTTGGACGGCCAGGCGGAGTGCATGGCCCTCACCTGCTTGGGCTCGATGCGCTATCGAAATTCCGCCAAGGACCGCAGTCTTGCCGAAGGTCTCCCGCCGGAGGTCAACGAGGACCTGTCGATGTGCGCGGTCACTGCGGTCATGACCAGCCGGATCGCCCGCAAGCTCGGCATGGCGCTGCGCCTCACCGCTCGCCAACTGGCGGCGGGGGCCGAGGATGGCGCCGCGCTCGCCGTGCTGGGCGTCTTTGACCAAGGCTTCTACGACCGGCTCGGCTTTGGCACGGGCGGCTACGAGCACAGTTTCCGCTTCGATCCGGCGACCTTGCGGGTGGACGCCGCCTTTCGGCCCCCGAACCGCTTGACCAAGGACGACTGGCGGGCGGTGCATGGCGCGATGATGAACCGCCGCCGGGGCCATGGCGGCGTCCTGCTGCCGTCGGCGGAGTTGGTGAAGGCGGAACTGAGCTTTCGCCCCAACGGCTTTGGCTTGGGCTATGAGCGCGACGGCGCGCTGACCCATTGCGTTTGGCTGGTCGCGGAGGAAATGGAGCACGGGCCCTACCAGGTCCAGATGCTGGCCTATCAGGACGGGGAGCAGTTGCTGGAGCTTCTGGCCTTGCTGAAGTCCCTGGGCGATCAGGTCTCCTCGATCGAAATGCACGAGCCGCCGGACATCCAACTGCAAGCCCTGCTCAAGGAACCATTCCGCCATCGGCGCAACACGCGCAACGCAGATCACGCCGCCCACCATCGCGCGGCAGCCTGGTGGCAGTTGCGGATGCTGGACGTGGATGCCTGCGTTGCGGCGCGATGCTGGCCGGGCGAGAACGTGCAGTTCAATTTGAAGCTGACCGATCCGGTGGCGGAGTTTCTCCCCGATGGCCCTTGGCGGGGTTGTGCAGGGGATTATTGGGTTTCGGTGGGTCCGAGCGCATGGGCGGAACCCGGCCATCGCGACGACCTGCCCACCCTTCGAGCGTCCGTGAACGCCTTCAGCCGCCTCTGGTTCGGGGTGGGGTCGGCGACCGGCTTGGCCGTGACGGACGGCCTTGCGGTTGAGGCGCCTGTCAAGGGCAGCAACTTCATGGCGTCCCCGGCCTGCCTGCTGGATCGTTTGGATGAAGCCCTGTGCTTGCCGTCGCCACGCACGGGCTGGGATTTTTGAGCGTTGGGAGCCGCTTGGCCCCCCTCGGCTGGGCGCCGTTCTTTGCCGATCAGCTGCGTCCGGGGGACGGAGCGCCGGGACGCATCATGGCCATGGAGCGCACCGGCGCGCGCATCGCGCTGGGCGACCATGAGCGAACGGCGCCTTTGGGCGGACGCTGGTACCGTCTGGCCCCGGAACATCGGCCCACCGTTGGCGACTGGGTGGCGTTTGACCTGGCCGGCGGGCGCATTGAGCGACTGCTGAAGCGCAAAACCGTTCTCAAGCGCATTGGCGCCGGCACTCGGGCTGAGATTCAGTTGATGGGCGCCAACATTGATACGCTGTTCATCGTTGCCGCTTGCCACGAGACGCTCAATCTCGCCCGGATCGAGCGCTACCTCAATCTCGCGGAGCAGGCCCGCATCCTGGCTGTGCTGGTGCTGACCAAGCGGGACTTGGCCGCAGCGCCGGAGGAGCAAATCCAAAAGGCCCACGATCTGCGGCCGGACTTGAGCATTGAATGCGTGGATGCGCGCAATGCCGAATCAGTCAGGGCATTGGCCCCGCGGGGACGGCCGGGTGCAACCATCGCGCTCGCCGGCCCTAGCGGCGTCGGCAAGTCCACCTTGGTCAACACCCTGAGCGGCGCCCCGGTTCAAGCCACGGGAGGCATCCGCCAAGGGGACGGCGAAGGCCGCCACACCACCACTCGGCGCTCCCTGCATCCGTTGCCTGATGGCGGCTTGCTGCTCGATACGCCCGGTTTGCGGGAGCTGAGGATTCCCGCCGCCGAGGAAGGCGATGTTGCCGAAGTGCTAGCGGCCGTGGAGGCCTTGGCCAAACGGTGCCGCTTCGCCAACTGCCGCCACGGCACCGAGCCCGATTGCGCCGTGCGGGCGGCCATCGCCGCCGGCCAACTCGACCCGCACCGGCTCGAGCGCTACCGAACGCTTAAGGGCCAGGTGGATCGACGCTGAAAGCCCCGGCTGGCGACAGCTTTCGTGCCCGGGACTAGCTGCCGGAGACCCGCCGTTCCTGAGCCGCCCAATAGGGTTCGCGCAGGTCCTTGCGCTTGATTTTGCCGACGGGGCTTTTCGGCAGCGGTTCGGTTGTAATGGTGACTCCGCCCGGCTTTTTGTAGGAGCCGAGTTCGCGCGAGGCCAGCTCGATCACGTCCTCGGCGCTCAGCTCATCCAAGTCCCCCACCACGCAGACGGCGTGGGGCGTCTCCCCCCATTTCGGGTGCGGCACGCCGAACACCGCCACTTCGATCACTGACGGGTGATTGGCGATCGCGTTTTCGATCTCCGCCGGCCAGATGTTGAATCCGCCGGAGATGATCATGTCGTCGGCGCGATCGACGACGTACAGGTAGCCGTTCGCATCAATGCGGCCCAGATCGCCGGTTTTCACCCAGCCGTTGATCAGCCGCTCCTTGGTGGCGGCCTCGTTGTTCCAGAAGCCGGACATCATGCCGTCGGCCCGCGCCACGATTTCGCCAACCGCTCCCGGCGCGACGCATTGGCCGTCCTCATCCCAAATTTCCACTTCCGCGAACGGCAGCGGCAGGCCGCAGGAGCGCAGCGGCTGCGAGCCTTCCACGTCCGTGAACCACTGGCGCGGCCCCATCATGGAGACCGGCAGCACTTCGGTTTGGCCATAGCCTTGCCACAGCACCTCGCCGAACAGCGCGCGGGCGGCCAGGGCGGTGGCGTCCTGAATGGGCGCGGCGGCGACCAGCAGGCACTTCAGTTTGGAGAAGTCCCTGCCTCGGGCGCCGTCATCCTGCAGGATGGCGTTGACCATGGTCGGCACCATGAAGGCGTAGGCGATGCCTTCGCGCTCCATGACGTCCAAGGTCTCGCGGGTATCGAAATGGTCGAGCATGACGTTGCAGCCGCCAGCCAGCCAGACGGGCAGGTACTGGTAGCCGGAGCCGTGCGAGATGGGTCCAAGGTGCATGCACGCATCACCGGGTTCGACGGGCGGGAAGGCGTAGAACCAGTCGCGTCCGGCAGCGAGCCAGGCTTTGTGGGTGTAGGCCACGCCCTTGGACTTGCCGGTGGTGCCGCCGGTGTGGCGGATGATGAAGTTGTCGTTGTCGTCGATGGGCAGGCTTGGGTCGGTCTCCGGGTGGCTTGCCAGCCAATCCTCATAGCCGGCATCGCGTATCCATACCCATTCCAGGTCCGGCAGTTCGTCGGCGATGCCGGCGACCTCGTGAGCGTGGTTCTCGCTGACGATCAGCAGCCGACAGCCGGTGTGGCCGAGCATGTGCAGATGCGCCTCGCGCCCGTTGCGGGGGTAGAGCGGCACCCGCACCAAGTTGGCCGCCGCGGCGCCGCCAAACAGGTCTGCGGCTTCCACGGAATTGTCCTCAAGCACCCCGATCCGATCCCCGGGCCTCAAGCCTGCGGCCAGCATGGCGTTGGCCAGTCGCAGCGAGCGCCGCCAGGATTCCGCGAAGGTCAGGCGCCGCTGTCCGTGGACCACCGCTTCAAGATCGGAAAAGTGGGCGGCGGCGCGCCGCATCAGGATGTGAACGTTCATCAGAAGGCCCTCGTTCTCGACTTTCGATGCCTATGGTACTCTGAAATCCACCAAACAATTGCTTGTTAGGTCGCCGCCGCGGTGCTATGCTCGGCGCGAGTTGTTCATTCGGTGGTTTTGTCGGGAACATCAGGAGGAGGGGATATCGTGCAACTTTGGTCCAGCTGGGTTCGGGGGCTGTCGATTGCGCTTGTGTTCATCGCGACCGATGTGCGTCAACCTGCCTTCGCGCAGCCGCCTGGCGCCAGCGGAATTGAGGAGATTGTCGTGACGGCTCGGCGGCGTGAGGAGACCGTCCAGACGACCCCGGTATCCATGGTCGCGTTCAGTGCCGCGGCAATCGAAGCCCGCTCGGTTGCGAGCTTCAACGAGATCGGCAACTTCGCTGCCAATCTGGACATCAATGGCGGCATTCCCAACGGCGGCGGCAGTGCCGCGCAGCTATTCATTCGCGGCGTCGGTCAGGACGACTACTCCTTCCCGAACGAGCCGGGCGTGGGGCTTTACTTCGACGATGTTTACATCTCGCGCAGCGTTGCCGGCGATTTCGGCTTCATGGATGTTGAACGAATCGAGGTTCTCCGGGGGCCGCAAGGCACGCTGTACGGACGGAACACCATTGGCGGGGCCGTCAAGGTCGTCACCCGCAAGCCGGAGGGGACGAACAGCGGCCAGTTCGGCGCCACCATCGGTGGTTTTGATCGGCTTGATGCCTATGTGAACTACGACCTTGGCATTTCGGAAACCGTGGCCCTGAAGGTTGCGGCCGCAACCTTCAACCGGGACGGTCTCGGCAACAATCTCATCGGCCAGGATCTCGGTGATGAGGAGGAAGTCAATGCCCGTGCATCGCTTCGGGTTGAGCCCAGCGACTCACTGGACATCTTGGTGGTTGCCGACTACATGCACCAAAAGCAAAACGGTCCTGCTGGCTCCATGGTTCGCTTTGATGCGCTGGATCCCACCACCGACTTTCTGATCAACGGGCTGCTTGCGCCGGCCACGGCGGAGGCGTTCAATCTTCAGCCGCCCGAGGATGTCTATGGCGCCGCCTACGTGCGCACGCTTGATGCCTGCGGCGACTGCGTCCATGACTCCGGGGGCGCCGCCGAGACCCGCGATTGGGCGGATGTCTTCGGCCTTTCAGCGACGGTTGAGTGGTCGCTCGCTGGCGGCAATCTCCTGCGGTCAATATCGGCGATGCGCGATTACGACATCGACGTGCGCCGCGATTCGGAGCACACGCCCTTTGACATCGTGCGCGTTGACAACCCCGAGCAGTTCACGCAGTTCAGCCAGGAATTCCAACTATCGGGTACGGCCTTGAGCGATAGGCTCGACTGGGTGGTCGGGCTGTACGGCCTTGTCGAGACCGGTGACAGCGAGCTACTCGCGCCACTCCTTTCGGGTTTGTTCGATGCGGTTGGCGCAGACCTGACCGCGTTTATCGAAACGGATTACGATGCCTTCTCAGTCGCGGCATTTGGTGAGGGCACGTACCGCCTGACGGACCGCATCGGTCTCACCGCGGGTGCCCGCGTCACCCACGACGACAAGAAGTACATCTACGGGCTCAGCCGCCCTGAATCGGGCCAGATTCCGTTGCCGCCCGAAAAGCTGACCAGCAATTGGACCGAGTTCCTGCCCAAGCTCGGTCTGGAGTTCCAGCAGACGGATGAGTTGCTCTGGTATGCCAACGCGGGCCGCGGCTACAAGGCTGGCGGCTACAACTCGCGCGCCTTGTCGGGCATAGCCCCCAAAGCCTACGACCCCGAGTTCGTGAACGCCTTCGAGGTCGGCTTCAAATCGACCTTGGCCGATGGTCGCGTGACGCTCAATGGCGCCGCCTTCCACAACGACTACCAGGACATCCAGCTGCTTGCGGTGCTTGACTTGGGCGGCGGAAACGTCGAGACGGTCATCGAGAACGCGGGCGAGGGGCGCATCATTGGCGCTGAACTGGAGATTGTGGCAGTGCCCACGGAACGGCTGGAGCTCACCGTCGGCATCGGCGCCTTGGACACCAAGTACGATGAGGTTGGGGACTCCGCCGCTGGCGCGGGCATTCTCGAAAGCAACGCCTTCATCAATGCGCCGGACCTGAACTTCAACGGCTCCGCACAGTACGAGTTCGATCTTGGCGAGGCGGGGAGGCTGGCCGTCCGTGCCGATGTGGTGCATAAGTCCGCGCAGCATCGTGATGCCGTAAACACCCCGGAGCTCAAGGCCGCCGCCTACACGCTCTGGAACGCTCGCGCCACTTGGTCGCCGTCAGGGGGCAACTGGCGCGTTGCGGCTTTCGTGACCAACATCACCGATGAGTTGTACGTCACCAATGGGGTCAGCGTGCTCGGGTTGGGCTATGTGGAGGCCTACTACAACCGCCCGCGCGAGTGGGGCTTGGCGCTGACGGTCGATCTTGGTGGCTGACCAAGCCTGGCCCACTGGCAAGCGGTTGGCTCAAGCAGGCTTTCCCTGATTCAGGAATTGCCAGGTTCGCGCTTGAGCTTTTGCGTGATGTCCAGCGGCTTGCGGTACAGGTCGATCATTTGCCGGGCCAGGGTCGCCGGCTTCTTGCGTCCGGGGTGGTACCAGGTCAGGGTCCAGTTCAGGCTGCCGAGCAGGGACAGGCGAAACAGCTGCCGGTTGGCGCCGGCAGGGAGGGGGAGCCTCTCCATCAGCCCGACAAAGTAGTGTTCGTATTCATCCCGTTGGGCGATCAGCTTGGTGCGCAGCGGCTCTCCGAAGTTTTCCGTAAACTGCGGCGTTACCACCCGGCTGAAGTCGTTGTCGCCCAACAGCACTTCAAGATGCGCTTCGGCCGCCGCCGTGAGGCGGGCCCAAGGGTCTTCCCCCGCGCTTTGCACGGCGCGTTGCACAGCCTCCATCACCAGCGACACGCCCTTGGCGTGAACCGCAATCACCAGTTCCTCCTTGGACTTGAAGTGGTAGTAGATTGAACCCGGCAGCATGCCAACGTCCTTGGCGATGTCGCGAATGGGGGTGCCTTCGTACCCGCGCGCCGCCAGACGCCGGGCAGCGGCCGCAATCAGCGCATCCCTGCGGCCACCGGTTTCCCCCCGCTTGGCGGTCCTAGCTACCATGCTTCACAAGTCGCCTGTCCGGTCGAGCGGTTGGCAGTGACTCAGCCGCTTTGGTGTTGCTTGAAGAAGTCAAGCGTGAGCGTGCCCGTCACGTTGTCGTCCTCGTCCAGGAGCGCGAGCATGGCTGGGGATTCGCCTTGAAAGCTGGCGTACACGGTCATGCCCCGGTCGCTGGAGAAGGGCGTGTGCGCACTGCCGGGCGGCTCGTATGAGAAGGTGCCTGGAAAGTGCATCTCAGCACCTTCCCGATATCCCCAAAGGCCTTCGAGAGTGAACGCCACGGCGGTGCATAAATGCCGGTGCCTGGCGAATTCGCAGTTGGGTTCCTGCTTGAATAGGAAATCGACCCGGTGGCGCCTTTCATCCAAGGTCAGCACCTTGATGTAGTTCCCCGGCTGGCCATCGACCTCCCGCCAGTCGATCAGGCCGCTGTTCACGTTTTGGATCTCGCCGAAGTTCGTGCGGGGCTGGGATTCCAGGACATTCGTCAGGCTCATCGAATTTGTCTCCTTGCAGCGGCTGGTCGTGGGGCGCGAATGCTCCGGCGGTTGGCCAGTCGAGCTAACAATCGCTTGTTTGGGCTTATTGTAGCCTGATACCATAGCCGCTTCGTTGCAATTGAACCAGCCTGCGCCTCTCGCCCGGAGGGCGAGAGGCGGTTGGAGTTTCCCTTGCGCGAAACTCCGCGCGTGTTTTGTAGGTCAGGTTCCGATAGGTTTCTGAGGTCGCGCAGCTAACATGCGAATCAAGGCTTTATGGATGAAGATTCGGTACCCTGCCTTCCTGATTTCGTTGCTCCTCGTTGCCGCTTGCCAACCGACGGATGAAGCCCCTTCGGTTGCGGATGATCCCTTATCGACTTCGATGGTCGGCGGCGTCGTCGCGCTAACCGGCAGGGTCGAGCGTGCCGACGGCGAACCCATGAAGGGCGCCCGCGTGACCGCGATTACGGAAGGCCGGCGAGTCACCGTTTTCTCCAATGCGGACGGTGCCTTCGCGCTGCCTGAATTGACTGCTCGACAACTGGAAGTCCGGGCCGATGGCATGCAGCCGCAGCGGCTTGATTCCCATGCCGATGGCGCCAGCATCGTCATGGAGCCGGCGATTGACCGCGCCGCCCTTCTGCCGAGCAGCCATTGGCTGTCGCTGCTTCCCGACGGCCCGATGCGCCGGGAGTTCACGCTCAACTGCGGATCCTGCCATGGCATTGCGCACCCCACGGTAACCAGCGCCGGAGAGTTCCGGGATGAGGCCTTGTGGCTGGCCGCCATGGCGATGATGCGCGCAGTGGATGTTTACAGCGTGATCCCGCCGGATTTTGACGATGCGCAATACGCCGCCTGGCTTGCGGAGCACCTCACGCCGGCGGCCGCCGCGGCCATTGCCTTGCCGCAGCCGCCCGCCGATGATCTTCTGGAGCGGCTCCTGATAACCGAGTATGAGCTGCCGCAGGGGGATTCGCTGCCCCACGACCTGGTGCTTGGGCCGGATGGCCGGGTCTGGATCACGGCGTTCTTCTACGATCAGGTCTGGGGGTTGGACCCGGCCAGCGGAGACTACCGCAAGATCGACATCGACGATGACCCCCGGATCAACGCCCAAGCGAGGGCATTGGAGTTCGCGGAGGATGGCCGCCTTTGGGTGGTGAACGGCGAAACGAGATCGGTGATACGGCTGAACATCGAAACGGGCGAATACGAAACCTTTGATGTCCGGATGTATGCGCACAGCCTTGATCTCGACACGAGCGGCAATGTTTGGGTGAATGACTACTTCGCTGCCGAGGAGCGAATCGCAAAAGTTGATGCGCGAACCGGCGACGTGACCATCATCGGGGTGCCGCGCAGCGGTCGGCCGGCCTCGGAGGGCATCCCGTTGCCGTACGGTTTGCAAGTGGATGGGAATGACCGCCTGTACAGCACGCAGCTCGCCGCCAACACGCTGGTCGTCCATGACACCCGAACCGGGGAGGCCAGGCTCCTTGCAATGCCGGCAGAGAACTCCGGGCCACGCCGTCCAGGGCTGGCACCCGATGGAAGCCTCTGGATTCCGGAGTTCAACACCGGGCACATCACGCGATTCTCGCCGGAAACCGAGGGCTTTGATCGCGTCTATCTTGGCATGCCCACGATCGGCGCATACGACATCGAGGTCGATCAGCGATCAGGGATCGTCTGGACCACCGGCTCGCTCGATTCAAGCCTTTTCCGCTACGACCCCAGCTCCGGGCGCATTGATCGGATACCCCTGCCGACCGAGCCCGCATACACCCGGCACTTGGCCATAGACCCGCAGACCGGCGATGTGTGGTCGGCTTACTCCTCGTTGCCGCCCGCAACGCCAAGAGTGGTGCGGGTCCAGATGGAGGTTGCCGGTGGCGGGCGAGATTGAGACGCCAACCGTACGCAATCCTCAGCTGCGGGCAGCCGCTTGGGCCACGGCGGCGAGGGCTTGGGCTGCTTCCTCCACCCCGGCCGCATCCACGTCCAAGTGGGTGACCGCGCGCATGCGGCGTTCGCTGACGGCGCCGATGCGCACGCCGCGTTTGAGGAGGCGTTCGGCAGCTTGGGGTGCGGTCAGCCCGGTGCCGGACACATCGAAGTAGATCATGTTGGTCTCGATGGCATCCGTCGCCAGTTCGATGCCATCGATCGGGGCGATCAGGCGGGCGAAGCGTTGGGCGTTGGCGTGGTCCTCGGCCAAGCGGCTGACGTTGTGCCGCAGGGCGTAGATGCCGGCTGCGGCGATGATCCCCGCTTGGCGCATGGCACCGCCGAATTGGTGCTTGAAGCGCAGGGCTTCGGCGATGAAGTCCCTGCTGCCCGCCAGCACCCCGCCCACGGGGGCGCCGAGGCCCTTGCTCAAATCGATCCAGGCCGAGTCGTAGCCGCGCGCAAAGGCCGCCGCAGGCTGGCCCGACGCCACCACGGCGTTCATCAGGCGGGCGCCGTCCATGTGCGTTGCCAACCCCCGTTCGCGGGCCGCGTCCGCCACCGCATCGAGCATGTCGATGGGCCACACCGCACCGCCGCCGATGTTGGTGGTGTTCTCCACGGAGACCAGGCGCGAGCGCTGGGCATGGGGCGCGCCGTCGCGCACCGCTGAACGCACCTGGGCCGCCGTGAAGATGCCGCGCTCCCCGGGCAGGGTGCGCAGCGCCACGCCCGACAAAGCGGCCGGGCCGCCCACTTCGTAATGCACCGCGTGGCTCGTCTCGTGCAGGATGATCTCGTCGCCGGGCTGGGTGTGGGCGCGGTAGGCCACCTCGTTGCACATGGTTCCAGAAGGCAGGAACAGTGCGTCCTCCTTGCCGAGCAGGTCCGCCACCATGGCGCAGAGCGTTCGCACACTGGGGTCTTCGCCGAGCTGCTCGTCGCCCACCTCGGCGCTGGCCATCGCCTCCCGCATGGGCCGGGACGGCCGGGTTTGGGTGTCGCTGAACAGATCGATTCGCGGCCCCTCGGTCATTTCGCGCGCTCCGGTTCGTTCAAGGGATGCTCGTTCGGGAAGAGTCCGTTCAGGAAAACACGGCAGCCAGCAGGCTATGCCCGCTCAGCGCCGTTGGCCCATTCCCCCATGCGCGCCGCTTCCAGGGCCAGCTTCTTGGCGTGCTCCAGGTCGTAGTGCAGGCGGGAGACGATCCGCTGGGCGTAGAGGCCGCCGCCGGCCTGCAGGTTGGTCACCGCGTACCAGCCGCCCAAGGCGTCGGCGGTGTAGTCGCGAATGGCGTGGAACAGTTTCGAGCGGTAGATGCCGTCCACCGACTGCATGGTGCCCATGTACTTGCGCACCAGATGGCCGGTCTGCTCGTTGTCCAGGTCCGCCATGCCCGGCGCGGTGAGGATGCTGCCGCCGGCGATGTCGTGCAGGTGGCGCACCATGAGCGCGTAGTTGGCGGCGCCGTGGTACTTGCCGACATTGGTGTAGAGCTCGCTGGGAAAGGCGGCGCCGTCGGAGGTGGTGCTGCAGTTCTCAATGGCGGCTTCGAGGCTGGCCCGAACCAAGGTGGCGTTGATCATCATGTCGCTGATCTTCTCCTTGATGTGGCCCACCCGCTCCAGGCCGTTGGCTTCGGCGATCAGCTGGGCGAAGCCCACCAGCCGGTCGTAGCCGGTGACGAACGCGGCCAAGCCGCCGAGGCGTTCCCAAAGCCCGAGGGAATGGGCGAAGACGGCAGCGAACTCCGGGTGCTCGCCCGCCAGGAAGACCCGTTCGTCGGGCACGAACACGTCGTCGAAGATGACGAAGCCCTCCGGCGTGTGGTGGCTGCCGGACATCGGAAAGTCCCGGGTGTCCGCATGCCGCGGGGCGTAGGTGGTGTTGATGATCTTCACCCCCGGCGCGCCCACGGGCACCATGCAGGCCACCGAGTACTGGTCCTCCCCCGGCTTCATGCCCTTGGTGGGGATGGTCATCAACTCGTGGCCCATGGAGGCGGCCGAGATGTGCAGCTTGGCGCCCCGAATGACGATGCCGTCCGCGCGCCGCTCAATGACCCGCACGTAGGCGTCCGGGTCGTCCTGGTTGCCGGGCCTGCGGCTGCGGTCGCCCTTGGCGTCGGTGATGCACTGGGTGATGCGCACGTCGCGCTGCTGGGCGTTCGCCACCCACGCGCGAATGCGCGCCGCCTGGGCGGGCAGCTTGGCCTCGATGCGGTCGGCGGCGGTCAGCAGCGTCATGATGGAGGCGTAGGTGACATGGGTGAGCAGGTCCACGGACTCGTGCAGTTCCACTTGCTCGCGCAGTTCCTTGGCCGAACCCGGCACCGCCATGAAGGCGCCCACGGCGCCGGGGGCCGGGTCGTGGAAGCGGTCGTAGCCGGCGGCGGCGGAGTCCACGGTGACGCCGAGGATGGGATGGCCCGGCAAGTCGAAGACCTGCTCGCCTTCAAAGAAGGTGGCGCGACCGTCGTCCAGGGAAGCGCGGTACTCATCGCCGGTCATCATGGCGGGAATCCCCCGTGGGTTGCGGTGAATGGCGGGCTGGCGCGGCTCGCCGCGCCAGCCGTCAGCCGGAGCGCCACCGGAACGGCCTTATTCCGGCTGGGGAACGATGCGCAGGTACGGCTTGGGCGCCTTCCAGCCGTTCGGGAACTTCGCCTTGGCCTCCTCGTCGGACACCGCTGGAACGATGATGACGTCCTCGCCCTGCCGCCAGTTCACCGGCGTCGCCACCTTGTGCTTGGCGGTGAGTTGGCAGGAGTCGAGCAGCCGCAGCACCTCATCGAAGTTGCGCCCGGTGCTCATCGGGTAGGTCAGCATCGCCTTGATGCCCTTGTCCGGGCCAATCACGAACACCGAGCGCACCGTGGCGTTGTCGGCCGCCGTGCGCCCCTCGGCGGCGTCGCCGGCTTCGGCGGGCAGCATGTCATAGAGCTTGGCCACCGCCAGCTCCGGGTCGCCGATCAGCGGATAGTTGACGGCGTGGCCTTGGGTCTCCTCAATGTCCTTGGACCAGGCAGCGTGGTTGCCCACCGGATCCACGGAGAGGCCGATGATCTTGCAGTTGCGCTTGGCGAACTCCGGCTCGAGGCCGGCCATGTAGCCGAGTTCGGTGGTGCAGACCGGGGTGAAGTCCTTGGGGTGGGAGAACAGCACCGCCCAGCCGTCGCCGATCCAGTCGTGGAAGTCGATGCGGCCCTGGGTGGTCTCGGCGGTGAAGTTGGGTGCTTGGGCGTTGATGCGCAGGGTCATGGGGCCTCCGTTTCGATTGGCTGCGGTGAAACGGCCAATTTACCACTATCAGCCGCGGAAGTGGGGCGAGGGGGTGGGTTAGGCAGGCCTGTCAAAGATCATGGCACCGGCCACACCCGCCATGCCCATCGCGATGGACAGGGTCAGCTTGAACAGCCGGGCAGTTTCCGCCCGCAGCTCCGCCCGCAGGGCTTCAAACTGATGGTTCATGTCCGACCTTATGTCAGTGAATCGGGCATTGGCATTCGACATTTGATCCTCGAAGCGGGCGTTGGCGTCCGCGCGTTGATCTTCAAATCGCGCGTTCATGTCCGACCGGTGCCCGTCAAATGCCTTGCGCAGCACTTCAGGCGTCACCGCGAACTTTTCGATGGAACTCGCTATCGCTCGCACGGTTGCATCCGCTTGGCGCCGCTCAAATCCCGATGCCTGAAGGCTCTCGGTCATCGCTCCGACTTCTTCGACTGCATGCTGCATGAGTATATGTCTCCTAAAGCAGGTTGGGGAAAACACCATCCAACCCCAAATCCTTGAAGTCGTCTGTAGTCCATTTCCGCAACATGCCTATAAAAGATCTTCAGCCGACGAAGTTTGGCGGCGTCCCCGGTTCATTTCGAGGGCGGGACGCCCTTGTCCGTGGGTCGTTGCCCGAACCAAGCGGATTCCCGGAGCGAGCGAGTTTCCGTCTTGTCAATGGTTTGATTACGTCATTGTGCGTGTGGTCCAGGAAGGGGCCTCCTTGGGTGCTTGCCGCCCGCATTGCGCCGCCGGTCCTTCTCGCTCCTGGAATCGGCAGGGCTCAGGCGACGAGCCCCGGAGCGAGGGCGTCCCGACCTCGATTGGAAATCCGCAGGGACAACGCAGCGGGTTTGCACACCCACTCAGGGTCGGCTGAAGCGTGTTTATAGGCATGTTCCGCAATTCCCGTGGGAAGTTGGCGCTTTGAGCCCGCCAATTCGCAAGGACGGCCAAGAGCTTGCTATTTTGATGGGAGGGGGCTCCGGCCCTGCGATCAGCCGTCGCGCTGGCTTGGAGCGGCTATACTGGCCTCTTGTCGTTTGCTGTCTTGAGTGCCCCCATGCTTGATGCCCCAATCGCCTTGAAGGGTGCGCCCGGCTCGCCCTACACCCGCAAGATGCTGGCCCTGCTGCGCTACCGGCGCATTCCCTATCGCTTTCTGCAAAGCGCGGTGGGCGGGAGCGAGCCCGATGCCGGCCTGCCGCAGCCGAAGGTGGGCCTGATGCCCACCTTTTACTTCCCGGCCGCCGATGGCGACCTCGAAGCGGTGGTGGACTCCTCGCCCATCATCCGGCGCCTGGAGCAGGAGGTGCTGGGCCGCTCCGCCATTGCGCCCGACCCGGCCTTGGCGTTCATCGACTTCCTGCTGGAGGACTATGGCGATGAATGGTTGACCAAGGCGATGTTCCACTATCGCTGGCACTATCCGGCGGACATTGAGCGGGGCGGCGAGATCCTGCCCCGTTGGCGCAACTTGACCGCCAGCGATGCCGAAATCGCGCCGATGTCGGCCTTCATCCGCGACCGGCAGATCAGCCGCCTGCATGTGGTGGGCAGCAATGCAACCACCGCTCCGATCATCGAGGCGAGCTACCGACGCTTCCTAGGCCTCTTTGACGCCCACGTCCGCAACGGCCCCTTCGTGCTTGGCCAGCGTCCCGGCGCGGCCGACTTCGCCATCTTCGGCCAGCTCACCCAGTTGACCGGCTTTGACCCCACGCCGATGCAAATCGCCCTTGAAAGCGCGCCCCATGTCTTTGCCTGGGCGGGCGTGATGGAGGATCTGTCCGGCCTTGAACCCGCTGCGGACCACTGGTTCGAACGCGACGCCCTGCCGGAAACGCTGCGCGGGCTGCTTGAGGAAGTGGGTCGGGTGTACGCGCCCGCCTTGTTGGCCAACGCCGCTGCGGTCAATCAGGGCCTGGCGGAGGCGCGCACCGAGATCGACGGGCGCCCGTGGACCCAAAAGCCCTTCCCCTACCAGGCCAAGTGCCTGCAATGGCTGCGCGGCGAGCGGGCGCGGCTCGACGGCGAGGATCGCGCATTCGTCGATGAGCTGCTGTCGGGAACCGGCTGCGAGGCGCTGTTTCAGGCGCCGTAGCCGTCCAACGGAGCGGCTCAATGCCTGGAGCGGACTTCGGGGCGGCGTGCGGGCTGCGTGGCGCGTCCTCCGAATGGCAAGCGTTCCAAGCCGAATGGTTCGCATGCCGTCTCGAAGTACTTGGCTTGCCGGCCCCGAACACTGGTGACGGCCAGCGTCCGCCAACGCCATCGGCCGTCCCTTCCGGCACGCATGGCCCCTTCGTCACATGTCATGGCTCCTCTGCCTTTTTGGCTTGGTTCGCTGCTGCGGCGATGGCGTCCAACTTCTCGGCAACCTCCGGGTCGATGCGCTCCGGGGGCATGAATCGGGCTAGCCGATGGTAGTGGGTCTTGCGGAGCAGTTCACCGGCGTTGCACTTCTCATAGAACCGCATGAACAGCGGGTCCAAGAACTCATCCGTAGCCTTAATGTCGCCACTCCAAGGCGAGGTTCCGCGCAAGGTTTGCAAGGCCGCCTCGATTTCGCCGATGCTCTCTTGCATGTAGTCCTGCCAGGCAACTGCGAACAAGCCGCCAAGCTCCCTGCGTCCGGCATCTTTGGCGAAATCCAGCAGAACCTCCGGGCGGCACAGATAGTTCTCCAATTCCCGTCGTCGCCACATCATTTGCGTGAACTGGGGACCGTCACTCGCGGGTTCGGAGTCGAGGCGGTCGTAGAGTGCCACGCCCACCAAGTCCGCCTTCGCCTCCCGCAGGCCGTAGAAGTGTTGGCGGGCCTTGTTGGGCTGGTTGGCAACGTAGTGGACGTAGGGCGCCTCCAACGCTTGGGCTGCCGGATGGTTCAAGCGTTTGGCGAGGGCCTGCAGAACCGCAAGGTCGGTCGCGCCTTCCAGATACAGCACCCAGCCGCATTTTTCGGCTTGCAGGTAGTGTTCAAAGCCGATCTCCTTTAGGGCCTTGAGCACTTGGCTGCCGCGATTGTCGATGCGGTGGGGCTTGCCGACGAAGGCAATGAGCACGTCCCGATCAGCAGCCTCGTTGAGCAGAACCTCCGAGTGGCTCGCCGCTATTATCTGGCTTCCGGTCTCCTCCGATGCGTCGCTTAGGAGTTGGTAGATTTGCCGTTGACGAATGAACTCCAAGTGGGCGTCCGGTTCATCGATCAGCAGAACCGAGCCGGGATTGGCGATCAGGTGCGCCAGCAGCAGCATCACCTGCTGTTGGCCACGACCGCTCGCCGAGAGGTCAAGATGCGCTTTTCGCCTGCCGCGTCCGCTCCTGGGCAAACGGCTGCGCGCCGCTTCAGGGCTGCGGTAGGTCATGGTGATCTCGCCCCTTTCCGGGATGTACTGCGGCGGGTTGAGGCGGCTGCCGAAGAGCGTCTCAACACGGTCGCAGAGCTTTTGCCAGTGCGCCTTGCCATCCTCTCCGTTGAGTATCTGAAGGCATAGGTTGCGCAGCACCTCAGCGGTTCGTCCTTCGCCCAAACGAACGTTGATCGCACCGGGGTCCAAGCGGGTTTCATTGGCTGCCAGCCCGGACATCGGCGGCAGATAGGCGATGCGGACGGCGTTCGCCTCGGCTGGCACCTTCATCGGTTCGCCATCTTCCCTGCGTAGCGGGCGGCAGTTCAGGGATTCCGCATTGACATAGCCGAACTCCAAGCCGCAAGACCAGTTCGTGCCCTGAACGATGATTTCGATCAGGGTGTTCTGCGTCGCCATCCCACCTTGCGTGCGGGTTCGGGTGCGTAGATCGCGCCACAGCAAGTTGGTGGCGGGAACGGGCAGGGCGATCAGGTCGCGCCGGTTTATGGTTGCCCAAGCCCTTTGCGTCCGGCCATCCCCGCTGCGACTCCTCTCCAGCCATCGCTTCAGGCCAACGTCCCACAGCGCTAGCGCCTGCAGGGCGGTGGTCTTGCCGGCGTTGTTGGGGCCGACGAAAATCACTTGTTGGCCGAGTTCGACTTCAATCTCATCAAAGAGCTTGAAGTTGCGCGCGATCAGCTTGGTCAGCACCGGCAGCTCATCCAATCACGAACGCTCGCAGTCCCGTCTCAGCTGGTCCGCACCATCATCTTGCCGGTGTTGGCGCCCTTGAAGAGCTGGATCAGCGCGTTGGGCAGTTCCTTGAAGCCGTCGATGACGGTGGCTTGCTGCTGGAGCTGTCCGGCGTCGATCCAGCGGCGCATCTCCGCCTCGGCCTCCGGGTAGCGGTGCTCGTAGTCGATGACGATGAAGCCTTCCATGCGGGCGCGGCGGAAGACCAGGTTGAAGTAGTTCCTGGGTCCGGGCGGCTGTTCGGTGAGGTTGTAGCGGGAGATGCCGCCGCAGATCACGATGCGGGCGTTCATGGCGATGCGGTTCAGGCAGATGTCGAGGATTTCGCCGCCCACGTTGTCAAAGAAGACGTTGATGCCGTTCGGGCACAGCCGGTCCACCTCCGCCGCCACGTCGGTGGTCTTGTAGTTGAGCGCGCCGTCAAAGCCGAGCTCATCGGTGAGCCAGGCGCACTTCCCGTCGCTGCCCGCCATGCCGAACACCGTGCAGCCCTTGATCTTGGCAATCTGCCCGGCGACGCTGCCGGTGGCGCCGGCGGCGCCGCTGATCATCACCACGTCGCCGGCCTTGGGCCGGCCGACATCGAGCAGCCCGAAATAGGCCGTCATGCCGGTGCCGCCGAGTGCGCCCAAGGCCACCTTCGGATCGATGCTGGCCTCGAAGGTCCGCATGGGCAGCTTCCTGCCGTCCGAAAGGGCGTAGTCCTGCATGCCGAAGGTGCCCGTCACCTGGGTGCCCTCGGGATACTGGGCATGGTTGGAGGCCACCACCGTGCCGACGCCGCGCGCCCGCATGACGCTGCCGAGCGCCAAGGGCGCCACGTAGTCGGCCCGATTCTCCATTTGCCCGCGCATGGAGGGGTCCAGTGAGATGTAATTGGTCTTGACGAGCGCCTCCCCCGGCCCCGGCGTCGGCACGGCGACCTCCCGATATTCGAAGTCGGACGCCTTGACCATCCCGTGCGGACGGGCGGCGAGCAGGAACTGACGGTTGATGGTTGCTGGCATGAGCGCCTCCCTCCCCAAAAGGGCAAATTATGCGTTGCGCCCATCCGGAAGGGAACCGGCGCGCCCGCTTCGCGGGCGCGTTGGAGTTTCGCGCAGCGAAACTCCGCGCTCGTCGCGTAGGTCAGATTCCGATGGGTTTGTGAGCTCGTGCGCCGACGGGCGCGAGGTCTATCGCAGCGCGGCCATGACGTTTTTGGCGTCAACGATGTGGATGCCGGTGGCTTGGTCGATCGGCACGTCCGCTTGCGGCGTGAAGCGGGCATGGACGATTTCCGCCTTCGTTGCGCCGGGCAGCGCTTGGACGCCGGGATGCGGTGGCGCATGAGATGCCGTGAACGGGTTCGCGGGCCACTTGGCTTCGCCCACAAGCAGCCGCTGCCCGTCAACCGAGCGGGCCACCACATCAAACTCCGGGTTGTTGCCCTGCCAATGGCGCTGGGCGCCTTGCCAAGGCCCCAACTTCGCCAATGGCAGGTCGCAGCGGTGCAACAAGGGCACGCAAAGGCGGCACAGCTCCTCCCATGCCAACGCCTCCAAAGCCGCCCGGTGGCGCGCCCAGTGGGCGATGCGCGTCTCGCGCGGCGCCACCGCCAAGAGGGCGCGGTGGGGTGCGACGACCCGGAACCACTGCCGCATGAATGGATCAGCCATTCGGTAGAGGCTTCGCTTGCCCGACCGCGGATGGCTGCCGAAGGGCGTTTCCCGCCGCACGAGGTCCATGGCGACCAGCGTTGCCAACGGGCCGGAGAGGCTCGATGCGGGCCGATTCAGGCGTCCCGCGATCTCACTGAGTCGATGAGCGCCGCCGCCGATCACGTCAAGCAGGGCGCGCAGGCCGGTCACGGGCGGCGTTTCCGCAAGCAGCAGGCGATTGGGCTCCTCGTGCAGCGGGCCGCTGGGATCCAGAACCAAGGCGTCGGCGGCCTCGCCAAAGTCCGCTCCGAAAGGCTCCGCCAGCTCCCAGTAGCGAGGCATTCCGCCCCATAGGGCGTAGGCGGACACCAGCTCCCGAGGACTGCATGGGCTGAAGGCATCCGCGAGGTAGCCGGGCCGCAATGGCCGCAAAGCAAAGGCTTCGGATGCGCGGCCGTAAAGCGGGGCGCCGGCCTCAAGAATCGCGCCGTGCATCATGCGTTGGCTCGATCCGCTGACCACTAGGCAAGGCCGGCGCTGGTCGCTGTCCAGCCAGTTTTGCAGCACGGCGGTGATGCTTGGGTCCGCGGCGATCAAATAGGGCAGCTCATCAATGATGAACGGCCCTGGCCAGTTGGCCGCGCGCGATTCGCTGGCGAGCCGCTCGAAAAACGTGCGCCAATCCGGATATTCGACATCGGCAAAGCCTGGAAACCGCCCCCTAACGGCTTCGGCGATGTAGCGGCGCTGGATTGGGGCCGCGGATTGGTCAGCCACCGCATACAGGCCGTCGCGGTTCCTTGACCACTCCAACAGCAGGCGCGACTTGCCCACGCGGCGGCGCCCCCAGATGACCGAAAGACCGCCGGGGTGACGAAGGGCGTTGTCCAAACGGCGCAGTTCGTCCTGACGATTAAGGAATTCCATGCACAATATTATGCTGCATCAGATTATTCTTGGAAGAATAATCTGATGCAGAGCGGTGCGTGGGCCACCTCTCCTCCAACAAGTTGGCGTTCCGGGTGGCAAGCCACCCTCAAGAATTACGGCGGAGCCATCATGCCCTTCTCCGCGACTTGCGCGCGGCTCTACCTCGGGGTGACTTGGACGGGCAGCTCCAGGATGCCGCGGATGAAGTTGTTGGCGGCGTAGGCGGGCTCGCCGACCACTTCGATGCGTTCAAAGCGCTCAAGAAGCTCCTCCCAGAGCACTTGCAGCTGCATCTCCGCCAGGCGGTTGCCCATGCAGCGGTGGATGCCGAAGCCGAAGGCGATGTGCTGGCGGGCGTTGGGACGGTCCACGATCAGCCGCTCGGCGCCGTCGAACACCGTCTCGTCGCGGTTGCCGGAGAGGTACCACATGATGACCTTCTCGCCCGCCCTGATGCGCTGGCCGCGCAGTTCGGTGTCCTCGGCGGCGGTGCGGCGCATATGGATCACCGGCGATTGCCAGCGGATCATCTCGCTGGTGGCGTTGGGCACGAGGCCCGGATCGTCCTGGAGCTTGCGGAACTCGTCGGGATAGCGGTTGAGGCCCAGCAGGCCGCCGCTGATTGAGTTGCGCGTGGTGTCGTTGCCGCCGACGATCAGCAGCAGCACGTTGCCCAGAAACTCCTTGGGCCTTTGCAGCATGTCCTTGGTGGATTCCCCGTGGGCGAGCATGGAGATCAGGTCGTTGCCCGGCTCGCGCCCGGCCCGTTCGTGCCAGAGCGCGGCGAAGGTGTTGGCGCAATCGTTCAGTTCCTGGATCCGGTACTCGCCGGGCAGGCCCGCCTCGCCCATCAGTTGCGGCGTGGCGGTGGCGAGGTCGGACCAGTGGATCAGCTTGCGCCGGTCGGCGTAGGGGAAGTCGAACAAGGTCGCCAGCATGCGGGCGGTGAGTTCGATGGAGACCTCCTGAACCCAGTTGAAGGTCTCGCCCACGGGCAGGTTCTCCAGAATGTCGATCACCCGCTCGCGGATGATGGGCTTGAAGTTGCGCAGGTTGGCGGGCGCCACTGAGGGGGCGACGGTCTTGCGCTGCTTGCCGTGCTTGGGCGGGTCCATGCCGATGAAGTTCTCAAGCGGGACGTCTTCAAGCTCCTGTTCGGCGATGGTGATGAAGCCGAGCTCGGAGGAGAATGTCTGATGGTGGGTATCGACATGCTTGATGTCCGCAAAGCTGGTGACCGACCAGTAGGGACCGCAGGCGCTCTCGGCGCAGTAATGCACCGGGGCGTCGCGGCGCAGCCGCGCGAAGTAGGGATGGATCGCGTCGCGGGCGTACAGGGAGGCTTCGCTTAGGTCGATCTCCTCGAGGGGCATGGACCAAGGATCGTTCAGCGGCAGTTGCATGGCCTCGCTCATGTTCGGATGCTCCTCTGAATATGCAGGCATCCTATCACGAGCTTGAGATGGGCATCAGAACGTCGCCGACCGACTTTGACAGAGGGTTCCCGCCCGGCGTAGAGTGCGGTCATGCGCGAGATTTGGACAGTCATCGGCACCGGCGTCGCAATCATCGCAGTGGTGGTGACGCTGCATCAGTCGATGCGGACTGACATCGGTTCGATGGAGGAGGGCATACGCGCCGAGATAGGCGCATTGGACGACCGGCTCCGCGCCGTGGAGGTCCGCACTGTGCGGCTGGAAGTGAAGCTCTCGCGCATTGAGGCTATCTTGCGCACAGTTTTCCATGATCGGGCAGCGCCAACATGCAAGTGACCAGACTCCACACCGGCGATGATGACCGGTCCCGCTTTGAGGACATCGAACTGGAGCTGCAGGACTTCGGCGGCAGCGGCTGCATGTCCGAGCCTTGGCCGGCCCGCTCCGTGGTGTTTCGCACGGTTTCCGGAGACTACGACTTGGATTTTCACAATGCGCCCCGGCGGCAGTTCATCGTCAACTTGGTCGGCAGCGTTGAAATTGAGCTCGGTGACGGAACCAAGCGCGTGTTCGGTCCGGGGTCAATCCTGCTGGCGGAGGACCTGACTGGCCAGGGCCACATTTCCCGTGCGGTCGGCGGGCAGCCGCGCACCTGTCTGGTCATCCCCCTGGGGGCGGATTGATCACGCCATCCGGCCATTCCGCAGCAAGTGGGTTCAGAAACATTCCGCAACCCGACTTGCGCAAGCGGCGCGGAATTTCGCGCCATCGAAACGCCAACCGCGCCCGCAAAGCGGGTGCGCGGTGGAAGTCCCGGCGGGTTGCCTCTACACTGTCGCGCCGCCAATTTTGGAACGTGCTTGCGGTTTCATGGTACGCAAACTCAGTGCGCTGGCCCTCGGAGCCTTGGCGCTCATCGCTTGGGCGGCGCCTGCGTCGGCCGTCGAGGCCGGGCAGCCAGCGCTTGGCTTCACCTTGCCTGCGGTGGACGCCGCGGCCGCCCCCATCGCGCTGGCCGACTATCGCGGCAAGGTGCTCTACTTGGAGTTCTGGTCAAGCTGGTGCGCGCCCTGCCGGCGGTCAATGCCCGCACTCGACGCCTTGCGGGGAAACTGGCCGCAGGAAAGGTTTGAAGTCGTGGGCCTAAATCTGGATACTCACCGCCCCGATGCGGTTCGCTTCCTTGAACAGGCTTCCATCGGTTATCCTAACGCCTTGGACCTTGGCGGCGGCACGGCCCGCCGCTACGGCGTGTCCACGTTGCCGGCAGCGTTCATCATCAACGCCGAAGGCATGGTGGAGCTTGTCCTGAAGGGTGCGCAGACCGAGGACTTCGCACTCATCAGCGGCGTGGTGGAGCGCTTGGTGAACAGGTAGCGCGGACCGACGAGCCGCGCTGCGGACAAGGTGACGAATGAAGCCATGGCTCTGAGAGGCGGAAAGATGGTCGCTGCGCGCAAAGCTGGCCCATGTTGGCAGCCTTGCCCAGCGGTTGAGAGACATAGTTGAGGAAATTGCGTAGATGTTGCTTGCGGTAGCTCTGATCATTCTGATCGTTGGCTCGGTCCTTTTTCACATCCTAAGTCCTTGGTACCTCACCCCCCTGGCGTCCAACTGGAGCATGATTGACTTCACGATCGACGTCACTTTCTGGGTGACGGGCTTCGTCTTCGTTGCCGTGAACGCCTTCATGGCCTACTGCATCATCAAGTTCCGCTACAACAAGGAGAGGCGCTCGGAGTACCAGCCGGAGAACCACAAGCTGGAGTTGTGGCTGACCGGCATCACCGCGGTGGGCGTCGCCGCCATGCTGGCGCCGGGCCTGTGGGTCTGGGCGGAATTCGTCACCGTGCCGGAGGATGCCGACGAAATCGAGGCCCTCGGCCAGCAATGGCACTGGAGCTACCGGCTGCCGGGCGACGACGGCAAGTTCGGCAACGTGGATGCCAAGCTCATCAGCGACGACAACCCCTTCGGCATGGACCCGGACGATCCCCACGGCCAGGATGACCGGCTGATCGAGAGCAACGGGGTGCATCTGCCGGTCGGCCGCAACGTCAAGATCAACCTGCGCGCCAAGGACGTGCTGCACAACTTCACGGTGCCCCAGTTCCGCGTCAAGATGGACATGGTGCCGGGGCTGGTCTCCTACCTCTGGCTGCAGCCCACCGAAGCAGGGGAGTACGAGGTGCTCTGCGAGGAGCTGTGCGGCATTGGCCACTTCGCCATGCGCGGCAAGGTGGTGGTCGATGAGGCGGTGGATTACGACGCTTGGTACGCGGCCCAGCCCACCTACGCCGACATCCTGGCGCGGCCGCAGGGCGATCCGGTCGCCGGGCAGGCGCGCTACGCCGTCTGCGTCGCCTGCCACGGCGCGCAAGGGGAGGGCATGCAGGTCATGAACGCGCCCAAGATCGCCGGCCAGGAGGACTGGTACCTGCGCCGTCAACTCAACTACTACAAGACCGGCGTGCGCGGCGCCCACCCGCAGGACGTCTTTGGCCAGCAGATGGCGCCCATGGTCATGACGCTGGCGACCGATCAGGCGATGGAGGACGTGATCGCCTACATCGGCAACCTGCCGGATCAGCCTGCCGCAGCCACCATCACCGGGGACGTGGCGCGCGGCGAGGACATCTGGGTCACCTGCGGCGCCTGCCACGGCTATGAAGCCCAAGGGCTCAAGTCGCTGAACGCGCCGCGCATGGCCGGCATGACCGATTGGTACCTGGCCCGGCAGCTGGAGAACTTCAAGGCCAACATCCGCGGGCGCCACGAGGACGACCTGTACGGTTGGCAGATGGCGGAAATGGCCCGCGTGCTCAAGGATGACGACGCCGTCAATGACGTCGTTGCCTACGTCAACACCTTAGGACAAACGCAAGTTGCCGCCGCCTCGCTCCAAGCTGGCGCGGCCTATGCAGGAGCGGAGGAATAGCATGGCTCAAGTCGCCCACGATGCGGTCACCGATGCGGACCTACGGCCTTTCGAGGTCGCCGAGGAGCCGCTCTACCATCCCAAGACCTTCATCGGCAAGTACATCTGGAGCCAGGACGCCAAGGTCATTGCCATTCAGTACGCCATCACCGCCATCGGCATTGGCTTGGTGGCGCTGGTGCTTTCGATTCTCATGCGCCTGCAGCTGGGCTTCCCGGAGTCGTTTTCCCTGATAGATCCCGCCAACTACCTGCAGTTCGTGACCATGCACGGCATGATCATGGTCATCTACCTGCTGACGGCGCTCTTCCTGGGCGGTTTCGGCAACTACCTCATCCCGCTGCAAATCGGCGCCCGGGACATGGTGTTCCCGTACGCCAACATGCTCAGCTTTTGGTTCTACCTGGCGGCGGTGCTTATTCTGGTGGCCAGCTTCTTCGTGCCCGGCGGCCCCACCGGGGCGGGTTGGACGCTGTACCCGCCGCAAGCGGTGATCGGCGGCACCCCAGGCACGGGCGCAGGCATCATTCTTATGCTCATTTCGTTGTGCGTGTTCATCATCGGCTTCACGATGGGCGGCTTGAACTACGCGGTGACGGTGCTGCAGGCGCGCACCAGGGGCATGACGCTGATGCGCATGCCGTTGACGGTCTGGGGCATCTTCATGGCCACGGTGCTGGCGCTGCTGGCCTTCCCGGCCCTCTTCGTCAGCTGCATCATGATGATCCTGGACCGGCTCATCGGCACCAGCTTCTTCATGCCGGCCATGATGTCGATGGGTGAGCAGACCGCCTATGACGGCGGCAGCCCGATTCTCTTCCAGCACCTGTTCTGGTTCTTCGGCCATCCGGAGGTTTACATCGTGGCCCTGCCCGCCTTCGGCATTGTCTCCGACGTGCTGGCCACCCATGCCCGCAAGAACATCTTCGGCTACCGCATGATGGTTTGGGCCATCGTCGCCATCGGGGCGCTGAGCTTCATCGTCTGGGCGCACCACATGTACGTCAGCGGCATGAATCCCTACTTCGGCTTCTTCTTCGCGACCACCACGCTGATCATCGCCGTGCCGACGGCCATCAAGGTTTACAACTGGGTGCTGACGTTGTGGCGGGGCAACATTCAGCTGACCGTGCCCATGCTGTTCTCCATTGGCTTCATCTTCACCTTCATCAACGGCGGGCTGACCGGCCTGTTCCTGGGCAACGTCACCGTCGATCTGCCGCTGTCGGACACCTACTTCGTCGTGGCCCACTTCCACATGGTCATGGCGGTCTCGCCGGTGCTGGTGGTGTTTGGCGCCATCTACCATTGGTATCCGAAGATCACCGGCAGGATGTTCGACGAGACCTTGGGCAAAATCCACTTCTGGATCACCTTCCTCGGCAGCTACGCCATTTACTACCCGATGCACTACCTGGGCTTTGAAGGCGTGCCGCGGCGCTACTACGCCTACGGCGAAACCGCTTTCATGTCGGAGTCCGCCCAGGACCTGAACATGGCGATCTCCATCGCCGCCATCGTCGTTGCCCTGGCGCAGCTGATCTTCATCTACAACATCATCAAGAGCCTGTTCAGCGGCGAAAAGGCGGGACACAACCCCTGGAACGCCACCACCTTGGAGTGGCAAACCCCGCACACGCCGCCGCGGCACGGCAACTTCGATGAGGATGAGCTGCCGTCAGTCTATCGGTGGGCCTACGACTACGGGGTGCCCGGAGCCAAGGAGGACTTCATCCCGCAAAACGTGCCGTCCGAGGAAATGGCGGCGGCCCGCGTCTCCGGCGAGGCCCGCGCCCAAGGCGACGGCAAGGCGGACCGCTGACGCCATGACCGCGACCCTGGTATTTCTGGCCCTGCTCATGGGGGCGGTGGTTTGGTGGTTGGTGCGCCAGACCATCAACGTCAAGCCTTGGGTGGCCAGCGCCCCATCGGGTGCCCAGCAGGGGGTGGGGCTGGTGGCGCCGCAGAAGATGGCCCTCGGGGTGTTGCTGGCCGTCATCACCTCGCTGTTCGCCCTGTTCATCAGCGCCTACTCCATTCGCATGGAACTGTCGGATTGGCGTCCTCTGCCGGAGCCGGACCTGCTGTGGCTCAACACCGCCATCCTGTTTGTCGGCAGCCTGGGGCTGCAATGGGCTTGGCGGGGCGCGGCCCGGCAGCAATGGCCAGCCATCCGCGTTGGGCTGGTGGTTGGCGGCGGCTGCGCCTTGGCCTTCATGGCTGGCCAGCTTCTGGTGTGGCAAGACCTTGCGGCCTCCGGCTACCTGATCGCGAGCAACCCGGCCAACGCCTTCTTCTACGTGCTGACCGGGCTGCATGTCCTGCATCTGCTCGGCGGCTTGGTCGTGCTGGCCCGAACCTCGGGCCATGCCTGGTCGGGAGCGCTGGCCAAGGCTCGCCTGGGCGTCGAGCTGTGTGCCGTTTACTGGCACTTTCTGTTCGTGGTCTGGCTCATCCTGTTTGGCCTGATGCTGTCCACCTGAACCGCTAGGCGGACGGCCGCAACCCAGGTTTTTGCATTTGCATCCATTCACGCAAACCCCATGCCATCACACCCATCCCATCACATAAGGAAAGCAATGACGTGGCTGAATCAGTAGCCCTCACGCCCGGAGTCAAGGGCGTTGTTGACGATTGGTCCTCTGACCAGCGGGCGTTCAAGAACGTGCCCTGGGGCAAGGCCATGATGTGGATCTTCCTGTTGAGCGACACCTTCATTTTCGGCTGCTTCCTAGTGGGCTACATGACCGTGCGCATGTCCACCACGACGCCTTGGCCCAACCCCAGCGAAGTGTTTGCCTTGGAATTCCTGGGCACGCCGGTGCCGCTGCTGCTGATCGCAATCATGACCTTCGTGCTCATCACCAGCAGCGGCACCATGGCCATGGCGGTGAAGTTTGGCTACGAAAAGCGCAAGGTGCCAACCTTCTGGCTGCTGGTGGTGACGGCGTTTCTTGGCGCCACCTTCGTCGGCATGCAGGTCTTCGAATGGACCAAGCTGATTGTTGATGAGGGCGTGCGGCCCTGGAGCAATCCCATGGGCGCACCGCAGTTCGGCGCCGTCTTCTTCATGGTCACCGGCTTTCACGGCACCCATGTGTCCATTGGCGTGATCTTCCTCGTCATCACCGCCATAAAGGTGCGGCGCGGCGACTTGGACAAGGAGACGCCCGGCTTTATGACGGGGCGCAGCAACCGCTACGAGATCGTCGAGACGATGGGCCTCTACTGGCACTTCGTGGACCTCGTTTGGGTCTTTATTTTCGCTTTCTTCTACCTTTGGTAGTTCAGGACGACGGGGAAATCAACTGATGTCAGATCAAGGCCAACAACATCCAATTTCCACCTACTTCTGGATATGGGGGTTGCTCTTCGTGCTCAGCGCCGCCTCCTACATGGTGGACTACCTCGCCTTTCAGGGCTACCTGCGGTGGACGCTGGTCGTCATCTTCATGATGCTCAAGGCGGGCCTGATCGTTGCCGTGTTCATGCACATGATGTGGGAGCGGATGGCGCTGATCTACGCCATCCTGGTGCCCCCGTTGGTGCTTATCGTGCTCATTGGCCTAATGGTCGGCGAAGCCGACTACACTTGGCTCACCCGTGAGGAGTTCTTCACGCCCTTCAGCTGGGGCGACTGAGCTGATTGACGGGACAGGACACTAGGACGGGATCGCCACCCAAACGTTGCACCAGCCCTTGGCGGCAACCAGCTTGCCAGGGAAGATGGCGCAGGTGCCCCAATCCTCGCTGGTGGCCTTGTATTGCACGCAGTTGTCGCAGTACTGGTCTGCCGCCCACTTCGGAAACTTCGCGGTATCCACGTCGTCCACGGAATGCTTGTAGCCCAAAGCCATCGCCATGGGATCGTCTTCGGTGATCTCAACCTCACCAGCGGCCCAAGCGCTTGAATTGGCCAACAGGTTGGCCATCGGTATGGCGCTGAGCGTCAGGGCGCTCCCCTTCAAAAATGAACGGCGTTGCAGCATGGGTTTCCTTGTAGTTTGCTTGGTTTGAAGTTGCGGACGGGCCAGCAACGGCTGGCGAGGCGGATTATACACATCACGCCGGGTAGTGGCTCAGTTTGAATCACGTCGTCTTGATTCGGTCGAGGGCAGGACGCCCTTATCTCCGGGGGGCTCACCTGAAGCGGGCACCCCGTCCCGGAGCGAGGGCCCCTTGCCCTCGCAGTGACGCGCGTCAGAGCGCCAGCCGCTCAAGCCTAGACAAATTCAAACTGAGCCACTACCGCACGCCGGGGTTGACCCCCCATTAAACGGCCAATGGCGCTATCATCAGTCGGCAAGGGGCGCCATATGCGATTCAAGTTGATCGATCTGCGGACAGCTTTGGTCCGCTTCGTAGCCGGCATCTGCGTTGCCGCCGCTCCCATCTGGGCTCATGGGGACTTCAGCCCGATCGAGCCTGAGAATTGGGGGGAGGCGGAGGCCCGCCATCTGCTGGAGCGGGCTGGGTTTGGGGGCACTCCTGCGGAAGTGGCCGTCTTGGCGGCGCTGTCCCCCGAAGCCGCCGTGCGCCGCTTGGTCTATTTCGAGGGGGCGCCGGAGGCGAAGCTGCCGGACTTCGAGCCCTCAGGCATCTTTGATGCTGGGCTGGATCCCTTTCCGCCTAGCCGCCCGGCCACCACCGCCTTGGCCCGCCAGCAGGGCGGAGCGCTCGGCATCCAAGCCAGGCCTTCCGGCAACCGGCCTTTGCAGCCGGTGGTCAACGCCTTTTTCTACTGGCTGCGCGCCAGCCGTCTGGAAACCGATCGGGTCGCCTACTGGTGGGCGAACCGCATGCTCTCAAGCCCCCGGCCGCTGCAGGAGCGGATGGCGCTGTTCTGGCACGGTCACTTCGCCACCAACGAGGACAAGGTGCGCGACTACCGCAAGATGCTCCAGCAGCTGCGGCTCTTTCAACGGTTGGGCCTGGGTGATTTCCGCACCCTGTTGATTGCCGTGGCCCAAGATCCGGCGATGCTGGCCTTCCTGGATGCGGGAGTCAACGTCAAGGGCTCGCCGAACGAGAACTTCGCCCGGGAAATCATGGAGTTGTTCACCATGGGAGTCGGCCGCTACGACGAGGCTGACGTGCGCGAAGCCGCCCGAGCGTTCACTGGCTGGAACTACCGCGGGCTCGACTTCAACTTGCAAGCCGAGGCCCATGACGGCGGCATCAAGCGTTTTCTGGGCCAGGAGGGACGCTTTGACGGCGTGGACGTCATCGACATCATTCTTGCCCAGGACGCGGCTGCCGAATTCATCGCCGGCAAGCTCCACCGGCACTTCCTGAGCGAGACGCTCAGCGCCGACGACCGTCGGCAACTCGGCGGTTGGCTGAAGTCGGCCAACTACGACATCGCCGCCTTTCTGGAACGGCTGTTGCTGTCGCGCCGCTTCTACGCAGCCGATGTGGTCGGCACCCGCATCAAGGGGCCAGTTGAATTCGTCATCTCCACCTATCGCAAGTTGGGCCTGGAAGCCGTGCCCGGGGCGCCGGACTTCAACACCGTCGCCGAGTCCTTGGGCCAGCGGCTGATGCATCCGCCCACGGTGGCGGGCTGGAGCGAAGGCCGTAGCTGGATCACCCCAAGCCTGCTCTTCGAGCGGGGCAACTTCGTGCTTGACCTGGCCTTTCCGGACATCGCCTTCGTTCCCCCGGACCGCTACCCGAGCTACGGCGCGGAGATCCTGGGCGTGCATGAGCGCCTGCGCGCCGGCATGGACATCAGCCGGGCGACCCGGCCTGCGGCCATGGCGAGCGGCGGCATGGAGTCCGGGGGCATGGGCGAGATGGCGGCATCCAATCTGCTTGCCGACCGCGATGAGGCCTTCAACACCCGCTACGGCAGCTACCGAGGCTGGCAGATGGCCATTGAGCGGGTCAAGCCCATACCCCGCCACACGGCCCGCCTCGACTTGACGGGCATGGTGCTCAGGGAGGGCCTGGAAACCCCTCAAGAGGTGGTCGGCCACTTGGTGGAGCGGTTCTTCTCGGTGGCTCCGGACCCGGCCACGCAAAGTGCGCTGGCGGAGTACTTGGAAGGGGAGCTGGGCACCGGGGACGTTCGCGCTGCGGCCTCTTACTTGGAGGAGCCGTTGCGGCTTCTGCTGCATGCGCTGCTGAGCCGTCCGGAGTATCAACTGGGCTGACGTCCGGCCGCAGGAGAGGAGGATTCCATGTTCAACCGCCGAAGCCTGTTGGGGAGCGGCATCGCAGCGACGGCAGCGCTGGCGACGGCGCCTGTCTTCAACCGCCCCGCGTGGGCGGCCCCGCGGCGCGGTGACGGGGATCGAGTCCTCGTGGTGGTCGAGCTTTCCGGGGGCAACGACGGGTTGAACACCGTGGTGCCCTATGGCGATGACGCCTACTACCGGCAGCGCCCGACCATCGGCATCAACGCGGATGAACTGCTCAAGCTGGACGGCGAGTTCGGCCTCAACCCCGGCATGTTGGGTTTTGAGCGGCTCTGGCACAGCGGCGACCTGGCCATCGTCCACGGCTGCGGCTACGAGCAGCCGTCCTACTCCCACTTCACGTCCATGGCCTATTGGCACACCGGCGCGCCGGGAGGAGGCGATGAATTCGGCTGGCTGGGCCGCTTGGCGGACGCCATGGGCGAAGCCGACGCCGCTGGCGGGGACAGCGGCGCGGGGGCGGAGCTGCTTATTAACATCGCCTCCGCGCAATCCCTGGCGGTCAAGAGCCGGCGGCACACGCCCGTGGTTTTCGACGATCCGGAGCGCTTTCAACGCCGCGCCTTCCACTCGCAGCAAGCGCTGATGGCCCGCATCGACCAGGACGATGGCAATGCGGCGCGCGCCTACCTCAACGATGTCGCCAAGAGCGCGCTCGGCGCCTCGGCGAGGATTCGCCGGGCCTGGTCGGACTACCGCTCGCCGGTGGATTACGGCATCGCCCCGATGGACCTGCCGAAGGTGGCGGCCTGCATCGGGGCCGGATTGCCGGCCCGCATCTACCACGTCGCCTTCCGCAACAACGCCTTCGACACCCATGTGCAGCAAAGCGCCCTGCACCGAAGGCTCCTAAGCTACGCCTGCGACGGCATTCACGGCTTCATCCGCGACTTGGAACGCATGGGACAGGCGGATAGGGTGGTGGTGCTGGTGCATTCCGAGTTCGGCCGTCGGGTGCCGGAGAACGCCAACCTCGGCACCGACCACGGCACCGCCAACCTCATGTTCCTGGCCGGCAGGCCGATCAAGGGTGGGCACTACGGCAAGCCGCCGAGCCTGACGGAACTGACCGATGGCGAAAACCTGATCCATGCGGTGGACTTCCGCCGCGTGTATGCCACGGCCATTGATGGATGGATGCAGCCGGGCGCTGCCTCGACGGTGCTCAAGGGGCGGTTCGAGACCTTGCCGGCCTTCGTTTGACTGGGACGTTGCGGCTACAGCCGCTGGTTGAACTCCACCATGTTGCCGCTGGGATCACGGGTGAAGGCCTGCCGGCACACGCCGACGATCTCGAAGGGCTCCGAGCACTTCATGCCGGCGCCTTCCAAGGTTGCCTTGACGCTGTCCACGTCCGCCACCTTGAAGGCAAAGTGCTGTTCCTTGAGCGGCGGCCCGGAGTCGATGCCGATCAGATGAACCTCCTGCGCGCCGCTGCGCAGCCAGGCGCCGGGGAATCCGAAGTCGGGCCGGTCGAGCTTTTCCATGCCGAGCACGTCAACATAGAAGCCCAGCGCCTCATCGACGTCCCTGACGTTGATCGACACATGGTGAATGCCTTCAAGCCGCATCCTCTCCTCCGCCTGCGTGAGTTAGTCGTAGCTTTCCGGTGCCCTTAAAAAGCCTTTCCGTTGCTGGATTTCTGGCCTACGCAATGAGCGCGGGGTTGCGCTGCGCGAAACTCCAACCGCCTCTCGCCCTCTGCGCGAGAGGCGCATTGCAATGCCAACTAACTTAGCGCAGTATGTGCGCCGTGTTCAACGAAAAAGCAAGGAGGTGATCGTGCATTTATCTATTGTTGAGGGAACCAACGAGGCATAGCTTCGGATCGTTGAGGGGGTGCGCCGCCAAGACGCTGGTGCGCTACCAAGGCCGCGCAGCCGAGTTGCTGAGCAACTCCGCGGTCGCCGGGCGCAATAGCTGCGGCTTGCGGCAACCTCATGCGGCGATCAGGAGAATGAGCCCCTGACAGTCCCTCAATGAGCTGGGCCCCGCCCCGAACGGCGGGGCTCCAGCTTCCAGCCCGCCGCCGCCATTCCACTGAGCCCATCTCCGTTCACATCTCGGTCACCGAGCCGTCCTCTTGTGCGCAGGATTTTGACGCGAGTTCCTTGTAGAATACGTCGCCATGAGCGAAGCGATCGCATTCGACACCCACCGGTTCGTCAAACGGCTGACGGACACGGGATTCACCGAGGCGCAGGCCGAGGCGCTTGCGGACGAGCAGGTGAACCTGCTGAACA
>JAPOTD010000014.1 GCA_026709365.1 Gammaproteobacteria bacterium
GGGTGTTACGATTGAGGAGTCCGAACAAGATTCCTTCAACTACTCCCTGGAGGGACTGACGGAACAGCTGGACACCATCAACCAGATCCGCCGCCGGGCCAATCCGCGCCTCACCGTGCAGGGGCTTCTGCGAACCATGTATGATCCGCGCAACGGCCTGACCCGCGACGTGTCACGGCAATTGTTCGCACACTTCGGCAACAAGGTGTTCCGCACGGTGATTCCCCGCAACGTCCGCTTGGCGGAGGCGCCCAGCCACGGCCTGCCAGCAGTCCTCTACGACCGCCATTCCCGGGGCGCCATCGCCTACATGGCCTTGGCCGCGGAATTGATCAAGGCAAAGGAAGCCTAGCGCGCATGGCCAGAAAGCCCTTGGGGCGCGGTCTCGAAGCGCTTTTGAGCCCCGGCGGCACCCTGGATCCGGAGCCTTCGGCAGCTGCTCCCATCGCCATTCGCAACATTCACCGCAGTCGCTACCAGCCACGTCGGCACGTCGACGAAGCCGCCCTCGCTGAACTGAGCCGGTCAATCGGCGCCCACGGCCTGATGCAACCCGTGGTCCTGCGTTCCAGGCCCCAAGGCGGCTATGAGTTGGTGGCCGGCGAACGGCGCTTGCGGGCGGCGGGCTTGGCTGGCCTGGAAGCGGTGCCCGCCATCGTCCGCGAGGTCACCGACGAGCAGGCCGCGGCCATGGCGCTCATCGAAAACGTGCAGCGCGAGGACCTAAAGCCGCTTGAGGAAGCCGAGGCGCTGCGCCGCCTGCGCGATGAGTTCGGATTGACCCAGCAGGCGGTTGCCGATGCCGTGGGCAAGTCCCGCGAGGCGGTGGCCAATCTGCTGCGGCTGCTCAATCTCGACCCGGCGGTGCGCGAACTGCTCGACGGGGGCGCCTTGGAGATGGGCCACGCCCGCGCCCTGCTGCCCTTGCCCGCCGCCAAACAGATTGCCGCTGCCCAACGGACGGTGCGGGAAAAGCTAAACGTGCGCCAAACGGAGGCCCTGGTGCGACGCCTGCTCGCTCCTGACGCGCCAACCAAAAAGTCGGCTGCGCCCCAGGATTCAGACACGCTGGCGCTGGAGCGGCAGGTCACGGAACGGCTTGGCGCGCCGGTCTCGATTGCCCACGACGCCAAGGGCGCAGGCCGAGTGACCATTCGCTACGCCTCGCTCGACGAACTCGACGGCATACTCAGCCACCTGCTGCCCGACCAAGGCGATGCGCTTGACTGAGCAGTGGTCCATCCAATCGTCGCTTGAGCGCTTTGCGGCAGCGGTTGCCGAAAAGATGGCGCAAATCTCCCCCGGACAGCCGGAGGATCAGTTGCGCGCCCCTTTTGAAAACTTCGTCAATGAGGTGGCCCAAGCCTTGGGCTGGCAGGTGGTGCTGACCGGCGAAGCGCCGCTGCCGGACCATCTCGGACGACCCGATTACGCCGCCCACAAGGACGGCCTCCTAGCCGGGCACATCGAACTGAAGGCGCCCGGCACCGGGGCCTCCAGCCGCCGCTTCCGCCGCCGCGACCGCCAGCAGTTTCGGCGCTTCTCCGCCATTCCCAACCTGCTGTACACCGATGGCGTTGAATGGGCCCTGTATCGATCCGGGGAGCGGGCCGGGGCGATCGCCCGCTTTGACGCTGAGAGCGGCGCGACCGATTCCGAGGCCGCAGCCAAGGGTGCCGCAGCGGTGCTGGCGCTGTTGCGCGACTTCCTGCTTTGGCAGCCCGCAGCACCGCTGGATGCCAGGGGCCGCTTCGACCTGCGCGCCTTCGCCAAGCTGCTGGCGCCGCTGTGCCGCCTGCTGCGGGATCAGGTGATCGACGCGCTGGCGGACGAGACCTCCCTGCTGCACGGCTTGGCCGGAGATTGGCGCAAGTTTCTGATGCCGGAGGCATCGAGCGCCGAATTCGCCGATGCCTACGCCCAAACCGCCACCTTCGCGCTGCTGCTCGGCCGCAGCGAGGGTGCGGATCCGCTCACGCCGGACAGCGCCCACGCCCAGCTCGCCCATGAGCATGGCCTGCTCTCCCAAGCGCTGCAGGTGCTCACCGACCCCAAGCAGTCACGCGACGTGGGGGCGGCGCTGGCGCTGCTGCAGCGGGTCATCGGCGTGGCGCCGGTGGGAGCTTTTGCCACGTCCATCGACCCTTGGCTTTACTTCTACGAGGATTTTCTCGCCATCTACGACCCAAAGCTGCGCCAGGATGCCGGCGTGTACTACACCCCGGTGCCCGTCGTTCGCGCCCAGGTTCGTCTGATCGAAGACCTGTTGGTGGGCCGGTTGGGCAAGACGCTGGGCTTCGCCGACAAGGATGTGGTGACGTTGGATCCGGCCGTCGGCACCGGCACCTATCTCCTGGGGGTGATCGACCGGACCATGGCCACCGCTGAAGCCGCCTACGGCCAAGGTGCGCTGACGAGCCAAGCGGACCAGTTGTTCGGCGGCGTTTACGGCTTCGAGTTGATGGTCGGCCCCTTTGCCATTGCGGAACTGCGCATCAGCCGTGCCCTGCGCGACTGGGGTGCGGCCACCGCCAACGGCGGCGCCCGGGTCTTCCTGGCCGACGCGTTGGAAAGCCCCCATGCCACGCCCCCTCAGCAAAGCGCCTTCCTGCGAGAGATCTCCGAGCAGCGGGCGCAGGCCACCAAGGTCAAGAACGATGTGCCAGTGCTGGTCTGCGTGGGCAACCCGCCCTACGACCGGCATGCCGCAGCCACTAACGCCAACCGGGCGCAAACCGGCGGCTGGGTGCGCTACGGCGATGATGGGGAGGGGACACCGCCCATTCTCAGCGACTTCATCGAACCTGCCCGGCAGGCGGGCCAGGGCGGGCGCTTGAAGAATCTCTACAACCTCTATGTCTATTTCTGGCGCTGGGCGCTGTGGAAGGTGTTTGAGCAGCAACAGCCGGCTGGCCCCGGCGTGGTCAGCTTCATCACCGCCTCAAGCTACTTGGACGGTGACGCATTCTGTGGCATGCGCGAGCACATGCGCAGGTTGTGCGATGATATCTGGATACTCGACCTAGGCGGCGAGGCGCGGGGGGCGCGCAAGACCGACAACCTGTTCGCCATCCAAACGCCGGTCGCCGTCGCCGTGGCGTTTCGGGCCGGCCCGCCGCAGCCTGACCGGTGCGCGAAGGTCCGCTACGCTCGAATTGACGGCTCGCGGCAGGAAAAGCTCGCGCAGTTGGATGCGATTGACGGCTTTGCCGCAATCCGCTGGCGGGATTGCCCTAAGCAGTGGCAGGCGCCGTTCCGCCCGCCGGTGACCGGGGCCTACGCTCGCTGGCCACTGCTGTGCGATCTGATGCCGTGGCAGCACTCCGGCGTGCAACTCAAGCGAACCTGGCCAATCGCGCCGGCCAAGGAGACGCTGGAGCGGCGTTGGCAGGCCCTGCTGCGCTCGCCGGACCGGGCGGACGCATTCCGGGAAACCAGCGACCGTTCCATATACCGGCGCTACCGGCTGGCGCTGACCGAGGGCGCCGATTCCAGGTCGATTGCGGAACTGCCGCCGGACGCCCGCCCGCCGGGCATCCAACGCTACGCCTATCGCGCCTTCGATCGCCAGTGGATCATCGCCGATGCGCGCCTGATGTCGCGGCCGCGGCCCGCACTGTGGCGGGCCCATAGCGAAGAGCAACTGTACTTCACAAGCTTGCTGAAGGGCCCCTTGGGTCACGGCCCCGCCTTGGCGGCTTGCTCCGAAATCCCCGACCTGCATCACTTTTCGGGCCGAGGCGCCAAGGACGTGATTCCCTTGTTCCGCGACGCCAAAGCCAAGGAGCCCAATCTGCTGCGGGGCCTGCTGCCCCGCTTGGCGCACGAATTCAAACGGCCCGTTCGCGCCCAGGAATTCGCCGCCTACCTGTACGGCCTGATGGCGCATCCGGCCTACACGGCAACGTTTTTCGAGGAGTTGGGCGCCGACGGCCCCCGCGTGCCCATCACCAAGGATGCGGCGCTCTTCGCCGAAGTGGCGGGCATCGGCACCCGATTGCTCAACCTGCACACCTTTGGCGAGCGCTACGCGCCAAAGGACGACCCCTTCATTTTCAACCGGCTCAATCGGGCCAACGGCATCGTCAGAAACACGGTGACCATTCAAAGCCGCGACGACGGCTATCCGCAGGACTTCGAGTACGATGCCGCCAACCAAGCGCTCCGCGTTGGAGCGGGCGAGCTCAGGCCAGTGCCAGGAGAGGTGTTTGAGTTCGAGGTGTCCGGCCTCAAGGTGCTGCCATCCTGGCTGAAGCATCGCCTCGGCAGGGGCGCGGGACGCAAGTCGTCACCGCTGGATGAAGTCCGCCAGGAACGCTGGAATGCGCACGTCAACGTCGAACTGATCGAGCTGATCTGGGTGCTGGAGGCCACGTTGGCCTGCCAAGCGGATCAGGCCCGCCTGCTCGAAGCCGCAACCAAGGGCGCTTGCTTTGCTGCCTCGGACTTCCCGCCCGCACCCCGTCACGCCCGGTTGCCCCCGGATGAGGGGCTTGGCGTCCGCGACCAAGCGGACGCCTTCTCCGACGCCTAGTCAGCTTCGAGCGGGCATTGGAGGCACAGGCAAGGTGGCCGCATCGGACATGATCAAGCGAATTGCGGACGAGCGCAGGATGGCCTCAAGCCGATGGCAGGAACCCGGCCGAAGCTGGCAAAGACCATGAACCGGGCGCCGCGCGGCAACTGGCTGGCTCTGGCCGCCATTCTTTTCGGGGGTCTCCTGATCGGTCCGTTGAACGCGGCCTTTGCCGTGGACCACAGTGGCCATCAGGGGCACGGGGCCGCGGTCGAACCCATCCCGGAACACTGCCTGTTCTGCGTTGACGGCGTGGCCCCGTCCCTATCGCTCGATCCGCCCGAATTCGTGCCAAATGAGGCTGGAGCAGTCCAGCAACCGGCGCCTTGCGCGCCGCCCGCGCCTTTCCTCCGTCCAAAGCCAGCGTCCGCAAGGGGGCCACCCCGCCTTCTCCTGTAATCGTTCCCGACGTTCGACCTAGAGACCACTTGCAGGAGCTGGAAAGTGAAGAGACTCCCGTGCGCGGCGTTGGCCGCGCTTTTGCTGTTGCCCGCGCATGGCGCAGCGGATGCTGGCCGTGCGGACGACCACGCCCCGATCGGCGTCATGGCCGACCACCGACACGACAAAGGGGAATGGATGTTCTCCTACCGCGCCATGCTGATGACCATGGCCGGCAACCGCGACGGCACCCAGGGCCTTGCGCCCGATCAGTTGCTGCGCAGCGGCAGCGGCGCCTACCGCGTCGCCCCCCTGGAGATGACGATGACCATGCACATGCTGGGGGTCATGCATGCGCCCTCGGACTCGATCACGCTGATGGCCATGGCACCCTACTACTCCTCCGTGAGCATGGACCATGCCACTGCCATGGGCGGGCAGTTCGAGACCGCCGCTGACGGCCTTGGCGACCTCGGGTTCTCGGCGCTGTTCCCCTTGGCAGGCAACGGCACCGCGAGCTTGGGCATCGTCGCCCCCACCGGCCGGACAAGCCACCGCGACCTCACGCCGATGGGCGAGTCGGTGCTGCCCTATCCGATGCAAATCGGCTCCGGCTCCTGGTCGGCCACCGGCTCGCTCACTTGGAATCGGCAGCGCGCCGGCGGCTCGTTCGGCGCCCAGATTCGCGGACTGGTGCGGTTGGACGACAACAAGCACGGTTACCGTAGGGAAGACCGCGCTGAGGCCACGGCTTGGGGCGCCTGGGCGCCGCGGCCCGAGCTCTCGTTGTCCCTGCGCGCCAAGTACAGCGCCTGGAGCGACATACGCGGCGCCGATCCTCGATTCGCCCGCGCGCTGGCAGGCAATCTGGCGCCAACGGTGGACCCGCAACTGCGCGGCGGCCAACGCCTCGAAGCGATCGTCGGCCTGAACGTCCTGCTGGGCAGGCATCGCCTCGGTGCGGAGGCGTCGCTGCCGCTGCATCGAGACCTGGACGGACCGCAGCTTGAAACCGATCACATGCTGACCTTCGGCTGGCAGTACGCGCTTGAGTGAGCGGCTTTGGGCGGATCGCCTTCGGGTCGCCCTCA
>JAPOTD010000047.1 GCA_026709365.1 Gammaproteobacteria bacterium
CGGAGGTCCAGGAAGCCAATCATTAATTCAACCCATTTTTGGCACAGGACACTAGGCCGGCCAGCAGCGGCAGGGCGAGCAGCGCGGCGGCGAGGCCGCGGCGCACGGAGCGGGCGGCTGCCCGACTAAAACATACTGGCGACCTTGCGGCGGGACTGCACATCCCGCGCACCCGCTTCGCGGGTGCGTTGGAGTTTCGCTGGCGCGAAACTCTGCGCACGTTGCATAAGTCAGATTCGAGGTGTTTCTGGGCCCGCATAGTGTCGTCCCTTGCCGAGGCACAATGCTTGGGAGGTGCATCCAAAAGCGCCTACCAGAGGACTCACATTATAGCACAATGGCACACGCCTACCGAGGCATGTTTTCGAGTGCGGTTCAGGCATCAACGGCTGGATTGCGAGCAGCTACATTCCAAGCAGCCATGCGGGCTCGGTGCGAAAGATCAGCGCCAGCCAGCCCGCCGCCGCCAGGAACGGACCAAAGCGAATCGGCTCGTTGCGGTCGCGGCGGCGCATCAGGATGGCTGGCAAGGCGTAGAGGATGCCGGCAACGGCGGACAGCAGCAGCACCGCCGGCAGCGCCTGCCAGCCGAGCCAGGCGCCAATCGCGGCGAAGAGCTTGAAGTCGCCGTAGCCCATGCCCTCCTTGCCGGTGGCCAGCTTGAACCCCCAAAAGGTGCCCCAAAGCACAAGGTAGCCCGCCGCTGCGCCAACCACCGCTGAGGTTAGGGGCGCGAAGGCGCCCGGCAGGTTGGCGAGCAGGCCGCACCAAAGCAGCGGCAGGGTGAGCTGGTCGGGCAGCAGGCCGGTTTCGAGGTCGATGCAGGCCAGGGCGATCAAAACCCAGAGATACAGGGCCGCCGCCAAGCCGAGCCAAGTCATGCCGAAGGCCAGCGCGGCGGCGAGCGCCGCCAGTGCGCCCAGCAGTTCCACCAGCGGATAGCGCGGGCTGATGGGCGCAGCACAGCCGGCGCATCGGCCCCGCAAGAGGATCCAGCTGAGGATGGGAATGTTGTCGGTGGCCTTGACCGGCTGGCCGCAAGCCGGGCAGCGGGAACGCGGCACGGCAAGGTTGAAGCGCTCGGCCGGGCGGTCATCGCCGGCAACGCCGAGTTCGTCCGCCGCCTCCCGCCGCCACGCGCGCGCCAGCATGATCGGCAGCCGATGAATCACGACATTCAGGAAACTGCCGACGCACAGGCCGACGAGGAGCAGGCCGCACCAAGCGGCAAAGCCAACGCCGGTGGCGTCGAACGGCGTCAAATCAGCCTCCAACCACGGTGCCAAGTTGGAAGATCGGCAGGTACATGGCGATCACGAGGCCACCGATCAGCACGCCGAGCACGGACATGATCAACGGCTCCATCAGGGCGGCGAGGTTGTCCACTCGGTTGTCCACTTGCTCCTCAAAGTAGCTGGCGGCGCGGGCGAGCAGTTCGTCCACCGCGCCCGCCTCCTCGCCGATCATCACCATTTGCACCATCATGGCGGGGAACAGGCCGCTGGCATCCATGGCCTGATGGAGCTGACGCCCGGTCGATACGTCGTCGCGAACGGCCACGACGGCCTCCTCAAAGAGCCGGTTGCCAGCCGCGCCGGCCACGGAATCGAGCGCCTCGATCAAGGGAACGCCCGCCGCAAAGGTGGTGGAGAGCGTCCTCGCGCAACGGGCGACCACCGCCATCCTGATGATGCCGCCCGCAACCGGCACCTTCAAGACGCAGGCGTCAAAGACGCGCCGCGCCGCAGGGCTGCGCCGCAGCGCCAACCAAGCGCCGGCCAAGGTGAGGCCGACCACGGCCACCGCTGGCAGCCAGGCATCCCTCGCCCACTCCGAAAGGCCAATGACCCAGCGGGTGAAGGCGGGCAACTCCGCGCCGAACCCGATGAAGACCTCCTCAAAGCGCGGCACCACCTCAATGAGCAGGATGCCGGAGACGACCAAGGCCACCGCCACGACGGCCAACGGATAGGTCATAGCCTTTCTCACCTTGCCCTTGAGGGACTGCGCCTTCTCCTGGTAGCCCGCAATCTGCTCCAGCATGGCCTCAAGCGCGCCGGCCTGCTCGCCGGCGTCAACCAGGCTGCAAAACAGCGCATCAAAGTGCCGCGGATGCGCGCGCAAGGCCGCCGCAAAACTCTCACCGCCGGCCACTTGGTCGCGAACGGCGCACACGAGCTCCCGCACCCGGCGCTTGCGGGCGCCATCAGCGACGATGCCAAAAGCGCGCACCAAGGGCGCGCCCGCCCGCAGCATGGTGGCGACTTGGCGGGTGAACAGGGCAATGTCCCGGGCATCAGGCCGCCCGCCGCCGCCGAACCGGCCAGTGCGCCGGTCGGCCCGCCACGGGGCGGGCCGGGACCGCTTGATGCGCACTTGGGAAGGGCGAATGCCTTGGCTGCGCAAAACGGCCTTGGCGACGGCGGCGCTTCGGCAGGGGAGCTCGCCCTGGCTTGGTTGGCCATCCGGCCCCTCGCCCGTCCAGACGTAGGTGGTCTCAGCCGCCATCGCCGGCGCCGGTGATGCGATTGGCTTCGACCAGGCTGGTGCATCCTGCCGCCACCTTGGCCAGGCAGGCCGCGCGCAGGTCCATGAAGCCTTGTCGGCGGGCCTCTTCCGCCAGCTGCAGGCTGCTGCCGCCGTCCATCACCAAGCTGGCGATGGAGGGCGTTATCCTGACCACCTCGTAGATGCCGATGCGGCCTTTGTAGCCTTTGCGGCATGCGGGGCAGCCTTCCGCCCGAGCTTGGAACAGCGGTCCGCACCGGTCGAGCAGCTCGGCGTTGAAGCCTTCCCGCAACAGCGCGTCCGAGCTGGCGGCAAACGGCGTCTTGCAGTCCTCGCACAGCCGTCGCGCCAAGCGTTGGGCGATGATCAGCCGCACCGAGGTGGCTAGGTTGAAGGCCGGAACGCCAATGTTGCGCATTCGGGTCAGGGTCTCGGCAGCGGAGTTGGTGTGCAGGGTGGACAGCACCAAGTGGCCCGTCTGGGCCGCCTTGACGGCGATTTCCGCAGTGGTGAGGTCGCGGATTTCGCCAACCATCAGCACATCGGGGTCTTGGCGCAGGAAGGCGCGGAGGGCTGCGGCGAAGTCCAGGCCCACCTTGGGATTGACGTTGACTTGATTGATGCCGGGCAAGTTGATCTCCACCGGATCCTCCGCCGTGGCGATGTTGCGTTCCGGGGTGTTGAGCCGGTTGAGCGCCGTGTAGAGGGTCACGGTCTTGCCGCTGCCGGTGGGTCCGGTGACCAGAATCATGCCTTCGGGACGCTCCAAGGCGTCGGTGAACAGCGCCTGCTGACCCGCTTCAAAACCCAGCGCATCCAAGCCCAAGCCGGCGCTGGCCGGATCGAGGATGCGCAGCACCACCTTCTCGCCCCAGAGGGTGGGCAAGGTGTTCACCCGCAGGTCCAGGGCGCGCGACTTCGACAGCCTGATCTTGATGCGTCCATCCTGGGGGACGCGCCGCTCTGCGATGTCAAGTTCCGCCATGACCTTCAGGCGGGCGGCCAGCCGGCGGCCGAGGCCGCGCGGCGGCTTGGCCACTTCGGCGAGCAGGCCGTCGGTGCGGAAGCGAATTCGGTAGGCGGACTCATAGGGCTCGAAGTGAATGTCCGAAACCCCGCCGTCCGCGGCATCAAGCAGCACTTGGTTGACGAACCGCACGATGGGCGCATCGTTGGCGGCGGACGCATCAAGGGTGTCGTCCGCCTCATCGGTCTCCACCTCCACCGTCGGAACGCCGCTGCCGAAATGCTCCAGACTGCCGCCCAAGGCCGCGCTGAAGCCCCCGGAGCGGCCAGAGGCGCGGCGGGACTGGCGCAGCCTCCCGATGACCGTCTTGAGCTTGTCCGCCTCCACCAGCACCGGTTCGACGACCAGCCCAGCGGACTGCCGGAGATCGTCCAAAGCCTTGAGGCCATCGGGATCCGCCACGGCGGCAAATAGCCGGTTGCCGCGCTGCCGCAGCGGCAGGGCCACCCCCTGCCGCAGGATGCGGTCATCAATCAGCGGTTCCGGCAGGCGGTCGAGGTCGAAGGCGTCAAGGTCCATCAGGGGCAGGCGCCAGGCCGCCATGGCGCAGGACGCCACGGCGGCGGCATCGATGCCGCCGCTGGCGATGAGTCCTTCGGCCCACGACAGGTTCCGCTCCTGAACATCGGCGCCGACGCGCTCCAAGGCCGCCCCGTCGAGCAGCCCGCGCCCCAGAACCTGCCGCGCCAGCGGGTTCGCGGCATGGCGTTGATTGAGGGTGTCCATGGCCTCGGAGTATCCCGCCTTCGACGCCTGCCCGATAGTGGAGATCGCCCCATTCGCCTACCGGACATCGGCGTTTGGAAACGTCAGCCAGCTCCCGTCCCGATTGGGCGGGAACGCACGGCGCGGTGGTCGCAAGCGCACAAAACGAAACGTCGATAACTGTAATCAAAACGGACAATTGACCATTTCCGCGAAGCGCGGCTCGGGGTTAAGGTTCTCCCCAATCGGTACTGCGCCCCAACCCACAACAAAGCCAAGGAGGCTCATCGGAAATGAAAGCTCAGCTGCAGCGGGGATTCACCCTGATCGAATTGATGATCGTCATCGCCATCATCGGCATCCTGGGCGCCGTCGCGGTGCCCGCCTATCAGGACTACGTGGAGAACGCCAACATGTCCACCATCGCCCACCACTTCGCCGAGGGCGCCCGCTTTGCGGAGAACCAGATGCGCAAGATCCAAGCGGATGCCGCCGTCGGGCGCATCGCCAACCTTGGAGTAGCGGACGGCAGCGGGGACTACACCCAAGCCGGGTTGGTTGGCTTGCTCAACGCCGAGGGCGGCACGGCGCCGGGCGGCGGGCCCGCCTATGTCGGGGGCGCGGGCAGCAGCGCCACCGGCGCCATCGGCGTGACCGTGACCGGCACCCTGGCCGCCGGCGACTGGAAAGCCGTCTTTGAAAGGCCAGTGATCTACGGGTTTGCGCAAACCGCCGTCAAGGAAGCGAATTGGGCGGACATCTAAAGCGGCGATGCCTCAGACCCGGGAGTGGGCGCGCCGCTTTGGTGGCGGCGCGAGCAAGCTCGCGTTCGAGTTGCTGCGCAACTCGGCGGCGGCGGGCACAGGGCGCAGAAGCGGGCTGGAGTGGACGCGTCCCCTCGTTGGTGGTGCGCTCACGTCCGCGTTCGAGTTGCTGCGCACCTGCGCGAGCAGGCTCGCGTTCGAGTTGCTGCGCAACTCGGCGGCGGTGGCGTCGGTCGCCGGGCACACAGGCCGGCTTGGGTGACGGCCTAGCTTCGCGGTCAGGAGTGCCACGCGGCCTTAGCCTGCTGGAGCTGCTGGTGGTGTTGGCCATCGTCGCCGGCTTGGCGGCGCTGGCCCTGCCGCTGCACCGCGGCTACGTGGAGACCGCCAAGGAAGGCGCGCTGGTCAGCAGCATCGCCACCATGGCGCTGTTTCAGGAGGACCACAAGCTGCGCCGGGGCGCCTACCTGCTGGAAGCGGCCTCCGCTGCCGAGATCACTGCCGCCATCGGTTGGCGTCCCGGCGCTTCCGACCAGGCGGCCTACCGCATTGCTGACGGCGGCAACGGCGCCTACCAAGTCACCGCGACGGACGCGGACGGCACGCAGGTCTGCCTGAGGATGCCCGAGCGCATCCGCTGCTAGGAGCCCGCGCACCCGCAAAGCGGGTGCGCGGGCTCAGAAGCGCTTCGAAACCCGAACCTCGCAACACGCGCGGAGTTTCGCGCAGCGAAACGCCATCCGCGCCCGCTCCGCGGGCGCGCGGGTGCGCCTTGCCTAGATGCCAACACCCGTATAGAGTCCCCGGCCTCTGGGCCAAACCCAGTGATCGCCGGA
>JAPOTD010000050.1 GCA_026709365.1 Gammaproteobacteria bacterium
TATGCCGACCTATTCGCCAACAACCACTTGGCCATAGATGATGCGGCCTACGACGGCTTGAAGGCCCATTTCAGCGAGGCGCAAGCAATGGAACTCGGCATGACCGTTGCTTTTTTCGTCGGCTTCGGCCGTCTCGCGGCCACCCTGAACATGACCGAGGAGCTGCCCGCCGCCTTTCAGGCCGAAACCGACACTCCCCTCTCGCCTTGGAACGAAGAGGCGATCGTCGTCAGATAGGCTGCTAGCCGGCGGCTGCGCCAGCCGCTCGCTGCTCCAACTGAGCCCGCAATGCCGCATGTCTGGCTTCGGTGATGGGGTAGTTCCACACCACCGCCGCAGCCGCCAGGAAGAACACCGACGGCAACGTCGAGAACAGGAAGCGCAGGCCGAACAGCTCATCGGGTCCGTTGACGGCTTCCGGATCGGCATTGAAGCCAAGGAAGGCCAAGCCGGTCAGGGCGATCCACGCACCCAGCGAGGCCGTCGCCTTGAAGGCGAACGACCAGGCGGAGAAGTAGGAGGCGGCGCGGTTCTCGCCGCTCTTCAGGGTGTCCAAGTCGATCACGTCGGCCTTCATGGAATTCGGCAAGGCGGCGGAAAATCCGCCTGCCGCAAAGCCCGTGGCCAGGGTGACCGGCAGCATCCACCAAAAGTCGCCTTCGCCGAGCAGCATGCAGAAGGGATGGGCGGCGGCAATGATGACGAAGCTGGCCACGTAGGCCCGGTGCTTGCCGATGCGCTTGGAAGCCCATACCCAGAACGGCACCGCCGCAAAGTTCATGCCGTAGAAGAACGTCAGCATGAAGATGGCCAGCTCCTCGGCGCGCAGCACGAACGCGATGAAGAAGACGTACAGCGGCGTGGTGATGGCCAGCGCCGTCTGGCTGATCATGAAGGTCAGCACCAGCCGCTTGAACGGGCCGTTGGCCAGCATCAACTTCAAGCCCTGCCAAACAGGCAGGGCCGACGTCCGCGCCGCTTGGCGGTCCGGCACCCCGGTGACCGTGAGGAAGATGCAAATTGGCATCAACACCAGCATGGAGATCCCCACCACGGCAAGCACCCCGCGGCTGCCGCCGATGCCGAACAGCAGCAGCGCCAGCGCCGGCGCCAACTGCGCCACCAAGCTGCCGACCACGCCGGCCATGGAGCGCCAGCCGGTGATTCGGGAGCGCTCGTTGTAGTCCGACGACAGCTCCGCCGCCCATGCGTAGTAGGGGATCAGCACCATGGTGGTGCCCACCGACACGACCGCCATCCAGGTCAGCATGTGCAGGGCGCCGGCGCCGTCCGGCGGCAGGTAGAGCTGGTAGGTGCCCAGCATCACGACGGGCGTGGCCAACACCAGCCAAGGGCGGCGCCGCCCCCAACGGGTCTGCGTACGGTCGCTGATGTAGCCCATCAGCGGATCGCTCACCATGTCGAACAACCGAACGCCCAAAATGATGTTGGCCGCCAGGGCCAAGGGCACGCCCATGTCGCTGGTGTAGAATTTCGGGATGAACACGAGGGCCGGGAAAATCGACATCATCACCGGCAGGTCGGCCAGGCTGTAGCAGAACAGCGTCGAGCGCTTAAGTTTCGACGAATTGGTCTGCAAGATGCGCCGCCCCTCCACAGCAAGCCCATCGCCATGGTAGTCGATATCCACTGCGGACAGGAAGGACTCAATCCATGACCTACGCGATCAATCCCCATCAAAGCTGGTTGGCCTTGGAGGCCGAGGCCGCGCGGGAAGGCAACCCTCGGCGCAAAGCCTTGATCACCGAGGTGCGCAATCACATGGAGCATGAAATCAAGGGGCGGCTGGAGGCCTTGATGGATACCCTGACGGCAAACCCGATCTACCATTTCTGGGGCAACGGCGAGCCGTCGGTGATCCAGGGCCGGGAGGCGGTGCGGGCGTTCTACGCCGGCATGTTCCAAACCGGCGGCCAGCAGTTCGAGGTGGTGGTGGACAAGGTCATCGCCAGCGACGACCACGTCATCACTGAAGGACAAGTGAAGCAGGTTCACAGGGGTGAGGCGTTGCTGGCCATGAACGTGACGAAGGTCGGCGACGCGGGCGTGCAGGGCGGCGACCTCTGGCTTGGCAGCGCCCAATTGGTGACGCTGTGGCCTGCCGACGCCGACGGCAAGCTGGTGGGCGAGGACATCTACTTCGGCGCCAGCCCCTTAGCCAACCTGCGCAAGATAAAGCCGAAGGACTTGCCGCCCTACTTCAAGCTTGAGGATGCTGAAAGGATGCAGGCCAAGACCAGATGCCTGCGGCCCCAAAGGAACCAAGGCAGGATGCGCTGGCCGGAGTTGACCAGCCGCAAGTCCGGGCAGCGCGCCGCCAGCGCCCGCAGGGCGATGCCCGCCTCCAGCCGGGCCAATTGGGCGCCCAAGCAGAAATGCACCCCCAAGCCGAAGGACAGGTGGCGTTGCGCCGGCCGGTCCAAGGAGAACGTGTTGGGGTCATCCCAAACCGCGGGATCGCGATTGGCGGCGGCGTAGTGCAGCATCACCTTGGCGTCCTTGGGGATGCGCACGCCATGCCGTTCCACCGCTCGGGTCGTTGAACGGTACAGCCCCAGCACCGGCGGGTCAAAGCGCAGGCTTTCCTCAAGCGCCCGATCAACCAAACCCGGCTCCGCCACAACCCGCTGCCAAAGCGCCGGGCGTTCCAGCAGCCGCCAGACGGCGTTGGTGATGAGGGAGGTGGTGGTCTCGTTGCCGCCCACCAGCAGTTGGTTGATGACGCTCAGGATTTCCTCGTCGGCCAGCCCCTTGCCCTCCTGCTGCGCCCGCACCAAGCCGTCAATCAGGTCGCCGCGGCCCGGCGCTGCCCGCCGCTCGCGGACCCGGGCGAGAATGTAGTTCGCCAAGTCAGCCAGCTCCGCGACGTAAGCCGATGGATCAGCCGCGCCCATCGCCGCCACCGAAGCGTCCGACCAGCGCTTGAACAGATGCAGGTCGTCCGCCGGCACCCCCAGCATTTCGGCGATGACGATGACCGGCAAGGGAAACGCAAAAGCATCGTGCAAATCCCATTCACCTGCAGGGCACACATCGAGGAGCTGCTCCGCCAATTCCTCGACGCGGCCCCGCATGGCCTCAATGGCGCGGGGCGAGAACGCCTGCTGCACCAGGCTGCGGAAGAAGGTGTGCTGCGGCGGATTGGAAAGCATGCCGGCCGGCGGCGTGAAGCGCGGGCCCTGCCCGAACTCACTGGAGAAGGTGTCAATGTCGCGCAACGCCCATTGCACGTCGGCATGACGGGACAGCGTGTGGAACGGGGGGTCGAAGTCGGCGAAGCAATGCACGGGCCGTTCGGTCAGCAAGTGGGCGTAGGCCACGCTTGGCTCGTCCAGCACTGGCGGCTTGAAGGGATTGTAGTCGTCTGTCACGGCCATCTGCGCATCCCGCAGGTTCATCCCGACTATAGCCCAAGCAGCCGGGTGCTGCCTCTCTCCACGGGCATTGCGCAGCCAGCACCGCGCACGGCCAGTCCATTCATCAGGAGAGCGTCTCCCCGGTCCTAGACCGCCAAACTAGAACAGCCTCGGGTCGTACTCGAACCGGTCTATGCGAAAGATTGAAATCCGATCCGCATCCTCGTGCATGTGGTTCACCAGCAGGTTCCGGTCATTGGCATGGGCAATGGGGACGACCGCTGAAGGCACGCTCCACAGAGCAGCGGTCACGCCTTGAAGCCAAGCGTCACCCATGGATCGGGTCACCTGCGGCATGTTGCGCCAATCGTCGGGAACTTGGTCAGGGAGCAACGATTCGACGGCCACGTCGTCGGGCACCTCATAGCAAACAAGCATGGTGTCGTCGGGCAGCAGCAGTGAGTCTTCTATGTGTACCAGTTTTTCCAGCACGCAAACCGCCGGTCCAGTGGAACAGTAGGTCGCTGGATGCCCCGGCGAGTTCCAGCGGCCTTCGTGGCTGCGTCCAAAGCCACCATCGAATCGGTTCGCGTAGTCCGCGCCGGACAGGCGCCATAAGCGCATCAGGACGGTGCGCCCCAGGCGATTCTCCGCAACACGTCCTCCACGATGCGAGCGCCCACCTGCGTTCGAATCAGATCGATCGGGCGCCGACCGCCCAAGACGCGCAACTCCTTGTGCAGCCAGCGGCTGGCCTTGTCGGAATTGGCGAACGTCCTGTCCGCAAGCGCCATCGTCCGGGCCAGCCTGGCAGCGCGGTCCGACTCATCAACTGTTAAGCGCTCGCCTTTGGCCCGCCGGTGCGACAATGTGCGAGGATTGATGACGAGCGTTGCGATTTCCTGGTCTGAAACACCGCCCGCGGAGAGCGCCGCCAAGGATTCCGGCCGAAAACCGGCTTCAACTGCCGCGACGAGGTCCGCATCCGTGCGAACTTCGCAGCCGATCGAATTGCAGCCGCCAAGGCGTTCGGCTGCAGCGCTTGCCAAGCTGAATCTCGCTTCTGTCACTTTCGCCTCCGATAGTGCGCATTTGCCGCCAATATGTCAGCAATTTGCCAAACAGGCAAGCGGCAGCAGTCTCAGTCGAGGGCGTTGCGTTGCTGTTCTTTTCCGTCCTGTCCGGCCCTGCGTGCCTGAGCCTCGATCTGCTGCTGGATCTCGGCGAGCCGAGCCTCGGTGAGTGGGTAATGCCACAGCAACGGCATGGCTACGAACTTGAGGATGGCGGGGATGATCGAGTAGGTCACGGCCAGCATCAGCAGCGCGAAGGCGCTGTTGGTGGTGTTGAAGGGGTCGGCCAGCGAATCGAAGCCAAACCAGATCACGACGTTGGCCCCGATCAGCAGTCCCAAGGCATAGGCCAGCTTGCGCACCATCAGCCAAATGGAAAAGTAGGCGCCGCCCTGCCGCTTGCCGGTGCGGGCGGAGTCCAGGTCCACCACGTCCGCCGCCATGGCGTAGGGCAGCGCCGAGAGGGCGCCGATGGCGGAGCCCTTGAAGCACATCACGGCGATGAAGAACAGGAACTTGCCGGTGGGAATGCCAGCGAAGTAGTCGAGCGTCGCCGCATAGGCCCCGTCGGGCAGGAACCGCAGCAGGTTCGCCACCTCGAACGTCTCGAACCAAGCCATCGGCGCCATCGCAATCAGGGGGATGAAGCAGGACCACAGGGCATACCAGCCGATGGCCGCCATGGTTGCGCGGTGCTTGCCGATGCGCCTTGAGAGCCGAAACCACAGCGGGATGGCGATGATCTGCGAGATGAAGTAGGGCGCCAAGTAGAAGCCGTAGAGGTCGCCGGCCAGCAGCACGTGCTTGACGAAGAAGAAGCTCAAGGTGTTGGTCATCGCCGAGCCGATGGTGGAGAACAGGAAGATGATGAGCAGCCGACGGTACGGCTCGTTGGCCCAGGCGTGGCGGAAGCTCTCGCGGATGGGCAGCCGTTCCTGCCGGTGCTCCGCGAGCTTCGGTTCGGGCACGTTGAACAGGGTGTTGACGACCAGCACCGGCATCAGGATGACAATGGCGATCGACAGGAAGAACACGGCGTCCGCGGGCTTGGAGTAGCCCCAGAAGAAGATCACCGCGGGCACGAAGGCGCCAATCAGGTTGCCCGCCACGTTGAAGCCCTCGCGCCAACTCGTGATCAGGGTGCGCTCGTTGTAGTTCTGGGAGAGTTCCGCTCCCCAAGCACTGTATGGCACATCCTTGATGGTGGCGCCGACGAACAGCAGCACCAGGGTCGCCAGCAGGTAGGGGTATCCGGAATTGATCTCCTGGCCGAACACGGAGACTGGCCCGAACTCGAACGGCGGCACCCAAAGCAGCCAGACGCCGATCAGGAACAGCGGCGTGCCCAACAGGAAGAACGGCTTGCGGCGCCCCCAGCGGCTGCGGCTGCGGTCCGACAGGAAGCCGATGACCGGATCGGTGACGCCATCGAACGCCCTGGACAACATGAGCATCAGGCTGACAAACCCCAGGGAGAGCCCGAAGCCGTCCGCGTCGGCGTACACCGCGGGCAGATAGACCGCCAGCGGCAGCGTGGTCATCGACAGCGGCAGCGCCGGCGCTCCGTAGGCGGCCAGCACCCGCTTCGACAGCCGGGCCGGTTGGGACGAACCCCGTTGCTCCGCTGCGCCTTGCGCCATGTCTTTCCCCATCGAGCCCCTCCGCCGCTCGAGGGCGCCGACGAAAAACGCCAGCCTCTCCCTCCACGAGGCCCAAGCATAGCGAACTCGAGCGCGCGTCGGGGAACGAAAGCCTCCCAGCCTCAATAGTGTCTCCATTTTCAATTGGCAATCCGTCAAGAGTGACTATAATCGCCGCCTTTGGCCCACAGACTTGCAAAACCAATGACGCCAAGGAGTTGAACATGAAACGACCGCTCAGATACCGGCTGCCAATTCAAGGAGCCGCCGCCCTGCTTCTGGCATGGACTTCGGCAACGCCCGCATTGGCAGCGGGAGACGGCGTCATTGAGGAAATCATCGTCACGGCACGGCAGCAGCAGGAGACGCTGCAGGACGTGCCCGTCACCATCGCCGCGCTGACCGAGGAGGACATCGACCGCTACAACATCACCAATCTGGTCGATGCCGCCAAGATGGTGCCCAACATGCTGGTCGCACAAGGCGGGTCGGGCAACGGCGCCAACCTTCGCCTGCGCGGCGTGGGCTCAAGCTCCATCTCCGCCGCCTTCGACCAATCCGTCGCCATCAATCTGGATGGGGTCGTCGTCAACCGGGGCCGCTTCATCCACAACTCCTACTTGGACATGGGGCAGCTGGAAATCCTCAAGGGCCCGCAGTCCCTGTACTTCGGCAAGAGCGCCACGGCTGGCGTGATATCGATAACCACGAACGATCCGGGGGACGAGTTTGAGCTCCAACTGTCCGCCGGCGCTGAAACGGAACACGACGGCATCAGCACGGAGATGATCGTCTCAGGGCCCCTATCCGACACGCTGGGCGCACGGCTGGCCATCGGCTACATCGACAACGACGAGCTCGTGGAGAACTACGCCTTCGACAACAACCCGCTGGCTGCGACCAACGGCGCAGATGAATGGTTTGGCGACGAATCCCTCAACGCACGCTTCACGCTGGTGTGGGATCCCACCGACAGCCTGACCGCCAAACTGAAGTACAGCTACTCCGACTACGAAAGCAGCGGCGGCATCATGTGGAGCGAATCCCTCTGCCCGGAAGGGTCGCCGCAACCCACTGGCATTCCCACCGCCGCCACCGCCTTCAGGCGCTTCCAAGCGGTTGACGACTGCAAGCTCAATGGCAAAAACAACCGCCTGCATCTCAACCCGGGGTTGCGCGCCGGACTACCGGAGGGCTTTGACAGCGGCCAGCAGGGCCTGGAACAAGAAACCGACCTGCTTTCCCTGCAGATTGACTGGCAACTGAGCGACACGCTCTCGTTAACGTCGATCAGCGCCTTGGTGGACTTGGATCATTGGGAATTGGACGACTACAGTGGCGGCGCCACCGTGTTTGGTGGCCTGCACAACAACCAGTACGAGTCATTCACTCAGGAATTTCGACTGGCCAGCGATTTTGAAGGCCCGTGGAACTTCCAGGCAGGCTTCTTCTACCAAGACGTTGAGCAGGTGTTCGACGCCTACCAATACGCATTCAACCTCGCGGTCATGCCCAACATCTTTGCGGATCCGACGCAGCTGGTGGGGCCGGACCCAATCACCGGCAATGAATACGACTACAACAAGAAGCACAGCACCGACACTGAGGTCTATTCGGGCTTCCTGTCGCTGAGTTGGGACATCAATGATCGCACGGAGCTTACGTTCGGGACCCGTTACACGCATGAGGAAAAGGACGGCATCATCGAGATACCCTACATCCATGCCGCCGCAGCCGCGTTCGGCTTTTCGGCACCCCCGCTGATCGATGGCCTGGAGTTCGACGACGACAATCTATCCCCGGAAGTCGCGCTCAGCTACGACCTCACCGGAAACCTCACTGTCTTTGGCGCCTACAAGCAGGGCTTCAAGTCGGGTGGCATCGACAACAGCGCCCTGCCGACCGCAGCTCTTAACCCAGCGCTCAATGGCGGAGACTTCAGCTTCCTGATCTACGAATCAGAGGAGGCCGAAGGTGGTGAAATCGGCTTCAAGAGCGACCTTCTGGACGGCAGCATGCGCCTGAACGGCACCGCCTTCCTCTACGAGTACTCAGACCTTCAGGTCCAGCTATTCGACTCCACCATCATTCAGTTCAGCACGTTCAACGCTTCCGCCTTGGAGACGACCGGCCTTGAGTTCGACATGCTGTGGCAGACGAACATTGAGGGCTTAAGCGTCAGGGGCGCGCTGGCATTGACCCAAACCGAGTACACGGACGACTTCATCACCGCAAACGAGGAAAACCTCAACGGTGAGGATCTGCGCAACAACGCGGATCTGACGGGCTACATCGGCACAACCTATGACTTCAGCCTATCGCCCAACTGGCGCATGAGCCTTTCGGCAGACGCCCGATTCAGCGACGACTACGCGCTCACCGACACACTGAACCCCTACGCCCAAGACAGCTTCTGGCTGCTGGACGCATCCGTTGAGCTGTACTCAGCGGATGAACGTCACGAGTTCAGCTTGATCGGGCGCAACCTGCTCGATGAAATCTACGGCGTGTCCGGGCAGTCGATTCCGGGCCGAATCGCGGCCAATCCGTCCTCACCGAACAATCTGGACCCTGGCATCAACACGCAGCTGGGCCGCACCTTGACGCTGCGCTACCGCTATACGCTCTAGGAGGTTCTGAGACGAGGAGGCAATTTGACAACCTGCACAAGGTTACCCGTAGCGCTCCAAGCGCCGCACGGGTATCCTTCGAGCATCTTAGTTGAACGCTTTAATCCATTGGAGGGGAGAACCATGCGAAAGCCGTTGCCGACTCTGGCGTTGCTGGCCTGCTTTGTGGCGGCAACGCCTGCGAGCGTCCTTGCCGCTGAAGGCGAGGTCATCGAAGAGATCATCGTCACCGCCCGCCAGCAAGCGGAAACCTTGCAGGACGTGCCGGTCACCATCGCCGCCCTGACCGAGGCAGACCTGGACCGCTACAACATCACCAATCTGGTGGACGCCGCCAAGATGGTGCCCAACATGGTGATCTCGCACGGCGGCTCCGGCAACGGCTCAATCCTCAGGCTGCGCGGCATCGGCTCCAGTTTCATTTCAGCCGCCTTTGACCACTCCGTGGCCATCAACCTTGATGGCGTGGTGGTGAACCGGGGCCGATTCGTACACAACTCCTACATGGACATGGGCCAGTTGGAAGTTCTCAAGGGTCCGCAGTCCCTCTACTTCGGCAAGTCGGCCACCGCCGGCGTGGTATCGATCACCACCAACGATCCCGGCGACGAGTTTGAGATGGAGGCCAGCGGCGGCTATGAAACCGAACACGCGGGCATCTTCTCCGAATTCATCATCTCCGGCCCCCTAACCGACACCTTGGGTGCCCGCTTTGCCGCGGGCTACACCAAGAACGATGAGCTCTTCCACAACTATTCCGCGAGGAACGATGCCGCAAACGCACCCATAACCGGGGCGGACGAATGGTACGGCGACGAGTCCCTGAACACGCGCCTCACCTTGGTGTGGGATCCGAGCGACACCTTTCAAGCCAAGCTCAAGTACAGCTATTCCGAGTACGACAACGAAGGCGCCGGCACGGCTTGGGCCGAGGAAGTCTGTCCCGAGGGCCGTCAGCAGCCCACGGCCATTCCTTCTGCAACAGCGGTTTTCGGCGTCTATCGAGGCGTGGACGACTGCAAGCTCAACGGCAACACCTCCAAACTGAACCTCCACCCTGGCCTGCGTGGCGGGTTGCCCAAGGGCTATGACGACGGCGAGCCTGGTCTGGACCAGGAAACCCACTTTCTGTCCCTGCGCATGGATTGGGACATAAACCCCGCTTTGACCATCACATCCGTCACCGGATGGGTGGATCTGCAGCATTGGGAGCTTGATGACTACAGCTACGGCGCCAGCGTTTTCGGCGGCCTGCACAACAACATCTACAAGAGCCTGTCGCAAGAGTTCCGCTTCGCGAGCAACTTGGACGGCCCCCTGAACTTTCAAGCCGGGCTGTTCTATCAGGACATCGAGCAGGAATTCGACGCCTACCAGTACGCGTTCAATGCGCCGCTGCTGCCAAACATCTTCGGTCCAGCCTACGCCTTGGTTGGCGGCGACCCGGCGGCCATGATCATCGGCCCTGACCCGGTCACTGGATGGGAATACGACTACAACAAGCATCACTTTCTGGACACGGAAGTGTACTCGGTGTTCCTGGCCGCCTATTGGGACCTCAACGAACGCACTGAGATCACCGCAGGCCTGCGCTACACAGACGAGGAAAAGGACGGGCGCATCGAGATTCCCTACCTCCATGCGGCAGCGATTCTGTTCGGCTGGGGCGCACCGCCCGTCATCGACGAAGGCTTGGAATTCAAGGACGACCACCTCTCTCCCGAGGTGGCCATCAACTACTACCTCAACGACGACGTCAGCGTCTTCCTAGCCTACAAGCAAGGCTTCAAGTCCGGCGGCATTGACAACAGCGCCCTGCCGACGGCCGCTCTGCAGCCCACCAACCCGGAGTTCCCAGGCTTCCTGATCTACGAATCCGAAGAGGCCGAGGGCTTTGAAGCCGGCCTCAAGGGCCGCTTCATGGACGGCGCCCTGCGGCTGAACGCGACGGCGTTCACCTACGAGTACTCCGACCTTCAGGTGCAACTCTTCGATTCCTCGATCATCCAGTTCAGCACCTTCAATGCATCAGCCCTTGAAACCGAAGGCGTTGAATTCGATGCGCAGTGGAACACCGGCATTGAAGGGCTGACCCTACGCGGTTCTTGGGCATGGACAGACACCTCCTACACCGAGGACTTCATCAACGCGACGGGCCAAAACCTCAAGGGCCAAGACGCCGCCGGCAACGCTGATTTCACCGGATACATCGGCGCCTCCTACGACTTGGCGGTCGGCAACGACTGGCGGCTCAGCCTGTCAGCCGATGCTCGTTACACCGGCGACTACGGATACACCGCTACGTTGGATCCATTCAAGCAGGACAGCTTCTGGGTTCTCGATACAGCCATCAGCCTGTTTTCGGAAGACGGTCGGCATCAGTTCAATCTGATCGGACGCAACGTGACCGACGAGATTTACGTCGTTAGCGGCGGTGCCATACCGGGCCGCTGCCCCAACTTCAATCCGGGACCGCCACCTAGCTGCAACGACACTGGCCCCAACAGCCTCGACCAAGCGGCGACCACGCCACTAGGCCGGACTTTCAGCCTGCAGTACCGTTACACGCTCTAAGATCGCGGCTCCCCGTCCGGTTGTTGCATTGTTCCGTGAGCGCCAAGTGAAACGCTGGCGCTCACGGACGCTTGCCGCGCTTCCTCGTCGTATTAGTTTGCTAGGCTGACCACATCACGCCGAAAACGCTGAAAGCCATGACGTTCAACGCCGACCTCGCCCACCAAATCGCCCACGAGGACTCCCCTCGCGACAAAGCCCGGTACTTCGAAGGCCGCGCACACGAAATCACCCAGTTTCATTACGGGCTGGCGGCTTCGGAAGACCGCGACCAAGCCGTCTTTCGCATCTATCAGGGCGCACCCGGCTGCGGCAAAACCTCACTCGCCGCCCATCTGGCGGAGACCACACAGGATGTCGTGTTCGTCAAGCTCTCGGATCGGCACTTGACTGATTTCACGGCCATGATGGAACGCATCAAAAACGCCGCAGCCCAGCAGGATGGACGGTACGCCGTCACCGCGATGCATTGGACCGCAGCAGCCATCGAACGACTGGCAGGGCGGGCCTTGGCCGAGGAACTCCAAAGAGCGGCCCAGGATCACTCCACCGACGGACTGCGCTTCGTGCTGCACATCGACGAAGCCCATAGCTTGGGTGGCAACGCTCTTGACGTGCTCAAGGAACTGCATGTGGGCGGTCTCGGCGAAGCCGACCAAGTCCCTTGCGTCGTGGTGCTCACGGGCTTGGGGCATACCAAGGAGCAAATCAATCGCCATCCCGGCCTGACCCGGGCCGGAGATTCCGCTACCGTCAACATGACGGCGATGGCGGAGCGCGAATGTGTTGATTCCACCTGGAGGATGCTTGCCGAGCTAAACCCCGATGGAGACCCGTCGCAGGTATGGCGACCGCTGGCCAATCTGGCGGCAGAAGCCGCTTTCGGTTGGCCCCGACACTTGCTAAGCGCCCAAAAGGCCATCTGCGAAACGTTGCTTGAGGCGCATGGCAACGCCTTGGCGTTGGATCACAACGAAATCAATGCCCGCTGTGCCGAGCTCCGGGCCGAGTACTACGAAGAGCGAATGAAGGACGTGGTTGCGCCCGGTGGGGATAGCGAGTTGGCCAAACGGATCATCGCCCAACTCCCCAAACGGGCAGTTCGAGACTCCGATTGGCAGTTGGATGAATTTTGCGAACGGCAAGTCCGAAGGTTCTGGCCGTCAGACAGGCCTCTTCCCGATATCGAAAAAACACGGGAGTCACTCAAAGGCAACGGCATCGTAGAGCGAAAGGACGGCGTTTGGGCACTGTCGATTCCCTCGATGGCCAATTGGGCGGCTCAACAACTGCAGGGGGTTCGCTGACGCCCGGATGCGTCGCGGACGGCTGCGCGAAGGTGGCATGCCGAAGCAGTCTCGTCCTGCGTGCGGAGCACACATGGAGCACACAGGTTGATGTAAGTGAACAAGTAAGCCTTCATGCTCGCGGTTCCTCCCGTTGCTCGTTTCGACTGCTGGCATCTTCTTCGTGGTTTTCGATGACTGGATTGCCAATTGCGGGATCCAGTGCCTCTGACAATAGAAACGCAACCCCGATCGGGCAATTTCTGCTTGAAAGCCCCCCGACACTCGGCTAATATCCCGATCGGGAAACAAACATGACGCCAAAAGACATCGGCGAAGTCATTCGCCAAACCCGTAAGGCCCAGGGATTGCGTCAAGATCAACTAGCGGCCGCTGCCGGGGTCGGGCAGCGCTTTCTGGTCGAGCTAGAGGCCGGTAAATCGACCGCGCAGATCGGCAAGACGCTCAACGTCCTTAGCGCCCTCGGCTGCAACCTCACCATCAAAACCCCGAATGACGACACGCCATGACGAAGGCGTTAAGCGTTTGGTGGGAAGGAACCATCGTCGGGTCGTTCCAGTTCAACCGGCACGGCGAAGCGGTGTTCGCGTATTCAGAGGACTGGATCTCAAGCACGGACCCGCGTCCGGTCTCGGTCTCGCTGCCACTGCGCAGCAAGCCTTTTTCGCGCCGAGCGAGCCGCCCGTTCTTTGAAGGTCTATTGCCTGAAGAAGAGCAGCGCATTGCAGTAGCCAAAGCGCTCGGAATTTCGGAGCACAATGAATTCGGTCTTCTCGAAGCGCTAGGCGGCGAAGTTGCAGGGGCATTGACGCTTTGGCCGGAAGGAGAAGCACCGCCTGTTCCGGTCGCGCCAAACAGCCCGCCCAAGGTCATGAACGAAAGTGAACTGATCGATCTGCTCGACACGCTGCCGAGCCATCCCCTGCTCGCCGGCGATTCGGCCTTGCGCCTCTCATTGGCCGGGGCGCAGTCGAAACTGCCGGTTATCGCAACCGGCCAAGGAATCGCCTTGCCCCAATCCGGCGCACCCACGACGCACATTCTGAAACCAGTGAGCGAGCGCTTTCCCGGCATAACGGAAAACGAAGCCTTCTGCATGCGCTTGGCTCAGGACATCGGCTTGAACGTCGCGCCAGTCGAGATCAGGACCATCGGCAACCGACGGGTTTTATTGGTGGAGCGCTACGACCGCACGATGGTTGAAGGGCAAGTCCGCCGCCTGCACCAAGAGGACTTCTGCCAAGCCCTTGGCCTTCCCTCCAGCCGAAAGTACGCCGCCGAAGGCGGCCCCACACTTGGCGATTGCTTCGCGCTTGTGCGCCGGACGGCCACACGGCCGGCCAAGGACGTTCTTAAGCTTTTTGATGCGGCGGCATTCAACCTCATCATCGGCAACGCCGATGCTCACGGCAAGAACTTCAGCTTGCTCCATCGCCGCTCCAGCATTGAATTGGCGCCCTTGTATGATCTTGTCTGCACGGTCGCTTATCCGAACATCAGCCCTAAGATGGCAATGAAAATCGCGAAGCGCTCAACCTTGGATGCCATCAAGGCCACCGACTGGAAAGTTCTCGGAACGGATATCGGCATGACCGAACCCTACGTTCGCCGACGCGTGCTGCAACTAACTGATGCCGTGGAGGGCCATATGGAGAGCGCCACAGTGCCATTCAACTCCACGGATGCCGGTGCGGCAACACTGAGCCGGATTACCGATAAAATCAGGGGCCGCATCGCCAACCTGCGACGAATTTGCTGACTCAGAACGAGGGCGGGACGCCCTCGAGCCGGGCTCCGTTCGAGGCTGTCCCCGTCAGGGCGTTCGCCCCAAGTCGCCCATCACAACCTCATCAGCCGTTCCGCATTCGGCGTCAAGGAAGCATCGAAGGCGGTCGCCGGGCTGCTGGGCGTATCCCAGCCGCCGAAGTTGGTGCCGAAAACCAGCCGTTCCCGGCCGACCGCCTCGACCAGCACATTGCGCGCCGCCTCCCCTTCCACGTGGGCGTCGTACCAGAGCTTGCGGGCCTCGTGGCGAAAGCCGCGCTCACGCACCGATTCCGGCGCCCAAGCCCGGAAACGCGCCATGCCCTCGTAGCGTCCCATCAGGAAGGGCAGCGCGCCGCCGCCATGGGAGATGCAGATGTCCACCTCCGGATGCCGCTCCAGCACACCGCCGAAAACGAGGTTCGCCACCGCCAAGGACTCGTCGTACGCATAGCCGACGATCAGGCCCAAGTCGAAGTGGCTCAAGCGCTCGTCCGCCGGCGGATTGGCGCCGTCCGTGGAGGCGGGATGCAGGAACAAGGGCACGTTCAAGGCGACCAGGGTGCGGTAGAAGTCGTCCAAGCGAGGGTCGTAAAGCGGAAAGGGGTAGTCGGTGCCGGTGTGGGCGGCGGTCAGGCCCAAGTCCCGCACGGCCCGCTCCAACTCGCGGCAGGCCGCCTCGGGATCCTGCATCGGCAGCGCCGCAGCGCCGAGCAGTCGGTGCGGGTGCTTCGCCACCACTTCGGCCATGGCGTCGTTGTGAACGCGGCAGAAGCGTTCGGCGATGTCCGCCTCGATGCCGTGGAACATGGTCAGCGGATTGGGCGACAGCAATTGCAGGTCGATGCCGAGCTGGTCCATCAGCGCCAAGCGCTTGTCCACGTCCATGAAAACCGTGCCCCGGTAGGCCATGGGCTCCATCCGGTAGGCGCCGATGCGGAAGTAAGGCACGCCGTCGTCATCCACCGCCAGCTCGGGGCCATAGGATCCCGCCACGCCGAAGCCCTGCTCCAGCACGATGTGGGCGTGCAGGTCGATTATGCGGGCTTTCGGTTCGTTGGCCTTCGACCCCTTGGAGTTGGCCTGGCGCCCAACTTGCCCCTGCCCGGAACCGTCCGCCCGGTGTTCGGGGGCGCTCACTGCGGCAGCGCCCTAGCCCTTGCCGCCGAAAAAGGCATCGGCTTCCCGGGGCTGCCCTGCCGAGTCGTAAACCGGCTCATCGTCGGCGACCCGATACATCCGGTTCCAGTTGCTGACGATGCCGTGCCTGCCCAGCACCGTCTTCATGTCCTCATAGTTGCGGTGCTTGAAGTGGGCCGCCAAGGTGGGGGCGTCGTCCCAGAGCTCATAGACCTGGATGCGGGTCGGCACGCAAGGGTCGGCGGCAAAGCAGTAGGCTTGGCAGCCGGGCTCCTCATCCCGAGTGGCCTTCTGCACCGGCCCGGTTTCCAGCACCGCTTGGTCGCGGTCGGCTTGGGTGGCAAAGTCGATCATGGCGGCAACAACGATCATGGGGTCTCCTTTTCCGCATGGGCTGCGCTGGCCTTAGACCAAGCTGCAATCGGTTTCAGCATACAACGTCAAGCGGCGACTTGTCCGGCCAGCCCCGCAATGCGGGCGGCGGGATGCACGGAGATGCGCCCATCAAGCGCATGGGCCTCATCGCGGGGAGACAAAACCCACAGGTAGTCGAGCCCCAAGTCGTCAAGCGCCACCCGGTTGGCCAACGATCAGGGGTTCAGCCGCTGGTCGCCCTGCGCGACATGATCAAGTCGTAGGACGCCTTGATTTCGGCGGTGCGCTCCGTTGCCGCCCGCATCATGTCTTCCGGCAACCCCTTGGAGACCAGCTTGTCCGGATGGTGCCGACTGATCAACCGCCGGTAGGCGCGCTTGATTTGGGCGTCGCTGTCCGAGGGAGAGACGCCAAGGGCCTGGTAGGCGCCGTCAATGTCGGCGCGACTCGCCGATTGGCTGGAGGACTGTCCTCCGGCGCTCCAGCGCGCGCGTCCCGCCATGCCGGCCACCAGCGCCTCCACCTGCCGAAACGCTGCTTCCGGGATGCCCAAGCGTCCGGCAATCTCGTGCAGCACGCTGCGTTCAGCGGCCCCGACCTCCCCGTCCGCCCAAGCCGCCGACATCTGGATTTGCAGGAACACGAACTTCAGCTGGGCCGCCCGCCCATAGGCTGCTTGGAAGGCATCGAGCGCATCCGCCAAATCGAAGTCCGGCGCCTTTCCGGTTCGGAACATGGCGCGGGCCTCCGCCCGGCGCGCCTCACTCATGCGCAGCTGGTCCATCACCGACTCGGCGGCGCGAATCTCCTCCGCCGACACTCGGCCGTCGGCCTTGCACAGGTGGCCCATGACCGCAAAGGTGGTGTTGAAGAAGGTGGCGTGATCCCGGGTTCGGCTGAATCCGCCACCAATGCCGCCGCCAGCGCCCACCCGACTCGAGTCCACCAGATGGCCCAGGACCAAGCCCACCAGCGCGCCGACCGGCCCGCCAACCACAAAACCGAGGACGCCCCCGATGACCTTGCCGCTAATGCCCACGAGACGCTCTAAAGCCTTTGGATGGAAAGAACAAGCGTCACTCGCAACGGGGGCTGCACCCCCCAAAGCCGGCGCGAACCCGGCACGCGCTTGCAGCGGGAGGGCTTCTCCGCACAAGGGGGTTCCGTACCCGGACGGCGCGCCGCCATTGCACGGAATCTAGAGCCCGCCCGTGACGTACAGGCATTGGCCCGTGATCCAGCCCGCGGCCGGCGAGGCCATGAAAACGACGGCGTGGCCGATGTCCTCAGGTGCGCCAAGGCGGCCCAAGGGGACGCCAATGAGCTTCTCCACCGGCTTGCCGGCGGGGAAGTTGGTGGACTGGTTGAAGTTCTCGGTGGGAATCGGGCCGGGCGCGACGGCGTTGACGCGGATCTTGGGCGCCAACTCCGCAGCCAACGTCTGCGTGAGGCTGTTCACCGCCGCCTTGGAGGCGCCGTAAGGACCGTTCTTGAGCTGCGCCCCCATGGCGGCTCTGGAGGAGATGTTGATGATGCTGCCGGAGTCCATGGCCTCGGCCGCCCGCACCGCGCCCATCCACACCGCCTTGAGATTCAGGTCGAGCTGCGCATCCCAGCGATCTTCCGGGGTGCGGGTGAGATAGCGGGGCGTGGCGTCAGGCAGCCCGCCCGCGTTGTTGACCCAGATGCGCAAATCGCCCAGCTCCCGGGCTGCGGCGATGAGCGGCTCCAACTGCTCGCCTTCGGTCACGTCCGCTGGCACCACCTCAGCCCGCCGCCCCATGGCGCGAACCGCGTCCGCCACCTGCTCAAGGTCCGCCCGCGTTCTTGCGCTGACCACGACGTCGGCACCAGCCTCGGCCAGACACAGGGCAATGCCCCGGCCGATGCCCTTGCCGGCCCCGGTGACCACGGCCACCTGTCCGTCCAATCGAAATGCATTCATCAGTTGTCGCCACTATGACAGGTTAGCCTTTTACACTATATTGAGTGCCAATGCCTTGTTGATCGCACCCGTTTTCCTGATCGCGGGAACTTGGTCGCAGGAAAGCTCGCCAACCAGCCGAGTCAGCCTCGACCACCTTCTTCTCGCCGGCATGAGGCACCATGTCGTTGGCTGCCGCCTTCCTCGCAGCCCGACCGGAGGTTCACCAGATGACGCAACTGGCCGACTACAACCTGATGGAGGATGGCACCCGGGAGTGCCCCTTCCCCTATTTCAAGGCCATCCGGCAAGATGCCCCGGTTTACTTCATGCCGGAACTGGCCGCCTGGTACGTTTCGCGCTACGAGGACTTGCGCTACGTCAAGAAGCACCCGGAGCTGTTCTCCAACAACATCCATGAATTCGGCGCATCCAGGGGGCGGGTCCGCGACATCGCCGAAAGCTACCGCAGCGAGCATGGCTGGGCGCGGGTCTCCACCCTGCAGCGCACCGACCCGCCAGTGCATTCAAAGTACCGCAAGCTCATCAACCACGCCTTCACGGTGAAGCGCATCCGCGCCATGACGCCCTACGTGGAGACGGTGGTCAACGACCTCATCGACGCCTTCATTGACCGCGGGGAGTGCGACTTCGTGCGGGACTTCGCCATCCCCCTGCCCTGCACGGTCATCGCCGACCAACTCGGTGTGCCGCGGGAGAGTATCTGGCAGCTCAAGACTTGGTCCGACGCCATGCTGGCGCCCGGCGGCGGCTTCGTTGACGAGGCCGAAGCCGTTGAGTGCGGCAAGTTGGTGGTGGAGGCGCAGCGCTTCTTCGCCAGCGTCATCGAGGACCGACGCCGCGAGCCGCGCGACGACATCATCTCCGACTTGGCCCACGCCCGGGTGGTCGATGAGCGCTGCGCCCCCGGCGAGGAGCGCGGTTTGGACATGCACGAGTTGATGGATCTGCTCGACCAACTGCTGACCGGCGGCAACGAGACCACCACCAACGCCATCGGCTCGGCGCTGATGCTGCTGCTGCAGCGGCCAGGCACCATGGAACGGATGCGTGACGATGCCAAGCTAATGCGCAACTTCATCGAGGAGTCGCTGCGCTTCGAGACGCCGGTGATCCACCTGTGGCGAGCCGTCACCCAGGACACCGAACTCGGTGGCGTCCCGCTGCCCAAGGGCGCGAACTTGGCCTTGGGCTACGCCTCCGCCAATCGCGACGAGGCGGTGTTCGAGGACGGCGAAACCTTCGATATCGCCCGAACCAAGGCAGGCGCCCATCTTGCCTTTGGCTCCGGCCCGCACCACTGTCCCGGCGCGGCACTGGCCCGGCAAGAGATGTTCTCCACATTCACTGTCTTGCTGCACAGGCTCAGGAACATCCGTCTCAAGGATGCGCAGGACGCCTTCGAACATGTTCCGAGCAGCTTCCTGCGCGGGCTCAAGCGGCTCGAAATCACCTTCGACGTGCGCAACCGGAACGCTTACCGGCCCGGCGCCTCGGCATACTGACGCATGGTGCGCTTAGCCGACAAACGCATGGTGATCACGGGCTCATCCCGGGGGCTGGGCCGAGGCTTCGCCAAGGCTTGCGCCGCTGCAGGCGCGTCGGTCGTCGTCAATGGCACCAACGAAGCGGCGCTCAACGAAACCGCCGAGGCCATCCGTGCCGCTGGCGGCAAGGTGGCGGCGGTACAGGGCTCGGTGGCGCAGCCGGCAGTCGCCCAAGCGTTGGTGCGCACCTGCATCGAGAGTTTTGGCGGCATCGACGTGATGGTCAACAACGCCGGCATCGTGCGCGACCGAACCCTGCTGAAAATGGCCGTCGAGGAATGGGACGCCGTCATTGAAGTGCATCTGCGCGGCGCCTTCCTCTGCACCCGGCAGGCGGCGCTGGCCATGCGCGAAGCGGGCGGTGGCCACATCATTCAGGTCATCTCCGCCTCGGCCTTGGCCGGCGGCTTCGGCCAAGGCAACTACGCTGCCGCCAAGGAAGGCATGATCGGCCTGATGCGCACCGCACTGCTTGAGCTCAACCGCTTCAACATCCGCAACAACGCCCTCTGGCCCGTCGGCCAGACCGACATGACCGAAGTGGTCTTTGAGCGGGCACGGGCCGCTGCGGCCCAACGGGGCGAGCCGCCGCCGGATCCGGTGGCCTTGGGCTTCGGCACGCCGGAGGAAGTGGCCGCCGGCTTGGTGTGGCTCGCCAGCGACGGCGCCGCCCACTTCAACGGCCAGATCATGACCTTCAACGGCCGCAAGACCGGGCTGTGGACCCACCCTGCGGAGCGGCACGCCGCCTTCCGCGACACGCCTTGGACAGCAGATGACTTGGATGCCTACTACACGGGCGTCCAACCGCTGCCAGTCAACGCCCCGGTGCGCACACCACCCGCCGGGAAGTGATCGCCCAAGCGAGCCGAGGGCTTCCCGTGAACCTGAAGCTGAACCTGCGGGGGCAAGGCCGGGGCTTAAGCGACATCACCCAGAAAGTGGCGGCGGCAGTGCGCGGCTGCGGGGTGCGCGACGGGCTCGCCACCCTCTACATCCGCCACACGTCGGCCAGCCTGCTCATTCAGGAAAACGCCGACCCCAGCGTTCAGCGCGACTTGGAGCGCTGGCTGAACCGGCTGGTGCCGGAGGATGACGGCCTCTACACGCATACGGCGGAAGGGCCGGACGACATGCCTGCGCACATCAAGTCGGCGTTGACGGCCATCAGCCTGTCCATTCCCGTAGTGGACGGCGAACTCGCCTTGGGAACCTGGCAGGGCATCTTCCTGTGGGAGCACCGCCACCGTCTCCGCGAACGGCAGTTGCTGATCAACGTGCTTGGGGAATAACGGATCGGGAATCGCGTTGCAACTCCCCCTTCGGTCTGCCACCATGCCTCCATGAACAAGGCTACAGCAACCTCACAACAGACAGCCGACGCCATCCTGCTCGCCACGCGCCCCCCGCAAGGCTGCTGGAATGAAAGCGACTATCTCTGGCTCACTGATCGCTGCAACCGCCTAATTGAATTCGCAGACGGTTTCATCGAGGAGCTTCCTGTGCCTACCGATTCACACCAATCAATTCTCCTCTTCTTGTTCCGAATGTTCGATCAACGCGTCCTCACTGCAGGCGGCGTTGCGCTTGTCGCGCCGTTGCGACTGCGCATCCGCGAGAATAGATTTCGCGAACCCGATCTGATGCTGCTTCAAGACGCCAAAGACCCCCGCAGACAGGATCGGTATTGGCTCGGTGCCGACCTCGTCGCCGAGGTGGTCAGCCCGGACGACCCGGAGCGCGACTACGTTCGCAAGCGTGCCGACTACGCCGAAGCCAGCATACCCGAGTATTGGATTGTGGATCCAGGCCAGCAGGAAGTTACCATCCTGACACTCGGCGAGGATGGCTACATCGACCGCGCCCCGCTCGGACTTGGCGATCTCGCCACGTCTTCCGTTCTAGAGGGATTCTCTGTCGCCGTATCCGCCTTGTTCGATGCAGTCAGCGCTAGCTAAACCCCTGATTAGCCCTAGTTCGATAGCAGCCGATTCACCCCGTCAAGTGAACCCAACGCGAGGAGTCGACAGCTGCTAGAAGAAAACGCTTCCCAAGCAAACCACGCCTCTAATTTCAGACAAAGCATCTTCTCTTTCGTGTCTCTTGCAAAGAGTAAGGAATCGCTTGTATGCCTTGGGGCTGGAAAGTTCGGCTAGCGATGCGCACGGTCCAAATTTCCTTTGTGTATCCCACTTGAGCTACCGCTCACCAATCAAGTGTTCGCCGCCTCAAAAATGCTGGCAATCGAGTCATCGAGTGCCTCGTTGAAGGCCGCGTCGGATTGCTGGGCGGCCAAGCCCTCGGTGAGGGCTCGGGAGAAGCTCGCGGTCATGCCGTTTTGGCGGGACAGGCGGGCGTTGGACTCCGCCCGGCGGTAGCCGCCGGAGAGAGCGGCCACGCGCAGCACGTTGGGGTGGCCCACGCATTCAGCATAGAGGTTGTCGAAGTCGGGCAGCGTGAGCTTGAGGATCACCTGGCCAGCGGTCAACGCATTGAGTTCCTTGACAATCAACACCTTGAGCAAAACCTCGGCACCCGGCTTGTCGTCGCAGTGGATGTCCATTTCCGGCTCGACGATGGGCACTAGGCCAGCCGCTAGAATTCGCTTGGCAATCTCGAACTGCTGGCTGACCACCGCTTCGATCCCGTCGGCGTTGAACCGCTTGATGACCGAGCGCATCTTGGTGCCGAAAATGCCCTTGGCCTTGGCGCGCTCGAGCAGGGCGTCGAGTTCCGGCATGGGCTTCATCACTTGGGCGCCGTGCCGCTCCTCCGCCAAGCCCTTGTCCACCTTCAGGAACGGAACGATCCGCTTGCGCTGCCACAGGTAGGCCGCTGAGCCAAGCCCCTCGACCTCCCGGTCCATGGTGTCCTCGAACAGGATGGCGCCCAGAATGCGCGTCGAGTCGAAAGCCGGGCTGGTCACAATGCGGGTGCGCATGGCATGGACGAGGTCGAACATTTCCGCCTCGTTCGACCAAGCGCTTGCCTCAACGCCATACACGCCCAAGGCTTTGGGCGTGCTGCCGCCGCTCTGGTCAAGGGCGGCAATGAAGCCCGGACGGGCGCGAATGATGTCCAGTTGTTCTGCGGTGTTGCTCACGGTGTTCCTCTTCAGGTTTTCGATTCGGCATCCAGCCCATTCCGCTCAGGGCAGGCTGTAGGCCATCAGGTAGTCGCCGGCCGGCGAAGGCGACGTGAAGTGGCCGCCGGCGGCGATGACGACGAACTGCTCGCCGCCCGAGACGTAGGACATCGGCACGGCATTGCCCGTGGTGGGCAGTTCGTCGCTCCAGAGTTCCTCCCCGGTTTCGGTGCCAAAGGCCCGAAACCGCCGGTCGGCAGTGGCCGCAATGAAGGTCAGCCCGCTGCCGGTCACCATCGGGCCGCCCATCTGCATGGTGCCGAAGCCGCTCAGCAGGGAGAGCGGCCAAGGCGCCATGTGCCTTAGGCTGCCGAACGGCACCTGCCAGACGATCTCGCCAGTCGACAGGTCCACCGCTGCAAGCGTGCTCCAGGGTGGCTTGGTGCAAGGTGCCCCCCAAGGCGACACGAAAGGTGCCATGACCGTGCAATAGGGCGATCCGTGCTGCGGAAAGCCCACGTCCTTGCCGCATTCATCTTGGGGCACCAAGCGCACGACCATGCCCACGTGCTTGGTATCGGTCACCATCAGCCCCCGCTCCGGGTCCACCGCCGGGGAGCCCCAATTCTGGCCGCCGATGTTGGAGGGATACATCACGGTGCCCCGCTCCGTCAGCGGCGTGTAGATGGGGCCGGTGGTGAGTTCCTCGAGCGCCTTGCGGCAACGGCCCCGGTCCCAGAAAGTGAATCCCCAAGCGTCACCCGGGGAGATGCCCAACTGGTGCAGGGGCTGCGGCCTGATCGGGAACGGCTGGGTGGGACTTAAGTACTCACCGGGCACGGCCCCGGCCTGCGGCACCTGACGCTCCTCCACCGGATGCAGCGGCCGACCCGTTTCCCGGTGCAGCACGAAGGTCATGCCCATCTTGGTGACCTGCACCACCGCCGGGCTGGTCACGCCGTCGATGGTCACGTCAACCAGGGTTGGCTGCGCCGGAACGTCGAAATCCCAGACATCGTGGCGCACGGTTTGGTAGTGCCAGGCCACCTCGCCGGTAGATCCATCCAGGGCCACCACCGAGCTGGAGTAGTGGTCCAGGTCGCCGCCGCGGTCGCCGCCATAGTAGTCGGGCGAGGAATTGCCAGTGGGCACGATCACTAGGTTGCGCTCCGCGTCCACGGAAATGGTGGACCAGACGTTGGTGGTGCCGGCGGTGAAGTTGCCTTCGGCATCCACCGGCGGCTTGCCCGGCGGCACCGGGTTCCAACCCCAGGCAAAGGCGCCGGAGCGCAGGTCGTAGGCGCGCACCACGCCCGAGGGCACGTCGGGGCGGAAGGAGTCGAGCACGTAGGCGCCGGTGACCAGCTTGCCGTGGATGATGGCCGGGGCGCTGGTGATGCCGTATTCGCGGGCGCCGTGCTCCGTAAGCCCCACCGTCAGGTCGATCTCGCCGTTGTCTCCAAATCCGGCGCAGCGCTGGCCGCTGGCGCCGTCCAAGGCCAGGATGCGGCCGTCCAAGGTGGGCAGGATGATGCGATGGGCGCAGGCATCCCCGGGCTGCGCCTGGGGATCGATCCAGCTGCTCACCGCCCGGCAATTGGTGAGGTGCTCCAACTCCATGTTGACCTCGGGGTCGAAGCGCCAGCGCTCCTCGCCGGTGCGCGGATCGAGCGCGAAAACCCGGTTGAAGGGCGTGCAGTAATAGAGCGTGTCCTCCACCACGATGGGCGTGTTGACGAACCCCGAAGCCGGCTGGCCCTCGGCGTCGAAGCCTTCCACACCGGAGATCACGCCCGCCCGAAAGTCGCCGGAGCGATGGGTCCAAGCCAGTTCAAGCTGACTGACGTTGTGCGGCGTGATCTGCGCCGCCGACGTGTAGTGACCGCCGCCGGCGGCGCCGCCGTAGGCGGGCCATCCGACGGTCTGGCCAACTGCCGCGAACGGGCAGGCCAGCAGCGCCGCCACGGCGATGAGCCGGGACATCATCATCCCAGCCAACCGATTCCGATTGCGGCGGTCAACGGGGCGGCAATCCGCGCTTGGCGCGCTCCGCGTTCATCCGCTCCTTGTCCACCGGCAGGCGTTCGCCGAGCTGGTCCTCGGAGATGGTGCCTGCCATGTGGGCCTGGGCCTTGCCGCCGTTGTACATGATCCTCTTCACCGGCGTCACCGCCAAAATGACCCGCAGCGGCGAATCGAGCAGGTTGTTGAAGAACGCCTCCCCCTCCGGGCTGTCCGGGTTCAGCTTCCTCGAAAGGGCGGCATAGAACCAAGCCTTGGTGTCGTCGTCGTCAAAGAACTCGCCAGTGCCCTTGAAGGTAATGGCCCCGCTCGGCAAGCTCCCCGATGCGCCTTCGGGGTAGCCTCGGCTGCTGACGTTCACGGAAACCCGGTTGTCCCGGCGAATGGCGGCGGCGCGGTGCCGGTGTGCGGCAAAGGTGATCCAAATCTTCCCCTCATGCCAAACAAAGGCATGGGTGACGCCCACCGGCCAACCGTCCTTGGTGGCCCACATGAGAACGCACTCCTCGGAATGGGTCATCAATTGATCCACTTCCGCATCGGAAAACGGATAGATGGAGACGATTTCGTGGTCATGGGTCTGCGCCATGGGCTCCTCCCTGTTGGCATCGAGTGGTGAGGTCTCGCTCAAGGGAAAAGGTTAACACCGAGTGCGCCGCTTGGGGTAGATCAGGATCGGACATGCCGATTGGCCTGAAGACGACGAAGTCGCTCGGCGAGACGAACCCGCATCAGCGCTGGAAAAGCCCGAAGGTCTCGATGTGGGCCGTCTGGGGGAACAGGTCGTAAACAGTGACCTCAGCCAGGTTGAAGCCGAGGTCCGCCAGCTGGCGCGCATCGCGGGCGAAGGTGACTGGATTGCAGGATACGTAGGCAAGTCGGTCGGTGCGATCAGCGAGCGCTTCCACCAGCGCCGAGCCCAGCCCGGAGCGAGGGGGATCCACCAGCACGGCACCAAGCCGGGCAGGCAACTCGGGCGCTTGGTACAAGTCCGCAACGGCAAATTCACAACGTCCGCTCAAGACATTGAGGGCGGCATTGCGCTGGGCTCGCTTAATGCAGCCCGCGTCGCCCTCCAACCCCAGAACCCGATGGCCGCGCCGAGCCAAGGGCAGGGAAAAATTGCCGATGCCGCAGAACAAGTCGGCGGTCAGGCCCTTGGGCGGCCCCAATGACCGCACGACGTCAGCCACCAAGCGCTGGTTGAGCGCGAGATTGACCTGGGTGAAATCGGACGGGTGAAAGTTCAAGTGCAGCCCGAAAGCCGGGATGGCGTAGCCCAGCTGCTGGGTCCGACCGATTGGTGCCGCGAGCAGGGCGGCGGTTTCCGGCCCTCCAGATTGAGTGAGGAGCGCAACCTGGAAGCGCAGGGCAAACCGCCGCAGCGCTTCCAAGTCACCAGCCTCGAACGGGCGCAAGTGCCGCAGCACCAAGGCGCAGCCGTCATCCCCCGCCGCCACTTCGATCTGCGGCACGGCGTCGCGTACGCTCAAGCCGTTCACCAGCGCCTTCAAGGGCTCGATCAGGCGGCCGAGGCGGGGGGCGAGCACCAAGCAGTCCGCCATGCGGGCCACCCGATTGCTCAAGTGCTCGCGAAAGCCGATGAACGGCGCATCGCCAACCAGCCGAACGCCCAGCCGCGCCTTGGTGCGGTAGTGGTAGCTCGGCCCCGCCACCGGCGGGCGGAGCCGCTCCGCCGCGACGCCGACGGCGTCCAACAATTCAAGCAGGCGCGCTTGCTTGGCGGCGAGTTGGGCTGCGCCCTCCATGTGCTGCACCGCGCAGCCGCCGCAGCGGGGGAACAGCGGACAGGGCGCCGGATGCCGGGCGGGGCTGGCGAGGAGCACCGCATCGGCCTCGCCCCACCACTCGCCGCGCCGGCGGCGCAGCAGGCGCACCCGCACGCATTCGCCCGGCAGGGCGTTCTTGACCCGAACCATGCGTCCATCGATCTCGCCCAGCCCCCGGCCATCAGCGTCAACGCCGGTGATCCGCAGTTCGACAAACTGGGGCAGACGCCGGGCCACCTGCGCTGCCTCAGATTCCGCGGCGGTAGAGCCGGCGGCTCATCAAGGGTTCCGGGCCCAGATGGTCGGCAAGCAGGGCACGGAAGATCCGCTTGGCGAAGCGGCGGGTTTCCGCTGCCTCGAAGCAACCGGCGGCAATGGCCTTGAGCGCCGCCCCAGGGTAGCCTTCGCCGTCGGGACCGGCGATGAAGCCCGCTTCCGGCGACACCCCGTACCAAGCGGCCTCGTCGATGCCTTCGCCAGTTGCCGCATCACGGCTGAAGTCGAGGCCGTAGCCAAGCTCCTCAAGGAGCAGCTTCTCGAATTGGCGCAGGCACGATTCAATCTCCTCAACGCCATCCACTTCGGTCAAAGCGCCCATCGCCCACTCCACCCCGCCAAACAGGCGCGGCGCGGACTCCCATTCCCGAGTCAGGCGCACGACCAACTCCGCCATGTAGTAGGCCGAAGCCACGCGGTTGCCGGTAAACCAGCGGGCTTCGGCCAAGTCAAAGCGGTTCAGGGACACCAGGGCGCCCCGGCCCGAACAGCTCAGCAAGCCTTGGTAAAAGGGCTGCAGGCTGGCACCGCCGCGATTGCGCCCGACGCGGCGCGCACCCCGTGCAACGGCGGCGATGCGGCCGTGGGAGGCGGTGAGAAACTGCACGATGAGGCTCGACTCCCGGTAGGCGCGGGTGTGCAGCACGATGGCCTGCTCATCCTGAATTCGGTTCACGAACTTAAGCGTTCCCAAAGCGAGGGAATGGCCTGCCCCTTCACGGCCTGTTGATGGCATTGGGACTTATCAGGAATGGCTGGCATGCAACCCCCTTGCAAGAGGTTCAGGCCCCGATGAGCGGCTTGGGATTGACGAACTCCACACCCCAAAAGGGTTTGAGCGCCAAGAGGTCATCACGCAGGCGGCGTCAGTGCGCGCACGACCGCGTCCGGCTCATGATCGATCACCGTCAGCAAAACGCGCGCCGCCCGGTCGGGAACCCGGCGCCCCTGCTCCCAGTCTTGAATGGCGCGCGCATCCAGCCCGAAACGCTCAGCAAACTTTTGTCGACTCAGCCTCATCCGCTTGCGCAGGGCTACGATCCGCTCAGCCGCAGGTTCGTCCACAATTCGGCAGGGCAATGCCGTCTCGCCTCGCACATGGGCGAGCACTTCGCCCAGCGCCGTCTCTATCTCGCTGCCGGCTTCCGTGCGTTCTTCTGCCATCATCCTTGCATCTCCATTTCCCCGCAGGCGTCTTCGGACGGCAGCTTGCCAATGGTGCGCTCATAGGTTCGCGTGACTTAGGGAGCCTCTGATTAAGTCCCGTTCGTTCAGCGCTTCACTGCTTGAGGATGGAAATAACCCCGCGATGATGGAGCGCAACATCCTCGGGCGGAGCGGAATTCGGGCCGCGGGCGTCGTGAAGCGCCCTTCGGGAGCGCCTGTGGGGTGCGCTGGCGGCGTTGCGGCTCATTGTGTGGGGCCTGCCACACGGCTTCGCCGCGCCTTGCCAGCACACCCCACAGGCCGCTCTGAACTTCCGGGACTTAGTCAGAGGCTCCTTAGAGATTCATCGGATGCATTCTGCGGCATTGCCGCACGATCAGCAAGACGCGCACCCGCGAGGCGGGCGCGTTGGCGTTTCGCGGCGCGAAACCCCGCTACCGTTGCGCGGGTCAGGTTCCGAATTGTTTGCGAGCCTGCACAGACTGCTGCGGCAGGCCTCGGCTTGAGAGCGCGGCCTGACAGCCCATCGTATGATGGCTTCCATGACCCGCCGCCCCTACCCTCCCATCACTGCCGACTTCCCCGGCGCCGCCTATCCGGTGGGCAGCCGAGTGCGCTTTGAGCATGGCGGCAGCGCCATCACTGGCACCGTCGCTTCCCTGAAGCGCCGCCAAGCGCTGGTCCACAGCAGCCAAGGACGTTGGAACGTGCCTTACGGTCTATTGGAACTGGTGGAGCGCTCGGTGGCCGGCGACTGTTCACTGGCCGAAACGGAAACGCTGGCCAACGAACTCCTCAGGCATCACAAGGCCGCCAGCGGCTTGGGCAACGAGTGGCGCTTCGGCTTCGACCTCGCCCCTTCACGGGCTGGCGTCTGCAAGTATGGTGAGCGGCGTATCGACCTCTCGGTGAGCTTCTGCCTCCGGGCCAGCCGGGCGGAGCTCACCGACACCATCCTGCACGAGATCGCCCATGCCATCGTCGGCAAGGCGCACAACCATGACGCTGTCTGGGCCGACAAGGCGCGCGAGATCGGCTGCACCGGCGAGCGCACCCATGCGGTACGCCACACCGCAGCCCGCTGGGCCGGGGAGTGCGGCTGCGGAAAGCGCTGGTTTCGCCAGCGCCTAAGCCGCAAGATCGCCAACGGGGCGCGTTGCCCCAAGTGCCAAGGCGAAATTCGCTGGCAGCGCCACGACGGTGAAGTGAGCGCGCCACCTCCCAAGTAGCTGTCAGAGGAACCCATCCGGGGGGCAGCGCCTTCTTGGCATCACCCCCCCGTTTCGCGGTTTCGAGATCGAATGCGACCGGGTTCCAATCCCCAACCCGTTCAAAGTAGGTCCGCACGATGCCCCTTCTGTGCGGACTCAGAAACATATCGAACTAGCCTGAGCTGCGAGCGCGGAGTTTCGCGCAGCGAAACTCCATCCGCGACCGTCAGGTCGCACCTTCTCAGTTTCCATGAACCAGTTGGGATTCTCCTGACTGAGGACGCATTCCAACAGACCGTTCGAGGGTGTCAACGTCTCCCATCGAGACCTAGGCTGCGCAGCGCGGCGGGGCTGTCCGACCAGCCGCTGCGCACCTTCACCCAGAGATGCAGCATGACCTGGCGGCCCAGCATGCGTTCGATGTCCAGGCGCGCCTCCCGACCGATGGACTTGAGCTTGCCGCCGTCCTTGCCGATGACGATGCGCTTCTGGCCAGCGCGCTCGACCAGGATTTGCGCGTGGATGTCCACCACCGCCGAGCCTTCATTGAAGGACTCCACCACCACTGCGGTCCGATGCGGCAATTCATCGCCCAACCGGCGCATGAGCTTTTCGCGGATCAGCTCGCCGGCCAGAAAACGCTCGCTTTCGTCGGTGAGCTGGTCGGCGGCAAAGAGGTGCGGCCCCGCGGGCAGGCTTCGGAACACCAACGCGCGAAACTCGGCAACGCCCTCGCCGCCCAAGGCCGAGACCGGCATGATTTCCGCAAACAGGCCCGTGGCGCCAAGCCGTTCCATCGCCGGCAGCAAGCGGGTCTTGTCGCTCAGCAGGTCAATCTTGTTGATGAGCGCGAACGCAGGCTTCTCCGCCCACTCAACTTGCCGGATGACCCACTCATCGCCATCGGTCAGGCGGTCACGGTCGAGCACCAGGACAATCAGGTCGGCATCGCCGAAGGCCGCCCTGGCGTGACCCACCATGCTGCGGTTGATCGCCCGCTTGACGCGCCGGTGCAGACCCGGCGTATCGACGTAGATCGCCTGGCCTGCGCCTTCGGTGTCAATGCCGATGAGGTTGCGTCGGGTGGTCTGCGGCTTGCGGGAGGTGATGCTGAGCTTCTCGCCAAGCACCCGGTTCAGCAGGGTGGACTTGCCGACGTTGGGCCGTCCGACAATGGCAACGGTGCCGCAGCGATCAGTCCCCTTCGTCATCGGCCTCGATCCGGTCGAGCAGTTCGGCGGCCGCGCGCTTTTCCGCCTCCTTGCGGCTGGCGCCCTCCGCCGTTGCCGAAAGCCCCAGCTCAGCGACTTCGCAGGAGACAATGAAGCGCGGCGCATGCCGTGCGCCGGCCTCCTCCACGATTCGGTAAACCGGCAGGGGCAAGGCCCGCCCTTGAGCAAACTCCTGCAACGCCGACTTGGCATCCTTGGCCTGCGCTGCCGTCAAGCCGGTCAGCCGGTCGCCGAGCAAGTGAACCACAAGCGCCCGGGCCGCCTCCACGCCGCCATCCTCATGCACGGCGCCGATGAGGGCTTCAACCCCATTGGCTAGGACGGACGCACGGCGAAAGGCACCGGAACGCATCTCGCCGATGCCGAAGCGCATGGGGTCGCCCAAGGCCAGCGCATGGCCAATCTCCGCCAACGTGCCCTGCTGGACCAGCGCCGCCCGGGCCAGCGTCAGGCCGCTCTCCGCCTCGCCGGGATGCTCTCGATGCAGGTGGGCGGCGACGACGTAGCCGAGCACCGCATCGCCGAGGTACTCCAAACGCTCGTTGTTGCCGTCCGGCGAAACGCTCTTGTGGGTCAGGGCGCGAATGAGCAGGCGCTCATCGGCAAATCGATAGTTCAGCGCGCGTTGCAATCGATCAAGCTGCGCGGCACTGGGGCGGTCAGCCACGGATGAGGGCGGCTGCGGCTTGGTTCAGGCCGGGTGTACCGGAGCCGGGCTGCGCCGCCGTCCGCGTCAGCCATTGGTTGCGCCCAAAGGTCGGCAGCTTGAAGCCGGGCTCCTTGTGTACCCAAATGGCAACCGCCTTGCCGACGATCTTGGCTTCGGACACGTACTTCCAACGGCGGCTGTCGTCGCTGCGGTCGCGGTTGTCCCCCATCACGAAGTAGGCACCCTCGGGCACCGTCCACTCGCCGTTGCGGTCGCCGACCGGATAGCGATGGGTGGTGTGCGTCCCGCCGCCCAAGGACTCCTGGTAGGCTCGAACCGGCACTGCGGCACCGCCAATGACGTCATAGAACTCGCGCACGAACTCATACTCCGCCCGTTCGCCGTTGATGTGCAGCGCCTTGTCCTCATAACGGATGCGGTCGCCGGGCAGGCCGATGACCCGCTTGATGAAGTAGCGCGAGTCGTGGGGGGGGATGAACACCATGATGTCGCCCCGTTGCGGCTCACCGACCTCGATGATCTTGGTGCCGAGCACCGGCAGGCGGATGCCGTAGGCGTACTTGTTGACCAGAATGAAGTCGCCCACCTCCAAGGTGGGCAACATGGACTCGGAAGGTATCTGGTAGGGCTCGGCGAGGAAGCTGCGCAGAGCCAGCACCAGCAGCAGAACCGGAAAGAAGGAGCGGGCGTACTCGACGACCATCGGCTCCTTGTCCGGCTGCTCCGCGTCCTGCGCGGAGCGCGCCGCCAAGCGACGCGGCTTCAGCACCCAAGCGTCCAGCAGCCAGATGCCCCCGCTGATCAGCACGGCCCAAGTGAGCACCAAGGGAAAGTCGATGTTCATGCCCTATTGTATCCTGCCGATCCGCATCCTTCGCCGCGCTGCTGGCGCTGCGGGTTGCCCGGCAACCCGATCAAGCCGCCGCGGGCGGTGCGCTAGCGTTCAACCTTGAGCGCGGCGAGAAACGCATCCTGGGGGATCTCCACCCGGCCGAGCTGCTTCATGCGCCGCTTGCCCGCCTTCTGCTTTTCCAAGAGCTTCTTCTTGCGCGTGACGTCGCCGCCATAGCACTTGGCGGTGACGTTCTTGCGCAGCGCCTTGACGGTCTGGCGAGCCACGATCTGGCCGCCGACGGCAGCCTGAATGGCGACATCGAACAGTTGCCTCGGAATCAGCTCCTTCATCTTCTCCGCCAACTGGCGGCCACGGCTCTGGGCTTGGCTGCGATGCACGATCATCGCCAACGCATCGACCCGCTCGCCATTGATGAGCATGTCGAGCTTGACCAGGTTGGACGCCTCGAAGCGGTCGAAGCCGTAGTCCAAGGACGCAAAGCCGCGGCTGACGGACTTCAGCTTGTCGAAGAAGTCCATCACCACTTCGCTCATGGGCAGCTCCCAGGTCATCGACACCTGGCCGGATGAGAACTGCATGCTCCTCTGCACCCCCCGCCGTTCAACGCAAAGGCTGATCACATTGCCAACGTGGTCCTGGGGCGTGAGGATGTTGACGGCCGCAATCGGCTCGCGGACCTCGGCGAACTGGGGCGGCAACCGCGAGGGGTTGTCCACCCGGCTGGCCTTGCCGTCCACGCCAATCACTTCGTAAACCACCGTCGGCGCCGAGGTGATGAGGTTCAGGCCGTACTCCCGCTCCAGCCGCTCCTGCACGATCTCCATGTGCAGGAGGCCAAGAAAGCCGCAGCGAAACCCGAAGCCCAAGGCGTCGGAGGTTTCAGGCTCGTAGAACAGCGAGCCGTCATTCAGGCTCAGCTTGGCCAAGGCCTCGCGAAAGTCCTCGAACTGCTCGGAGGCGACCGGAAACAGGCCTGCGTAAACCTGCGGCTTCACCTCGGCGAAGCCGGGCAGCTGAAACACCTCCTGATGCCGCGCAGGCGCGATCGTGTCGCCCACTGGGGCCCCGCGGATGTCCTTGATGCCGGCCACGATGAAACCCACTTCCCCGGCCGCCAGACTTTCCGCCACTTGCCGTTTCGGCGTGAAGCAACCGACTTGATCGACGCCGTGAACCTGCCCCGTTGACTTGACCGCGATCCGATCCCCAGCCGCGACCCGGCCCGCCACCACCCGCACTAGGGAGACGATGCCGAGATAGTTGTCGAAACAGGAGTCGATGATCAGCGCCTGCAAGGGCGCATCCGGATCGGCGGCGGGCGGGGGAATGCGGCGCACCAAGCTGGCCAGCAGCTCCGGCACCCCAGCCCCGGTCTTGGCGCTGACCAACAGCGCGTCATCCGCCGGCAAGCCGATGATCTCCTCGATTTCACGCGCGGCGGCCGCGGGGTCGGCTTGGGGCAGGTCGATCTTGTTCAGCACCGGCAGCACTTCCAGCCCCTGTTCGATGGCCGTGTAGCAGTTGGCCACCGACTGCGCCTCCACGCCTTGGGCGGCATCCACGACCAGCAAGGCCCCTTCGCAGGCCGCCAAGGAGCGTGACACCTCGTAGGTGAAGTCCACATGCCCCGGCGTGTCGATGAAGTTGAGCTGGTAGGTGCGTCCGCCTTCGGCCCGGTAGTGCAGCCGAACGCTTTGCGCTTTGATGGTGATGCCCCGCTCACGCTCCAGATCCATGGAATCGAGCACTTGGTCGGCCATCTCCCGATCGGTCAGGCCGCCGCAGTGCTGGATCAGGCGGTCCGAGAGGGTTGATTTGCCGTGATCGATGTGGGCTATGATCGAGAAGTTGCGAATGTGGTCGGCGGTGGGCAAAACGGAGCGGCTTCCCTACTTGGGCGGACTCGACGGCGCCAACCCACGGGCACCGATGCCGGCCACCAAGCTGCGCCCCGCCAAGGCGGTCACTCCGGAACGCTCAACGGCACGAAGGTCTGAACGCCGCCGCGCACGATCAGCACCGGCACGCGCCGGCCTTTCGGCAGGGTCTTGGCGATCGCGCGGAAGGCCTGCTGGTTCTCGACTGTTTGATGGTTGAGGCGGGTGATGATGTCGCCGGCTCGAATGCCGGAGTCCGCAGCCGGGCCGGTTGACTGGACCACCCGCACGCCCCCCTTGAGCTCGAAGCGGCTGAGCGCCGCTTCCGGCACGTCCTCCAGCACCAAGCCAAGGCTTGAGGGCTCGTCGGGAGTGCCTTGGCCGACGCTCCCCTCACCCTCAATGTCAGGCAGCTCGCCGACCTTGACCTTGAGCTTGAGGCGCTCGCCGCCGCGCATGACGGCCACGCCAACCTCGCTGTTCGCCGCGGTGCGGCCCACGTAGTGGGGCAATTCGCTGGAACGCTCGATGGGCTGGCCGTCGAATTCAATGATGACGTCCCCGGCCTGCAGCTCGCTTTGATCAGCCGGACCGCCCGGAGCCACTTCGCTGATGAGCGCGCCGTGGGGACGCTCCAAACCGAAGCTCTCCGCCAACTCGCGGCTGACTTCCTGGATGACGACGCCGAGCCAGCCTCTGGAAACCCTCCCACTGCTCTTGATCTGCTCGACCACCTCCATGGCCACGTCAATGGGTATGGCGAACGACACGCCCATGAAGCCGCCCGACCTGGAGTAGATCTGCGAATTGATGCCCACCACTTCGCCATCCAAGTTGAACAACGGACCTCCGGAGTTGCCCGGATTGATGGCCACGTCGGTCTGGATGAAGGGCACGTAGTTCTCGTTCTGCTCCGTAGGCAGGCTGCGCCCCTTGGCGCTGACGATGCCCGCGGTGACCGAGTAGTCGAAGCCGAACGGCGAGCCGATGGCCAGCACCCATTCGCCGACATCCAAGTCTTCGGAACGGCCCATGCGCACCGTCGGAAGGTTGTCAGCCTCCACCTTGAGCAAGGCCAGATCCGATCGCCGGTCGGTGCCCACCACCTCAGCTTTCAGTTCCCGCCGATCAGCGAAACGCACCAGTATCTCGTCGGCATCCTCAACAACATGGTTGTTGGTCAGCACGTAGCCATCCTCGGAAATGACGAAGCCGGAGCCCAATGAACGCGGACGCACGCGGGGCGTTGGCGGCTGCTGCGGCGGGAACCGGCGGAAGAACTCCTCGATGCCGCGCCCGTCAAAGCGCCGGTCGCGCTCGTCCTGCCGCCGCGTGGTGCTGACGTTGACCACCGCTGCGGCATTATCCTCCACCAATTCAGTGAAATCCGGCAGTTCGGCCGCAGCGCCAAAGCCCGCGGCCAGCAGCAACCCTGCTGTCGTCAATGCGATTCGTCGTATCACCAATCGTTCCTTCGCTTGTGGCGGTGAGTGAATGGATTGCAGGCTAGGAGCCAAGGCTTAAACGGAAGCGCCTGCCTCCGGCAACAACGCACAACAACGGCGCAGCACCTGCCAAGGCCCAGAACGGCTGGTCGTCGGCAAGGGCATAAGTGCCCGCAGCACTGCAAAGCAGCAGGAGCAGGGGCACGCCGAAGAACAGCAACGCCGCTTGGGCCAACCCTCGGTTGACGTCTTGCTGAGGCGAAACGCCGCCTCCCTCCGGATTGAGGTCATCCGGCACCCGCCTTGGACCAAGGGCACACGGACAACCGACGCAACCACCTTGGCAAGCGGCAATCAGTTCGCTGCCTTGGCTGAACATCGGCTGACGCCTGCTCTAGTCATGATACATTGACCGGGCAATCCTGCGCACCGTGGGCTCCGGCAACTCGCCGACCAACGTCACTTGGGCACGGCGCCCCAACGGGCCGGGGACGAACTCGGTGACGGCAACGGTTGCGCCGCGGCGGGTGGCCGCCGCATGGGCCTTGGCTTGGGCGTGGCGCTCATCTTCAACATAGATGGAAAACGCCGCCAGACCATCGGTGTACATTAGGGTGTTGACCATCTCGGCCCGGTTTTGGGGGTAGCAGACACTGGACGATGCCATGGAGAATCCAGCGGGTACCCAGCCTGCGCGCCACCGGACGCGAGCCTCGTCCGCATCCGCCTCAGCGCCCCCGGACTGCGCATCCACCGACGCCAAGGCCCCCTCGTGCCGACCCGGTTCCAGCGCCGAGGGATCAACCCCATCGCCAATCTCGATCTGCGTGAACTGAAAGACCTCCAAGCGCGAGCCGTGCCGGTCAACCAGTTCGGAACGCAGCAGCAAGCGGTGCTCAGGGTCCAGCCACAACCGGTGCCCGTAGCGGTCACTGTCGTTGGGCATCACGGCAACGCCCTGCGCCAAACGGCCGGCGACTCGGCCAACGCCAAGATCGGAGATGACGTAATGCTCTGAAACGCGGTCAAAGGGGCTGGTGAAGGCCCGGGCGAAGGGGCCTGACGCAATGCCGCGGCTGAGTTCCACCAGGTTGTCGCCCGGCATGAGCACCCGGGTGACCTCATTGCCCCGGCGAATGATCTCCCTCGGCGCCCCGTTCAGGTGCACCAAACGCTCCCGCTGCTCGCCATCCACGACCATGTGGACAATGCGCAAGGTGGCGACATCCTGCCCAGTGAAGTAGCTGAACACGCCATCGTAGTTGAGGTCCATGAAGGCCCGGTTCATGTCCGCCAGCCAGCTCGGGGGAGCGCCCCAAGCCAAAGCCGGAGCCAACAAGCCCACGACCAGCCGCAAAACCACGCCAAGGCACATCAAGGTCACTCCCGCTCGAAAGTCACGAGCTTGGCGAAGACGCCCACATCCGGCTGTTTGGCAGCCTTCTGCTGCATGTGGTGCAGCAGGTAAACGTCAACGTTGCGCGCTTCAGACGGTAGCTGGCCGGGCAGTGCCACGGGTGGATCCAAGTCGGTTGGACGGGCGGCGGACTCGGGCAGCGCCACCGGAGCCCGGTCACCGCCAAAGGTGGCCAAGTAGGTCGCGGCGACCATTGCCAAGGCAACCGCCGACACCGCGGCCCAAGCGGTCAATCGCCGTGCGTTCCACCGGTGCCCCGGCCCGGCTTGACGCACCGGGGAATCGGCGGCGGAAGCATCGCTCAGTCCAGCCCAAACCCGGTCCGCACGGTCTGGCCCCGCTGGCACAACATCGTTGTGGAGCGCGGCTGAAACCAGCTGCCAACGATTCCAGACCTTGCGCAACTCGGCGTCGCGCCGCACCTCATCAAGCACACGGCGAACTTCAAAGGCATTGGCCTCCCCGTCCATGACAGCGGAGAGCGACTCCCGCAATTGCTCTGACATGACCCTAGCCAACCATCCCGGCGCCCATTCCAAAGTCCATCCCAGTGAGAGCCTCCTTTCAAGCCCAAATTATAAGACCCAAATTGCGGCGCATGGTTCACCAGCGCCAGCGACTGCCGACACTGGTTTCAGCGCCGGGGAAGGAGGTTACCAAATCAAACCGCCTTTGTGCCCAATCACATTGTCCAAGGCCTGCACTTTGCCGGCCACCGCCATCGAGCAAGTCCCAGCAGGTGCGTTTCGCAGCGCCTGCGGAAACCGGCGCCCTTGCCTGGCCACCTTCGTCCCGTGCACCGCGGGTGCTCGCCCACTTGCCGGTCTATGCCTCGTTGGGCTATCGGTCCAACAAGTGGCCGATGCGACGATCCACCGCTTCCCGGGCACGGAAGATGCGCGAACGCACCGTGCCCAGCGGGCACTCCATGATGACGGCGATCTCCTCGTAGGTTAGCCCCTCGAACTCCCGCAGGGTGAGTGCGCTGCGCAGATCATCAGGCAAGGACGCCACGGCTTGCTCTATCGCTTCGGCCAGCTCGTCCCTGGAGGCCGCCGCTTCCGGACCCTCGGCTTCAACGAGCCGACCCCCGCCGTCCATGGACTGGGCCTCCTCGGCGGCAATGTCCACGCCCGGCGGACGTCGGCTCTTCGCGATCTGGTGGTTGTGCGCGGTGTTGATCGCGATGCGGTAAAGCCAAGTGTAGAACGCACTGTCGCCACGGAACTTGGAAAGGGCGCGAAAAGCCCTGATGAATGCCTCCTGGGCCACATCCTCGACGTCCTCCGGATTTCGGATATGGCGCGCGACCAAGCTGCGGATCTTTTGCTGATGGCGTCCGAAGAGCAAATTGAATGCGGCTCGGTCACCCTGCTTGACGCGGGACACCAACTCCTTGTCCGTCTCGTCTGCGCTCATTGCCGACCCCAAACCGCACTGCTGTTGCGGGCGGCATTGTGCTCGCAAACGGCGGCGCTTGCCAGACTGCGCCTCTCGCCCAAGGGGCGAGAGGCGGTTGGAGTTTCGCTGGCGCGAAACTCCGCACCCGTTGCTTGGGTCAAGTTCCGATATGTTTCTTAGGCCCGCGCACCGAACGCGGCCCCTCGGCATGGGAGCGGACTGGAGTCTGGCCGTCACGAAATCCCGCCCCAAGCAGCGCAGGCGTTTTTCCGGCTTAAGCCGGATGGATGTTAGTCTTCACGAAGCGCCATTCACGAAGCATCATTCACGAAGCATCATGGGGGAAACCACGGTTGGCTGTTGATCGAGCACCGCAAACGGCTTGCGAAGGATGGCTTCAACGAGGTTTGACGGCTTATGACCCAACGATTCCCCACTGACGTTCTCATCATTGGCGGCGGCGCGGCCGGCCTGTCCGCGGCACTGAGCTTGGCGCCGGACGCTCGGGTGACCGTGCTCTGCAAGGACCGGGCTGAGGCCAGCGCCTCCCAATGGGCCCAGGGCGGCGTGGCGGCGGTAACGGACCCGGAGGACAGCATCGAGGCCCACTGCCGGGACACCATCACCGCCGGCGCCGGGCTTTGCGATGGGGAGATCGTCCAGTTCACGGTCTCCCAAGCAAGCCGAGCGGTCGATCGCCTGCGCAGCCGGGGCGTGACGTTCGACTCGGTGGGCAACGAACTGGACCTGACCCGCGAAGGCGGCCATTCGTTTCGGCGCATCCTGCACGTGGCGGATGCCACCGGAGCGGCCGTCGTGGCCACCCTGACCGAGCGCGCGCTGGACCACCCCAACGTCGAGCTGTTCAACGACCGGGTGGCCATCGACCTGATCAACCTAAGCAAGCTGGGCCGTCACGGCAACCGCTGCGCCGGAGCCTATGTCCTCAACCGCAGCACCGGGCGGGTTGAGGTGTTCCAAGCCCGTTTCGTGGTGCTGGCTACCGGCGGCGCTAGCAAGGTGTACCTATATACCAGCAACCCGGACGGCAGCACCGGAGATGGCATCGCCATGGCTTGGCGGGCGGGCTGCCGCATCGCCAACATGGAGTTCATCCAGTTCCACCCCACCTGCCTCTACCACCCGCACGCCAAGTCGTTCCTGATCTCCGAAGCCGTGCGCGGCGAGGGCGGCGTGCTGACGCTGCCGGACGGCGCCCGCTTCATGCCCAACTTTGATGCCCGGGCGGAACTCGCGCCGCGGGACATCGTGGCCCGGGCCATCGACCATGAGATGAAGCGCTTGGGCGCGGACAGCGTCTTCATCGACATCAGCCATCGACCCAAGGATTTCGTCGAGGAGCGCTTCCCAACCATCGCCCGACGCTGCCGGGAACTTGGCTACGACATCACGCAGGAGGCGGTGCCCGTAGTGCCAGCGGCCCACTACACCTGCGGCGGCGTCGTGGTGGACGGAACTGGCCGCACCGACATCCCCGGCCTGTACGCCATCGGTGAAGTGGGCTGCACGGGCCTGCACGGCGCCAATCGGCTGGCCAGCAACTCCCTGCTCGAATGCCTGGTGTTCGCAGATGCCGCCGCCGAAGCCATTCGTGCACAGCTTGACCATTCCCACACCGCTGTCGAGCCCCCCCAATGGGACGAAAGCCAAGTCACGGATTCCGACGAGGACGTGGTCATCGCCCACAACTGGGACGAACTGCGCCGCTTCATGTGGGACTACGTGGGCATCGTGCGCACCAACAAGCGCCTGCAGCGGGCCCTGCACCGCGTCAACCTGCTCAAGCAGGAGGTCCACGAGTACTACAGCCACTACCGGGTGAGCAACGACTTGATCGAGCTGCGCAACCTGATCGACGTCGCCGACCTCATCATCCGCTCGGCGCTGCTGCGCCGCGAAAGCCGTGGCCTGCACTTCAACTTGGACTACCCGGAAACAGCGACCGAGGCCAAGGACACCATCCTGTTCCCTGGTTCGATTGAGCATCTCGACCTGATGCGGCCCCAAGCGGAACAGCGGTAGCCCGCAACCCCGGCTATTGGTCCTCGGAGCAGGCGGCCTTCAAGTCCCGGCGCAGGCGGGCGAACGCCTGCGCACTGACTTCGTCGCGATAGACCCGCATGGTTCGGCCAAAAAAGCGGGGGGCTCCCCCATTCCAAGTGACGCAGAAGCGGGACAGGCGCACCCAACGCACTGGCTGGGGAAATTCCAAGTCAATATCCGCGGACGGGCGCAGCAGCCACAGCCAGAGCGCCATCAGCGCCCCTCCGGCATTGCCAAACCAAGTCCATCCGCCAGCCACCGCAACGGCGAACTGGGCAACCCAAACCGACCAGCGCAGACGGGCGGGCAGCAACGTCATGGCTGATCCCGGCCAAAGCGCCGGATCAGGCCGACAATGCGGGCCAAATGCGGCTCGTCAGGTTCGGACCGGCCCTGAAGCCAATCGTGGAGCTGCCAGTCCTCCCTCTCCAGAAGCCGGGCATAGGCTTGCCGGTCCGCGTCCGGCAACGCCTTGAAGCCGCGCTCGAAAAACGGCACCAACTTGAGTTCGACTTCGGTCAGACCCCGACGGCTGCGCCAGTAAAGGGCGCCGATTGCCTCCTTCCCTGCCATGTGCAAACTCCCATCCATCACGCCGTCCGGGCTTAAGGCGCGCATCGGCCGTCTTGCCGCCCAACGGACCCGGAGTTTCGCGCCAACCCAACCCCAAGCGCAGCGGCGCAGTGGGTGCGCCACCTAAGCGGGCTAAGATACATTTCGAAGCTTGGCCCAAGCCAAGTGCGCAGAGTTTCGCGCCAGCGAAACTCCAACCCACCCGCTTCGCGGGTGCGCCTGTGCAGGTGCCACACTCGTGCACTATCCGGAGATACCATGCACTGGAGACTGGATGGTCAGGTCTGCTTTTACAGGCGGCTTTTTTGCGATGCTGTAAAACCACGAGGGTGCATTTCATGGCCTGTGTGGCCCCTGAGGGG
>JAPOTD010000023.1:0-38388 GCA_026709365.1 Gammaproteobacteria bacterium
TCCCGGAGCGAGGGCGTCCCGCCCTCGATTGGAAATCCGCAGGGACAACGCAGCGGGTTTGCACACCCTTTCAGTATCGGCTGAAGCACATTTATAGGCATTATCGGCAATTCAGCCCAGAGTTATCTTGACCATGGAATATCTTCCCCGAATCGTCGATGCGGAACTGAGCCTGCTGCTTGAAGCCAGTGGAGCAGTGCTCATTGAAGGCCCGAAAGCTTGCGGGAAAACCGAAACCGCGCTGCGCGCGGCGGTAAGCGAGGTGCGGCTTGACCGTGACGAAAACGCGAAACTGATGGTCGATTTGGAGGTTGGGGCGGTGCTAGCCGGCGAAACGCCGCGCTTGATCGACGAATGGCAACTCGCACCAAGCATCTGGAATCATGTGCGGCATGAAGTTGACCGCAGGCACGCTCCGGGCCAGTTCATCCTCACCGGCTCGGCCAAACCGGCTGACGACCAGACCAGACACTCCGGAGCGGGCCGCTTTTCCCGGCTGCGGATGCGGCCCTTCACCCTGAGTGAGTTGGGGCGGTCATCGAACTCGATTTCACTCGGGAAGCTGCTCCAAAGCGAGCCGCAAAACGCAGAGCGACAAGAAATGACGATTTCCTCGCTCGCCGAAATCCTCTGCGCCGGGGGTTGGCCGGCGAATGTCGGCAAGCCCTCGGTCGCGGCAATTCGCGCCAATCGCGGCTATATCAGGGAAGTCAGTCACGTGGACATCTCGCAAGCGAGCGGCAAGTCACATGATCCGATCAAGGTGGAACGACTGCTGCGGTCACTGGCAAGAAATATAGCGACCCCCGTGGCGACGAGTAAATTGGCCGCTGATGTCAGTGGAGCAAACGGTCAACAATTGAATCCAGAAACGGCTGCGGAATACCTAGAAGCGCTCACCCGGCTGATGGTGGTGGAGGACCAGCCAGCCTGGTCCCCGAAATTACGCTCCCGCACTCGGCTTCGCGCGGCCGCGGTACGTCATTTCGTGGATCCGTCTCTCGCCGTGGCGGCCTTGGGAGTCGCGCCGGATCGTCTGCTAGCCGATCTCAACTACTTCGGATATCTGTTCGAGTCCTTGGTGATTCGTGACCTGCGCATCTATGCACAGGCCGCGGACGCTCGCGTGTACCACTACCGGGAAAAGGACGGACTTGAGGTGGGCGCCATTGTGGAAACGGCGGACGGCCGCTGGGCAGCATTCGAGATCAAGCTGGGAGAGCGCTGGATCGAGGAGGGACGGAGGAATCTGCTCCGAGTCGCACAGCGGTTGGCCGGAACCGAGCATGACAAACCCGCCGCTCTCGCAGTCATTGTTCCCAGCGGCTATGGATACTTTCGGCCGGGTGAAGTGGGCATCGTTCCGATCAACGCGCTGGGGCCTTAATCATCGGCTTCGCTCTCCTTCCCTAGCCGCAAACAGAGTCCCGAACCAAACGGCAAAACCTTGCTCCGATCTCTTCCGGGGCATGTCCGCCATCCGGCGAGAACCACAGCCGAGCGTGGTTGCCCGCGCCAAGAATCATGAGCCTGAGCAGGTGTCTGTCCACCCAGGGCGCTAGCGGCAGATCATCAACCAAGGCCTTGAACTGCGCCTCGAATCGATCTCTTAGCGCAATGAGCTGGCTTGCGTGCTTGGGTACTTCGTCGGGTTCAACCTTGAAGATGACACGGGTGCCGGCACTCTCCTGGGTAATCGCGCGAATGTGGGCGGACATGCCGGCCTGCAGCCTGTCCCAGGGATCGTCGTGTGGCTCAACCGCCGCCTCAAGCGCTTCGGTGATGCGTTCCACGCCGGACGCATAAATCGCCAGCAGAAGGTCGTCCTTGGACGGAAAGTGGTAATAGATGGAGCCTGGCAGCATGCCCACCGCCTTGGAGATGTCACGCATGCTGGTGGACTTGTAGCCTTGGCTTGCAAACAGCTCCGCCGCCGCCTCGATCAGGGCATAGTTGCGGCTGTTGGCTCTTTGCGGCTTCATGGTGAGAGCCTACATCCCGTTGACAGGCCAAACAAGTGTTTGTTTAATGCTAGGGTCATCACCCGATCCATGGCGGTCAACCGGCAAATGGACGTCTCCGATCCAGCGCTCTACGAAGCGCACAGCTTTCACCCCCTCTTTCGGGAACTGCGGGCGTCAGATCCCGTGTACTACTGCGAGCAAAGTCAGTATGGCCCCTACTGGGCCGTCACCCGCTACCGGGACATACTGGCTGTGGACATGAACCCCCGCGTCTTCTCCTCCGCAGCGGGCGGCATCTCGATCTTTGACATGCCGGTCCATCAGGATCGCAGCTTCATCAACTTGGACCCCCCGGAGCACCGGGCCCATCGCTCGACCGTAACCCCCGTCTTCAGCACCGAAAACCTGGCGCAGATGCAGCTTGAAGTGCAGGAGCGAGTCGGGGAAATACTGGATCGAGTACCCCTCAACGAGCCCTTTGACTGGGTGACGGAAGTCGCCAACGAGCTGCCCTTGCAGATGCTATCGACCCTGTTCGGCATCCCGGAGGAAGACCGTTACCACATGCTGTATTGGACCAACGTGCAGGTCGCGCTCATGGGCGGACAGGATCCAGGGTCGGAGGAACGTGACAAGCACCCCTCATTCACAACGTATTTTCTCGACATGCTGCACCGTCGCGCCACCGAGAAGGAGCGCAAGCCCGATTTGGTGTCGCATCTGATCCACGGCGAACAGGAGATTTCAAACGAAATGGCCCTGAATCACCTGCGGCTGCTCATGGTCGGCGCGAACGACACCACCCGGACCAGCATCACCGGCGGGTTGGAGGCCGTGATTGAGCAAGGCCTCTATGCCGACTTGCGCACGAACAGAGCATTGGTTCCCACCGCCGTCAACGAGATGATTCGCTTTGTCACCCCGGTGGTGCATCAACGCCGAACTGCAACCCGAGACTTCGAGCTGGGTGGCAAGGCCATTCGCCAAGGCGACAAGGTGGTGATGTTCTACGTCTCCGGCAATCGGGATGAGGCCGCATTCACCGATCCCGATCGTCTTGTGCTGGACCGCACCGAACCACGCATCCTGTCGTTCGGATCAGGCATTCACCATTGCATTGGCTTTCGCATCGCCAGGATGCAGCTTCAATACATGTGGGAAGGCATGCTGGATCGATTCAGCGGCTTTGAGCTGGTGGATCGGCCGGTGCGCACCCGCTCAAACTTCGTGCAAGGGTTTCAGTCGATGCTCGTCATCGCCCGTGCGTAGGGCGGAAGGGCACACGCGGCGGACGGGCACATAAGGGTAAAGGAGGTTTTCCCTATGAGAATCATCGTTACTGGCGGCGCTTCCGGGGTTGGGGCCGCCCTCGTCGAACGGCTTGCTGGGCATGAAGTCTGGATTCTGGATGTGCAGTCCCCGAACGGGCTTGCCGATGCGCACCGCTTCATCCCCTTGGATCTGTCAGACGCGCAAGCGATCGACCGGGTTGTTGCCGACTTGCCGGACGTACTCGACGGCTTGGCCAACGTTGCGGGCATCGCCCAAGCGCCCCAGCCCCAGACCGTGGTCGCCGTGAACTTTCTGGGGTTGAGGCACTTGACTGAGCGCTTGACGCCTCGGCTCGTCCCGGGAGGTGGCGTGGTCAACGTTTCCTCCGTGGCCGGACGGGACTGGCAATTGAGATACGAGCGGTTGTTGCCACTGTTGGAAACCCAATCCTTCGCCGAGGGCATGAACTGGTGTCAGGAGCACCCTGAGGGCCTGAGTCGCGATCCCTACACCTTCTCAAAACGACTGGTCACGGCCTACACGCTGCGGGCAGCGCAAGAGGCAGCAGCGAAAGGCTACCGAATCAACTGCGTCAGTCCGGGGCCGATCGATACGCCGCTGTACCCGGAGTTCGAGGCCATCATGGGCAAGGCGCAAAGCGACTGGGCGAGGGCGCAGGTCGGCACGGCCAAACCCAGCGACATCGCCGAAGTGGTGGCGCTTTTGCTGACTGGCGATTGCGGCTGGCTGAATGGCGTGGACATACCGGTTGACGGCGGCTACACGGCCGGCCTGCAATCCGGATGGATCGACTTTGCTGCCTCGCCCGTCATGATGGCGCGGCGCGGTTAGCCGTTTCCAATTCCCATCGAATCAGGGCAAAGCAGAGTGCCGCCGTCGGTTTGTCGCCCAGCCTAACGGGAGCGCTGCTGCCGCAAGGCGGCTGCGTCAGGCTGATCCAGATAGTGCTTCGGGATGTCGAAGCCGAATAGCTTGGCGGCATTCAGGCCGAGAATCCTAGCCCGCTCGACATCGCTCAGGTGCCCCATTTGCCGCTCGATCGCCTGTGTCGAATAGGGCCAGGAGCCTTCGTGATGCGGGAAGTCACTCGCCCAGAGGAAATTGTCAACTAAGCCAAATTCACGGGCCAAGGCCAGCCCGGCCGGATCCTCCTGAAAGCTGGCGAACCCTTGGCGCTTGAAGTACTCGCTGGGCAGCAGGTCAAGCTTGGGGCGGACCCACATGTGATGCTTGGCATACGCCTCGTCCATCGCCCCCAGCATCCAAGGCACCCAGCCAATGCCCGCTTCAATGGAGCCGAAGCGGAGCTTTGGATGCCGCTGCGCCACGCCTGAGGCGCAGATGTTGACGATGGGCTCCATCGTTGGGGCCAGTGAATGCACGGCGTAGTTGATCACCGCACCGCCCTGGCTGCGGGCGGTGCGCGGGTCGCGCCCTGTGGAGACGTGAAAGGTGACCGGCAGTTCAACGTCCTCAATGCAATCCCAGAGCGGAGTGAATTCGCGCAGGTTGTAGTTCAGGTCATCCACGTCGGGCGCACCGAAAACCGGCTTGCACGGCAAGCAAATCCCTTTGAACCCCAAGGCCGCACAGCGTTGAATCTCAGCAATGGCGGCGTCGATTTCGGCCGGCGCAACGCAGGCCACCGGCGCAAGACGGTCGTTGTGCGGACCATAGCTCTCCCAAGCCCACTCGTTCCAGGCCCGGCACATCATTTGGGAGAATGCCGCATCCCGTGTGGCCCACATGGCCAGCCCAACATTGGGGAACAGAACCTCGGCATCCACGCCATCGAGCGCCAGCTCGGCCGCTCGCTCATCTGGATTGCGCCCTGAATCATGGCGCAGCCTCTCGTGCCCCTGAAGCGGCTGCACCCAATTCAACTTGGCTGGACGAAACCCTTCGGTTTTTTGGTACTGCGTTTTCTTGTCCCGGCCCACGATGACCGTCGGCAGGCGATCATGGAACGCCTCCGGCAGCCGGTCCTTGAAAATCGTTCTGGGTTCCTGAACATGTCCGTCCGCGGATACCATGAAGTACTTGTTGGGCGCATCAGGGCGGGGCGAGCGTGGCCAGCTTGCCGACCCCGGCGATTGGGTGCGCCAGAAATTGCGCTCATCGGGCGCTGGTATCGAAGTGGTCATGCCTCTCCCCTCTTGCTCAGGCGTGGTTCACGGTTTGTCCAAGTTAGTTCCATGATGGCGGTCAGTTCCATCTTGCCGTGTGCGCCTAGATCACGAAGCCGTCGCCGGATGCCCGAATGGTCAGGTCGCTTATTGCGACGCCCCAAGGCTGATTTATGGCGTATAGGATTTGATCCGCAGTGGAGGACGGGTCTAGGGAAAAGTACTCAATGTCGTTCACGTCGAGCATGTTCCCGGGAAGCTCGCCGACCGCTGCAGCTTGAAACTTCGCGACGTAGTCTGCGCCGTTGATGCCGAGCAGCCCCATTGCCGCTTCTGGATTGACGATCCCCGCGCTAAGCCCGGTCGCAGGGACGCCGGTGGGCCTGATCGTAGTGACCTTGATCTTGCCCTGCGATTCGATGCGCAGTGATTCGGACAGAAAGACCACCGCAGCTTTGGTGGCCGCGTAAACCGCGCTTCCGGCTGTTGGGTAGTTGCCGTAGATGGAACTGACATTGAGGACATGACCGCGGCCCTGACTGATCATTTGGTCGTGAACGGCAAGAATGCCGTTAAGCACCCCCTTGAAGTTGACGTCAATGCATCGCGTCCAAGATAGGTAGGCGCGGGCATGGTCAGCGAAGAAAGCCAAGGGCATGATCCCGGCGTTGTTCACCATCACGTCGATTGCGCCATACCGTTCGACAGCACTGCCGGCGAGGCCGTGCATCTGCTGCAAGTCCGCGACGTCAGCAGTGACGCCAATGGCTTCACCGTTTTGCGATCGGATGCCCGACACGACCTCGTCCAAGGCTTGGGCCTGAATGTCAGCCGCCACAACGTGGGCGCCCGATGCAGCTGCCTTCTCGCAGAGAAGCCTGCCAAAGCCGCCTGCCGCGCCGGTCACGACAATCGTTTTTCCTTCAATGTGATTGGTCATGCCGTTCTACAAATCCCCCGCCACTTAAGCAAATCAGTCTTCAGACATTACCATGGTCGTCCTGCCCAACCCATCTTGCCTTGCGGCCGGTAGTGGCTCAGTTTGGCTTCGGCTGGGCTTGATTCGCAAGCACAGGCGCGCCCGCTTCGCGGGCGCGTTGGAGTTTCGCTACGCGAAACTCGGCGCGCTCGTCGCGTGGGTCAGTTTCCGAGATTTTCTGAGCCCGCACAGCACAGCCGTGCCTCGCTATGAAAGAGGCACGCCGGTCATGGACGAACCGATGTGCGCCTTGATCTGGCCGATCCCGGAGAGCGGCAAAACGGTGACCCGCTTATCCAATGGATAGGCTTCAGGCCCGGGATAGACGATCCAAACATGCTTGAGCGGCAGGTCGCCGAGCGCCGCGCGAATGCTCTTGGTCATCCTGGGCGCGTCCGCGTACTTGACCTCCAGGCCCCAGAGGCTTCCCGCCGCCAGCCAGACAAGATCAACTTCCGATCCCGTGTGCGTGCGCCAGTAGTGGGGGCTGTCCACGCCCGCAAGACGAAGCACCTGCTCCAAGGCGAAGCCTTCCCAGGACGCGCCCAACTTGGGATGGCCTGCCAATTGCTCCCAGGATTCGATGGCCTGCAGACTGTGAAAAAGGCCGCTGTCGCGGATGTAGAGCTTGGGCGCCTTCACCAATCGCTTGCCCACATTGGCATGCCACGGCGGCAGAATGCGAACCATGAAGGTGCCGGCCAGAATGTCGAGGTACCGGCGAACCGTATGGTCGGACACGCCGAGGGACCGGCCGAGCTCGGAGAGATTCAGCGTTTGGCCGTGATAGTGGCTCAACATGATCCAGAACCGTCGCAGGGTCTCCGACGGCAGGGAAATGCCGAGCGCAGGGATGTCCCGCTCAAGATGGCTGCGGATGAAGTCATCCCGCCACCGCACGGAAGCGTGATCGTCCTCCGAGAGAAAGCTGCGCGGAAAGCCGCCCCGCAGCCACAAACTCCGCCATGCCGCGGCTCCCGTTTCGTCAAGGACCAAGGGACCAAGATCATGGTAGGCAACCCGGCCCGCCAAACTCTCGGAGACCCCTTTCGCCAGTTCCGGCGAGGCGCTGCCTAGCAGCAGGAATTTCGCGCCCTCCGGACGATCCGCAAGCACCCTCAGGAGCGCGAAGAGGGAAGGCATGCGCTGCACCTCGTCAATGACGACCGTGCCTCGCAAGTCCTCCAAGGCTGTCTGCGGCTCCGACAGTCTCGCCAGACTGCGGGGATCCTCGAGATCGAGGACATGGTCTGCGCACAGGCGACCCGCCAAAGTGGTCTTTCCGCACTGTCGAGGACCGAGCAGCACGGAGACGGGTACACGCCTTAGTCCGGCTTTAACCGCTTCCAGTTCACGCGGGCGGGGCAGAAGGTCCATGACGCGAGACTAGCATAGAAGTGCAGGAAATCTCGAACCATGTCTTCGAGATTTCCTGTATTCCACGCAAAAGGGCTTTTGCCAGCCGTCAGCGCATCGATTGGAACACCCACGCCACGCAACTCGGCGCCCTGCCGATGGTCAAGCCAATCGAGCCTGACGCTGGCCTTTTGAAGCGTATAAGGAGGCAGCCCTCAACTTGGTTCTGCCCACCGACTGGAAGGATCAGCTTGATCGCTTGAATCGTGTGTTGAGCGTCCACGGCACGACTGCGCTTGAAGGCAACCCATTGTCGGAGGCGGAGGTGGAGGAGCAGTTCGACCAGATGGCCGAGGACCGCGAGCCCCCGGCCAACCTGTCCAAGGAGCAGATTCAGATCCGGAATGCCGGGGTCGCCCAAGATTGGGTTAGGAAACGGTTTGCGCCCAGCGCTGATCCGATTCGGCTTAGCGATGTCATGCACTTGCACAAACTCGTCACCGAGAAGTCCGACGAGGTCAAAAACGTTCCGGGCGACCTGCGGCATCATCCGGTGGTTGTGGGCACGGAGGCGCTTGGCGGAGTGCATCGGGGCGCTCCGTCCCAAGAATTGCCCGCACTTATGGCGGAGTTCGTGAATTTTGTGAATTCCCGCACGGTCAAGGAGAAGTGGCATCCAGTGATTCGTGCTCTGCTCGCCCACTTCTTTCTTGTGACCATCCACCCGTTTGGCGACGGCAACGGCCGAGTTTCACGGTTGGTGGAGGCGGGGCTTCTGTATGAAGGGGGCTACAACGTGCTCGGTTTTTACGGCCTGTCCAACTACTTCTATCGAAACGCCGACGAATACAAGCGCCTGCTGCAGAAAAGTCGGCGGACTCAGCCCTTTGACCTGACGGCGTTCGTGGGTTTTGGCCTCAAGGGCTTTGCCGAGGATTTGCGCGGCATCAACAACTTCATCAAAACGAAGCTCAATCGCTTGGTTTATCGGGCCATGCTGCTGCGGGCGTTCAACCGTCGCGAAGGCAAACGGCGGCGGATCATCAACCAGCGGGAGTACAACCTGCTGGAGTTTCTGCTGGAGGCCACGGAGCCGAAGGATCCGTTTTCCGCCGAGCCGTCGCGACACCTGAATTACTTTGAATTGCGGCAGGCCGCGTACGTCAAGGCTGCTTACCGCGACGTGTCAGAGCGCACGTTTCACCGCGAGCTGTCCCGGTTGGGCGAACGAGGATTCATCAAGTTTCAGGCCGTGGATCAGGAACTCATGGTCGCGTTGGATTTTGAGGCAATTGGCAAGTATTGAGCCATGGAGTGCGACCGCTTCGCCCGGTGAGGAAGCGGGTTCCCTCATGCAGTGCCAGCCGACTTTCGGCCATCAGTCCCGCAGTTGATTCCCAATGCTGCTGACCTTCATCCTCACTGCCGTGTTCGCCACGGCAGTGCTCTCCGGCGCGCTGGGCATGGCCGGGGGCATGATCCTAACGACGAGCGCTTCCGCACGGTCAGCGGACGGGTGATCCTCGTCATTGCGGCAGTCTGCGTGGCACGGGGCGCGTATGAGTTAGTGGCGGCTTAGGCGACTGCGGCAAGTATGCTTCCGTCTCTTCAGGGATGTCGAAGCGCTCCGCCGCTTACACGAATACGCGCCAAGCGATGGCGACGACAAATGCCAAGGTGAATGCAACCATCCATTGGAGCAGGCGGAATTGACCGTCGCTAGCTGTCTTGTTCTGGTCGATCTTTGCTTGCAGCGCGGCAATGTCCGCCTTTGTCGCTAGCTGATCGACCAGCTCCGATCCGATGGCATCAGCCATCGCTTCCGCTTGGTCAGGCGGCACACCGACATCTTTGAGCTTGCGAGCGTACCGCAGAATGTCAATCGCTGCTGTGGCCGTAAGGCCATGCTATCGTGAATCGTTGACGGCAAAGAGGTGCGATGCAATATCCCGGGCTCCTGACCCGTCCCGCCTCTACCCCCCGCTTTGCAACGCCTCGGCGTGCAGCACCGCGCAGCGGCCCAACGCAGCCAAGTCGTAACCGCCTTCCAAGGCGGAAACCACTCGTCCGCCAGCATGGGCTTCGGCCAGGTCCACGATGAACTCGGTGATCCAGCGGAAGTCCTCGTCCTCAAGCAGCAAGCCGCCCAAGCGATCGTCTCGGTGGGCGTCGAAGCCTGCCGACACCAGGATCAGGTCCGGGCGGTGGGCGTTGACGGCGTCTGCCCAACCCCGCTCTATTGCGCGGCGAAACGCTGCGCCGTCCGTGCCCGCGGGCAACGGCGTGTTGACGATGTTGGGCGCATCGACATCCGTGTGTCGGTAGGGATAGAAGGGATGCTGGAAGCTGGAGCAGACCAGCACGTCGGGACGGTCCTTGAAGGCGTCAACGGTGCCGTTGCCGTGATGCACGTCAAAGTCGAGGATGGCCACCCGGTCCACCTGCTTGAGCGCTTGGGCCGCGCCCAGCGCGATGCTGTTGTAGTAGCAAAACCCCATCGCCGCGCCGACCTCGGCGTGATGGCCGGGCGGGCGGACGGCGCAGAAGGCCCTGTTGTCGAAGCCGTCGAGCACGGCCTGCACCGCGTCCGTCACCGCGCCGGCGGCCAAGGCCGCGGCGCATAAGGTGTCTGGATTCATGGCCGTGTCCGGATCCAACCGCACCAAGCCGGATGCTGGGCTGGCCGCATCAAGTTGCGCCAAGTAGGCCGGGTCATGGACCGCCGCCAAGCCTTCCGTCTCAATGGGCCGGGCGACGCGGCATTCGAAGCGGTCCATGAGGCCGCAAGCCGACAGGCTCTGGTTGACGGCCCGCAGCCGGTCCGGGCGCTCCGGATGGCCCCGCTGCGCCTCATGGCGCAGGCAGCCGTCATGGGTGTAGAAGAGCATGCGAACCGGGTGCTGGGGTTTCAGGCGGCCTTGATGGGGCGGACCACGAACAGCAGGTCGCCCGCATTCACCTGCTGCCCGTTGCCCATGTTGATGCGCGTGACTTCAAATTGCAGGGCCGGATCATAAAGGCTGGCTTCGCCGTTGAAGTCCTTGAGCGCCAAGGGGGTGAATATCTTCATCGCCTCAAGCTGGCAAAGCGTGGCATCGACCGCAATCCGGTCGCCGACGGAGACGAATTCCGGTTCCGACGGCGACGGGCTGGTGTAGAAGATCGCCGCCGCCGGGGAGAGCACCTTCAGTTCGTCGCTGCCGTCAATGCCGATGCTCTCCAGATTGAAGGCTGAGGCGGAATCGCCTGCCCCCGCCTCGATCTCCTCGATCAATCCTTCAACATCAGTGCGGCGCAGGAAGTCCGGCAAAAAGCCGGTGTCGTAGTCGCCGTTGCGGAACACCTCATCGGCGAGCACCCGCTTGAGCAGCGGAATGTTCGTGCAGATGCCGGTGATGCGAACTTGGCCGAGATAGTCCGCCAGCCGCTCGATGGCGGCTCCACGGTCCTTCGCATGCACGATGACCTGGGCGATCATGCTGTCATAGTAGGGTGAGATGAACTTGCCGGGCGCGGCGATAGTGATGACGTCCACGTCCTTTTCAACGGGAAAGCAGGCTTCCTCAATGGTGCCCGGGTGGGGGCGGAACGACGGCGCCCCCTCGCCGTCAGACTGCACCCGTTCGGCATTGACGCGCGCCTCAATGGCGTATCCCTCGAACTTCGGCTCAAGCTCGGCAATGGACTCGCCGGCGGCGATGCGGAACTGCTCGCCAACGATGTCGATGCCGGACACCCATTCGGTGACCGGGTGCTCCACCTGCAAGCGGGTGTTCATCTCCATGAAGTACACCGCCCCTGCGGTGAGGTCGAAGATGAACTCCACGGTGCCCGCCCCGACGTAGCCCACCTCGTCCGCAATGGCCCCGGAATAGGTCAGCACGTCACGGCGCAGATCCTCAGGCAGCATGGTGGATCCGGACTCCTCGAACACCTTCTGCTTGTCCCGCTGCACACTGCAATCCCGCAAGCCCAGCACCAAGGTGTTGCCCAGGGTGTCGCGCAGCAGCTGCACCTCGATGTGCCGCAGCGACGTGACGCACTTCTCCAGATAGACGTCGCCGTTGCCGAAGGCGCTTTGCGCCTCGGCGGTGACCCGATGGAAGAGCTCGAAGAACTCCGCGCTGCTCTCCACCACCTGAATGCCCTTGCCGCCGCCCCCGTGAACGGCCTTGATGAGCACCGGATAGCCGATTTCCTCGGCCACTTCGGCGGCCCGTTCGGCGTCGGTCAAAATGCCGTGGCTGCCCGGAACTACCGGCACCCCCAAGCGCAGCGCGGTGTTGATGGCGTTGGACTTGTTGCCCATGGTCTCCATGCTGGAGACGGGCGGTCCGATGAAGTTCAGGCCGCGGCTGCGGGTCAGCTCCGCGAACTGGGCGCTTTCGGACAGGAAGCCGATGCCCGGATGCAGCGCGTCCGCCCGCTCCTGCTCGGCGATGCTGAGCACGCTGCGGGCGTTCAGGTAGCTCTCGTCCGGGGTGTTGCCGCCGATGCAGACCAGCGTGTCCCGCTCGCTGAGTTGGTCAGCGACCGCCGACTCCATGTCCGGGTCCGATTGCACCAGCACCACTGCCAAGCCATGGCGTTGCGCCACCCGTGCCAGCTTCGCCGCAGTGCAGCCGCGGGCGTGAATCAGCAGCCGCTTGATGGGCCGGATGAGGTCGGCGTCGGTGTAGCGGGGCGGCGCGGCGACTTCCGGCGCCTCCCGGTCGAGCACCCCGGAGAGCACCCGCCGAATCACGGCGTCAACCGACTCCTTCGGCAACGGAATGTCCGGGTCGATTCGGCGCAGGTCCTTGTCGAGCCCGAGCAGGAAGGGGTGTTCCACCAAGCCCTGCATGGAATCCGCATTGGTTGACAAATAGTTGGCGAGAATCGAATTCAACGGCAGATTGCTCGGCACCACGATCTGCCCCGCGAAGGGAATGCTGGCCCCGGAAAAGTAGTAGGTCTGCGCCAAGGGGTGGGTGACGAAGCTGGCTTGGGCGCCGCCGGTGCAGTCACCATAGCCGAACACGATGACCGGCAGGCCGTGGTCGCGCACGAAGCGGGTGATGCGGTCGTTGACGGCGGCCATGGAGAACAGCGCTCCCGCCCCTTCCTTGGTCTGCATGCCGCCCGACGAGATGAAGCAGATCACCGGCAGGTTCCGGGTCGCGCAGAGCACCAGCAGCTTGCAGAACTTCTCGGCGCTGGCCATGTCGAACGACCCGGCCTGGAAGGCGACATTGGACAGCACCAGTCCGCAGCGGATCTCCTCCTCCCCCGCCTTGAAGCGGGCCGTGCCGGTGACCACGCCGCAGGGCGGTAGGTCTTGGTTCAATGCCGCCTCAATGGAGTGGCGGAACCCTGGGAAGGCGCAGGGATCCGAACTGATGAGATCCCCGAAGCGTTCGCGCCAGCCGGCGAAGAAGGCGTCAATGATGTCCTGGTGGGTGAAGCGGTGCGCGGCCTTGGCGCGGCGCAGCACGTTCTGCATCTGCAGATCCCGGTAGGCCATGTTGAGGCGGTACCAGAAGTCCTTGCGCCGGCCAATGCTCTTGGGTGCGATGCGGCCGTTGTAGGCCTTGCCGGTGCGCTCGGAGTACACATAGGACTCCAGCAGGTGCTCGAACAGGTAGGTCACCACCACGAACAGCGCATCGGCCAGGTCGGGAAAGCGGGCGCGCTTCCACTCCTCAACGGCGCGGAAGAAGGACGGGCTCTTCATTTTGGGCAAATCGAGCACCCTCAAGTACCAATCCAGCACTTGCGCCCGCAGCCGATTGGAGATGCCAGCTGGGGCTTCCTCAGACGCATCGAGGGTCAAGGCCCCGGCCGCCAGCGAGGACTCGAGCAGCTGCCCGACGGTGCTGCGGGACAGCGAGTGCGCCGACTGCGCCTCTTCGGCGATGCCGTCGAGATGGGTCACGATGTGGTCGTAGGCCATGTCGAACAGCAGCAGGTTCTCGCATTCCTTCAGGAACTCATGGCGCAGATCATCGGCGACCAGCACGTCGAGCAGGGTCAGCTCGCTGAGCTGCACCGGCGAGGCGGTCGATTCCGCCCGGTCGATGAACTCGCCGTAGCGCTTCTCCAGAGCCTCGCGGTTGGCGCGGATGCACGGCTGCCCGCCGCGCCCCGGGAGATCCCCGCCGTCGCCCAACACGCCGCCGGTCAGCATCAAGTTGAGTTCGGCGGTCAGCTGGGCGCACAGGTAGGTTTTGGACTTGTTGACCGTGCCCCCGACCCGCAGCAGCTTCTTGCCTTCGTGGCTGAAGTGCTCATGGGCGGTGCTGAGGAACTCCCGGTCCCGTCGAATCGCCCGGATCAGCCCGACCGGATTGCGCACCTCGGCGACGCGCAGAATGTAGCGCGTGTCCTCGTGATCGACGAGCAGCTCGCGAAGCCCCCGCAGGTTGCCTGCCGCCTCGCCTTTCCAGCGATTGTAGAGGTAGGCGCCGACCGCTGAGATCAGGCTGGCGCGGGCGCGTTGGTAATTGCGCCTGGGCTCGCCAAGGAACATGGTCGCCAAGCGGCCCCGTTCATCCTGCAGCGCCTGCTTCTTCTCGTTGTAGTTGCGCCATGCCTTGGACAGGCCATCGTCATAGACCACTTTGTCCGGATCCTGCATCCACTTCAGGAAGGTGCGGCGCCGTTCCCGGTCGGCGCGCTGGGCGAGTTCGCCCTTGGGCAGGTCGCGATCCGCCAGCCGTCCGTATTGGTGGGTGCTGGTGGCCTTGATGCGCTGGCGCACCTTCAGGTAGCGCAGGTAGCGGAAGGCGATGCCGAAGACGTTCTGGTACTCGGTGGGGTTCTTGGTCAGGGTGAGCGCGGCGCTGTCCAGCATCTTGCGCAGTTGCGGCGAGGGGTTGAGGTAGCGCTCCAGGCTTTGCTGATAGTGGTCAATGATGTACGGATTCTGGGCAACGAACTGCTTGGCGCGCTCCTCCACCGACTTAAGGCCGGCAACGATGGCCGACCGCAGGTTGGGCAACTTGGCCGGCTCCGACGGCGCGTAGTCAATCACGCCATCAATGTTGCCCTGCATGAACAGCTCGAAGGGCGACAGTCCGACGTACTTGGCGCACTCCTGCCAGGACAGGTCCAAGCGCCGGGCGATGTTGGCCAGCGACGGCGGCTGAATGGTGCTGAACACCCCGTCGGCGACCGACAGAATCATGTTGCTGGCGGCCAAGGGAATGGCGCCGCCGGAGTAGCCGAGGCCGTAGATGACGCCGACATTGGGCACATCGACGTTGCTCGCCTCGGTGATGAGCCGGGAGATGCTGTGCGCCTGGTTGTTGCGGTTGGCCTCCTCCCGGGCGTCGGCGCCGGGCGTGTCCATGAAGGTGACGATGGGCAGGTTCTGCTTGGCCGAATCCTCCAGGAAACGCGCCGCGTCGAGATGATGCGCAGGCCCCCAAGCGCCGTTCTCCACCGACCGGTCCTGGGCGATGAAGCCGATCTGCCGCGCATCGCCGTCAAAGTCCATCTCCAGCGTGGCAGCGTAGAAGGGCCCCTTCGACACCTCGCTTTGCACCTTGCCAAGCTGACGGATCACCTCCGGCGCCGGGGTGCGGCTCTTGTCCTCGGCCGGGGCCACCACGGCCTCGATGTAGGAATCGATGTCCAAGCTCTGCAACCGCCGGGCGCGGCGGGCGATGGCGGCGCGACGCAGCAGGCCCGGCAGGGCGTCTTCGCGGTCAATGCTCGGAAATAAGGAAAACTCCTGCGCCAAGCGCTCGGCGATCAAGTAGAGCCGGTCGCCTTCGGCGGCTTGTTTTTGCGTTCGGGATGGCACGTGGGCTGGTACGCAGGCTTGGGACGCAGGTAGTAGAATCGGCACTTACTCTAGCCAGTAAACAAAGTCATGGCAACGATGAGCAATGCGCCTGCCAACGGCCATCCCGGCCGCCGCGAAGCCTCGGTGCGCCAGTCGGCGGTAAGCATTTCGGGGGCATCCGCATGACCGCATTGAACTGCGCGGTGCTCACCATATCCGACACCCGCACCGCCGCGGATGACACTTCCGGCGACCTGTTGGCGGAACTGCTGACCAGGGCAGGTCACCAGCTGGTGGAGCGGACCATCGACCGGGACGACATCTACGCCATCCGCGCCACCGTCTCCCGCTGGATCGCGGACTCGGAAGTCCAAGTCATCCTCACCACCGGCGGCACCGGCTTCACCGGCCGCGACAGCACCCCGGAGGCGCTCTCGGCCTTGTTCGACAAGACCATCGACGGGTTCGGCGAACTGTTCCGCCAGCTCTCCTTTGACGAGATCGGCTCCTCCACCATTCAGTCCCGAGCCATCGGCGGCCTCGCCAACGCCACCCTCATCTTCGCACTGCCCGGCTCCGGCAACGCCGTGCGCACCGGCTGGGAGAGGATCATCAGCAAGCAACTCGACATCAACAACCGCCCTTGCAACTTCGCGGAACTCCAAGCCCGCTTCCGGGAGTGACGAAGGACGGAACAAGCGATTGCACGGATATGGAACCAGCAAGGAAACCATCGTTTGAGACGGAGGATCTGTTGTTCGGCATCGACTGCGAGGCGTTCCCCGTCTCACCAATACCTGCGGTCAACGTCGCCACAGTTCCTCAGCGCAGCCCGCTTCGGTATCCGGGGGGCAAGACTTGGCTGGTTCCCCACATCCGCAAGTGGCTCGGAGCAACCGAGCAGCCAGTGCGGCTGCTGACGGAGCCTTTCGCTGGCGGAGGCATCGTGTCCCTAACAGCGGTCATGGAGAATATGGCCGACCGCAGCATCATGGCGGAACTCGATCGCGACGTTGCCGCCTTTTGGCATGCCGCGCTGCACCACGGCCCGGAGCTGCGCCAAAGAGTTCTTGGCTTCGAGCCCACCCGAGAAAATGTGGAGGTGCTCTCTTGCGTCCGTCCTTGCAACGTGGTTGATCATGGTTTCCGAACCTTGGTGCTCAACCGAACCCGGCGTGGCGGCATTCTTGCAGCCGGAGCCTCACTAAGCCGCGTCGGAGAAAACGGCAAGGGGGTTGCCTCCCGCTGGTATCCCAACACGATAGTCGATCGTCTGAGCGAGATAGCGAAATACGCGGACCGGATCGGCTTTTGCGAAACCGACGGCTTGAAACTGCTTGAAGCTCTGTTGAGCATTCCCGGCTCGGGCGTGGCCGCTTTTATCGATCCCCCCTACACCGCGGGCGGCAAGCGAGCCGGGAAAAGGCTATATGCCCACCACAGCTTGGACCACGCCAAGCTCTTTGCAATGCTGGCGGACAGTGGAGTCAATTTTCTGATGACCTACGATGCGGCGGCGGAAATCATTTCCCTGGTTCGCAAGCACAATTTCACCGCCGTGCAGGTCATGATGAAAAACACCCATCACGCTCGGGTGCCGGAACTGGTGATAACGCCGTTTCCCGTGTTCATCCGATGAGGGTGCGTCACGGCATCGCCGAGTGGTACGGACAATCCTTGCTGGGGCTCTCGCCCACGGAGCGTCGTCGCTTAGCCACCGTCGCTTTGGATGAGCATCCCGAGATCCCCAGCTGTCCGTTTCAGCCCAACGCGCCCCCGTGCCGCAAGCCCGGCGGCGTGTGCTCGATCATACGCTACGCCCCAACGGAGACAGGACGAATCGCTCGATCTGAGGGCGACCCCGTAATCGTCTGCCCAGCTCGCTTTCAGCAGAGCTCCATGCTGATGCGCTGGTTCGCGGAAATCGTAGGCTTCGCGGCGGAAGAGGCCATGCAGGCCCGAGAGGTGCCTTTCATGCACAGCACCGCCACCGGCAAGCCAGCGGGAAAAATAGACGTCGTGCTGGCCCGAGAGGCCAAAGGCACACTCCGATGGTACGGCTTGGAGATCCAAGCCGTTTACTTTTCCGGCAAGGGCATGCGATCTGAATTTCTAGCAATGAAAGCGGATTCGCGGTCTCAGCCTCCTTATCCCAACGCAAATCGGCGGCCGGACTGGAGATCGTCGAGCGCCAAGCGCCTGATGCCACAACTGCAAGTCAAGGTTCCCACCGTTCGGCGATGGGGATCAAAGCTCGCCGTCGCTGTTGATCGCCCGTTTTTCGATTCCATCGGCGGGCCGGGGGACAGTCCTCGACATGACCTGGACGATGGCGACGTGATTTGGCTCGTCCCCAAGCTTGTGCCCAACCAAGCCGGTGGCTATTCGCTGCAGCGCGGCCACTGGGAGGTGCTTACTCTTGAGGAAACCAATGCGAAACTGCTGGCTGCCGCTCCAGTGCAACGCAGTTCATTTGAAGGCGAATTGAGCAAAAGACTCCAGCCCTTGGAGTAACTCCCCGAACCGGCGCAGTATGTCGCACTTGCAAACCATCTGCCCTACAATCCCGCCGCACTTCGTTGATGGTGGCTATCCATGACGCCACTCCCCGTCATCGTTGGTTTCGGCGGCGTTAACTCCGCCGGCCGGCTTTCCCTTGACCATGCCTACCGGCGGCTGGTGATCGACGCACTGCCGGAGGCGGAGCGGCTGTTGGCCTACCAGAGCTTGGCAGCGCTGATGAACCTGGATGGGGATCCCGCTGCCGAGGCGGTGCGCCGCCACGTCGATGCCCATACGCTGATCCGCAGAATTGAGCTCTTCGATCCGCAGGACATCCGTTGGAACCGGGAAGTCAATCTCAAGGCGCCGGGCGCGCCCATGGAATTTCGGGTGCGGGCCCGGCAGATGCCGGATCGCTTGCCCGAAGGCTGGCAGGCGGCGCCGGACGGGGAGGGTGAATTCAGGATTCGAGTGGATGATCAGTTCAAGGCCTTGGTGCCCGATCGGCGCGTTTCCAAGGTGTCCAGCGCAGCGCAGGTGCCGACGGGCTTCGACCCCGGCGCAATCTACGCCTCACGCAGCCATCCGCGGGGGTTGCAGTTGGCGATTTTCGGCGCTTCCGACGCCCTGCGCTCCTCCGGGCTGCCGCTCGACTTGCTCAAGCGGAAGGTGGCGCCGGATCAATTCGCCGTGTACTCCGGCAGCGCCATCTGCCAACTGGACGCGGACGGCTACGGGGGCATGATGCAGAACCGGATGCTGGGCAAGCGCCCCACATCCAAGAACAGCGTCCTCGGCCTGCCGGAAATGACCGGCGACTTCATCAACGCGTACGTGCTCGGCTCCGCTGGCGGCACGGCCGGCATCATCGGCGCCTGCGCCACTTTCCTCTACAACGTCAAGCAGGGCCTGGACGACATCCGTTCCGGGGCCCGGCGGGTGGTGATGGTCGGCAACGCCGAGGCGCCAGTGCTGCCGGAGGTTCTTGAAGCCTACGGCACGATGGGCGCGCTCGCCGACGATGAATCGCTGATGGCCCTGGACGGCGCCCGCGCACCCGACCATCGCCGCGCCTGCCGTCCCTTCTCCAGCAATTCCGGCTTCACCGTCGGCGAATCGGCGACCTACGCGCTGTTGATGGACGACGCCCTGGCCCTGGAGCTGGGCGCCGAGGTCCTAGGCGCAGTGGCCGACGTGTTCGTCAACGCCGACGGCTACAAGAAGTCCATCCCCGGACCCGGCATCGGCAACTACCTGACCATGGGCAAGGCCTTGGCGGTGGCGCGCAGCCTGCTCGGCGACCAGGGCTTGCGCCAAGGCACGCATGTGCAGGCGCACGGCACCGGCACCCCCCAAAACCGGGTCACTGAATCCCGCATCCTCAATGAGCTGGCCAAGCTCTTCGGCATCGAGAACTGGCTGGTCAGCGCCGTGAAAGCCTACGTCGGCCATTCCATGGCACCCGCCGGGGGAGACCAGCTTGCCTCCGTTCTCGGCGCTTGGCAGCACGGCCTCATCCCCGGCATCACCACCATCGACCACATTGCCGACGACGTGCAAGCCAGCCATCTGCGCCTGCCCATGCAGCACGTGCCTTTCGATCCGCAAGCCATGCCGGGCGCGATCATCAACTCCAAGGGCTTTGGCGGCAACAACGCATCAGGGCTGTTCCTCGCTCCGCAATTCACCGGTGGCATGCTCGCCAAGCGCTGGGGCAAGGCGGCGTTCGCCGCCTACCGGAAACGCAGTGAGGCCGTGCGCGAAGCCCGCTTTGACTACGACGCGGCCATGCGTCGGGAGACGCTGGCGCCCATCTACCAGTTCGGTGAAGGCGTCCTGGCCGACGACGACCTGGCGATCAGCGCCGACGGCATCCGGCTGCCCGGATTCGGCCTGCCGGTCAGCCTGGATTTGGCCAATCCCTACGAGGACATGATCTGAGTCCGCCGTCCCGAGGCCGCAGCGCCCGCGCCAACCAAGCCCTGCGGCCGCGCAAGCGCTTCGGCCAGCACTTCCTGATCGACGAGGGCGTGCTGGCCCGCCTCGTCGGCTGCCTTGGGCTTGGGGCTGGGGACGCGCTGCTGGAAGTCGGCCCGGGGCGCGGCGCCCTAACCCGCTGCCTGCACGGCTTGGTGGGGCGCTACATGGCCGTTGAGATCGACCGCGACCTGATTGCCGGCCTGCACAGCCGCTTTCCCGATATTGAACTCCTCAACGCCGATGCCCTAGCCTTTGATTTTAACGCGCATTGCCAAGGTCGCCGCTGGCGCTTGGTCGGCAACCTGCCCTACAACATCGCCTCCGCGCTGCTGTTCAGGCTGATCGCCTCCGCGGAGCACATTCAGGACATGCACTTCATGCTGCAGAAGGAAGTGGCTGAGCGGCTCGCCGCCCCACCCGGCACCAAGGCGCGGGGCCGGCTGTCGGTGGGCATTCAGCACCGTTTTGCGGTCGAGGCGCTGTTCGACGTGCCGCCGCAGAGCTTCGCGCCGCCGCCCAAGGTGCTTTCAACGGTGGTGCGGCTGACGCCCCACCCGGCAGCCGTCCAGTCAGCCGCACCGGAAAACCTAGAAGCCGTTGCGCGCCTCGCCTTCAGTTCACGCCGCAAGCGCCTGGGCAACGCCCTCAAGCCGCTGCGCCTGGATTGGGCAGCGCTCGGCATCAATGAGAACCTGCGGCCTGCGGACCTTTCCGTGGCCGAGTTCGTGACGATCGCCAACGCCGTCGCGGAGGATTGAGCGATGGCCACCTACGCCGTGGGCGACATCCAAGGCTGCTATGCGGAATTCGCCGCGCTGCTGGACGAAGTCTCCTTCGATGAGCGGCGCGACGCGCTCTGGCTGCTGGGCGACCTCATCAACCGCGGACCGGACTCGCTGGCGGTGATGGAGCGCGTCATGGCGCTTGGCGACCGCGTGACGGCGGTGCTCGGCAACCACGACCTGCACTTCCTCGCCATTTGGTACGGCGGCCATCCGGCGCGCAACACGGACACCTTCACCGACCTGCTCGCAGCGCCGGCGGCGCCGGCCATCGCCGAATGGTTGCGGCGCAAGCCCTTCTTTCACCAAGACCCGAACTTGGGCTACGCCATGGTCCACGCCGGCATTCTGCCGGGCTGGACCTTCGCCGACGCCCAAGCCGCTTCGGACGAACTCATGGAGGTACTGGCGGGACTGGAATTCCAGGGCTACTTCCGCAATCTCTACGGCGACCGGCCCCGCAAGCTGAAGAAGCGCTTGGTCGGCATGGACCGCTGGCGCATCCTAACCAACTGCTTCACCCGCATCCGCTTGGTGGACGCCAAGGGCAGGTTGAACTTCAAGCACAAGGGTACACTGCGCGACGCACCGCCGAATTGCCGGCCTTGGTATGAGTTGGCCGAAGGCGCTCTCGATGGGCAACGCCTGCTGTTCGGCCACTGGGCGGCGCTGGACGGGCACACCGGTAAGGACAATCTGATTGCCTTGGACACCGGCTGCGTCTGGGGGCGCAGCCTGACCGCCCTGTGCTTGGAAAGCGGCGAAAGAGTCGTCATTCCCGCCATGGGCACCGCCGCCGAATCGCCTTGAGCGGCATTGCCGAAACGGCTGGATAGCGCGGTGGAAATCTACTTGGTCGGCGGCGCGGTGCGCGACGAACTGCTCGGGCGCACCGTGCGCGAGTGCGACTGGCTGGTGGTGGGTGGCAGCGCCAAGGACTTGATCGCCGAAGGCTACCGCCAAGTGGGCCGGGACTTCCCGGTGTTCCTGCACCCGGACACCCACGAGGAGTACGCCCTGGCCCGCACCGAGCGCAAGACCGCCGCCGGCCACGCCGGGTTCGCCACCGATGCTAGTCCCGAAGTGACCTTGGAGGAGGATCTGGCGCGGCGCGACCTCACCATCAACGCGCTGGCCAGGGACGGGCGCGGGCGCGTGATCGATCCCTTCAATGGCCGCCGGGACTTGAAGAACGGGGTTCTCCGCCACGTGACTGCCGCCTTCGCCGAAGACCCGCTGCGGGTATTCCGCGTGGCGCGCTTCGCGGCACAGCTTCCGGGGTTCAGCGTCCACCCGGACACCCGAAGCTTCATGGCCGACATGGCCGAATCCTTAAGCGAACTGCCCGCCGAGCGGGTTTGGGGGGAGTTTCGCAAGGCTTTGGCCGCACCGGCGCCGCAAAGATTCATCGAGGTGCTGCTGGATTGCGGCTGCCTGTCGCTCTGGTTCCCGGAACTTAAGGACATCCGCCTCGACGACGGGCTTGAAGAGGCCGAGGCCCGCTACGGCGCCGTCGGCTGGTCCTTGGCGCCCAATGCCGCCGCCGACCTCAGCAAGCGCCTGAAGGCGCCCAACGCCTGCGCCAGGCTCGCTGACGACATCGCCCGCCACGGACACACCTTGAGCATCTGGCAGCAAGCGGATGCTGCGGCGCTGCTCGCCGCACTGACCGCCATCAACGGCTTGCGCGACCCGGTCCGCCGCCGTGCGGCGCTGGCCGTTGCGGGGTTCAAGGCGGGCGTCAACCTTGATGCGCTGGACGCCGCGCTGGCCCGCATCGAAAACGAACTCGCGGCGGAGCGTCAGCATTGGCCCAAGCTAAGCGGCCCGGAAATGGGCAAGCGCCTGCGCAAGGCGAGGCTGCGGCGGCTCGCCGATGCGCAACATCAATAGTCCGGCTGACGCGATTGGCTAACCTTGGACTACCGCAGCCGCTCTTGGTTCGACGAGGAGCGCGCTGAGACGTAGGCAAGCCGTCCTCCTCGCTCCCGCAGGCCACCCAGCACCGAGTCGCCCAGCACGCAGTCAGTGTCCAGAACGTGAAAGTCCCATCCGTCCACCACCAGCCACCTACCGTTGTCGGATGCAAACATATCGCCGCCAAAACTCCTCAGATCCAAAGTTCGGCTCCAAACCTCATCGATTGACCCCGTAGCTGCATCGAACCGCCGTTTGGTAACTCGCCAAGTGCCGCGAAGCGCCTGATCATTATCGGATTCGTAAACAATCTGGTCGCCCACCAATATCCGAACCGGCTCTGACGTATCAGCATCTCGGAAAACTTTGGAGTTGAGGCGAAGGTCGGCGAACCCGAGCACAGGCGTCCCGTCCAGCTGCATTCCAAGCTCGACGATGTGAGGTCGAAATGGCAGGCTGCCAGATGCCAAAGCTCCGTCAGAATCCAAAACTGAAAAACGAGCGCCATCGAAAGTCGGCAGCAGAACCACTGCCGAGCCGGACGCGCGACCGCGGCCAACCTTCATGTTGCATTCGATATCGCCAATGACTTCCTCGAGGCGCAGTTCAATCGACAAGGCAGCGTCGATTGGGGACTCCAAGGCAATGGGTCGGGGCTGAGCGCTTGTGGGCGAAACCCGGAGTTTCATTGCCTTCAAGCTTTGAACCAGTGCTGGGTTGTCGGGCGAGACTGACGGTTCAGTTGATCCGTTCCAAAACGCAATTGATGCAATCAACAGCAGCACGGCAAACAGCGTTCTCATCGGCTGTCAGGCCCTTGCAGCAAGCAATCTGACAGGGTGTGCGTCGAGACCCACCGGCATACGGTCAAGCGCAAGGCGGCCGGTGGGGTTTGGCGCTGGCCGTTGCGGGGTTCAGGGCGGATGCCAGCCTCCGCCCGCTTAACGCCGCACCCCTCCGCGGGGAGAGCGAAGGCGCGGTCGCAACGGCTGGCCCAGGAGCTTCCAGCCCTAAAGCCCGCCTGGCCCGCAACGGTTGGCTAGGTAGTCCTCCAGATTCTCGAACAGGCTCATGTGGTGCGTGGGCCACCAAGGCAGGCTGTGCCACAAGTCGGGGATCTCGTTGTACTCGACCGTGGCGCCGGCTCGCCGCAAGGCTCGATAGAACTTGCGCGATTGTTCCACAGGCACCCGCTGGTCCCGGTCGCCGTGGAAAAGGTAGATGGGGATGTTGGCGGACTTCACCTGGTCCAAGGGCGAAAGGCCGGCGACGGTGGGGTTTTGGTAGGCTCGGATGAAGGGGCTCTCGAAGGTGATCTTGTCGAAGGTTCTCAGTTCGGACAGGCCCGCTCCGGAAACGGCGCACTGAAAGGGCGAGTTCGGACGCACAGCCGCGGCCATGGCCGCGTAACCGCCGTAGGAGTAGCCGAAGATCGCGATGCGGTCCTCATGCGCAATGCCTTGCTCCACCAACCACGCAGCGCCGTCGTCCTTGTCATCCTGCATTTTCTGGCCCCACTCGCGGTCGCCGGCCCGCCACAGCTTTTGCCCGAAGCCCTCCGAGCCGCGGAAGTTGGGCTGCAGCACGGCATAGCCGCGGTTGGCCAGAAACTGCACCCACGAATCCCAACCCCAGTAGTCCCGCGCCCAAGGGCCGCCGTGGGGCAGCACCACTGCGGCATGGGGCGCCTCACCATAGCGGGGCAGGGTCAGGTAGGCCGGAACGGTCAACCCGTCCCGAGCGGCGTATTCCACATAACGCATCTCGCTTAGCTTGCCGGGGTCGAGATTCGGGTAGGCGCGGCCCAAGGGCATCAGCTGCTTGCGGTTGCTGAGGAGATAGTAGCTGCCGGCCTCGCGGTCGCCGGTGGAGCGGATGACCTGCTGGTTCCAATCGTCGGAGTTGGAGACGAGCAGATGCGTCTGCCCGGCCGGCAGGACGCCTTCCACCATCTCCGCCCAGCGTTGCCATTGCGGATGCACCCACTCGCGCCGCACCCGGTCGTCGGCGTAAACGAAGCCAATGACCTCGCCATAGGAGTCCGGTAGCTGACTTTGCATGACGTCAAGCACCTCAAAGCCCGGTTCGCCAAAAATCGGCTCGCTGAGTTCGCGGGTTGCAAGGTCGTACTTGCGCAGCACGTTCTTGTCCCGGCCGGTGTTGTCCAGCATGTAGAGAGTCCGGCCGTCGCGGTCCTGGGCCACCGGCGTCAAGCCTTCCCGCTCCTTGGCGTAGAGGCTGTGATGGTGCTCCCACTTGCCCGTTTCCGGGTGCTGGTAGGAATAGCGGATGTGGGCCCCCCGCTCGCCGCCGCCCTCGAACTCCGTTTTGCCCATGACCTCACCGCGGAAGTTGGTGAAGGCGGCGGTTTTGGGCGATCCTCGATGAACGCGCCGGGTTCGGAAGCTGTTCAGGTCAAGCTCATACAGGTCCGTGACGAACTCCCTTGAAGTGACGCTGAGCAGCACCTTGTCCGGTTGCAGCCGCAGGCCGTTTTCGATGCCAAAGCCGATGACGTCCTCCTTGTCGAACAGCCGCAGTTCGCGAACCACCTGGTTGTCCGGCCCAAGCGCATAGATGTAGATCAGGTTGCGAAACCAGCGGGTGGGCTTGCCGCCGGTTCGGTAATCGAACTTCTGTCGGCCAACGACCGCCAGCGCCTTGTTGCTGAGCCAAGTCACGGAAAGCGCCTTGGCATCCTTAGGCGCGAAGCGGCCTGACGGCTCGGCGTCGAGTTCGGCAGTGTTCCACACCGTCACCTGCGCCGCCTCATTGACGTTGCGCAGCGTCAAAGCCACCAGGCGTTTGCCGTCCGGGCTGACATTGACGCTGTCAATCACCGGATCGTGGACCCAACCTTGCAGCGGGATCCAAACGTCCTCCTGGGTGACGGCCAGGGTCGTCCCCGGCATCAACGCCAGCGCCAAGGCCAGCAGCATGACACCGGGCGAGCGGGTTGCTAGGCTCATGGATCAGAACCCCTTCGATATCTGCAGCACGAAAGTGCGTCCGAGCAGATCATAGCCCGCGCCGGGTATCGTGTTGAAGACTCGGCTGGCGGAATTGGAGCCTTGGCCGTCGGAGACGATGGGCGGGTCGGAGTCGAACAGGTTGCGCACGGTGGCGATGACCTGCCAATCGTTGGGGCTGGTGTAGCGGGCCGACAGGGTGTGGTAATCCTTGGACGGCGTTCTGCGAATGCGGTCCACGTTGGTCGTGTCGGGGTCGAATTGGCGCTCCTCCCGGGTGTGGCCGAGGTAGCCCACGCTGTAGAGGAAGCGCCAGTCGCGCCAGTCCACGTAGATGTCGAGCTCGGCCGACCACTCGGGGAGGCCCCAGCGGCCAGCCAGCTCGTACTCCTCCCCAAGCAACTCCAGGTACTGCTCCTTGAGGTGCGTTGCCGAAAGGTCCACCGCCAAGTCGAAACGGGAGAAGGACCGCTCGTAGAGGATGTCCACATCGACGCCCCTGCTGCGCTGCACGCCGACGTTCAGCAGGGATGCGTCCACGTCGGTCAAAAAGCCTTCCGCGTTGCGCGGCGCGATGCGGTTGCAGAACGGGTTGCTGAGGCCGGCGGAGTCGAGGCACTGGAAGAGCACATAGTTCACCCCGGGGCTTGCGACGGTGTTCTTGAGCTCGATTTCGAAGAAGTTCAACGCCAAGGAGGCGCCCAGCCGTTCCGGTGACAGGACCAAGCCCGCCGTCCAGGAATCCGAGGTCTCCGCCATGAGGTTCGGATTGCCGCCGGTGACGGAGCGCACGCCGGGACCGCCTTCGCTGCCGTGGTCCGGCGGCAGGCCCAAGCTTGCGCAATTGTCGTAAATGGGGTCGCCGGGATCGTAGTCCTCGCTATATTGGACGCAGGGATCGACCAAGTAGCTCAGGAATCCGGTCTCGTTGCCCAGGAACTGCTCGAACAGGTCCGGCGCGCGGAACGACGTGCCGTAGGTCCCCCTCACCCGCAGCAAGGGGTTCAACTGCCAACTGAGCTGCACCCGCTCCGTCCAGTCGTCCCCGTAGGAGTTGTAGTCGGTGAAGCGGCTGGACAGATTGAGCAGAACCTCTTCGGCCCAAGGGGTGTTGGGCGGCAGCAGCGGCAACTCCAGCTCGACGAACATCTCCCGCACCGTGTCCTTGCCGGCGGTGATCAGGGCTGAGCTCGAACCCCAGACGTTGTCGTTCTGCGACTCCGGGTCGGGCTCATCGTCGATCTCCTCGCGGCGCACCTCGCCGCCAACCACCAGGCTCACCGCTTCGTCGCCCCAAACCGAGAACAGCGTCCCGGTGACGTAGCCGGAGGCCTGCCAGCCCTTGTAGATGGTCTCGCCCCGGGTGACCTTGGAGATGTAGGCGACGTAATCCGCCGGCAAGGTGCCCTCAAGCAAGGCCTCGCCGGTGAACAGGTTGGCGGCGACGCAGCCGGGGTAGCGGTCCAATTGCCGGCACACCAAGTTGCCGTTGTCATCCAAGGTGGCATCCAGTGACGCAACGACGCGGTCATCGAGCCAGTTTTCCGACTCATAGCTGCCCTTCGAGTAGCTGTAGCCCAAGTGGCCGTTGAAGGACCAGTTGCTGAAAAGCTCCCCCTCGACCCCCCCCAACAGGTTGTATCTCCAGATGTCCACATGCGTGTCCGGATCCTGGAGGCCATAGCTCATCAGCACCGGCGTAGCGGAGAAGCCCCGTCCCGCCAAGGCGGGCAGCGGCCCATAGTCGCCAAAGGGATTGGTGGGATTGCTGGCGGGAACCGATTCAAACAACTGCCGGTAGCCGCCGCTGGCGCGGGTGTCGCGCTGGTTGTAGTAGAACTCCAGGAAGGCGTTGGCGTCATTTTCAAAGAGCGTGAAATCCTTGTCCGCATAGGCGGTGACCGAGAAGCGGTCCGACTCCGAGTACATCTGCGCGACGCGCGGGCTGCGCGCGTCCCGATAAAACTCGCCTTGGTTGTCCAAAGGCCCAGCGGGCTCGCGCGTGAAGTACGGAATGCCCAAGGCGCCGTTCAACTGGGCGTCGAAGGTCGGCGTGGCGGGATCGGCGCCCGGGCCGAGGCTGGGGTCGTAGCGCACCCAGCCGAACGGCGAAACCGCAAAGCCGTAAACCGAGCCGAAGCAGAGCTCCTCGCCAGTGGCCGGATCGCGGTTGTCGATGGTGCCGTCGCCGTCCTGGTCGGTCAATCTCGGGCGCCGATTGCAGGCCGCCCAGTCCCGCTGCGACTGCCGCAACGGCCGCTGCTTGGCGTAGTCGGCGGCAACATGGAACGACCAATCGCTGCCAATTCGGCCCCAGACGGCATCAATGCCGTACTGGTCAGCTCCGGCGTCCTCGGGCAGGACCCCGGCAACATTGACCTGCAGGCCGTCCTGGCGAGTCTTGGTGATCACATTGACCACCCCGGCCACCGCGTCGGCGCCATACACGGAGGAGGCGCCGTCCTTGAGGATTTCAATGCGGGAGATGATCGAGGAGGGGATGGCGGTGAGGTCCACCGAGTTGGTTGAGCCGCGCACACCGGAGGAGCCCCAGCGTTTGCCGTTCACCAGGATCAGGGTGCGCTGGGCGCCCAAGCCGCGCAGCGACAAGGTGTTGGCGCCGGGGCCGCCGTCGGTCACGAACCCGGAAAAGGAATCGTCGATTTGCTGTCCGGAGGCGATGGTGGACGACTGCAGAATGTCCGTCGTATCGAGCAGACCCGCCAAGGCCGACCGCTCGCTGGTGATGACCGTTATCGGCGACGTGCTGCTGAAGGTGGTCCGGCGGATGCGGGAGCCGGTGACCACTATCTCCTCCAGTGGCTCGGCCTCGTCGGCTGCCTCCTCTGCGGCCTCGATCGCCGAGGCCTGTTCGTCTGAGGGTTCGGATTCCGGCAACTGGCCCGGCTCAGCCGGCTGGGCCAGGGCGGCTTGCGCACTCAGAACCCAAAACCCCAAAAGAACGGACACGCAAGCCAGACGATGAATCATAGATGGCACCTCCCATGCCGCCCACGGATTGAAGGAAGATGACTGCCGCCAGCGAGTGAGCGGTCGCTGGCCGCAAAGACTGGTCAAGTTAGCAACATTATTGCCTAAATGTTCTCCCGACCCAAATTTCCCGGTCTGGTCCGCACTTCAGTGAACGTTGTCGCGCAAAATGGCCGGCAAAAGCTCGGTCATCGGCCAACGGGGTCTGGTGACGATGTGCAAAGGCGTTCGCTCGCCAGCGCTCAGGCGCTGACAGCCCGCATAAGCGATCATAGCGCCATTGTCGGTGCAAAGCGAAGGCTCGGCGTAATGCACCTCGGCATCGAGTTGCGCCTTGAGCCGTCGGCGCAAGCGCCGGTTGGCGCTGACGCCGCCGGCCATGACCAGGTGTTGGCAACCGCAGGCCGCCAACGCCCGCCGGCACTTGATGACCAAGGTGTCCACTGCCGCCTCCTCAAAGGCTCGGGCGATGTCGGCCCGGTCTTGGCCGGTCAGCGGCTGGTGGGCGTTCACGGTGTTCAGGGCAAAGGTCTTTAGGCCGCTGAAGCTGAAATCCAAGCCGGGGCGGTCGGTCATCGGGCGGGGAAAACGGAAGCGCACGGGATCCCCGTCCTCGGCGCAAGCGGCAACCGCCGGGCCGCCTGGGTAGCCGAGGCCAAGCATTTTGCCCACCTTGTCGAAAGCCTCGCCGACGGCATCGTCCAAGGACTCGCCAAGCATGTCGTAGGCCCCGATGCCCCCCACCTTCACCAGCTGGGTGTGGCCTCCGGACACCAGCAGGGCGACGAACGGCAACGGCGGCTGGTCGGCCCCGATCAGCGGCGCGAGCAGATGCGCCTCCATGTGATGCACGCCGATGGCGGGCTTGTCCAAGCTCCAGGCCAAGGAGCGGCCAAAGGCGGCGCCCACCAGGAGCGCGCCCATGAGGCCCGGACCGGCGGCGTAGGCGACGCCATCGAGATCCGGCAATTGAACGCAGGCTTCGCCGAGCGCCTCCTGAACCAAGGGCGAGATCTTGCGAATGTGGTCCCTTGAAGCCAGTTCCGGCACCACGCCGCCGTAGGCGGCATGCAGGTCCGCCTGACTGTGCAGCAGGTTGGCGAGCAGGCCTCGACAGGAGTCCCACAGCGCCACGCCAGTCTCGTCGCAGGAGGTTTCGATGCCAAGCACTAACATCGGCCAGCCAACCGGGTTTCAAACAGGTGCGATTTTCCCATACAATCGCCGCCCTTTTTCGCCGAACAGGCCAACTCGACATGCCCCATGTCAAAATTCGGGAGAACGAACCCTTCGACATCGCCTTGCGACGCTTCAAGCGCTCCTGCGAAAAGGCCGGCATCCTCTCCGAGGTGCGCCGCCGGGAGTTTTATGAGAAGCCGACCTCCATGCGCAAGCGCAAGGCCGCCGCCGCCGTGAAGCGCCACCTGAAGAAGCTGCAGCGCGAGGCACGGCGGTTCGAGAAGACCCACTAACCCCAACCGCAACCCTTCGGGCAAAGCACCCGAGGCACACCATGAGCGACCTAAAGGACCGCATTCAGACGGCCACTCGAACGGCCATGAAGGCCCGGGACAAGCGCCTAGTGGCCGCACTGCGCTTGGTCAACGCCGAACTCAAGCGCCTGGAGGTGGACGGGCGCAAGGCGCTCGCGGATGCCGACGTGATCGCGGTGCTGACGCGCATGGTCAAGCAGCGCAATGACAGCCGCTCCCAGTACGAGGCTGCGGGCCGCACCGACTTGGCCGAGCAGGAGGCCTTCGAGATCGACGTCGTGCGCTCGTTCATGCCCACGCCCCTCACCGAGGCGGAGGTGGACGCGCTGATCGACGCCGCCATCGCCGCCACCGGCGCGGCCGGCCTGCGCGACATGGGCAAGGTGATGGGGCAGTTGAAAGGCGAAGTTGCCGGGCGGGCGGACATGGGCGCGGTCAGCGCCAAGGTGAAGGCCAAGCTCTAGGATTCGCCCATGCCGAGAGTCGAACTGGACGGCGCCGAAATCGAGTACCGGGTGGCCGGCAGCGGCGCGCCCTTGGTGTTCTGCCACGAGTTTGCGGGCAGCATGGAAAGCTGGGAGCCTCAGGTCAGCTTCCTGGCCCGCCGTTACCGCACCATTGCCTACAACGCCAAGGGCTATCCGCCCTCCTCCGTTCCTGACCGCTGGCAGGCCTACACCTGGGACCGGCAAGTGGCGGTGCTGCTCGCGCTGCTGGACGCGCTGGAAATCGATCGCGCGCACCTTTGCGGCCTTTCGATGGGGGCCTACACCGCGCTTCAGTTCGCATTGGGCCACCCCCAGCGATGCCGGGGCGTGGTGGCGGCGGGCGTCGGCACCGGCAGCGACAATCCGGCCGAATTTCTGAAGGAGACCGAGCGTTGGGCCGACCGGCTGGAGGCCCAAGGCATGGCGGCCATGGAGGGCCATTTGCTGGCAGCGCCCCGGGCGCGGTTCCGGGAGAAGGACCCAATCGGCTGGGAGCGGTTCGCCGCACTCTTTCGCGCCCACTCCCCGAAAGGTTCGGCCAACACCCTGCGCGGCTTCCAAGCACGACGTCCCAGCCTCTACACCCGCGAAGCGGAGCTGGCGAGGCTTGACGTGCCCGTGCTGGTGGTCTGTGGCGACGAGGACGATCCCTGCATCGCGCCATCCCTGTTCATTCGCCGCACCGTTCCCCGATCCGGCCTAGCCATGCTGCCGCACACTGGCCACGCCTGCAATTTGGAGGAGCCAGCGGCATTCAACGCCTTGGTGGCCGATTTTCTGGCCCGAGTCGAGGCCAACAGGTGGGAGCCGCGGCCCCTCGCCGACGGCGGCGTCTGGGGGAGCCGGGGGGCTTCTGGCAATGCGACATCATGAAGGGCCGCAACCGGGATTCGAGCCCGCATTGGAAGTGGGGCCTGTTCTACCTAAACCCAAACGATCCCAAAATTTGGATCGAGATGCGCTACGGCATAGGCTGGACGCTCAACATGGCTCGACCCGCCGCATGGGCGATCCTCGCGGCCATCCTGTTGGCTTGCTTGGCCCTGTTTCTGCTGATCACCTAGTGCGCCTCGTCCCAATTGGCGCCGACGCCGCAATCCACCACCAGCGGGACCGACAGGTCAGCGGCGGCCGCCATGCGTTCCCGAACGCCTTCCAGCAGCGCATCGACCGCGTCCTCGGCCACCTCGAAGACCAGTTCGTCGTGGACCTGCATGATCATCAGCGCGTCGATGCCGCTGGCGGTGAGCCAGTCATCGACGCTGAGCATGGCCCGCTTGATGATGTCGGCGGCCGTGCCCTGCAGCGGGGCGTTGATGGCGGCCCGCTCGGCGGCCTGACGGCGCTGCATCTGGCGGGCGTTGATTTCGCGCAGGTGCAGGCGGCGGCCGAAGACCGTCTCCACGTAGCCCTGCTCATGGGCGCGGGCGCGGGTGCGGTCCATGTACTCCGCCACGCCGGGGAAGCGGACGAAGTAGCGGTCCATGTGGCCCTTGGCCTCCGGCTGCGGAATGCCCAGCTGGCGGCTTAGGCCGAAGGCGGACATGCCGTACATCAGGCCGAAGTTGATGGCCTTGGCGTTGCGCCGCTCATCGTCGCTCACCGCCTCCGGCGCACAGCCGAACACCTCGGCGGCGGTGGCCCGGTGGATGTCCTGGCCGGCTGCGAACGCCGACAGCAAGCCCGCATCGCGGGACAGGTGCGCCATGATGCGCAGCTCGATCTGGCTGTAGTCCGCCGCCACGATGCGCCGTCCGTCCGGGGCGCTGAATGCTTGGCGAATCCGGCGGCCCTCGGCGGTGCGGATGGGGATGTTCTGCAGGTTCGGATCCGCCGACGACAGCCTGCCGGTGGCGGCCACCGCCTGGTGGTAGGAGGTGTGGATGCGGCCGGTCTCCGAGTCGATGTCCAGCGGCAGCTTGTCGGTGTAGGTGCCCTTGAGCTTGGTCAGGCTGCGATGCTCCAGAATCACTTCGGGCAGCTCATAGCCCAAGGCCGCAAGATCGCGCAGCACCGGCTCCGCAGTGGAGGGCTGGCCCTTGGGGGTCTTGCGCTGCACCGGCAGGTCCAAGCGCTCAAAGAAGACTTCCTGAAGCTGCTTGGGGCTGTCCAGGTTGAACTGCGAGCCGGCTATGCGCCACGCCTGCTCCTGCAGTTCGACGATCCGCTCGGCGAGCTCCCGGCTTTGCCGACGCAGCGCCGCGCCATCCAAGGCCGCCCCGTTGCGCTCGATGCGCGACAGCACCGGGATCAACGGCAACTCGATCTCCTCGAACACCTTGACCAGGCTGGGGTGTTGCTGAAGTTTGGGCCACAGCGCTTGGTGCAGCCGCAAGGTCACGTCCGCATCCTCGGCGGCGTAGTCGGTCGCCACCTCCATCTCGACCTGATCAAAGCTCAACTGCTTGGCGCCCTTGCCGGCCACGTCCTCATAGTGCGTGGTGCGCACGCCCAGATGCTTTTGCGCAAGATCATCCATGTTGTGGCGGCCGGCAGTGCTTTCCAGCACATAGGACTCCAGCATGGTGTCGAAGGCGATGCCGCGCAGTGATGCGCCCGCCCGGGCCAGCACGTTCATGTCGTACTTCAGGTGCTGGCCGACCTTGGGCTTGTTCGGGTCGGCCAACAGGGGCTTAAGCTTGCCCAGCACCAGATCCAACGACAGTTGATCGGGCGCGCCCGGATAGCGGTGCCCGACCGGAACGTAAGCCGCCCGTCCCGCCTCCACGGCGAAGGAGAAACCGACCAGCTCCGCCTGCATGTAGTTGATGCTGGTGGTTTCGGTGTCAAAGGCGAGCAGCGGCGCGGCTTCAAGCTGCGCGATCCAAGCATCCAAGGCCGCTTCGGTGGTGATGCACTCATAGTGCCGATCCTGGACCGGCTCCGGTTGCGGCCCCTCAAGTTCCCCCAGCCAGCTTTTGAACTGATAGCGCTCGAACAGCGCCGTCAGCGCCTCGGCGTCCTCCTGCGGCGGCGCGGTCAACTCCGCCATGGAGACGCCCACATCCACATCGCACTTGATGGTGGTGAGCGTGCGCGACAACGGCAGATGGCCCAGGCTGGCGCGCAAATTCTCGCCGATCTTGCCCTTGATGCCGCCCGCCGCCGCCATCACGCCGTCCAGGGAGCCGTGCTCATTGAGCCATTTGGCGGCCGTCTTCGGCCCGACCTTGGGGACGCCGGGGATGTTGTCCACCTTGTCGCCCATCAACGCCAAGTAGTCGATGATGAGTTCCGGCGGCACGCCGAACTTCTCGACGACGCCCTCCCGGTCCATGCTGGTTTCGCTCATGGTGTTGAGCAGGGTCACGCGGTCGTTCACCAATTGCGCCATGTCCTTGTCGCTGGTGGAGATGAGCACGGGACGGCCTTGGGCGCTGGCCTGGCTGGCCAAGGTGCCGATCACGTCATCCGCCTCGACGCCGGGAACGGTCAGCAGGGGCAGCCCCATGGCGCGGATGATCTCGAAGGTGGGTTCGATCTGCCGGCGCAGGTCATCGTCCATCGGCGGCCGGTTGGCCTTGTACTCCGAATACAGGTCGTCGCGGAAGGTCTTGCCCTTGGGGTCGAAGACGATGACCAACGGGCTGTCCGGACAGTCCTTGGCGAGCTTGCGAATCATGGCGATGACGCCGCGCATGGCGCCGGTGGGAAAGCCGTCCGCAGCGGTCAGCGGCGGCAGCGCATGGTAGGCGCGGAACAGATAGGTTGACCCATCCACGAGGACCAAGGGTTTGTCGTTTGCCGCCGCCTCTGCCACCATTGGACCCATGCCCGCGAACAAACGGACAGTGTGGCCCGCCTTGGGCGCTTTGGCAATGCGCACCCGCTTCGCGGGTGCGTCGGAGTTTCGCTGGCGCGAAACTCCGCGCATGTTGCTTGGGCCAAGTTCCGAATGGTTTCTGGACCCGCACATGCGAGCTTTCAGCTTACCTCGCAAAGGCTCGGCGCTAGGCGCAGTCCGAGGGCGGGACGCCCTCGCTCCGTGGGCTGTCAACCGAACCGGGCGGACTTCCGGAGCGAGGGCGTCCCGCCCTCGATTGGGCTCATGGAACGCCTTTTCCGCCACGAGAATTGGAATTTGTTCCATGGAAGGGCGGAAGCCTGCTCCAAGGAGCCTTATTGGCCGGAAAGGAGTTTCGCGCCAGCGAAACTCCAATGCGAACCGCAGGTTCGCAACGTCCTACCCTCGATTGAGCCGCTGGCTTCCCGCGATCCTGTTGCTGGCCACCGCCACGGTTTGCGCCTCCGAACCGGAGGGCCTGCGCGGCCCCGATGTCACCATCATCGCCGGCGAGGAGCGCACCATTTACGAATACCGGCAAAACGGCCACTTGCGCATGGTCAAGATCGTTCCAAACTGGGGCAAGCCGTACTACCTGTTTCCCCGCGACCAGACCGCCGGCTTCGGCAATTTGGAAGAGGCGGACATGCTGCTGCCGACTTGGGTGATCGTCAACTTCTGATGAACGCTGTCACCCGCCTGGACCGGGATGACCTCGAAGCCGTGCTTGGCCGCTACGATGTGGGCGAACCCGTGGATTTCTGGCCTGCCGCCCACGGCATCGAAAACAGCAACTACTTTGTCCGCACCCGCACCGATGGGAATCTCAGTGAGTGGGTGCTTACTATCCTCGAACAAGCACCCAATGCGGGCGCCGTGTTTGCACCCCTGTTGGATCTTTGCTTCGCCGCCGGGCTGCCCGTGGCGCCGGTCCAGCGCAACGCCGTCGGCAAGCTTCAGGATTCCCTACGCGGCAAGCCCCTCCTGCTCATGCCGCGGCTGCACGGCAGCCATCCCCAAGAGCCTTCCACCGCCCAGGTTGCCGCCCTAGGCGCCACAATCGCGAAACTGCACCTGACGACCCGCAACCCAAGCTTTGCGACGCCCAACCACCCCCGTGATGAGAGCTGGCTGTCGCGCATCGCCAAGACGGTGAGCGGCCAATTGACGGCCGATGACACCGGGCTGCTGGAATGCGCACTGCGCCGGGTCACCAAGCTCCTGAGCGGAGATGACCTAGCTGGTCTGCCAAAGGGCATCATTCACGGCGACCTGTTCCGCGACAACGTCCTGTTCGACGGCGACCGGCTCACCGGACTGCTGGACTTCCACCATGCTTCCAACGGCTGGCTGATCTACGACCTCGCCGTGGCGGCCAACGACTGGTGCAATGATCCGGAAGGCCGCTTGAACGAAGGCCAGGCCAACGCCCTGCTCGCCGCCTACCATGAGCACCGTCCGCTCACCCAAGCCGAAATCGAGCGCTTCCCCGACTTCATGACATACGCCGCATTGGCGTTTTGGCTGTCCCGCCTGTACGCCGGGGCCAAGGCGCAAGCCGGCGAGGCGGTTCGGGTCAAGAGCCCGGACGAATTTCAACGCATCACCGCCGATCGGTTGAGCCGCGAGGTCGCGCTGGGCGCCTTTGGGTCGCCTGATGGTTGATATCTCAAAGAAGCCAAACAACTAGGGAGAGCATCATGGCTTCAATCACGATCAGGCCCAGCGGCCAAGCTTGCGGGGCGGAAGTTGCCGACCTCGACCTATCCAATCCCTTGGATGCCCCAACGCTCGCTGAAGTGAAGGCCGCGTGGCTGGAGCATCACGTGCTGTCGTTTCCCAACCAACAACTCGACGGTGACCAACTCGAAGCCTTCGCCCAACAGTTTGGCGAACTGGGGGAAGACCCGTTCTTCAACCCGATTCCCGGACGCAAGCACCTTGCGGCGGTGAAGCGGGAAGCCGAAGACACCAACCCGATCTTCGCCGAGCATTGGCACTCAGACTGGAGTTTCATGCCGCAACCCCCATGCGGCACCGTTTTGTATGCGCTCGACATACCCCCGCACGGCGGCGATACCGAGTTTTCCAATCAACATCTTGCCTTCGAATCGATGCCCCAGGACATGAAAGCCAAGTTCGATGGGTTGCAGGCCATCCATTCACCCAAGCTCGGCTACTCGCTCAAGGGTGTCTATGGCGATGTGAATAACAATGGCGCAATGGACATCCGCCCCAGTGAGGAGGCGGAGCATATGCATCACACCCACCCGCTCGCACCCGCACACCCGGAGACAGGCCGGCGGGGTTTTCTGAGCGGTGTTTCCTACATCGTCGGATTCGAAGGGCTGTCGGATGAAGAGGCCAAGCCGCTGATCATGGCGCTCAATGAATGGCAGAGCAAAGAGGAATTCATGTATCGCCACAAGTGGGAAAGCAATATGCTGGTGCTTTGGGATAACCGCAGCGTCGTGCACCGCGCCACCGGCGGCTACGACGGCTACCGAAGGGAGCTGCTTCGAGTCACCGTTTACTGAGCGAGCAACAGGAGCATTTGATCGCCAACTAGCGGTGATTCCACCAAGCCAGATCGGAAAACGAACGCAGGTCAAGCTCGTGGGTCCAAGCTGACCGGTGCTGCTGCGACACGTGATAGTAGGTTTCGGCCATTTTCTCCGGAAGCATCAACCCATCGGCATCGAGCCCTCTTTGCTCTCGGAGCTTTTGGAAGGCTTCCTCTCCGAGCATCCTGCCCAGGGTGTCCGGCGCATCAACGGCGCCGCCAATCAGGATATGCGCCACGTGAATCCCTTTCGGCGCGTACTCCGCGTTTAGGGTTTGGCAGAGCATCCGGCGCCCACCCATCGCCGCCGCATGTGAATGTTGACCCGCATTGCCCCGTACGGCAGCGGTTGCGGAAGTTACGAGGAACGTGCCGCCGCCACGCTCCTCCATTCGAGGGAACAGTTCCTTCGCCATCCTGAACAGGGCGAACGTGGCCATGCGCCAACCCAATTCAAACTGCTTGTAGGTCAGTTCCGTAAGCGTTCGGCTGCCGATCTGCGCCCCCAAGTTGAACAGCGCGACCTCAATCGGACCGATTTCCCGTTCGATGTGTTCGATGCGTTCCTCCAGCGCATTTTCCTCAACAGCATTCAAAAGAAATCCCGTCGCCTCACCACCATCGGCCTCGATGCCAGCCACGAGCTTGCGCAAGCCTTCCGCACTTGGGTGCGGGGCCTCCAATCTCACTGGGCGTTTTGCTGAACCGGGACGCCGGACGCGCCTGACGGACCTCGCCAAATCCCTCGCACTCGGCTCTCTGCAATCAGCATCATCGCTGCGACAGGGTCAGAAACCATGCTGGTCAAATCGACTGCCTTCAAGCCATTGAGTGGTCCCACCATTAGGCCTCCTTTAGAAGTCCGGCGTAATTGGCTGCGAAGGCGCGGCGATAAGCGTCCCGTCGAGACAGCCGTTCCTTGTACCTGGGCAACGGGTCTGGCAATTTGATGCCGTAGCGCATGGCCCAGTCCAAGCAAGATATCAGAATGACGTCGGCGAGACCCAAGCGCTCGCCCAGCACAAAAGCGCGGTCGCCGATTTGACTTGCAATCACCTGAAGGTGCTTTTGAGCATACGCTTTCGAAGACCGCACCGCTTCAGGAACCTCACCAAAGATCTTCTTGAGGTCGCCGTGCCGACGCATGACGTAGAGACTGGTTTCATCAAGCTCCCCATAGACGTAGCAAACCCACTCATCTTCCTTCGCGCGGGCCTCCAAACTGGTTGGCGCCGCGATGGTCGAGGGTTGCCCGTAGCGCTCAATGAGGTATCGGCTGATGGCTACGCTTTCAGAAAGACGAACGTCGCCATCAACCAGATATGGGATCTTTTGCTTGGGATTGAGTTGAGTGAATTCGGCTGTTTGCGTCTCGCCCGTTCGCGGGCCAATTGCGAGATGCTCATAACCTAGGCCAAGCTCCTCCGCAACCC
>JAPOTD010000023.1:38398-134851 GCA_026709365.1 Gammaproteobacteria bacterium
TGCGCCCCATATTTTCATGGGTTGTTCGTCAGCCATGGACACCTCCTGCTTCATCTGCCTATCGCGAGATCACTCGTAATCCAGCTCAGCTTAGAGTGACCGCGGTTGACAGCAAAAGCGCATTCGCCGCCGGATATCGGCGAAAAGCTACTCAGCCTGCAGCAGAAAGAGCGTGAAGTAGGCATCAGCATCGCTCCAACTGGCTTCGACCTTGAAGCCGCCGCCCTTGGCCAGTTCGGCGAACTGGCCAACGTCGTACTTGTAGGAGTTCTCGGTGTGCACCCGTTCGCCTTGGGTGAACTCAACGATGCGGCCATCGACTCGGGCGGATTGGTCCTTCCGGCTCTCCAAGAACATCTGCACGCAGCCCGACGCCTCGTTGTAGGCCGCCCGGTGGCGGAAGCCGGCGGGGTCGATTTCGGTGGCCAAGGCCGCATTCAGGTGGTGCAGTATGTTGAGATTGAATTCGGCGGTGACGCCAGCGCTGTCGTTGTAGGCCGCTTCGAGCAGGCCGATGTCCTTCTTGCGGTCCACGCCGATGAGCAGGCGGCTGCCCGCACCGAGGGTGGCCGCCACTTGGCGCAGGAACGCCTGGGCATCGCCGGGCTCGAAGTTGCCGATGCTGGAGCCTGGGTAGAAGCCGAGCTTGTCGAGACCGGCGACCACCTCCGGCAGTTCAAAGGGCGCCGTCATGTCTGCGCACATGGGATAGACGCTCAAGTGCGGGTGGTCGGCGTGCAGCGTCCGGGCGCATCGCTCGAGGTGGCAACGGGAGATGTCCACAGGCAGATAGGCTCCCGGGCGCAGCTCCTCCAGCAGGCGGCGAATCTTGACGGTGGAGCCCGCGCCGTACTCGACCAGGCAGCCGCCCTCGCCGAAGCGATCACGGACTTCCGGCAGGCAGACGTCGAACAAGCCCATCTCCGTTCGGGTCAGGTAGTACTCCGGCAGGCGGGTGATGGCCTCGAAGAGCCTTGAGCCGCGCTCGTCATAGAAGAACTTGGGGGCGATGCGCTTGGGTTCCTCGGTCAAGCCCTCGATCACCTCATCAAGCAGCGCCGAGGGCGGGGGCCGCTGGTCGAAGAATCGATATTCCGCGCGCCGAACGGCGTTCGGAGCGGTCGGCGGCCTCATGTCGCCGGCTCCAGCCCCTTGGCCAACCGTATGCCGCTGAACTGCCAGCGGTCGGCGGGGTAGAAGAAGTTTCGGTAGCTGGCCCGCACATGGCCTCGGGGCGTGGCGCAGGAGCCGCCGCGCAGCACCAATTGGCTGCTCATGAACTTGCCGTTGTACTCGCCGAGCGCGCCGGGCAGCGGCGCGTAGCCGGGGTAGGGGCCGTAAGCGCTGGAGGTCCACTCCCAAAGATCGCCGAAGAGCTGGCCGCTGCCGGCGGCCGGATGCAGGCGCTCGTCGTCGGCAAAGTTGCCCGCGTTCGGGTCAAGGCCCGCCGCGCTCGCCTCCCACTCGAACTCAGTGGGCAGCCGGCAGCCCGCCCAGCGGGCATAGGCGTCGGCTTCGAAGCCGCTGACGTGGGCCACCGGATCCGCTGGCGCCAACGGCGCTTCGCCGCTCAAGCGGTACTCCAGCCAAGCGCCGTCCCGCTGGCGCCAGTAGAAGGGCACGCGCCAGCGCTGCGCGCAAACCGCAGCCCAGCCATCGGAGAGCCACCAAGCCGGGTCCCGGTAGCCGCCGTCCTCAATGAACTCAAGGTACTCGCCGTTGGTCACCAGCCGATCCGCCAAGGCAAAGGGCTCCAGCCAGACCCGGTGCCGAGGCAGCTCGTTGTCGAAGCGGAAACCGTCGCCCGCAGCACCGATGCGGATCATCCCGCCCTCGTGGGCGCTGAACCCGAGCGGCGCCGCTCCATCGCCCGCCCTGGCCTCCGCGGCCAAGTCCAGGCGATAGGCGGGTTTGAGGGGATTGAGGCCCAGATTGGCCTTAAGGTCCGTGAGCATCAGCTCCTGATGCTGCTGCTCGTGCTGCAGGCCGAGTTCAACGCGCCGCCGAACTTCCCCGTCGTGCCGGTCGAGCAGCGGCTCCATGGCCCGGTCAACCAAGGTCCGGTAGTCCATCACGTCGCTGACCGTGGGACGGGACAGCAGCCCGCGCCGAGGCCGCGGATAAGGTTCGCCGACGCCGTTGTAATAGGAGTTGAACAGCTGCTCGTAGCGGACATCCACCGGCTGATACGCCGCGGCGAACGGCTTGAGCAGGAAGGTTTCGAAGAACCAGGCGGTGTGGGCCAAATGCCACTTTGGGGGGCTCGCCTCATCCATCGGCTGCACGCCGCAGTCCTCAACGCTCAGCGGCTCGCAAAGCGCCTCGGAGCGGGCGCGAACCGCACGGTAGCGGTCCGCCAGCGTCTCAATCGGCATGCAGTCAGCCGGTCAGCCGGCGCCACGCCGAGACCAAGGCATCCACTTGATGGGGCGACTTGATGAAGCCGCGGTAGCGGCCCTCGGGATCGATCAGCACGATGTGCCCGGAGTGCTCGACGGTCAAGCCGCCTTGACCATCGGGCAACGTGGCGAAGACGATGTCCATGTCGCGGGCGATCTTCAGCGTCTCCGAGCGCGACCCGCGCAAGCCGGTGAAGCCTTCCGAGAATCGGGCCAAGTACGCCTTGATGTCCTCATTGCCGTCCCGCTCGGGGTCCACGCTGACGAACAGGCCGCGGAACCGATCTCCTTGGGGCAACTCCCGGATGCGCTCTTCGGCGTCGGCGAGCGTGGCCAAGGTCGTGGGGCAAAGGTGCGGGCAGCGGGTGAAGCCGAAGAACAGGTAGGACCAGCTGCCTTGGGCTAGGCTTTGCGCGCCGAAGGGAGCGCCTTCGTGGGTCTCGAGCGCAAAATCCGCGACCTGGGCGGGCTCCGGCAAGATGTAGATGCCTTGGGTCCGAAGCGCTTCGGGGTCGTCGGCCGCGCATCCGGCGGCAATCGCCGCGAGGAGGACGGCCACGGCTTTCCAAGGTCGGTGGCGCACGGCTTCGAGTGCCTTCAAACCGGGGCCAGCCAGTAGTGGTCGATCAGCATGGCCACAAACAATGCCGTGAGATAGAAGAGCGAGTAGCGAAACGTCTGGATGGGCGCTTTGCGGTCCCGATTGGCGAGCAGCATCCCCGACCAGTACAGAAACCCGGCGCCCAAGCCGAGCGCCGCGATCAGATAGGCCCAGCCGCTCATGCCGATGGCCACCGGCAGCAGGCTTGAGGCGATGAGGATCAGCGTGTAGTAGAAAATGTGCCGCCGCGTGTGGCTCTCACCGTGGGTGACCGGCAGCATGGGGATGTTGACCGCTTGGTACTCCGCCTTGCGGTCCAGGGCCAAGGCCCAGAAGTGGGGCGGCGTCCAGGCAAAGATGATCAGCACCAGGATCAGCCCGCCCGGTTCCAGCGTGCCGGTCACCGCGGTCCAGCCGAACAGCGGCGGCGCGGCGCCGAACAGGCCGCCAATGACGATGTTCTGCGGCGTCATCCGCTTCAGAAACAGGGTATAGACCAAGCCGTAGCCCACCCACGAAGCCAGGTTGAGCCACGCCGTCAGGGGGTTGGTCCACAACAGCAGCACGGTCATGCCCGCCACCCCAAGCGCGGCGGAGAACGCCAGCCCCGACAGGGTGCCGACCCGCCCCGTGGCCACCGGGCGGTTGGCGGTGCGGGCCATGCGGATGTCGATCTCCGCATCGGCGATGTGGTTGACGGCCGCCGCCGAACCCGCCACGAGGCCAATGCCCAGAATGCCGGGCACCAGCACATCGAGGCCCACCCAGCCTGGTGTCGCCAGAAACATGCCCACCAAGGCGCAAAGCAGCATCAGCGCCACCACCCGGGGCTTGCACATCTCCAAGTAGTCACGCCAAGTGGGCCGCACGGCCTGTGTCAATTCACTCACTAGTGTACTCACTGTTCGCACCCGTGACCGGGCTTCTGTTGTCCTGAAACGCACTCTCCCTGACCGTCACCAAGGCCAGCAGCAGCAGTGCGCCACAGGCGTTGTGCGCGGTGGCGACGGCCAACGGCAAGCCAAGAAGCACATTCAAAATGCCTAGGGTCCACTGGACGGCGAGCAGGCCCAGCACCCAAGGCGCCAAGGGGCTGCCGGCCTGCCAAAGCCGCCAGCCGAGCAAGCCAACGGCCGCCAGCGCAGCCAAAGCGCCCACGCGGTGCGCGAACTGTATGGCGATTCGGGCCTCGCTGTCCAATAGTCCGCCTAGGTAATTGGGCCCCACGGTCTGCAAAACGTCAAAGCCTTGGCGGAAATCCATGGTCGGTGCCCAGTCGCCGTGACAGGTGGGGAAGTCCGGGCAAGCCAAGGCGGCGTAGTTCGAGGTGACCCAGCCGCCGAGCGCGACCTGCGCCACCACCACCACCAAGGCCAGCGTCGCCAAGCGCCCCAATTGGGCCGTTGCCGCGCCCTTCGGGCCGATGCCAAGCCGCAGCGCCAGCAGCCAGAGGAGCGCCAAGGTGGCGAATCCGCCCAGCAAGTGGGCGGTCACCACTTGGGGCCAGAGCTTCAGGGTGACGGTCCAAGCGCCAAAGGCGCCCTGCAGGATCACCAGCGCCAGCAGGGCCGCGGCCAGCGCCCGAGGCACATCGCCCGAGGCCGTTTTCGGGATCCGAAACGCCACGATGACGATGCCGAGAATCAGCGCCCCCAAGGCCGTGGCGAAATAGCGGTGAACCATCTCGATCCAAGCCTTATCCGCTTCCACCGGCGCATCGGGGAATTGCGCCTCGGCGGCCCGCACCTCCGCCTCGGTGTCGGGCACGCCCAGATGGCCGTAGCAGCCGGGCCAGTCCGGACAGCCGAGACCCGCATCAGCCAAGCGCGTGTAGGCGCCCAGAACAACGACCACCAACGCCAAGCCCACGGCGGCCGCCGTCAGCCTGCGCATCAATTTGGGGGAGGCCCACTCAGCCACTACGGGTCACCTTCAACCACTCCGGGTCACTTTCAGCATTCTCGTCAGGTCTTCCGCCACGGCATCGACATCCGCTTCCAAGGGATAGCGCAGCACCACGTTGCCTGGCGGATCGACGATGTAAACGCCATCGGCCAACCGCTGCCCGCCCGCGCTGCGGAACTGTTCGACGGCCCTCGAATCCCGCGCCGCGCCGAGCTCGAGGCGCTCCGACGACCCGGGGACCACTAGGGCCAAGCGCACCCGGCCCGCATCCTCGGCGAGCCGCTCATGCAAGGGCCCAAGCGCCGCAAGGCTTTGTCGGCAAGCGGCTGCGCAATCCGCCGCCGCCACCCAAACCCACCAAGCGTCACTGCCGTCAACCGGACGCCCCTCGGCGTCGCTAAGCCCAAGATCCCGTGCCATCAAAGGCGGATCCACAAACTCACCGGCATTGGTGGTCTGCAGCAACGAATCCTGTCCGGCAAGGTAAATGAGGCTATAGACGCCGAAGAGCGCCAGAAGCGGCAGGGCGATGGCCATGATAACCACTTGCCATCGATTTTTCCTGACAATTTCCCGATCAGCCACGGCGCTTCATCCCTTGTGTCCTGTCCGGCCCATGGGCGGCGTGGTGAAATGACGACGCACGGTCACGCTTACTCGCCAAGCGGGTCGCTATTGCGCCGTTCCCGACCTAAGCGAACGCAGCAGGTCGCGGGTGCTTGGCGCGCGTCCCCGCCAGATGGCGAAGGCGGCGGCGGCTTGCTCGACGAGCATGCCCAAGCCATCGGACACCCAAGCCGCTCCGGCCCGCTTCGCCCAGCAACAGAAGGGCGTTTGTCCATCTCGGCGGTAGAACAGGTCATAGCATTGCACCCCAACGGCCAGCGCAGGCGCGATCAGCCCGCCGGCGCCGCCGAAGTCGCCGGAGGAATCGGACACGCCGACTGAAGTGCCGTTGATAATGAGGTCGAAACGGCCATCCAAGCCTTCCAGGGGAGCCGCCGCCACCGTGGCGCCGTGGCGCTCGGCCAAGGCCTCCGCCTTGGCAAGGGTGCGGTTGGCAATGCGCACGGAGGCCGGGTCAGCTTCGACCAAGGCATCGAGAATGCCGCTGACCGCCCCGCCGGCGCCGATCAGCAGCAGCCTGCGGCCCGTTATCGGCACCGCTTGGGCTTCAAGGTCGCGCACCAGGCCAATGCCGTCGGTGTTGAAGCCCAAGGTTCTGCCGCCTTCCAGGGCGATGGTGTTCACCGCGCCGCAGCGGGCAGCGGCCGGCTGCGCTTGGGCCACCCAACGGCAAGCCTCGCCCTTGAAGGGCAGGGTCACATTGAGGCCGCAGCCGCCTTGCGCGAAAAACGCTTCGGCTAAGTCCGCAAAGCCATCCGCAGGGGCGGGCAGCTTGTCATAGCGCAGCCGCTCGCCGGTTTCGGCGGCAAATGCCCGGTGGATGTCCGGGGACAGCGAGTGCTCAATGGGGTTGCCGATCACGGCGTAGCGATCCATTAGCGCAGCACCTCCCCGGCCAGCGTACGAAGCTGGCTCGGCCCCAAGCGGCCCTGGGTTTGGCCGGGGGCGATGAAATCGACCAAGTCGCCAAACCAACGACGAACACGCAGGACATTGGCGGTGGCCGAAACGCCGGTCGGATTAGCGGAGGTGGACACCAAGGGGCCGCCAAAGCGGGCGCACAGGGCGCGGGCCTGGGCGTGGCCAGGCACCCGCACGGCCACGGTGGGGCGCGGGCGCCGCCCGGCGCCCGTGATCCAAACCGGAAAGCGCGCCGTAGGCAGCACCCAGGACACTGGCCCTGGCCAAGTTGATTGCACAGCCCGCCGCTCCGGCGCCGTCAGCGGTTCGAGCTCCGGGGCAAAGCAGTCGGCGCTGGCGCCAATGAGAATCAGGCCCTTGTCGGGACTGCGGCCCTTGATGGCAAGGATGCGCGCCACGGCTTGGCAATCGAAGGGATCGCAAGCGAGACCCCACACGCCCTCAGTGGCGTGCGCCACCACGCCCCCGTGGCGCAGGTGGCGCACAGCTGTCCGAAGATGGAAGTCATTGATGTTCTTGATCGCGGGAAGAGGTTGCCGCATGAATTAACTTGTGCGCCCGGCGACCACCCACGCGTCGGTCGGGAGCATCGCCTCGTCAGTCCTTGAGTTCGGCCTGCAACCGCTCATTCTGCGCCCGAACCTTGGCTTGGTTCTCCTCGCGGTCGGCGGTGAGCGCGGCAGCGAGCCGCGCATCGTTCAACGCCAGAATCTGTGCTGCCAAATAAGCCGCGTTGCGCGCGCCCGCACCGCCCACGGCCACGGTGGCGACCGGGATGCCGCCCGGCATCTGCACCGTCGCCAACAGCGCATCGAAGCCCTGCAGGGGGCCGCTGTCGATGGGCACGCCAATGACCGGCCGCACGGTGTGCGCCGCCACCGCGCCGGCCAAGTGGGCGGCCATGCCGGCGCCGCAAATGAACGCCGCGCAGCCACGTTCGGCGGCATCAGCCACGTAGGCCGCCGTCGCGGCAGGGGTGCGGTGGGCTGAGGACACCCGCGCCTCGAAGTCAATGCCCAGCCTTTCCAGCACTTCCGTGCATTTGCGCATGACCGGCCAATCCGATTCGGAACCCATCAAGATGCCGACGAAACTCACTTGCGCCTCCTTTTCAACGAGCCGTGTCAACGGGGCAGGCGAATATACCCGTCCGGCGTTTGCTGAACAAATCCCTTAAGCTCCAATTGCACCAGATCGCCGGTCACCGCCTCGACGGGCAGGCCAGCGGCAAGCGCGATCTCGTCAATCGGCGATGCGGTGGCCGAAACGGTGGCAAAGACCGGCATCAGCGCTTCCGGCGGCGGCTGTGGCGCAGCGCTGTCCCGAACCGCATAGCCCAGCTCCATCAGCACGTCCTGCGCACTCTCCACCAGCCCAGCGCCCTGCCGGATCAGCCAATGGCAGCCGGCGCTCACCGGACTGCCGACGGCGCCGGGCACGGCGAACACCTCCCGGCCCTGTTCGGCCGCCATCCGCGCCGTGATGAGCGAACCGCTGCGGCGCGACGCCTCGACCACGACGACCGCCTCGGCCAAGCCGCTGATGAGGCGGTTGCGCTCCGGAAAGTGGCTGCGGTAAGGCCGCGCATCAGGCGGATACTCGGAGATGACCGCGCCGCCTGAGTCCAGGATGCGCCGCGCCAGCGCTTGATGCTCGCGGGGATAGATGTTGTCGAGCCCGCTGCCCAGCACGGCCCATGAGCTGCCGTCCACGCCGCTGGCCAAGGCGCCGTCGTGGGCTGCGCCGTCAATGCCCCGGGCGAGGCCTGACAGAACCCGAGCGCCTTGCGCCGCCAGTTCGCGGCCCATGGCTTGGGCGATGCGCAAGCCCAGCCGCGTGCCGCGTCGGGCGCCCACCAGCGCGATGCCGGGCCCTTCCGCAACCGTCAGGTTGCCTCGGTAGTACAGCGCCAAGGGCGGGTCCGGGATATGGCGCAGAGGTTCCGGATAGACCTCGTCGAAGGGCGTTGCAGCGCCGATGCCGATCTCGGCCAAGGCCTCCGGCGTCCAATCGGGCGCCTCGCCGTGGCGCGCGTAGGCCGCTTGGGCGCCGTCCGCTGCCGCCAGCCAGCGCCGCACCTGCGGGCGCGTCGCCTGCTGGCTCAAGTAAAGCAGCGCTTGGGATTCGCAAGCCGGTTCCCGCCGCATGGTCTTCTTCAAGGCGTTCCGGGTGACCATGCAGCAAACGAGGCGACATCCAAAACCGAAGCCGGGGCGGTGGACCGGCCCAAGAGCTGAATCACGCGACAACCTCATTCCGAGATCAGGAAGCCCGGATTCTAGGCGGCTGGCCGGTCAGCAAAAGGCGTCTTTGTCCCTTTGCGTTGTAGGAAAACAGCCCGACGAGTGGAAGCGGTTATACTGACGCCACCGATTCGAGGCAAACCCCACCCGCGAGGCGGCGCAACCCTTGTCCTTGCTCAGCATCCTCACCTTTCCCGATCCTCGGCTGCGGACCAAGGCCCAGCCCGTGGCAACCGTGGACAGCGCGATTCGCGCACTGGTCGATGACATGCTGGAAACCATGTACGAGGCGCCGGGCATCGGCTTGGCCGCCAACCAAGTCAACGTCGCCAAGCAGGTGATCGTCATCGACGTCTCCGAAGCCCGCAACGAGCCCCAAGTGTTCATCAACCCCTGCATCGAAGTCAGCGGCCCTCGGGTGGAGACCGAAGAGGGCTGCCTGTCGGTGCCGGGCTTCTACGAGCCGGTGACCCGTCGGGAGCGCGTTCAGGTCGAGGCGCTCGACCAGCAAGGCAAGCCCTTCCAGCTTGAGGCGGAGGGCTTGCTATCGGTCTGCATCCAGCACGAGTGCGACCATCTGCAAGGCAGGCTGTTCGTGGACCACTTGTCGAACTTGAAGCGCACCCGGATCCGCAGCAAGCTGTCGAAACAACACGCTAGGACCTAGCGTGGCGTCCCGCTTCGCTTTCGCCGGCACGCCGGAGTTCGCCGCCCGCGCCCTAGCTGGCCTGCTGCGGGACGGGTTTCGCCCTTGCCTGGTGCTGACCGGACCCGACCAGCGCCGCGGGCGAGGCCGCAAACGCCTGCCGAGTCCAGTCAAGCAACTGGCGACGGAATCGGGCATTCCGGTCGAGACGCCCGCCGGCAATGATGAGGCCGTGACCGTAATCAAGGCGGCGCGGCTGGACACCGTGGTGGTCGCTGCCTACGGCCTGATCCTGTCGGAGCGGTTCCTGAACCTGCCCCGCTATGGCTGCATCAACCTGCACGCTTCCTTGCTGCCCCGCTGGCGCGGCGCCGCGCCCATTGAGCGGGCGCTGATGGCGGGCGATGCGCAAACCGGCGCCACCATCATGCGAATTGACGCAGGCCTGGACACCGGCCCGATCATCGCCCAAGCGCCGCTGCCCATCGGCCCGGACAGCACCGGCGAAAGCCTCAGCGAGGCGATCGCTGACCTCGGCGCGGGCCTGCTTTGCCGCTTGCTGTCAGATCTGTCCGCCATGCGGCCGGAGCCCCAAGCCGGCCCAGCGACCTATGCCCGCAAGCTCAGCCCCCGCGACGCCATCGCCGACTGGGCCCAGCCCGCCACCCAAATCGAACGCAACATCCGCGCCCTCGCCCGCCGCCTGCCGGTCCACAGCCAACTTGACGGCACCCGCGTGCAACTGCTCGCCGGTGAAGCCCTTGACGAATCAGCGCCAGGCCAACCCGGCGAAATCGTCATGGCGAACCGGAAGGACTTGGTCGTCGCCTGCGGCACCGGCGCACTGAAGATCACGCAACTGCGCCTCAACCGCGGCAAGGGCACGGCCCTCACCGCCGCCAAAGCCATCAACGGGTTCGGCGGCCTGTTCCGGACGGGCAATCAGTTCAAGGCTCCTGCGACATGATTCACTCGGATGGAATGCGTGTCTGATGGGTCAATACGAACTCCACAGCCCCCGTGTTGATATCGTGGCCTGAGCCAAGTAAGGTGCGCCGCTGATCGAAATTGGTAGGCACAATCCTGCAAATCGGAACACAAAGAAGCACCGTTTCAGTTTGTTTTACCTTTGGCATCTTGACAAGCCATAAGAAAAATGTTTGACGGCTCTGTGGCCAACCAAGTATCTTGGTTGGTGCTCAATGGCGTTAAACTGTCTCCGCAACTGGGGAAATTTAGTGAGTAACAACCAATTGACCGCCAAAGAACAGGCGCAGCTAATCCTTGACAATGCCGCAAGAGCTCAGGCCATGCAATTGGGCCGCGGAAATTTGCTGGTTCAAAACGGTGTATTTGAGACCCAGGACGAGTGGGACGCCCTCAGAATGGACCACGAGGCCTGTATCCACCGTGTTAGCCGCTGGCTGAAGGAGACCAACGTAGCTGATGGCCACTCTTCCACTTAAGCCGCAGCTGTGTCCGGCACCATCGATGGCGATATCGCCGAGTTCACGAGGTTGCACAATGTTCTGACGGAGCGCTTCAAAGACTATGAACAGCGGGTGGGGCGTCTTCCGCCTGTTGAGGTTCTCAACGAGATCAGATACGCATTTCGAGCCACTATAGAGCTTCTTGCTCTGCGCAATGAGAAATCAGTCGGCGAGGACGAGGGAAAGCAGAAGCGCGAAGCAGAGCTAAAGGCTCGTATCCTCCACGCCCTATTGTGCGCCTACCACGACTTAGTAGATGGTCTGGTCATTTCGCTGCCTCGATTGCTAGACGAGTTGAGAGAACAATTCCCAACCTCTTCCGCTACTGTCGCCGGGCCACGTCTGGTCGAGATTCTGGCTCATGTCCAAGAGGCCCAGCGGCAAATAGCCGATTCAAGGGGCAAGCCCGAAGAACGAGCCGGGATATACAAGGCGCTTTACGACAAGTGGTTCTACCAGCTTTCCGAAGACTTCTCGTTTCTGCGGGCAGCCAAGCTTGATATCGCCCACCATCATGAAGTCGCGCAAGCGGAAATGGCCAATCAGCGAAAACAATCAAATCTGGTCGCCTGGCACAGATTCGGGATACAAACACCCCTCGGCGTCCTTCTAGGTCTGTTCGGGCGCGAAATTTGGGAAGCCATCAAGGATTGGTGGTGACGCCACTTTCATCAGCCAGCAACCCCATGCGATCTGGTTGACGGCCATCCTTACCTGAACTGGTGCGAAACCTCGCAAGCCATCCAGACCGAGCCCGCGCCGCCCGCCATCTTGCCCGCATCATCGGCCGAGGGGACAGTCTGGACCATGTCGTTCGGCGGGAGGCGAAGCCGTTGTGCCTGGAATTGACCTACGGGTGCCTGCGGCACTACTTCTCCCTTGCCGAGGCGGTTGAAGCACGGTTGGCCCGCCCCCTGCGGAAGCAGGATTTGGACGTCTTCTGCCTGCTGTTAGTGGGCGCTTACCAACTCCAGAGAATGCGCGTTCCCGGCCATGCGGCCATCAACGAGACCGTTGCCGCTGTTCGGGCGCTGGGCAAGCCCTGGGCGACGGCACTGGTCAACGCCGTGCTGCGCAAGCTGCCCACCTGCCCCGACGACGGCGCCAGCGAGCACCCGCCTTGGCTGCGAGGCAGGATCGAGGCCCAGTACGGGGACCAAGCGCCGGCGCTGCTGCGGGCCAACAACCAGCGGGCGCCGATGGGGCTGCGCGTCAACTGCCGCAGGATCGAGCCAAAGGCCTACCGCGCTCTGCTGGACAGCGCGGGCATCGCCTTCGACGATGCCTGGCTGCCGGAGTCCATCCTGTTGCGCAAGCCGCAGCCATCAGCCACGCTGCCCGGCTTCCGGGACGGCACCGTGGCCGTGCAGGACATCGGCGCGCAGCTCGTCGGCAGCGTCATGCGCGAGCGGCTGCGCAACGGCTGCCGGGTGCTTGACGCCTGCGCCGCGCCGGGCGGCAAGCTGTTCCACTTGCTCGAATCCGGGCTGGAGCTGGACTTGACCGCCCTGGACAATGCGCCAGCCCGCCTGCAAACCCTCACCACGATGGCCGAGCGTCTCGGTCATGCGGGCTTTCGCGCCATCGCCGCCGACGCCTGCGGCTTGGATTGGTGGGACGGCAAGCCCTTCGACCTTGTGCTGATCGACGCCCCCTGCTCCGGCTCGGGCACCCTGCGCCGCCATCCCGACATCAAGGTCAACCGAACGCCCCGGCAGGTGCGCCAAGCGAGCCGGCTTCAGGGCGCGCTGCTAAGGAACCTGTGGCGCACGGTTCGTCCCGGATGTACCCTGCTGTACTGCACGTGCTCGATGCTCGCTGAGGAGAACGACCAAGTGGTCGAGTTCTTTCTTGAGGCCCACGCGGACGCCCGCACGGCCGGTGTGCAACTACCCACCGGCAAGGCGACCCAACACGGTTGGCAGATGCTGCCCACCGAGCCCGCCACGGACGGCTTCTACTTGGCTCGGATCGACAAGCAGGCATGAAGATTCTCATCCTCGGCGCCGGCCAGGTGGGCGGCACCTTGGCGACCCATCTGGCCAGCGAAACCCTGGACATCACCTTGGTCGATCTCGACGAGGTGCGCCTGCGTGAGCTGCGCAGCCGACTCGACATACGCACCGTCGTCGGCTGGGCCTCCCATCCCCATGTGCTGCGCGAAGCGGGTGCCGAGGATGCCGACATGCTGATCGCCGTGACGGGCAGCGACGAGGTCAACATGGTGGCCTGCCAAGTGTCGTACTCCATGTTCCGCACGCCGCGCAAGATCGCCCGAGTGCGCTCCGCCGCCTACGTCAACGAAAAATCGCTGTTTGCTGACGAGCACATGCCAGTGGACGTGTTCATCAACCCGGAGCAGGTGGTCACCGACCACGTCCGGCTGCTCCTCGAAAACCCCGGTGCCCTTGAGGTTCTCGACTTCGCCGAGGGGCGCGTGCAGCTGGTCGCCGTGCGCGCCTACGCCGGCAGCCCCTTGGTTGGCCAAGGATTGCGGGACGTGCGCCGGCGGCTGCCCAACGTCAACACGCGGGTGGCGGCCATCTTCCGCGGCAAGCAGTCCATCCCGCCGGACGGCAACACCATCATTGAGGCGGGCGATGAGGTTTTCCTCATCGTTGCGGCCGGCCAGATCAACTCCGTGATGGCCGAACTGCGCGACGTGGAGCGGGCCTTCAAACGCGTGACCATAGCCGGCGGCGGCAACGTCGGCGCTCGGCTGGCGACCTCCGTCGAACGCTACTTCAACGTCAAGCTCATCGAGTTCGACCCTGACCGTGCCGACCGTTTGGCCACCACCCTCAAGGACGCCGTGGTGATCCAAGGCGACGCCACCAATCCCGACCAGCTGCGCGACGCCACCCGCAACAGCGACGTGTTCTGCGCCCTGACCAATGACGATGAGGTCAACATCATGTCCTCCCTGATGGCCAAGCGCTACGGGGTGCGCCGGGTGATGACCTTGATGCGCAAGCCCGCCTACGCAGAGCTGATGCGCACCAGTGAAATCGACGTGGCCATTTCGCCGCAGCAGTCCACCACCTCCAGCCTGTTGACCCATGTGCGCCGGGGCGACGTGACCAGGGTACACAGCTTGAGGCGCGGCGCGGCGGAAGCCATGGAGGCCGTGGCCCGGGGCGACGCCAAAACCTCCCGCATCGTCGGCCAGCCGGTGAAGGCCATCAAACTGCCCAAGGGCGTCACCATCGGCGCAATCGTGCGCCGCGATGCGGTCATCGTAGAGTACGAGAACGTCGTTATTGAAACCGATGACCACCTGATCCTATTCCTGACCGACAAGAAGCGCATCGCCGACGTGGAGCGCCTGTTCCAAGTCGGCTTCACGTTCTTCTGAGCCGGCGATGCGCCTGCCCGTCATATTGCGCACCACCGGTGCCCTGCTGGTCCTGTTCAGCCCAACGATGCTGCTGCCGGCCTTGGTGGCCTGGGGGTACGGCGAACCCACCATCCCAACCTTCACGACAGCGTTCGGCATTACCTTGACGGGAGGAATCGCCCTGTGGATGTCCGGGCGCGGCAGGATCAGCGCCCGGGAGGGCGACGGCTTCCTGATCACGGTGCTGGCGTACGTTGGCCTAGGGCTTTGCGGCGCCGTCCCCTTCATGCTTGACGACAGCACCCGGCTCAGCTTCACGGACGCCGCCTTTGAGTCGCTGTCCGGGATCACCACCACCGGGGCCACCGTCCTGACCGGCTTGGATGGGCTGCCAAAGTCGATTCTCTTCTACCGCCAGTTCCTGCAGTGGGTCGGCGGCATGGGCATCATCGTGCTGGCGGTGGCCATCCTGCCGATGCTTGGGGTCGGCGGCATGCAGCTCTACCGGGCTGAATCGCCCGGACCGGTCAAGGACAACAAGCTGACGCCGCGCATCACCCAAACCGCCAAGGCGCTGTGGCTTGTGTACCTCGGTTTGACCGTGGCCTGCGCCTTGGCCTACTGGATTGCCGGGATGAGCCTGTTCGACGCCATCTGCCACAGCTTCTCCACCGTAGCGATCGGCGGCTTCTCGACCCACGACGCCAGCATCGGCCACTTCGACAGCGCGGCCATAGAAGGGGTGGCCATTGCCTTCATGGTGTTTTCCGGCATCAACTTCGCCCTGCACTTCACCGCGTGGAAGCGCCGCACCCTTGCAGGCTACAGCCGCGACCGGGAGGTGCGGCTCTACTTGGGCGTGTTGGCGGGCATGGCGCTCATCACTTGGGGCCTGCTGGCCCGCGACCCGCACGCAACCGAAAGCCCATTCCGGGACGGTCTTTTCCAAGCCGTGTCAATCACCACAACCACGGGCTTTGCCACCACCAACTTCAGCCTTTGGCCTTCAGTGACGCCGATGCTGCTGATGCTGGGCGCCTTCGCCGGCGGCTGCGCCGGCTCCACCGCGGGCGGCATGAAGATGATCCGGGTGCTGCTGATCTACCGGCAGTGCGTTCGCGAACTGCGGCGCCTCATTCACCCGTTGGGCGTTTTCCCCTTGAAGCTTGCGGGCGAAAAGGTGCCGGCGCGGGTGGCCGACGCCGTGTGGGGCTTCTTCATGGCCTACGTCATGATCTTCATCATTTTGGTCTGCCTGGTCATGGCAGCAGGGAACTTCGACTTCCTCACCGCCTTCTCCGCGGTGGGCGCCTGCCTGAACAACCTCGGCCCGGGCTTGGGGGACGTGGCAGCCAACTACGCCCAAGCACCCGCTGCGGTGGCTTGGCTATTGATGTTGTCGATGGTGCTTGGTCGCTTGGAAATCTTCACCCTGCTGGTACTCTTCACCCGATCGTTCTGGCGGCGTTGAGGCTCCGCTGTCGGTTGGGATTGCATCCGCCTGAAGAAGCTGGCGACGCATGGCCCAAAGACCGACAGGCGGGCGGTCACCTGACGCAAAGGTTGGCTCAAGGGACAAACCTGTCGCGCCCTGGATGAGGCCAGCAGCTCAGGGGTCGGCTGCAACGGGTTGGCCTTCAGGCCTATGCGCGTCAGAATCCGCCTGTGCGCTCCCTCCGCTTGGGATAGGGGTCAGGGCGGTCGGGAGGAGGCTTCTTGAAACGCTTGTATTCCCATTGGTACTGGGCAGGGTCAGTGCGGACCAAGGCCTCAATGGACCGGTTGAGGGCAGTTGCGAAAGCCGTTGGATCGCTTGAATCGATGTCCGTCGGGAGGGCGGCGTATTCCGCCGTGAAACCATTCTCCACTCGGTGGGCGGTGCCGATGAGCACCGGGGCGCCGCTTTTTTCGGCCAAACGTTGCGCGAGCGTCATGGTCAGTGCCGGATGGCCGAAGAAGGGGGCATGGACGCCGCCCCGGGCAGGCACCTGGTCCGGCAGGATGGCCACAAAGCCCCCCGCCTTGAGCGCACGGTAGGCGGTGCGCAGTCCCTTCGACGTGCTGGGCACGAGGGTGGCGCCGAAGCGCTGTCGGGATAGCAGCAGCAACGGCTCAAGGCCCGCCAAGCGAGGCGGCTCGTACAAGGCGACGACACCCAAGTTCCCCAGCACATAGCACAGGTATTCCCAATTGCCGTAGTGCGGCACGAGCATCAATACGCCGCGACCTTGCTTGAGGGGTTCAGTGACCAGCACCCGGCCCGACTCCTCCCTGAGCAGCCTGCCCAGCCGGACGCCGCTCCAATGGGTCAGCGGACCGGCTTCAACCAGCAGTCGCCATGTTTGACCTAGGCTTCGGCGGGCGAGCGCGCGGCGCTGCCCTAAGTCCATCTCGGGGAAGCACTTGGCCAGATTGATGGCGGTGATGCGGGCCGCTTCGGTCCTCAGGGCCCAAGTCGCAGCTCCCAGCAAATCAGCCAGGCGCCACCCGAGCCGCAGCGGCAAAGCGGCAAGGCAGCGCAGCACTCCGGCTAGGACAAGGCGGCGCACTTGGAGTGTGCCGGACAATCCACCAAGTGGTCGTTGACCAATCCTGCGCTTTGCATGAAAGCATAGCAAATCACTGGCCCTACAAATCGAAAGCCCAGATTTTTCAATGAGTTGGACATTGCCACGGAGGCATCGGTCTGGCTCGGAACCTCGCCTTGTCGGCACCAGCGATTTTGCGTCGGCTCGCCATCCACGAAGGACCAGACCTGTTCCGAAAGGGAGTTCGGCAGGGCCAAGGTCGCTTGGGCATTGATCACCACCGACGCGAGCTTGGCTCGGTTGCGAATCAAGCCCGGGTCCCGCAGCCACTCCTCCATGTGGTGGTCGTCCGCTGCCGCCAAGGCCTCAATGTCGAAGCCCAGAAAGGCTTCTCGCATGTGGTTGCGCTTCCTCAGCACCGTCAGCCACGACAGCCCCGCTTGCATCCCTTCAAGGATGAGACGCTCGAACAGGGGTTGTTCGGCCCGCTCCGGCACCCCCCATTCCTCATCGTGGTAGCGGATGAGCAGCGGCTCCGTGCCGCACCAGTCGCAACGGCTTTCCGCGGCGCCCGTTGCGACGGCGCCTGCACTGGCCAGCTTCCCCTTTGACCCTGAATCCACGATGGCCTATGTTCCGCGCCCGACATTCGCTCAATTCTAACCGGAACAGGATCAGCCCTTGCACATGGCAGAGACGGCGGCAGCTCGGATGCCTTCAAGACACCGCGCCGACTTGAGGCGTGCGCGTCCCGCCGAACTCGACGGGAGCGTCGCGTCAGCGCAACGGCAATGCGATCCAACGGTTCGCTCCGCAACACCAACCGAATTGCTGGGCGCGTGACCGCGTCCCAAAGCCAAGGCGGCATCGTCCGCGCGAGCCTTTTCTACGCCGGCTACATCCTGTTCACCGTCTTTTGGGGCACCCTGTCCGTGCTGGTGGGCTGGGCGATGCCGCCACGGCGGCGCTTCGAGTTCGTCATCGGCATCTGGACGCGCGGCGTGCTGGACTGGTTGCGGATCACCTGCGGCATCCAAGTCGAAGTGGAAGGGCTGGAGCACATTCCCCGCCAAGCCTGCGTCGTCTTCGCGCACCACGAAAGCACTTGGGAGACGCTGTTCCTGCAGTCCCTGTTCCGTCCCCAAGCCACCCTGATCAAGCGGGAGTTGCTGTGGATCCCCTTCTTTGGCTGGGCATTCGCGCTGAACAAGCCGATCGCCATCGACCGCGGCAGTCCCCGCCAAGCCTTGCGCAAGCTGATCGACACCGGGCGTTCGCGGCTGGCAGACGGCATCAGCGTGGTGCTGTTTCCCGAGGGAACGCGCATGCCGCCAAGTGAAATAGGCTCCTTTCAGCCCGGCGGCGCCGCCTTGGCCATTGCCGCACAAGCCCCAGTGGTGGTGGTCGCCCACAACGCCGGACGGCACTGGCCAGCCCACCGGCTGCGCAAGACGCCCGGGACCATAAGAGTGCGAATCGGGCCGCCGGTTGTCGCCGCAGGCCGCAAGTCCAAGGCCGTCAACGCCGAGGCCCGCGAGTTGATGGCGATGCTGGTCAAACGTCTAAGTTGACCACCGAAAGGGCGTTGGTTTCGATGAAGTCCCGGCGCGGCTCCACTTGGTCGCCCATCAGGGTGGTGAACATCCGGTCGGCGGCGATGGCGTCATCCACGGTGACCAGCAGCATTCGGCGCACCTCCGGGTCCATGGTCGTCTGCCAAAGCTGATCCGGGTTCATTTCGCCAAGGCCCTTGTAGCGCTGAATGTCGATGCCGCGCCGGGCTTGGTCGGCGAGCCACTCCAAGGCTTCCCCGAAGCGGGACACCCCCTGGCTGCGCTCACCCCGTTCGATCCGTGCGCCGCGGTCGAGCAGCCCGTCCAGCGCCTGGGCCATTTCGGCAACGCCGCGATAGTCGGGGCCGGCGAAAAACGCCCGGGGCAGCCGCACACGCTCAGTCATGCCCCGGTCAAGGTATTCCACAACCGGGCACCAAACTTGGCGCTCGGCGTCAAACTCGAGGCTCACCTCGGCGTCAGCCAAAGCCGCTTCAAGGGTTTCGGCCCAAGCCGCCATGGCCTTCTCATCCCCCAACATGGACTCTTCCACAATGGGCAGACCAACCAGCGGCACGGTTACGGCGAGGGGGTAAACCCGCTGCAGGCGTTCCAAGCGGGCCATGAGCGCCTGATGGCGAATGGCCAAGTCGGCAAAGGCTTGGTCCTGCATGGCCGGCGCATCCGGGTTGACATAGAGCTTGGAACCCTCCAAGGCCAGCTGCAGCAAGTAGTCGGTCAGCTCGCCATCGTCCTTGACGTAGCGCTCATGGCGGCCCTTCTTGATCTTGTAAAGCGGCGGCTGGGCAATGTAGATGTGCCCCTGCTCGATCAGCTCGGGCATTTGACGAAAGAAGAAGGTCAGCAGCAGAGTGCGGATGTGCGAGCCGTCCACATCGGCGTCCGTCATGATTATGATGCGGTGGTAGCGCAGCTTCTCCGGCTCGAACTCATCACGGCCGATGCCGCAGCCCAAGGCGGTGACTAGGGTGCCGACCTCTTGGGAGGACAGCATTTTGTCAAATCGGGCCTTCTCCACATTCAGTATCTTGCCCCGGAGCGGAAGGATGGCTTGGGTGCGCCGATCCCGCCCCTGCTTGGCGGAGCCGCCAGCCGAATCCCCCTCCACCAAGTAAAGCTCCGATTCAGCCGGATCCTTCTCCTGGCAGTCGGCCAGCTTGCCCGGCAGGCCGGCGATGTCGAGGGCGCCCTTGCGGCGCGTCATCTCCCGCGCCTTGCGGGCCGCTTCCCGCGCTTGGGCGGCGGCGATCATTTTGCCAACCACGGACTTGGCCCCTTGGGGATTTTCGTCAAGATAAATGCCCAAATGGTTGCTCAATTCCTGCTCCACCGCTGTTTTGACCTCGCTGGAAACCAGTTTGTCCTTCGTTTGGGAGGAGAACTTAGGGTCGGGCACTTTGACCGAAATCACGGCCGTCAGCCCCTCTCGGGCATCGTCTCCCGTAGTGGCGACCTTTGCTTTCTTATGCAGCCCCTCTCGCTCAATGTAGGCGTTGAGCGTGCGCGTCAGGGCACCTCGAAAACCGGTCACATGAGTGCCGCCATCCCGCTGCGGGATGTTGTTGGTGTAGGCGAACACCTGTTCCTGAAAACTGTCGTTCCACTGCATGGCCACCTCGACGCCCATGCCGTCCTCACGATCAGCCTTGAAGAAAATCACGTCGTTGAGCGGCGTCTTGTTGGCGTTCAGGTAGGCGACAAAGGCTTGGAGCCCACCATCGTAAAGGAAGTGTTCGGCTTTTCCGGTGCGCTCGTCCACCAAGTGAATGCTCACCCCGGAGTTCAGGAAGGCCAGCTCACGCAAGCGCTTGGTCAGGACGTCAAAGTGGAACTCAATGTTGTTGAAAGTGTCAGGCGAAGGCTCGAAGTAGCACTCGGTGCCGGTCGATTCGGTTTTGCCCACTTGGCTCAACGGATTGCGGGGCACGCCTTGATCGTAGATCTGTTCATAGACGAACCCATCCCGGCGAATGGTCAGGCGCAGCTCCTTCGATAGGGCATTAACCACTGACACGCCCACACCGTGCAGGCCACCCGACACCTTGTAGCTGTTGTCGTCGAACTTTCCGCCGGCATGGAGCGTGGTCATGATGACCTCCGCCGCCGACACACCCTCCTCCGGGTGAATGTCAACCGGTATGCCGCGGCCATTGTCACGCACGGTTACCGCCTCGCCCGGATGGATGACGACCTGAATGTCGTCGCAATAGCCAGCCAGCGCCTCATCAATGGCGTTGTCCACCAACTCCTGCACCATGTGGTGCAGACCGGTCCCGTCCTCGGTGTCGCCAATGTACATGCCGGGCCGCTTGCGAACCGCATCGAGTCCGCGCAACACCTTGATGTTGCGTGAGTCGTAGGTTTCTTCAGCCATAAATGCTCCTTGGCTCTACCTGTGAGGAACGCACTTGACCTTGTTCCACGTGAAACAAGGTCAAACCGCCATCGGACGCCAAATTCCCAAACTCCTCTCCGGGAAGCCGCGTTGAAGTCGCAATCACTTGGCAAGTGGCCGAGTCAAGCACCGCCACCAACCGAGCAAGATGGGCGCTATCCATCTCCGCCCCCAGCTCATCAATCAGAAACAGGCTCCGGCGTTGGGTTTGCGCCTGCAGCAGCCGCGCTTGGGCCACAATCAACGCCGTTGCCAAAAGCTTTCCCTGCCCTCTGGACAACTTGTTGCGGGCTGATGTGCCGGCAACGCCAAGGGACAGCTCGGCTCGATGGGGGCCAGCGCCGGTCATGCCTGATTTTACATCTTTAGCCAGCGTGGCACCCAACAATTTATCCAGAGATTCCTCTCCCCAGCCGTTCCGGTAGGTCAGTTCCACTTCAAACGGCACCGCTAGCTCCTGCAGCAGGGCTGCCACCCAAGGCCTCAGTTCTTCAACGTAGTCCGTCCGAAACCCGTCCACCCTTTCGGCATGGCGACAAAACGCCTCTGTCCAAACGTCCATCTGCTGCCCGGAGTCTCGATCCCCCCAAGTTCTCAAGAGTGCATTGCGCTGGCGATTGGCGCCCTGAAAGTCCTTCAAGGCCATGAGGTAAGCAGGTTCCATGTGGAACAACCCGCCATCCAGATAGCGACGACGCTCGCCAGGCGCTCCGAACACCAATTCGCTGACATCGGGAAGCAATAGATTCAACGGCAGCAAAGCCGCTGCTTCCGACAAACGACGCGTCGGCTGTTGGTCGATGTGCAGGACGGACTTGCCGCGACGCGACCTGGCAACGCCCAAGCTGCGTCCCGTGTCCAATTCCGCTCGAACCACCAACCCATCCTGCCCATCGGCAACGACGGGCGAAACGGCGTGGCCACGGAAGGACCTCCCGCGGGTGAGCAGGTATGCGGCTTCAAGAACCGATGTCTTGCCGGCCCCATTGGGACCGACAAGGCAGTTGAAGTGGGAGCCTAGCTGAAGGCGAACGGCGGCAAGGTTGCGGAGATGGTCTATCTCCAGACGGCGCATCACCACATGGAGAGCCTGGACGAATGGAAGAAGCGCTAAATCTTCATGGGCATAACAACATAGACGGCGCTTTCATCGCCCTCGCCCTCCATGAGAGCGCTGCTGCCCGCTTCCGCCATGCTGATGCGGATGGTTTCAGACCCGACCACCCGCAACACATCCTGCAAATAGCCAACGTTGAACCCCAACTGCATGTTTTCCCCCTCGTACGCGATTGGCACCTCCTCACGAGCCTCCTCCTGCTCCGGGTTGCTGGCGACGATGGTCATCTGCTCGCCGTCAATCAGCAGCTTGACGCCCGGGAACTTTTCGTTGGTCAGGATGCGCGCCCGCTGCAGGGCTTGGTTGAGGGTGCTCTTGTCGCCAGTCAGCGACAACGGAGGATTTCGGGGGATGACCCGCTCGTAGTCTGGAAACCGGCCATCGATCAGCTTTCCGGTGAGGCTGAAGGCGCCCCGGGCAACGCGAATCTGGTTTTCGCTTAGCGAAAAGCGAACCTCGCCGGCTTCGCCGTCGAACAGCCTGCGCAATTCGACCACGGTCTTCCGTGGCACGATGGCTTGGTGACGTTCAGATGCCTCGACACCTTTATCCAAGGTGCATTGGGCCAAGCGATGGCCATCCGTCGAAACCGCACGCACATGCTGACTCGTCACTTCAAGCAACATGCCGTTAAGAAAGTACCGCACATCCTGCTGCGCCATGGCGAAGCTCACCCGGTCGAACAGCTCGCAGGCTTCTTCCGTGGTCAGCGTGAACTCAACCGTTCCCGCGGCTTCGTCACTTGAGGGGTAATCGCCAACCGGCAGCGTCGCTAGGGTAAAGCGGCTACGTCCGGAACGCATCACCGCCTGGTCGCCGTCGGTCTCCAAAGTGATCTTCGCGCCCTCGGGCAAAGACCGCCATATGTCAGCCAACTTGTGCGCCGAGGTGGTGATCTCCCCTTCCACGGAGACATCCACTGAATCAACATAGGCAACGAGTTCCATGCTCAAATCAGTGCCCGCGATCGTCAGGCGGCCGTCCGCACCCGCCTTAACACAGACATTGGACAATATGGGCATGGTCTGACGGCGCTCGACCACGCCGGCAATGAGCTGCAGCGGGCGAAGCAAGGCTTCACGATCAATTGCGAATTTCATGGGTCGGCCCTATCTCTTCAGGTCGGATACGAGACTGCGGATCTCCTCATCAAGCTCCGGGTCGGTTTGAACGAGCCGCTCGACTTTCGCACAAGCGCTCTTCACCGTGGTGTGATGCCTGCCGCCGAACTCCTTGCCAATGTCCGAATAGGATCGGTTGGTAAGTTCCTTGACCAAATACATGGCCACATGCCGCGATCGCACCACATGGCGGTAGCGGCGCTTGGAGAGGATTTCGGCAGGTTTGACATCGTAATGATCGGCCACGGTGCGAAGAATCTCGCCAATGTTGATGATCCGGCCCAGCCCTCCAACCAGATGCCGCAAGGCATCCTGGGCCAACGCCAGCGTGACCTCGCCGCCGATGAACCGCGCCTGGCCGATCACGCTCTGCAGGGCGCCATCGAGCTCGCGCACGTTGGCGTTGGCCACCGTCGCAATGTAGCCTGCCACCTCCTCGCTCAAGGACACGCCGCGGCTTTGCGCCCTGCTCTTCAAGATGGCGACCCGCATCGCTTTTCCCGGCGGATTGATCTGCACATGGAGGCCACCGGTGAGGCGTGACTTCAGGCTGCCCTCAAGGCCCTGAACATATCGGGGATAACGGTTGCTAGTGACCACGATCTGTCGGCTATCATCCCACAACCTATTGAATATCTTAAGAAATTCTTTCTGGGTCTGGGGAGCGCCGGCTATGAACTGAACGTCGTCAACCAGCAGCACATCGGCGGACTGGTAGCGGCGCGCGAACTGCTGCATGGCGCCGCCCCCCAAACGAACGGCCTCGACCATGCTTTCCAGGAAGACTTGGCAGTGGCAGTACACGATGCGCACGTCAGCATCGCGGCTTTGAATGAAATTGCCGATCGCCTGCATCAGATGGGTTTTGCCGAGGCCGACCGAACCGTGGAGCAGCAACGGGTTGTTGCTTCCGCCCGGGTCGTCCGCCACGTGCTGCGCAGCGACCTTGGCGAAACGGTTCGACTCCCCCTCAACAAAGCTCCCAAAGGTGTAGGCCGGATCAAGCCCTCCCCGGGCGCGACTCCTGCCATTGCCGCCCTTAAGGCTAGGCTTGGGGCCCTTCGGCTTGAGCTCCGACGGCTGCCCAACCTCCACCTCAAGCGCCTGAACCAAGCCATCGCCACCAAACTCCGAGAGGAATTCAACGATGAGCGGCAGATACTCCCGCTTGACCTCGTCACGGATGTAGCGGTTGGGTGCGTACAGCTTGATGCCGCCTTGAAACGGCTGGGCTTGGAGGGGTCTGATGGCGGAGTCAAAAGCGTCAGCGGAAATATGCTCTTGCAGCTTCTGCAAACAGGTCTCCCAAGGCGGCATTAACGTACTCCGATGGCGTGGATTCTTGTTGGATTGCGCGCTTCCCTTCAAGCGCCGGGCCATTCTAGCGACAGGCCACGGGCCATTGGAATAGCCCGGATAAAAAAACCTATGGGCAAATCCAAGGGTCAGAAAAACCAATGAGTTAGACCGATCAATGAGAAGATTTGCCAAAACAGAGCCAGCCTGTAGGAGGTGAAAAACCACTGGATAACTTGTGGATTTTCCAGCCCCCTTCAGGCAGCGAAAGAAAATTTTTCAAGGCTAACCAAAAGGTTAGTCACAAAGCCTTCACAAACGCCATTGTCAGCACCCGGCAGGGGCCTAATCCGGGGCTTCCGAAGCGCCCTCAGCCTCCCGAAAAGAAGGCCCCTGTCGAGGAAAACCTATGGGCTTGCGGTAGCGAAAGCCGTGGACTGGCTGCAGCACCCCAAAACCAACGCTCAACCACTCCAGCAGGAAGCCACAGGTTTGCCGCAGCCTTTTCCTTGGTCAAGGCCCGTGTCTGCGCTGGGGAAACCAACTTTGTCCACGGGTTGCGCTCATGCGCTACAACAACAATTCTCCATTATCAGTGAAATTGGTTATTGCGCCATTGACACTTTCCGGCAGCCGCCCCTAGAATCGCCGTCCCCTTTGGCACTGGACGCCGCGTGAAGAGAACCTATCAGCCGAGCAACATCAAGCGGAAGCGCACCCACGGCTTCCGCGCCCGCATGGCCACCAAGGGTGGCCGCAAGGTGATCAACGCCCGGCGCGCCAAGGGCCGCAAGCGGCTCACCGTTTAGCTGGGTCAACCGGACTGGGCAGGCGGGCCAAGCCGAACGGCTTCCCAAGGCGCTATCGGCTCAATTCCGCCCGCGACTACCGCCGGGCGCTCGGTCGCCGGGCGCACCGCATTCAGTCCGGGCCATTAAGGATTTTCGCCGTTCGCAATGCGATGTTGGGCGCTCGGCTGGGACTGATCATCGGCAAGCGCGCCGTGCGCCGGGCCCATGACCGCAATCGACTGAAGCGCAACGCGAGGGAGGCGTTCCGCCAGCGCCGCGCGGGGCTGCCGTCGATTGATGTGGTGCTGCATGTGCAGGCGCCAATCCACCATCGGGAACTGAAGCGCCGGCTTGAAGAGGCATTGGAACAGATGAGCCACCGGACGGGCGGATGATCCAGGCCGCCGCCACACTGCGATCCGCTTTGAGCGGGCTGGCGCTGACCATTGCCAAGGGCGGCATCCGCGCCTACCAGCTCACCCTGAGCCCCTTTGTCGGCCACCAGTGCCGCTTTCACCCAACCTGCTCGAACTACGCGCTCGCGGCTTTGGATGGCCACGGGCCGGTGAAGGGCACTTGGTTGGCCCTGCGCCGCCTGTCCAAGTGCCATCCCTTCCACCCCGGCGGCTTTGACCCACCCCCGGCTGTCCGAACCGCGCAAGATTCGCGGCACTTGTCACAGCGCAGCGATCCATTGACTTCCAAGCAAAAACCAGCCTGTCGGCAGAATCCCTCCACAGGCCATGAGGAAGCGCCATGATGCCCACGATCTCGCCGGAGGTGCAGCGAATCGTCCTACTGGTCGCATTGGGGATTACCGGCTATCTGATGATCCTCGCTTGGAATCAGGACTACATGCAGCCGCAGCCCGCCACCGAGCGGGCGAGCGCGCCGCAATTGGATGGCGCGGCCCTGTCCGGTCCCGGTCCGGCTTCCGCCGCGGTCCCCGCATCCGACATCCCGGACGCCTCCTTCATTGGCGCACCCGACCCGGCGGCCGATCAAGCGGTGGCGCCGGCTGGCGACGCCGGTGCTGCCGAGCGTCTGATCCGCGTCGCCACGCCCAGCCAGGAAGTCTGGATCGATCGCCGCGGCGGCGACATTCGCCGCGTGCATCTGCCCCGCTATCCGGTGAATCTCGAGCAACCCGATTTGCCCTTTGAACTGCTCGACGTGGGCAATCGCCGCACCTACATGGCGCAAAGCGGCCTGATCGGCCCGGATGGGCTCGATTCAGGCAGCGAGCGGCCACTGTACAGGACGGCCCGCGCCAACTACGAGGTCGGCGATGGCGAGACCTTGGCCGTCGAACTCGAAGCCGAGGCCGGCGACGTCAAGGTTCAGAAAGTCTTCATCTTTCAAGGCGGCGACTACTTGGTGGACGTGATCTATCGGGTGGAGAACCGGGGCGCGGAACCGTTCCGAGCCAGCCTGTTCGGGCAGATCAAGCGCGACGCCAAGGAGCCGCCCGGACAGGAGAGCTTCAGCCTCGGTCCGCAGCCGTACTTGGGCGCCGCCCTCACCACTCCTGACTCGCGCTACGAGAAAATCGAGTTCGAGGACCTCGACGAGGGCGATTTTCGCGATCAGGTGGAGGGCGGTTGGATCGCCTTCCTGCAGCACTACTTCCTGAGCGCCTGGATTGCCAACGAAGGCGAGTCTAACAGCTACTACGGCCGCAAGCGCGCTGACGGCACCTACATCGTCGGCTACACTAGTCCGTTGACCGCGGTGGCGCCCGGTGACCAGGGCGAGTGGCGGTCCCGCTTCTACGCCGGCCCCAAGGACCAAAAGCGACTGGAGCAAATCGCCGACAACCTCAACCTAACCGTGGACTACGGCTTTCTCTGGTGGCTGGCCGTGCCGCTTTTCGCGCTGCTGGACTGGCTGCACGGCTTGGTCGGCAATTGGGGCGTGGCCATCATCCTGCTCACTGTGCTGGTCAAGCTGGTGCTTTACCCCCTGTCCTCAGCAAGCTACAAGTCAATGGCCAACATGCGCCGGGTGGCGCCGCAGATGAAGCGTCTGCAGGAACGTCATGCCGGTGATCGGCAAAAGCTGTCCCAAGAGATGATGGGACTGTACAAAAAGGAGGGCGTCAATCCCTTGGGCGGCTGCCTGCCCATGCTGTTGCCCATGCCCATCTTCATCGCGCTTTACTGGGTGCTGTTCGAGAGCGTCGAGCTGCGCCAAGCGCCCTTCGCGTTGTGGATTGACGACTTGGCCGCCATGGACCCCTACTTCATTCTGCCGCTGCTCATGGGCGCCACCATGTACGTGCAGCAGCTCCTGAGCCCGACCATGGGCGATCCGATGCAGGCGCGCATCATGAAGCTGATGCCGATCATGTTCACAGTGCTCTTCCTGTTCTTTCCTGCTGGCCTGGTGCTCTATTGGCTGGTCAACAGTGTGCTGTCCGTCGCGCAGCAGTGGTACGTGATGAAAAAGACTGAGGCCGCAGCGGTCCCAGCGCGGAACTGACCCTGTCCAGCGACTCGGACACCATCGCCGCGGTCGCCACGCCGCCCGGCCAAGGCGGGGTGGGCATCGTGCGCATCTCCGGGCCATTGGCGCTCAAGATCGGCGAATCCATCGTTGGCGAGCCCTTGCCGCCGCGTCACGCCCTGCATGCCCAGTTCACGCACGAGGGCGAACTGCTCGATGACGGCGTGGGCCTGCACTTCGCCGCCCCCAACTCCTTCACGGGCGAGGACGTGGTGGAACTGCAGGGCCACGGTGGCCCGGTGGTGATGCAAATGCTGTTGAATGCGGTGCTTGCCGCCGGGGCTCGCCTGGCCCGGCCCGGCGAGTTCAGCGAGCGCGCCTTCCTCAACGGCCAGATCGACTTGGCCCAGGCCGAGGCCGTGGCGGACTTGATCGCCAGCGCCTCAACCCAGGCGGCGCGCGGGGCGGTGCGCTCCCTGTCCGGGGAATTCTCGTCTCTGGTCAATGAATTGGATGCGGACATCCTGAAGCTTCGGGTCCACGTTGAAGCGGCCATAGACTTTCCCGATGAAGAGGTTGAACTGCTGGCGCAGGGCCGCGTCGGCGAGCAGGTCGAAACGCTCATCGGTGCCGTCCAATCGCTGATCCAACGCAGTCGGCAGGGCGCATTGCTCTCCCAAGGCATCAGCGTCGCCATCATTGGCGCATCCAATGTCGGCAAATCGAGCCTGCTCAACCGCCTGAGCGGCGAGCAGGCGGCCATCGTCACCGACATCCCAGGCACCACCCGGGACTTGCTCAAGGTGGACTTGGTCCTTGATGGCCTGCCGGTTCGCTTGGTGGACACTGCGGGCTTGCGCGACAGCGCGGACCCCGTGGAAGTGGAAGGCCTGCGTCGCGCCCGCTTGGCAGCCGAGACGGCGGACCTCATCCTGGAGGTGCGCGACCTAGCCGTGGCCCAAGTCAACAGCGAGCCAGCCAGTCCGGAAAGAACCTTGTGCGTGGACAACAAGATCGATTTGGTCGGCGTCCCGGCTGGCCTCGTGAAGGACTCACCATCCACTGTCCGCGTGTCATGCCTCACCGGTGACGGCATTGAGGCCTTGAGAAGCGCCATCAAGAACCGAGTGGGCTTCACCGGCGAAGGCTCAACCTTCAGCGCCCGGCAACGCCACATCGAGGCCCTCAACGCCGCACTCACAGCCTTGGAAGGCGCCGCTCAGCGGCTTCGTGCCAACGCTGCCGCCGAAGTCATCGCCGAGGAATTGCGCCTAGCCCACTTGGCGCTTGGCGAAGTAACTGGCGAAACCACCCCTGACGACCTTCTGGGCAGCATCTTCGCCACCTTTTGCATCGGCAAGTAACTGCGCGAACCTGCGCGAACCTTTGGTTCGCGTTGGAGTTTCGCTGGCGCGAAACTCCGCGCCGGCTGCACGGCAACCAAGCTTGGGCAGCTTTCCCGATTCGTTTAGAGGACCATGCGCCCTTGAAACGAATCGGGGCTTGGCAATGGAGCAAATTGGAAACCTACCTCCAAGTCGCCCCTCAAGCCGCCCCGATGCTCCGCCGCCAATGCACCATCTCGATGGCTGCGGCTGCCGCTTCAAGGCCCTTGTTGAACTCATCGTGCGCCGCCCGCGCCGCGGCGTGCTCCATCTTCAGCACCGGCAGGATCTCCACCACCACCGGGCGGCGATAGCGCTGCATGATCTCCCCCAGACCCCGCATGCACTCATTGGTGATCATCTCGAAGTGCAGGGTCTCCCCCTTGAGAATCACGCCGAAGCAGATCAGGGCGTCGATTTCCTGGCCCACGTCCAGCGCCAGCAGATCCGCTGCCGCCAAGGGCAGCTCCAATGAGCCTGGCAGCCGATGCACGTCTATGCGTTCGTAGCCATGTGCCCTGAGTGCGCCTTCGCAGGCATCCGAAAGGCTGTCCACCAGTTCGGGATACCACTTCGATTTCAGTATCGCGATGCGCCCGGGATTCTCGATCGCCGGCAATTCGCTCAGGTCGGCGGTGGTTTTCACAAGGCCGCCGACGCTGGCGCGTCCTCAAGTTCAGCCAGCATGCGCTGCAGCTTGGGAATCGCCTCCATCACTGGCCCTGGATCAGTTTGCGGCAGCGGCCCCTCGTCGTCCCGCAGCGGCAGCGTGAAGCCATCAAGCCGCGAGCGGCGCAGCCAGTCCATCAGGGCCTCATCCTGTGCCCATTCCAACTGATTCAGGAAGTTGGCCAAGGTGGTGCGGAGGAAGTCGGCGTCGGAATCCGGGTGCGGAATGGGAACGCAAAGCTCGTTCTTGACGGCATCATCGTCGCCGTAGGCCGCCTCGATGTGGGCGGTGAAGGCGGCGCTGAACACCTGCTGGCAGGTGCGCAGCGATTGCAGCGTGATGGTTTGGCCGTCAAACACGGGCACCGCCGGCCGCCGGGCCAAGCCGTCGGTGGCGCAATGCACATGCAGCGTGGCGGGAGAGGTGGGCATGGTCCCTTGGTCGAGAGTGATGGCGTCCCGCTCAATCCGCTGGACATGCCCCAGCCGCACCACATCCTTGATGCGGCGCAGTTGCGCAAGCTCCGCCTGGGTGACCGTGGCGCAGCGGTACATGGTTGGCCAAACGTCGTCGTCGAACCTCAGAAGCTGGCCCGCCGCGTTGATCCGCTCAAAGACATCACGGTAGCTGGTGCCTTCGACAATGGCCCGAGCCTGCGCCGAGAAGCCCCGGTTGAGGGCGTCGGCGAACTTTCGTCCGGGCTGGATGTTGGCTCGATCCAACATCCAGGAGTCGCGCGGCATGATCCAACTGATGCACCCCGGATCCTTGCCGTGGGCCAGCAGAAACAGGCAGGCGTCCATGGCGGTCTTGCCGGCGCCGACGATGACGTATCGCTCGAACCTTCCGCCCAGCTTCGGCAACTCGTTGGGCGGCGCCCAGTTGACGCCAGCGTCGATGGCAAACGGCGGCGGTGATGCTGAGGGCACGCTGACGTCCATGTAGGCGGCATCCACGACCTTGCCCGCCTCCACCGTCCACTCCTCGCCGGATACCGAGGACCTGAAGCGTCCCTCGCCTTGGTGTTCGCACAACGGGAAGTGGCGGACCCGGCCGGAGGGCAGGAACTGGCGCTGCATCACCTGCCCAAAGTAAGCGCACACTTCGCTGTTGGTCGCCAATTCACAAAGGCCCTTGTTCCAGCCTTGGACATCTATCGCGCCACTGCCCAAGGGCCTGGAATTGACCCCGTAGAACGACGACGGCTGGTGCAGGCGAACGAAGGGATAGGCGTCGTTCCAGTGCCCGCCGGGCTGGTGCCGCCGATCGACCATCACCACGGAAGCCTTGGTCTCGGTCACCAGCACGTCGGTGAACGCCATGCCCATCGCGTCAGCGCCGACGACCAAGTAGTCCGCTTGGAGTCTCTTCATTCAGTGGCCCGCGCCGCTCCGATGGCGAATTGGCGGATGATACAACAGCAGCGCGCAGGCGCAGCCAGCTTGGCGCGGCGCGAGTATTGGCTCAGTTTGGCTCACGTCATCGTCGTGACTCGGTCGAGGGTGGGACGCCCTCGATTGGGGTCATGGAATGCCTTTACCGCGGCGCCGACTAGGCGGCGGGCATCGGCGCGATCTGGCCTGTTGGCCGCCGGATGTGGCCTTGGGCTGCTGCAAGGTGCCGGAGAAGCGCTGCATCGACCTCCGCATCCGCATCCGCATCGGCACACTGAGCTTTCACTTGGGTTCGCTGACCGGCTTCGTCTTGAAGGCCCTTGGCTAGGACCAAGGGCGAAGCGACCGCCAGTCGTGGTCCGTGCCGCTTGCCGCCGCGTCCGCATCGTAGCTGTACAGCCAGTGCTGCTGGGGCGAGAAGCCGCCGTCGAGCTTCTCGCTGTTGCGCCGGAACCGCTCGTTGCGCCGGGCAATGGTCGCCGAGTCCGCAAGGTGGTACCAGCCCTCCGCGTTGCGCGACTGCTGCACGATCAGGTTTGCGCGATCCATGCGCAAGGCTTGGTAGCGGGCCAAATCAGCCGCCACATCGCCCGAGGATTCGGCGAGCAGGCGCGCCAGCACCCAAGCGTCCTCCAGCGACTGAACCGCGCCTTGGGCGTGGTAGGGCAGCATTGCGTGGGCGGCGTCGCCGAGCAGCCCGATCCTCCCTTTCACCCATTCGCGCAGAGGGTTGCGGTCGTGCAGCGCGGTGACGAAAGTCTCTTCGGTTGCCTTGATGACTTGCCTGGGCCGGTCGTACCAGCCTTCGAACGCGGCCATGACCTCTTCAATGCTCGCCGTCTGGGACCAGGATTCCCGCCTCTGGCCGTCAGCCCGCCCCAGCGCCAGCCAATTGAGCTGGGCGCCGCCGGACACCCAGTAGTAAACGAAGGAAAGACGCGGCCCCATGTCCACATGAGCCGACACCGGAATGCCGAGATCGGCGACTTTGCGGCGATCGACCACCCCGCGCCAAGTGACGTAGCCCGATGCCCGTGGCGGATCCGGCGAAAAAACCTGTTCGCGCACGAGCGAATGGATGCCGTCCGCGCCCACCAGCACATCGCCGGTGACGCGCGCGCCGGATTCGCAATCCGCCCAGGCTTGCGCGGCATCCTGCCCGACAGCGACGACCTTGGCCTGCAGCCGAAGCCGCGACGGCTCCAGCCCACAGGTCAACTCGGCGATCAAGTCGGCCCGGTGGGCGTGGTAGTAGGCGTAGCCGTAGGCCTGCCGCACCTGCGGCATCAGCGGCGTGCGCAATAGGGTCTCGCCCGTGTCCCAGACGCTGTACTTGTGGAAGTCCGGCTCTGTGCAGAGTGCCGCGAGCGCATCGCCTAAGCCGAGGGTTTCGAGCACGCGCACCCCGTTGGGGCTGAGCTGAATGCCAGCGCCAACCTTGGCGAAGGCGGGTGCCTGCTCAAGGAGCACGTAATCAACGCCCAGCTTGGCCAGCGACAACGCCAGCGCGCTGCCGCCGATGCCGGCGCCTACGATGATGACTCTCACGGGCTCCACCCGGATTCCGCTGAGTCTTCAAGGAGCCTTGCGATCATATGACGGACGTGATCTTGTCCGCCGAAGAACACGGCGAGAACCCGAACGGTCTGCTGCTGGTCGTCCACGTCGAACCAGTAGATCGCCCGTCCGATGGCGAGATGCCTTAAGCCCGGCAGAATGTCGTCGTGGCGTTCGCCGCGATGCGGCGCAGTAATGACACGCCCGGCGGTCGCACGGATCTCCGCAATCCGCGATTCGGCATGGTCGAGCGCACCCTCAAGGCTCTCGCCGAATTCGATATAGCTGCGCAAGAGATGGTCGAAGATCAGCCCGAAGTCCCGTTCGGCCTCGACCGCGAATTCAAGATGGAATGCCTTGCGCACGCCGCTTGCCGGCGACTATCCGGGCTAGCCGCACGTCCAATTGCTCCGCCTTGACGAATGCGCCGGCCCGGCGGCGGGACAGGAGCTCGCGCAGCGCTGCGGTCTCCACGTCCTCGGCGTCCATGCGCTGACGCAGCAGGTTGACCCCTTGCTGCAGGACGGCGCTCAGGCTTGCATAGTGTCCTGTTTCGACCAGTGCCCTAGCAAAGGCGTGCTGTTCGTCGGTGAGCCAGATTGACGACTTGACTGTCACGAATGTCTCCTTGTCGCCACGGTAATACTGTGTGGCACCGAGGTCAATGCCATGCCTGGAACTTCCCAAAACACTTGAAACCGGCGCTTGCTCTCGGTATGCGCGGCCCAGAACCCTGATTCTTTGACGATCAGGCCGCCAGCCAATTCTCGACCTTGAGGCCAGGCACCCGGCTGAACTCGTCAATGTTCGCCGTCACGGCGATGCGGCCTTCGGCTAGGCACTGGGCGGCGATTAGCATGTCGTTCGGCCCTATGGGCTTCCCGGAGATTTCAAGATAGGCGCGCAGTTCCGCGTAGCGTTGGTCGGCAGGGCGCTTCAGCGGGAGTATCTCCAGCGCGGAGATTATGGCGTCAAGGTTCCTTCGCAATGCGACTGACCCACTTTTCTCTACGCCGAACCTCAATTCAGCGACGACAATGATGCTTGTGCATACAGCGTTGTCGCCGACCCGTTCAAGATGCGCCCGAATGCGCCCTTGAGGATGCCTCATCAGATCGGACAGTATGTTGGTATCGAGCAGGTAGTCAGGCATCGGGATGCAGGTTCACGTCATCTAGCTCCCCAAGGCCGAGATCGACGTTGGGAAACTCATCCTTGACCGGCCTCAGCGTAGCCAATACGTCCAGCAACCCCTTACTTTGGATGGGTTCCACGATCAACGTGTTGCCTTCCTTGCGAATAATCGCCTCATCGCCTTCGATTTCAAACTCTCTTGGTATCCGTATTGCTCGATTTCGTCCGCTGCGGAACAGCCTTACGTGTCGCTCTGCAGCCATGATCCTCGGCTCCTTTGTTGGCATATGCCGAAGCATAGGCCAATGTCTTCGGGTTGGCAAGTCTCGAGTGCTACCCGGCGTTGGAGCACTAAGCCTTAAAGCCTGTTGACGGCGTCAAGCGCACCCTTGTAAGTTGAGCAACGCTTACCGTCAGGCCCTAGGGGACGGAACGGAACCAGCTCGATTCAAACTGCATTGGGAGCCGACTAGCAGGAGATTCTCGATCCGAGCCTTTGCTCTGCTTACCGTTGGCGGCGGCACGGAAAGCCCGCCTGACACCAGTCGGTCTGCTGAAGCACTTCCGGAACGGGCAAACGCCGATGAGTTACGTGGAGCTAGAAGAGCAAACTGCTAAGCAAATGGTGGACCAGCCCTGGCGACCTCATAGTGGCGTAGCTGATATTGTGCATTTCAATACATGAGCCTCCTCCACTATGAAGCTGTATTCTCTGCGCTAAACCTCAACAGAGACCGAGCGTATGGGGGTTCTGAAAAGGTAGCAATGTTGTTGGCGGTTACTGATCTGATTGAAGATGGTTCCGTCACTGAAAACGCCATTGAGTACTGCGAATCCCTGACAAGGGCGTTTGTGGCCCGCTTCAGCGAGTTCAGGGCGGAAGGAGAAAGCCCAAATCCGATTTATCCATACTTTCACCTATGCAGCGACAGATTCTGGCACCATCGACTTAAGCCAGGACAGCGCGAGTCGTACAACCGGCTACAGACACTTACCAGCCTTAGCCAAGTAGAGCAGCACATCGCCTACGCTTACTTGGACGACGAATTGTTCGAACTCTTGGGCAATCACTCGGTCCGTGAACTTCTGCGAGCGGCTTTGCTCGAAAACACAAGAGTTACATCCCAAGACCGGCGGGCAAGATTACAGGTGGATGGCTGGGACTGGTTGGAGTGCGAAGCATGCGTTCAAGACTACTTCCAAATGCTTGGAATGGAGCTGCGCCGCGAACCCTATAGCAAGACAGCGCATCGGCGAACGCTTATGACCAAACTACGTAATCGGTCGGACGGTTCGGTGGAGTTCAAACACCAAAACATCAGCGCTATCCTGGTTCAGCTTGGGTTTCCATACATTTCTGGCTACAAGCCGCGATTCAACTATCAGGCTCAATTGAGAGGTGCCGTCCTCGCGTACATTGCCGGGCACTCAGGCGACTTGGAACAGGTTAGTGCCGTTCGCGATTTGGGTCATACGCCCTATATCGGAAGGTGGGACAAGGTGCTGGATAGAGATCTACCAGAGCCTATACCTATGCCTCAATTGCCGGATCGCAAGTACTTGGCGCATCGCGTCAACTATTCTCAACGGGAGGCTGAGAATCGGAGCCTTGGAGAATCCGGGGAGCAGTTTGTTCTAGAATTTGAGCGATTTCACCTGAGGCAAGCCGGACGTAGTGACTTGGCCGACGAAGTGGAATGGAGTAGCAAGAAACATGGCGATGGCCTTGGCTATGATTTGCGTTCCTTCCCAGTAGGAGATGATGGTGTCGCGAGGGAGGAAGAGATGTTCATAGAAGTCAAAACTACGAATAGCGGCAAGTACCAGCCCTTCTACATTAGTCATAACGAGGTTGAGTTCTCGCGGGAATTCACGCAGCAGTACAACCTCTATCGTGTGTACGATTTCAGCAAGAGCGGTCGTCGCCTTTACCGAATTCCGGGTCAGGTCGAAAACCATGTGCGCCTGAATCCGGTAATTTACAGGGCAGGGTTCAGATAGGATCTGTAGCTTCCACGCGAGGGCTAGGCCATCTTGGTTATGGTCGCCAATCAGAAATGCTGGCCTGAAACTGACAGCATTGCAGCTTTAGCGCAACCTTGGCGCCCAATCGCGTCGCGGACGTTTTCATGGGGCTTGTGTGGTGCTCGGCTTAGGCCCCACATTGAAGTGTTCAGGTCGGCTAGGTTGGTGGACCAAATTGGTGGAGGCGGCGGGAGTCGAACCCGCGTCCGTGGGTTCGCCGCAATCGGCTCTACATGCTTAGGGTCCGTCTATTGCTTTAACCGCAAGCGGCCCGGCGGCCAGGGCGCTGTTGGCGAGCCCGGAAGGTTTTGACGCTGCCGCCCCCAGGCGTGGGCGAAAGCGCGATCCTGCTGTCTTTGCCGCCGATTTCACCCCGCAGGCGAGGGATCATCAGCGTTAGCGGCGGTTTAGGCCGCTAGTGCGTAGTTGTCGTCGTTGGCAACTATGGGTTTGCAGCGATTGTTTAGCGAGAGCCGCTACGCTCTCGGCATGCACCTTTTGCTTTGAGACCTACGTCGAGACCGTATCGCCCCCAATGGACTTGCTTGATCGGAGGCGAAGTTTAGCACGGTGCCGCAATCCGCTACCATCGGGCCATGCAGTGGCTGTGGAACAAAGTCGAGTGGGCGCTTGGCGACTCCGTTTTCAATGGACGCGGGATGAAAGCCGTTGGTGCAGGGTCGGCTTCCGGAGGGCGAATCGAGGGCAAGATGCCTTCGCTCCGGGCAAACCTATGGAGCAAGGGCATCCTGCCCGCCCGCACTTCAAGCGCAAGGCCCCCTCGCCGTCGAGACGCTGGAGCCTCAAGAGCGCCTTCAGATCCGCGACGCAACCTTTGCGCGAACGTTCGCCTCGCAGCCACAGCCGCCGCCCTAGCCCTTTGCCTGAACCCCCTTGCCCAAGCGGCCACCTTCGACCCCCGCGCCTTCGTCAGCCGGGCCGTCGAGTTGATCGAGCAAGGGCGGTTCGCGTTCGCCCGCACTTGGCTTGATCCGGCGGTGGTCGCCCAGCGGCTGCATCCGCATGAGCGCTCCCACGCCTACTACCTGCGCGGCTACAGCTTCCAGGCCCAGGGCCTGCACGTCTCCGCCGCCCAGGACTACGCTCGAGCGCTGGAGTTCGACGCGGGGAACCCGGCGGCGCTGGTCGCTAGGGGCAGCCTGCACTTTCACGGCGACGGGATGCGCAGCGACAAGGCGCTGGCTTTCGGCTTCTTTGCGCGGGCGGCCGCGGCGGGGGATGCTGCAGGTGAATACCACTTGGGCTACGCCTACCTCACCGGCGCAGGCCCCGCCCATGATCTCGAGGAGGCCCGCGTCTGGCTGGAGCGGGCGGCGCAGCAGGGCCATGAGGCGGCGATGCTGCAGCTTGCCGCCAGCTACCGGAAGGCGTTCACCGACGAACCGGATCCCGAACAGGCCCAGCATTGGTATGAGCGCGCCCTGGAGGCGGGCAGTGCGGAAGCGCCTGTTGCCCTAGGCTACATGGTTCGCGGCGGCGAACTCGAAGGCGCCACCGCAGCGCAAGCCACAGCCTACTTCAAGCAGGGCGCGCAGCGCGGCTCCGGCAACGGCATGGCCAACTTGGCCCATGCCTATCTGACCGGCAAGGGCCTTGAGCAGGACTTCGACGCCGCTCGGCAGTGGTTCGTCCGGGCCGCTGCCTTGGGGGCGCCGGGCAGCTTCGTCGGCTTGGGGCATGTCTTTGAAGCGGGCTTGGGCGTGACCGCCGATGCTGCCGAGGCAATGGCCTGGTATCGGCGTGGTGCGGAAGCGGGCTACAGCCGCCCGACCCTGCGCTTGGTTCGCCTGCTGCTGGCCGAAGGCCAGGAGGCCGAGGCTTCGCGCTGGTTGGAGCGGGTGCTCGCCGCCGGCACCGCCGAGGCTCTGAACGGCTATGCCTGGCTGCGCGCCACTTCCCGCGCCGCCGGGGTGCGCAACGGCGAGTTGGCGCTCGCCCAAGCCCAACAGGCCTTGGCCTTGGAGCCCAATGCAGCCCACTTGGATACATTGGCGGCCGCTTATGCGGAACTCGGCCAGTTCGACAACGCGGTGGCCACCCAGCGGGAGGCCTTGACCTTGGCCGTCGCCGACCAAGGCATGGTTCGTGAAATGAATCTTCGTTTAGAGGCATACTCGCAAGGCCGTCCGTGGCGGGAGTGAGCAGCGCCCCATGAAGTGGCTGTGCATTGCGATCGGGGTTTTGTTGGGCCTTCCCCTGAGTATCCGAACATGGCCCAAGCAACGGGAGCGGATCTTCGCGCCAGCGAAACTCCAACCGCACTCGCGAAGCAGGTGCGCTTGTGTGCTGGGCACCGATTTTGGTACAAGGATTGGAATGAGCATCGACCGAAAACGCACGGAAACCCTCTTCGGCCTTGTCTGCGACCTGGTGGCGTCAGGGCAGCCAGAATTTCGTCCGGGCGACATCTGCACCCTGCTGCGGGAGCGCAACCAGCCGATGGGCGCCTGGATGGTGCGCCTTGAGTTCTCCAATCTGGAGGACGAGGGGCTGATCGCCGTCGATCCGGCCAGCGGCGCATGGCGCCGAACCGGCCAAGCCGTCAAACCCGATTCCGACGCAGCCTGATCCCGTGGCTGATTCCAACCCAATCACCGCCGAAGCGGAAGTCGATTTTGAAGCGGCCCTAAAGGCGCTCGAAGATCTGGTCAAGCAGATGGAGTCCGGCGAACTCGGCCTTGAGGCCTCCCTCGCCGCCTTTGAGCGCGGCGTTAAGCTCACTCGCCAGTGCCAAGCCGCGCTCAAGCAGGCCGAGTTGCGGGTGCGCACCCTCACTGAAGACAACGAGCTTGAAGACTTGGACCTCGGGCCCTTGAATGACGCCTGAGCCGGATGCCGTCCGGGCGGCCGTTGAAGAGGCGCTGAACGGCTTTCTCCCAAGCCGCTCCCCCATTGCCCAGCCGCTGGTGGACGCCATGCGTTACGCCGCCTCGGGCGGCGGCAAGCGTTTGCGGCCCATGCTCGCCTGCGCATCCTGCATGGCCTTTGGCGGCCGCCTGGAAGATGCGCTCGCCCCGGCCTGCGCCGTCGAGCTGATTCACGCCTATTCCTTGGTGCACGACGACCTGCCAGCCATGGACGACGACGCGCTGCGTCGGGGCAGGCCAAGCTGCCATGTCGCCTACGGTGAGGCAGTGGCAATTCTCGTGGGCGATGCGCTGCAGACCCTGGCCTTTGAGGTGCTTGCGGGCGCACCCGGAGGAAGCGCCGTCAACCGGGCTGCGGCGGTGGGCTTGTTGGCGCAGGCCGCTGGCTGGCAGGGCATGGTGGGCGGGCAGGCGTTCGACATGGCCAGCGAAGGCCAGCGGTTGGGCTTGGCCGAACTCAAGGCGCTGCACGCCGCCAAGACCGGGGCGCTGCTGAGCGCCTCAGTGCGGCTCGGCGCGCTATTCGCGAACGCCACTGAAGAGCAGATGGCGACGGCAAAGGCGTTCGGCGACCTTATCGGCTTGGGCTTCCAGATCATTGACGACGTGCTTGACGTCACCAGCGACACGGCCACGCTCGGCAAGCCGGCCGGCTCCGACCAGCAGGCGGACAAATCCACGTTCGTCACGCTCATGAGCTTGGAGAAGGCGCGGCGGGAAGCCCAAGCCTTGGCGAGGGAGGCTTCGGACCTGTTGCAACAGGCCGGATTGCAAGACACGCTGCTGGCTGATCTTGGGCGGCAGGCGGTTGATCGGGTCAACTGAATCTTGATTGAGTGATACGTATGGCTAAAGCGATTTCCATAGATCCGCAAACTGGGCTGAAGGTTTTTGACACGCGGGCGGCGCAAGCATCCGAAAAGATTGCGGGCAAGGGCTATTCGGTCATCGACGACCAAACTCTAAAGACTCTGCCGCCCGAGCCTAAAGGGGCCACGTTCAACGCGCAGGAGCAAGCGAGGTATCGCGAGTTCAAGGAGGCGCGCGCAGGCGCTGCTGACTACATGGCCATGGACGGGGAGTTCAGCCGCTATCTGGAGGATGTTTACTCGGATGCTCCAGTTGAACGCGAAGCTCTGGATGATGCCTGCGAAGTGCTCTGCGTGGGCGCGGGCTTTGGCGGACTGCTGCTGTGGCGCAAGCTCCAGGAAGTTGGCATCAACGACGTGCGCTTTTGCGAAAAGGGCGGCGATGTGGGGGGGACATGGTACTGGAATCGCTATCCGGGCATTGCCTGTGACGTGGAGTCCTACAGCTACTTGCCGCTGCTTGAGGAAATGGACTACGTCCCAAGCATGAAGTTTGCCTCGGGGTTCGAGATTCTGGAGTACTGCCAAAACATGGCGGAGCGGTTCGGCTTCTACGACCGCTGCCTGTTCCATACTACTGTGGAGAACACGGAATGGAACGAAAAAGCGGGTCGATGGACCGTTCACACCGATCGCGGCGATGCCATCCAGGCGCGCTACGTAGTCCTCGCCAATGGCATTCTGACCAGCCCGAAGCTCGCACGGATTGAAGGCATGGAAACCTACGCCGGCGAGTCGTTTCACACGTCGCGCTGGAACTACGACGTGCAGCTTGAAGGCAAGACCGTGGGCATCATCGGCACCGGCGCCACGGCTGTTCAGGCCGTTCCGGAATTGGCCAAAGCGGTTAAGGAACTCTATGTCTTCCAGCGTACGCCAAGCTCCGTTGACGTGCGGGATCAGCGTGCGACCACGGATGAGCAGCGTGCCGCTTGGGCTGCTGAAACAGGCTGGGCAAAGGCGCGCCGCGCGCGCTTCTCAAGGATATCCAGCGGGCGCACCGCCATATTGGCTGATGACGATTACCTGTCCGGCAAGGTGGCGGACTTTAAGGCCCGCAAGGAGCACAGCAGCAAACTCACCCCCGAGGAAATGGTGCGAAAGCAGTTGGACACCAATTTTCGCATCATGGAGCAGATCAGGGCGCGCGTGGATGCGACGGTTGAAGACCCGGAGACCGCGGCGGCCTTGAAGCCCTACTACCCCTATGGGTGCAAGCGTCCAACCTTCCATGACGAGTACCTGCCGGCATTCAATCTGCCGAACGTTCACCTTGTTGATGTCGCACCGCGCGGCGTCCAGAAAATCAACTCCAGAGGCGTCGTTCACGGCGGCAGGGAATATCCCTTGGACGTTCTCATCTATGCCACTGGCTTCGAATGGATGGCGACCTCCACATTCAACATGATCAAGGGCCGCGGCGGATTGACCCTAAGCGGCAAGTGGACGACTCAAGGCACCAAGACGTTCTTGGGCATCCACAGCAGGGGCTTTCCGAATCTGTTCATCATGTCCGGCCCTCAAGGAGGCGGCGGCAGTTTCAATTTCATAGACGCGATTGAGGAGCATGCCGAGTACATAGCCTGGATGTTGGAGACCATGGCCGAGCGGGGCGAAACGGTCGTGGACGTCCACGAGGAGCCGGAGCAGGCGTATGCGGAGCATTGCCGGAAGGCCGATGTGATTACGCAGCCTTTGCGTGACTGCATCAGCTACTACAACGGGCACGGCGAAGCGGAGCCGGGAAGTCTTGCCTACTACGGCGGCCGGAACTGGCATAAGTACAGAACGCGGGCGCAAGGCAGCCTTGCGCCTTATATATTCGGCGCTGTGTCCGAATCCCTTGGATAGCACCGACTTTGAACGGGGAAGGCGGACCGTTATCTGAAATCGGGAGGTCCATTGGCCAGCAGCCACCAAGCCGCATAGCCAACCAAGCCAGCCAGTGCCCCAGCAGCCACGTCGTCGATCATCACGCCGAAGCCGCCCCTGAAGCGCCGTTCCAGAGTGCTGACGGGAAAGGGCTTGAGGATGTCGAAGAAGCGAAACAGAACAAAGCCCGCCAGCAGCCAAAAGGGTTCCGTGGGCAGCGCTGCCAAAGCGATCCAGATGCCGACGATCTCATCCACCACCACTTCGGGCGGGTCGGTCAGTTCGTGATGTCGGCACACCTGCGCGCAGGCCAGCCAGCCGACCACGAAACCGAGGGCGCAAGCGCCAATCTGCCACATGGGCTGCTGCGGAATCAGCAGCCACAAGGCCAGCCCCGCCGCCGAACCCCAGGTGCCGGGCGCCTTGGGCAGCAAGCCAGCGCCGAATCCGCAGGCAATGAACGCCGATGGACGCTTCAGGGCGCGCCACCGCAATTCAGTTGGATCAGCGGAAATGGCGAAACCCCCGACCATTGACGGGCTTTCCGTCCAGATGCAACCCGCTGCCTGCCGCCACTTCGCCGATGACCGCAAAGCGCGCCATCAGGGGCTTGTGGCCGGTGGTGAAAGCCAAGGCGTAGTCGTCACCTTCGGATAGCGCATCTTCAAGGCCCGCGCCTTGGGCCACCGGGATGGCGGCCCGCCTCAGGTGCAGGCTGACGCCGCTGGCGGCGGCCACGTGGCCAAGGTCGGAGAGCAGGCCGTCGGAGAGGTCGATGCCGCTGCTGGCATGGTCGCGCAACGCCGATGCCAAGGAAAATGGCGGCTGGGGCCGCCAATAGGCACGTTCCAAGGCGGTCAATTGGTTGGGCCGGGAAGCGGCGGGATCGATTTGCCGCAAGGCGCCGGCCGCACCGCCCACCGGGCCGCTCAGGCAGATGGCGTCGCCCGGCATCGCCCCGGAGCGCGCCAGCATGGTTCCGACAGGCGCCCAACCCTGCACGCTGACCGTGATGGTCAACGGGCCGGCCGCCAGATTGCCGCCGGCGATTTGTACACCGGCGGTGGCGGCGGCCTCGTCCATGCCCCGCGCCAAGGCCGTCACCCATCCGGGATCGCCCTCCGGCAGGCTGAGCGCCACCAGCGCCCAAGCTGGCGTCGCCGCCATCGCGGCCAGATCGGAGAGGCTCGCCATCAGGCAGCGGTAGCCGATCAACTCGGCATCGGCGCGGGCGGGGAAGTGGACATCGGCCAGAAAGCTGTCGATGGAACTGGCAATGTCATGCCCCGCCGGTGGCCGGACCACGGCTCCGTCGTCACCCGGCCCCAGCACCAGCCAGTCTGGGGCGTCGCCGCCCAACTGCGCCCGGATGCGCTCGATCAGGGCGAACTCGTCCGTCACCCGCCGGATCCCATTTCGGACGTCCGCAGGCGGCTGGCCAGCTTGTCCAAGACGCCGTTGACGTACTTGTGGCTCGCTTCCGCGCCGAACAGCTTGGCGAGTTCTATGTACTCGTCGATCACCACCCGAGCGGGCACGTCGGGCCGGTGGCGCAGTTCGCAGGTGCCCAAGCGCAGGATGGCGAGTTCAACGCCGTCGAGGCGCTCCTGGTCGCGGTCGAGCAGGTCGCCGTAGAGTTCGTCGAGCTGGCCGGGGCTGGCCAGCACCCTGCCGAGCATCGCGTCGAAGAAGGGCCGGTCGGCCTTGTCCAGCGCCCCGCTGCCGGAGTACTCCGCAGTCAGCAGCCTGGCGCTGGTGCGGTTCATCTGCCATTGGTAGAGCGCTTGCACGAGCGCCCGGCGGGCCTTGCGCCGCTGGCTCACGTTGACGCCAGGCGCACCTCGCCTTCGCGGTTCGGCCATCGTCCTAAAACCCCGTCAAGCGCAGGCGCAGGTCGGGGCCGAAGCGTTCGACCTCGACGATTTCGCCGGCCAAGGCCTGCTCCAGGCGCTCTGCGGCCAAATCCAGCAAGGGCCGGGCCTTGGCGCCGAGCAACTTTGGGGCGAGATAAAGAACGAGCTCGTCGCACAGACCTGCCGCAAGAAAAGCACCGGCGAGGGCGGGACCGGCTTCGACCAACACTTCATTGCACTCGCGGTGAGCCAGATGGGTCAGCAATTGCCCCAGATCCACCTGTTGCGTGCCGCAAGCCATGCACTCCGCCTTGGGGTGGGCGGCGGTTGCGGTGCCGGCATGGGCGATCAAGGCGGTTCCCGGCGGTTGGAATATCTGCGCTTCGGCGGGGCTGCGCAGCTGGCTGTCCGTGATCACCCGCAGGGGCTGGCGCAGGGTGCCGTCACTGGCGAAGCGGTCGTCGCGCACGTTCAGCCGGGGGTCGTCCGCCAGCAGGGTGCCGATGCCGGTAATCACCGCGCAGCTCCGCGCCCGCCAATGCTGAACGTCCAAGCGCGCCTCGGGGCTGCTGATCCATTGGCTTTCGCCGGATGCCATGGCGGTGCGGCCGTCGAGGGAGGCGGCCATCTTCACCCGCACCCAAGGGCGGGTGCGCAGCATCCGCTGCCGATGGCCAAGGTTCAAGGCCTGCGCGCGTTCGTCGTTGGCCAAGTCCACCTTGATGCCAGCCGCCTTGAGCTGCTCAATGCCCTTGCCGTTGACCCGCGGGTCGGGATCGAGCGCGCCGACCACCACCCGCTTGATTCCGGCGGCGACCAAGGCGTCGGCACAGGGTGGGGTGCGTCCGTGGATCGAGCACGGCTCCAGGCTGACGTAGGCGGTGGCGCCGGCCGCGTCCGGGCCGGCGTCCTCAAGCGCGCGAACCTCGGCGTGGCCTTGGCCGGCCCATTGATGCCAGCCGCGGCCCAGCACGCGCTCGCCTTGCGCGATGACGCAGCCCACCCGGGGGTTGGGCGCGGTGGTGTAGAGGCCGCGTTCCGCCAGTTCAATGGCTTCGGCGAGATGGGCTTGGTCGGCGGCGGTGATCATTGGGCGCTGGCCTTGAGGCGCAGGATTTCGGACTGGAACTCGCTCACGTCCTCGAAGTTGAGATAGACGGAGGCGAAGCGGACGTAAGCCACCGGATCGAGTTGACGCAGTTCGCCCATGACTTCCTGGCCGAGCAGTTCGGCCGTCACCTCGCGTTCGCCGGTGACCCGTATGTTGTGCTTGACGCGGTTGATCAGCGCCTCCACGTCCTCCACCGGGACCGGCCGCTTCTCCAAGGCGGTTTGCAGGCCGCGCCGCAGCTTGCTCTCGTCAAAGGGCTCCCGGGAGCCGTCGCGCTTGACGATTCTCGGCATGAGCAGTTCCGCGGTCTCGAAGGTGGTCCAGCGCTCGCCGCAGTTGCGGCACTTCCGGCGCCGCCGCACGGCCTGGCCGTCGCTGACCAGCCGCGAATCGATTACCTTGGTGTCGTCAGTTCCGCAGAACGGGCAGTGCATGGTTGACCCATGGCAAATGGCTAGGGCGAACCATACACCGGATGGGCCCGGCAAAGCGCCGTCACTTTCTCCTTCACGGCGGCGATCGTGGCGTCGTCGTTGATGTCGCTCAAGACATCGCACATCCAGCCGGTCAGTTCGGCGCACTCGGCCTCCTTGAAGCCCCGGGTGGTGGCCGCCGGGGTGCCGATGCGCAGGCCGCTGGTGACGAAGGGCGAGCGCGGGTCGCCAGGCACGGCGTTCTTGTTGACGGTGATGTTGGCGCGGCCCAAGGCGGCATCAGCGGCCTTGCCGGTGATGCCGGCCTCGATCAGGTCGAGCAGGAACAGATGGTTGTCGGTGCCGCCGGAAACGACCTTGTGGTTGCGGTCGATGAAGCCGTTGGCCATGGTCCGGGCGTTGGCCAGCACCTGGGCTTGGTAGTCCCGGAACTCTTGGGTCAGCGCCTCCTTGAAGCACACCGCCTTGGCGGCGATGACGTGCATCAGCGGGCCGCCTTGGGAGCCGGGGAAGAGCGCCGAGTTCAGCTTCTTCTCCACCTCCGGGTTGGCTCGCGCTAGGATGATGCCCCCCCGGGGGCCGCGCAGCGTCTTGTGGGTGGTGGAGGTGGTGATGTCGGCGATGGCCACCGGGCTCGGATAGAGGCCGACGGCGATCAGCCCGGCGACGTGGGCCATGTCCACCAGCAGATAGGCGCCCACCTCGTCGGCGATGGCGCGGAAGCGAGCCCAGTCCATGCGCCGCGAATAGGCGGAGAAGCCTGCCACGATCATTTTGGGGCGATGCTGATGGGCCAGGCGCGCCACCTCTTCGTAATCGACTTCGCCGGTGTCCGGGTTCAGCCCGTATTGAACGGCGTTGTAAAGGCGTCCGGAGAAGTTCACCTTGGCGCCGTGGGTCAGGTGCCCGCCGTGGTCGAGGCTCATGCCGAGCACGGTGTCGCCAGCCTCCAACAGCGCCAGGTAAACCGCGGCGTTGGCTTGGGAGCCGGAGTGGGGCTGCACGTTGGCGTAGTCCGCCCCGAACAGCGCCTTGACCCGTTCCATGGCCAGCAGCTCGGCTTGATCGACGTACTCGCAGCCGCCGTAGTAGCGCTTATGCGGATAGCCTTCGGCGTACTTGTTGGTCAGCGAACTGCCCTGCGCCTCCCGCACCAAGGGGCTGGCGTAGTTCTCCGAGGCGATCAGCTCGATGTGATCCTCCTGGCGACGGTCCTCAAGGGCTATGGCATCGGCGATTTCCGGGTCGAACGCCCGCAGGGAGGTGCCGGAATTGAACATGGGTGGCCTCGCGGTGGCTCACGGAAAGATGGACGAGCGTGTATTGTAGAGCAACTGCCCGCCGCGCAAGCGCCCGCGCTTCAATCTGAAGCTGAACCCTGCTCACTTGTGCATCTACGCCCTCGTTTCGGGGGACTGCGCCTGAACCGGGCGGGCGCATTGGACCCTTGGCAGCTTAGCTGATCGGTTGCCCTGACGTTGGAAACGCCCTCGATCACCGGATTGCGACGGCAGGATGCCCGCTCCGGCGCGGGATCCCGGAGCGAGGGCATCCCACCCTCGAATTCTCGCCCTGTAGGACGGTTTCAGCGTCAGGGAGCCTTGCGGCTAAGCGGTCACTGGCCAAAACGAGAGTGGCTGAGCGATGAGCCGTCAGGCTCCCCCTGGCACTTGTGCGGGCGCTGGCTTAGGGCAGCCCGGCCACCACGTCCAACGCGGCGCCCAGGGTCTTGACGCCATGCACCGCCATGCCCTTGAGCGTGTCGCGGGGCCGGTTGGCGTAGGGGGCGATGGCGGTTTTGAAGCCGTGCTTGCGGGCCTCGCGCAGGCGCTCCTGACCGTTGGCCACGGGGCGCACTTCGCCGGTCAGGCCGAGTTCCCCGAACACGATCAAATCCTTCGGCAAGGCGCGGTTGCGCAGCGAGGAGAGCACGGCCAGCAGCGCCGCCAAGTCGGCGCCGGTCTCAGCGATGCGCACCCCGCCAACCACGTTGGCGAACACGTCCTGATCCGCCAGCTGGATCCCGCAGTGTCGGTGCAGCACTGCGAGGTGCATGGCGAGACGCTGCTGGTCCAAGCCCACTGCCACCCGCCGGGGGTGGCCGCCCTGCACGTCATCCACCAGCGCCTGCAGCTCGACGAGCATGGGCCGGGTGCCCTCCCAGATCACGGTCGCGACGCTGCCCGGGGAGTCCGCCTCGCCGCGTTGCAAGAAGATCGCCGAGGGGTTGGCCACCTCCCGCATGCCCTTGCCGGTCATGGCGAAGACGCCGAGTTCGTTGACCGCTCCGAAGCGGTTCTTCAGGCCGCGCAGGGTGCGGTAGCGGCTGCCGGCCGGGCTGTCGAGCATCATGAAGCAGTCGATCATGTGCTCCAGCACCTTGGGCCCGGCGAGGTTGCCCTCCTTGGTGATGTGGCCGACCAGCACCACGGCGGCGCCGGTGCCCTTGGCCAGGCGCGTGAAGTAGGCGGCGGTCTCGCGCACTTGGCTGACGCTGCCGGGCATGCCGTCAATGCTCTCCAATTGCATGACCTGAACGGAGTCGAGCACCACGAGGCCGGGCTTTCGCTCCTCGATCAGGCCGGCGATGGTTTCCGCCCGGGTTTCGGCGGCTGCGTCCAGGTTGCCGACCGGCAGCCCGAGCCGCTCCGAGCGCAGGGCCAGCTGCTGCAGGGACTCCTCGCCGGTGACGTAGAGCACCGGGCATTGCTCGGCCAGTGCGGCGCAGACCTGCAGCAGCAGGGTGCTCTTGCCGGCCCCCGGGTCGCCGCCGATCAACACCACCGAACCCGGCACCAAGCCGCCGCCGAGCACCCGGTCAAGCTCGCCGAAGCCGGTGGCGAGCCGGTTGGAAGCCTCCGCCTCCACCTCGGAGAGCTTGAGCACTTGTGCCGCAGCGCCGCTGAAGCCCACCTTGGGCGCGGGCGCCGCCCCGATGCGCAGTTTGGAGAGGCTGTTCCACTCGCCGCAGGCGCTGCACCGCCCCTGCCACTGCACATGCTCCGCGCCGCAGGCGGAGCAGACGTAAACGGTTTGGGGCTTGGCCACGAAAAAGGAGTTTAGGGCGGCTCGAGGCCGTCGTAGCGGTCGGGCGCCTTGCTTTCAAATTTCGTCAGCTCGCCGAGGAAGCTGAGCCGCACGGTGCCGGTGACGCCGTTGCGCTGCTTGCCGATGTTGATTTCGGCGATGCCCTTGTCCGGGGAGTCCTCGTTGTACACCTCGTCGCGGTAGATGAAGAGGATCAGGTCGGCATCCTGCTCGATGGCGCCGGAGTCCCGCAGGTCGGCCATCATGGGCCGCTTGTTCTGTCGCTTCTCCACATCCCGATTGAGCTGCGAGAGGGCCAGCACCGGGCAGCGCATTTCCTTGGCCAAGGCCTTCAGGGAACGGGAAATCTCCGAAATCTCGTTGGTGCGGTTCTCCGGCGATCCGGCGATCCTCAGCAATTGCAGGTAGTCCACGGCAATCAGGCCGATGCCGCCCGCCTCCCGCGACACCCGCCGCACCCGGGCGCGCAGCTCGCCGGGGGTAAGCGCGGGGGTGTCGTCGATGTAGAGTGGCTTGTCCTTGAGCCGCCCCACTTCGATGCCGAAGTTGTGCCAGTCCCGGTCATTGAGTTCGCCGATGCGCATGCGGCTCTGGTCGATGCGCGCCAGGGAGGACAGCAGGCGCAGCACCAGCTGCTCAGCGGCCATTTCCAAGCTGAACACCACGCTCGGCTTGTCGCACTGCACCACCGCGTACTCGACGATGTTCATGGCGAAGGCCGTCTTGCCCATCGAGGGCCGTCCGGCGATGACGATCAGGTCCGAGTCCTTGAAGCCGGTGGTCATTTTGTCGAGGTCTTCGAAGCCGCTTGGCAAGCCGGGCAATTGGCCTTGGTTCTCGGACAGCTTGCGCAGTTCCTCATAGGCGCTGTTCAACATGGGCGTGACGGGCTTCGGACCGCTGTCGGCGATGCGCCCTTCGGCTATGGCGAAGACTTGGCGCTCCGCCTCCTCCACAAGATCGTCGCTGTTGCGCCCATCCGGTTGGAAGCCCGATTCGGTGATGTGCTGGCCGGCGCGTATCAGTTGGCGCAAGGTGGACCGGTCGCGCACGATGCGCGCGTAGGCCGGGGCGTTGGCGGTTCCGGGCGTGGTCTCCACCAGTTCGGCGAGAAACGCGGCCCCGCCGATGCGGTCGAGCTCGCCCGTGGTGGTCAGGGCGTCAGCGACGGTGATGGCGTCTATGGGATTGTTGGCGTTGAACAACCCGTTTATGGCCTCGAAGACGATCCGGTGCTCGGGGCGGTAGAAGTCGTTGACGCTCAGGATGTCGATGACGTCGAGCCAAGCGTCGGGCTTCAGCATCAGGCTGCCGAGCACCGACTGCTCCGCCTCGATGGAGTGCGGCGGCACCTTCAGCGGGCGCGGGTCCGTAGGTTCGGTCAAGTGTACTGGCTCCGACACGGCACTGGCTGCAAACGCGGGAAAGGCGGACCGGAAATCGTCAGCCTTTCCGGTGCGCATTGCAAGCGGAATTTTGAAACTGCGCTTGAGAAGGAGCGGGTTGCTGGTCGGCAGCCACGGTTTGCGCGCGCTGGCGCTTGGCCAGCCGCAAGGCGCCAAGACGGATCACTCGGATTGACGAACAGCCGCGCAACGCCTCGGGCAAAGCGCGGCTGTTTCGGCTGAGGGAAGGGCTGGCGCGGCGGCGGATGCGCAGGCTCGACCGGTCCCAGTCTAGGCGGCGGCCAACCGTGGCAGAGTGTAGGACTTCAGCTCGCCGACGTAATCGCGCAGCGCTTGGATGCCGGTGGCCTCGGCATCTCGGCACCAGTGGCGCAGCGCCGCCAGCAGGTCGTCGGCGTCGCCGCCGCGCTTGGCCCAGATGTCATGCAGACGCAGGCGCAGGCTGTGGGCCGCAGCGAGGGTTTGGCTGGCGTCCACGGCCGCCTCGATGCGCCGCTTGCCGCTCGCGCTCACGCGGCCTTGCTCCCGGCACAACGCCGCCCGTGCCCGCCGGAGCAGCTTTTCGTTGGCTTGGTCGGCCTTGGCGCGCTCCAGCTTGATGAGCGGCTTGACCACTTGGTTTTTGTATTTGGCCATCAGCCGGAAGCGGTCGTTGAGCACTGCCCAGGCGGTATCGATGTCCAGCGTGGTCTTGCCGGGCACTTGCTCGACGATGGGGCCGGTGCTCTTCGGCTTGGCCAGCCCGAAGGCTTGGAAAAGGCGGATCCACAGCCACCCGATGTCAAACTCCCACCACTTTTGTGAGAGCTTCGCGGAATTGGGGTAGGCGTGGTGGTTGTTGTGCAGTTCCTCGCCGCCAATGACGATGCCCCAAGGCAGCATGTTGGTGCTGGCGTCAGGCGATTCATAGTTGCGGTAGCCCCAAAAGTGGCCGACGCCATTGACCACGCCAGCCGCCAGCACCGGAATCCAGAGCATCTGCACCGCCCAGACCGTCAGGCCGATGAAGCCGAACAGGACGCAGTTCAAGACGGCGAGAATGGTCACGCCGACGCTGGGATGGCGGGAGTACAGGTTGCGCTCCATCCAGTCGTCGGGACAGCCGGCGCCGTAGCGCTTTATCGAGGCGCGGTCGGCGGTTGCCGCCCGGTAGGCCTCCGTGCCCTTCCAGAAGATCGTCCCCAAGCCCTGTCTCCGCGGGCTGTGGGGGTCTTCGTCGGTTTCGGTGGCGGCGTGGTGCTTGCGATGCACGGCCACCCATTCCCGGGTGATCATGCCCGTGGTGGCCCAGGACCAGAAGCGGAAGAAGTGCTGCAGCGCCGGGTGCATGTCCAGCGACCGATGTGCGGCGTGACGGTGCAGATAAACCGTCACGGTGACGATGGTGACGTGCGTGGTGATCAGGACGTAAGCGATGATGCCCCAGGCGGAGAGATTCCAAAGTCCATGGCCAAGCCACTCCAGTATGTCCAACGGCAGCCGCTCCCTTAGCTAGTTTAGGTGAGGTGTCTTCCCTTGCGCCCACTGGCTGGGCCGTTTCCGTGCGCTGACGGAACGGCCTCGGTTTTCGTCCGACGCACCTTAATCGTGGGCGGAGGCGAACTGTGACAACAACGCCCCCGCATTGCAAGCCCGCAAAGCGGGCGCGTTGGATTTTCTCTGGCGCGAAACTCCACGCCCGTCGCGTAGGACAGGTTCCAATATGTTTTTAAGCCCTCACAACCCGCGTACCCACCTTGCGGGTGCGATTGGAGTCTTGCCGACGCGAAACCCCGCGCCGGTTGTGCAGTCCCTTGAGGCGCGGCGTGTTGGAGTGCGGCAAGCCGCAAGGTTGCAGCGCTTGCCATAACCTATATCGCGGTGGGATGCTGAGCGCCGACTGCCGCAGCTTGTGAGCCACGGATCCGCCCAAAGTGCCTGCGCCCCACCAGATGGAGTTTCCAGCCCCGTGCCTGTCGTTGGGCCGCTATCGGCTTCGATTCCAAGCGGATTCGAACGCAGACGATGGCTCGCTCGCCCAAGCAGGGTATCTGGGCTCCGCTTGGCGGGGAGCGTTCGGACACGCTTTGCGCCGGGCGGTTTGCGTGACTCGCCTGCCCGCTTGCGATTCGTGCATGTTGCTGAGTTCGTGCGTCTATCCATGGCTGTTTGAAAGCCGCACCCCACCCAATGCCCGCAAGCTCTCCCGCTATCCGCGCACTCCGGGTCCGTTTGTGCTTGAACCATTCAATTCCCATTACGATGTTGGATTCGGAACCCAGAATCTGGGGTTGATCCTGTTCGGACAGGCCAACGACCAGTTGCCCTACGTCCTGCATGCTTTGGAGCGGGCGGGGCGCGGCGGGCTGACAGCTAAGCGGGTCAAGCTGAACCTGATGGATGTGCAGGTTGAACGGCGGGTTCAGGATGCTGTAACGGTTGGTGTTGGATCCTTGGATCGCGAAGACGAATGGAGCACCATCCATGAATCCGGCGGACAACTAGCCACGCCTCAACCCCAGCCTCTTTTCGTACCAGCCAGCCCCGAGGCGGTGCGGGTGCGGCTGCTGACTCCGCTCAGGATCCGCCGTGACAATCACCTCGTGGATCAACGCGGCTTCGACTTCAGGAGCTTGGCAGGGGTTCTTCTTCGGCGCATCTCGTTGCTGACCAACTTCTTTGGCGACACCCCTCTGGAAACCGACTTCGCCGGCCTGCTGCGCTTGGCCGATTCGCTGAACATCAGGCAACGAAAGCTGCATTGGCGGGAGTGGGCCCGTTATTCGTCGAAACAGGAGACAAAGCTGCAGATGGGCGGTCTCGTGGGCTGGTTCGAAGTGGAGGGGCTGAATCTGGAACCGTTTTGGCCCTACCTTTGGCTGGGCCAATGGACCCATGCGGGCAAGGGGTGCTCCATGGGCTTGGGCCGCTATGTGCTGGAGCCTGCAGGCGGCGCGGCGGATTCCCGGCGAGCGTGCTGGGCAAGCCCTCAACGGCTTTGACCGCGCATGGGTGGCCTGCTTCGTCGGCAACCTTGCCACACGGCGCAGACTTGCGCCCTTGCTCTACATTGGGCGTCAATCCCGTCCGCAATGCATCCGAGTTGAGTAATCGCCGCAAGCATGAACCCGCCGCACGAACACCCGCGCCGAATCTTGGTGGCGGTCACTGGTCTTTCACCGCAGGTCGTGACGGAGACGCTCTACGCACTCGCTGTCAAGGCCAAGCCGACGTTCGTGCCGACCGAGATTCGCTTGGTCACCACTCAGGAAGGCGCGGATCGTGCGGAGCTCCTGCTGCTGCACCCGGAAAGCGGCTGGTTTCATCGCCTCCGCGCCGACTACGGCTTGCCGCCCATCGCCTTCGGGCGCGATCACATCCATGTGCTGAAGGGTGCGCGTGGCCAGCCGCTTGATGACATCCGCAGCCCTGCCGACAACACCCGCGCCGCCGACATCATCACCGAAGTTATCCGGGCGCTCACCCAAGATGCCGACAGCGCGTTGCATGTCTCCATCGCTGGTGGACGCAAGACCATGGGGTTCTATCTAGGCTATGCGCTGTCGCTCTACGGCCGCGAGCAGGATCGGCTCTCGCATGTGTTGGTGAGCGCTCACTATGAGTCTAATCCTGAGTTTTTCTATCCTACGCCGACAAGCCGCGTGATCCAAACGCCGCCTCCCAAAAGTCGCCCGCTCGATGCCCGCGATGCCGAGGTGACCTTGGCTGACATCCCCTTTGTGCGTTTACGGGAGGGGTTGAACCGGGAGTTGATGGAAGGCGAGTCAAGTTTTTCAGAGGCCGTGGCCCAAGCACAGCGGGCGTTGCCCAAGCTGGCTTTGGCACTGAACCCCGCAACGCGCACCGTGGAAGCTGGGGGCGAGTCGTTCGTCATTTCGCGTGCGCAATTCGCTTTCTACTGGATGCTGGCGGAACGGGCGCTGCAACGGCTGCCCGGCTTGCACTGGTCGGACGAGGGCATTGAGGCGGAGTTTCTTGCCTTCCGGGCAAGGCTCGTCAACCCCGCCTCGGGCACCTATGAACGGGCTGAGGAAGCCTACGCACATGGCCTCACCGCCGAGAACGTCAACCCGTTGAAGGCGCACATCAAGCGGCAAATGGAACGGCACCTTGGCAGACGCCGCGCCGCCTCTTATCTGATTCAGGCATTGGAGCGCATCCCCGGCACCAAGTACACTCGCTTCGGCCTGCGCTTGCCGCCCAAGGCAATCCGAATTGTCGGCGGCAAGTTTGCGGCGGTGGATAAACGCTTGGTGGGTACGTGCGGATTCGGGGCATGAGCGATGCGGAACAGCAAATGCAGGTGCTTAGGTACGCAGTGAGGTTCCTGACCCCCGCCTTTCTCGGCAACGCTGAGCAGGCTGGACAATGGCGGACGCCGCCGTTCAAGGCGCTGCTGCGACAGTGGTGGCGTGTTGTCTGGGCGGCCAGGCATGACCCCAACGACACGCGCCAGATGCGGGCGGACGAAGGAAAGCTGTTCGGCAACGCTTGGCTAGACGGCGAACATCGGAAGAGCGAAGTCAGGCTGCGGCTGTCTGACTGGTCCCAAGGACAATTGACCCAAGAAAACTGGCGATCCTTGGGATCAACTCGAACCTCCGGTCGTCGCCCCTCCAGAAACGCAAGGGGCGGCGGCGGCTTCGACGGGATGCTGTACGCCGGCTATGGCTTGCTGAAGAGTGCGAGTGAAATTGAACGGCCCAGGGCAATCAGTTGTGATGAGCGAAGCACAATCAGCATTGCCCTCCCAAGCCACGCCCTGGATGACATCCGCAGGGCGCTTGTTTTGATCGACCTCTATGGCGCGTTGGGCGGAAGAAGCAGAAACGGATGGGGTTCCGTGTCTTTGGAGGCGCAAGGCGAAAACGAAGCGCCTTCACCAGCAGCTTACCCGATCCTTCGGCCTCTGGACCAAGCGCTCAATCTAAATTGGCCTCATGCCATAGGACAAGATCAAGAAGGACCACTGATATGGCAGACCAAGTCGAAATACAAGGATTGGCGGGAGTTGATGTCAAAGCTTGGTGAAATCCGAAAGGAAATCAGGAAGGTCGACAAAATTCCAAAAGGTGGGGGCCGTCTTCCTAACGCCATCAGATTCAAGGCTCGCGCAGCCGACGAATCCAGCAGTCAGTTGGTAGGCGTGGCATTCCATCTGCCTTGCAAGCCTGGCGAGAAGGCTGAAGCCGTTCCCAGCAATGACTGGTGCCGCCTGCACAAAAAGCTCGACGATTTGCTGGAGCGAACGGAACGGTAGCGCGGCATGACCAACAACACCCTCTGGCAAACCAAGCTCCATGCCCGCCTGCACGATCCGGCGGAAAAGGCATTGGTGCTGCTGCGCGATCCCGCTGGACATGAGGGCGGCACGTCCAAGGCATTGCACCGTGACTTGGGATTCGACCGGCTGCCGGTCGGGGACTGGCTGCCCCCGGATCGCCCGGACGCATTGGGCAACGCGCTCTTTGAGCAGGGCATACCGGTCACCATGTATCGGCAGGTCAAGCGAGCTGACTGGTGGGCTTCGGCGGCGGACCGACCTCAATGGCCGATGGAGGAAATCACCATGCGGACACGGGACGATCGGATCGTCACGCGCAAGGTGGCCGACTGGGCGCAGGTCCGTTGGTCGAAGGAACCCGTGCTTATACACCCACTCACTGGCAAAACATTCGACTTGAAAACCCTTGCCGATACGGAAATCGCAGACATCAAGAACCGCAGCATTCAGCACTTTTCGCGGCTGATTGTGCGTGAGGGCGATGCGGTCGATTGGCGGAAAACGCTGCTCGCCTTCTGGCGCTTCGGACCGGAGCTCAGCAACGAAGAGGACGATGACGGGAAGCTTGGCCTGCTGTGGCCCTTGCTTCCGGCGGATACGCGAGTGCCGGACCACGCCATCTGGGATCATCTGGACCTGACCTCCGCCTTTGCGGGCGCCTTTGCCGGTGATCCTAACGGACAGGCCGCACTGCTTTCCGTTTCCATCGGGCCGGTTCAGGATTTCATTGCTGCCGCGCGCACGACAACCGACCTCTGGGCGGGCTCCCATCTACTTTCGCGCTTGTCCTGGGAGGCCATGAAGGTGGTGTGCAACCGCTTGGGGCCTGACGCCATTCTGCTGCCTCGGCTACGGGGCCTGCCCCAAGTGGATGTCTGGCTGCGGGACGAGATGGGGTTGCCCCATGATTGGTTCCGTGAGTGCGGTTGGACAGAAAGCAACACCGATGCCAACCCCCTCTTTGCAGCGGCTTTACCCAACCGATTCGTTGCCTTGGTGCCCGAGTCGGATGTTCAGGATATGGCCGAGCAAGTCACCAAATCAGTCAGAAATTGGCTCCAAGAGCAGGGGCGAGATGCGGTCCAACGCCTCCTGCAATCCGCTAAGTTGCCCGACGAACCCTCCATGCACTGTTATGGCCAGATGCGGGACCAGCTGGCGGACTTCCCGGAAGTGCATTGGGCCGCTGTTCCGTTTTCCTTGGTTGGCGTGGGCAACCCCGATCGGGACACCGATCTGGACACTGCCAAATTGGCAAAGGCTATGGCCCCGTTCTTTGGATCGGGCCAGCAGGATGACGACGCGCCGCCGGGCTTTTTGGGTTCCCGAGCGTGGACGATTCTTGGCGAGGAGGTGGCCCTTTCAGGGAACACCGCCTTTTTCGCCCCCAACCCCGGTGTGTTGTATCCCGCCGTGCAAGAGCTTTCGGAGCGCGTTCTGGCTGCGGCCAAGGCGGTGCGACGTTTTGGGCAGACCAAGCAGCAAGGCTGGCGTTGCTCCCTGACCGGCGAAACCGAGTGGCTCACCACAGACCCGCAACAGCTTCTGAAGTCCTATCGGCGACAGAAGGACACCTTGTGGAGCTTGGTAGCGCAGGAAAAGCCCGCATGGGCCAAAAAAGGTGAACATTTGGGCGCTCTGCCTGCCCTCAAGCGGCTTTGGCCGACATTGTTTTCGGAGGAGGTTGCAAAGGCTGTCGGCTCAGATCAAAGCAAGGCGAGCCGATTCGTTGTTTCAACCCATGCCATGGCCCTGACGGGCAACTTGGAGGCGCTTGATGAAGCTCTTAGCGAAGATCCGTCTCGGATCTGCAAAAGGCGCGCGGTCGCCATTCAGTCCATCAAGAACCTGACCAGGGACGATAAGCGCATCCCCGCGCTGCCGCGCAAGCTATCCGAGCTCAGACGCAGAGGAGGATTGGCGGCGCGGATCCCCGCGACCCTTGACCGACTTCGGGAGGATGACGACGGCGAACGCGACCTTGGCCGTCTCGAAAGAGCTCTCACCACGCTTCTCGGGCACAAGCCGGACACCTACTACGCCTTGATCCTATTGGATGGCGACCATATGGGCCGTATTCTCGCCGGCGATGCCGACGAGTCCTCAATCACCTATCGGCAGAGCTTCCATCCAAAGGTTCGATCAGGCTTCGACAAGCTGGCAAACGGAGACAAGGCCATTCATGCCTACGGCAACCAGAAGCGCGCCGTCTCGCCCAACCGCCATCTCGCCATCTCCGCCGCACTCAATGACTTTGCCCTGCATGTTGTTCCGGAAGTGGTCGAGCGCGAGCACCGCGGCCGCCTGATCTACGCGGGAGGCGACGACGTGCTCGCAATGGTCCCGGTGGCAGACCTTCTCTCCGTCATGCCGCGCCTGCGGGAAACCTATGGAGGCGGCAGTGGCGGTGCGGCCACCGGCGAACAAGGTGATTATTGGCGAAGAGTTCGCCACTCCGACAAATTGACTTGCAAGGACGGCTTTGCGTTCCTTCCTCGCCGGGATGGGCATCCACCCCGATTGATGCGCATGATGGGCACAGGCGCCACCGCAAGTTGTGGCGCGGTAGTGGCCCACCATCAGACGCCGCTTGGCGTTGTGCTGCGGGAATTGCGGGAGGCCGAAAAACGTGCCAAGACCGAAGGAGGCCGCGATGCTTTCAGCATCACCGTGCTCAAGCGATCCGGCGGAGCTCTGCGCTTTACTGACAAGTGGGATCAGGCACTTGACGCATTGGTTGAACTGCGAGGATATCTTGCAGACCCGAGCGTATCGCGCCGCGCGGCCTACAACAGCTTGGTGTGGCTGCGAGACCTGCCTGAAGACGCCGGGGCTGACATGCTGAGTTGCCTGCTCGCTTACCAGCTCAAACGTCAGAGCGGCAGCGAAGCCGCCAGGGCCGACGTTCCCGGTCTGGCGCTAAATCTTGCGCACTTGGCGACCAAGCCCCGCCGCCACTGCCCGACGAGCCAGCGTCATTGGCTTGAGAGCGTCTTGGGGGTTGCGGAGTTCCTGGCCCGCGAAGTGCGCTCCCCGGCTACTGAGCAATCAATGTCCAGCGCTGTCGAGGGGGCGCCGTGAACGTCCAGCAGCACTTCATCGAGCCGCTTGATGTATTGGTCTTGCGGGGCAATAAGCTGTTCGGCGACCCCGGCAGCTTTGGCGAGAGCGTTGTGCCGCCGTGGCCGTCGGTGGCCGCTGGCGCATTGCGCTCCGCGCTCTTGGCTCGCAAAGGCATAAGCCCATCCCTGTTTGCGGCAGGCGCGCACCATGATTTTGAATTGGGGACGCCGGAACATCCCGGTTCATTTGTGTTGACGGCTTTCAACTTGGCGCGTCGATGGCATGACTCCCCCGCACAGGCGGAACCGCTTCAACCGTTGCCAGCGGACTTAATCCTTTGCAAGCAGGACGACGGCCGATTAGTGGCCGAGAAGCTGCATCCCCACCAGCTACACCGCGGAATCCGATGCTCAAGCGCGACGCCCGCGCTCGCTGTGCTGTCCGAGAAGGAGCGCCGCAAGCCCGAAACCGGGCACTGGCTCACGGTGACGGGTTGGAAGAAGCATATTGCCGGTAAGTCCATCGATGCCGATGCTGACTTGGTCCGTAGCGCAGAACTTTGGCGCGTGGATCTGCGTGTTGGGGTCGGATTGGAACGGCAAAGCCGCCGGGCGGCGGATGGCGCATTGTTCAGCACCGAAGCAGTGGCCCTTCGGAAGGCCGAGCATCAACCTGTCACGTCGAGACGTTACGATATTGGATTTCTCGCGGAGACGGTCGGCGTCGAGATTCCAGACGATCTCCCATTACGCTTTGGAGGTGATGGGCGGGTTGCCCTATGCCGGAGCGTATCGGTTGAACCCGCAGTTCCCGACTATGACGCCATCGCGGCGGCTGGCCGCTGTCGTCTTGTCTTGACCGCTCCGGGAATTTTTCGCGATGGCTGGCTTCCCACCGGTGCCACCGACACCAACAACGAGATCACTTTCGACCTGCACGGCGTTCGTGGTCGATTGGTCTGCGCTGCGGTACGGCGCGCGCAAACCGTTTCAGGATTCGATTTGGCTAGACAGCGACCGAAACCCGCCCAGAGAGTCGCCCCCATCGGCAGCGTCTATTGGCTGGACGATGTTCATGCAACCCCCGAGGCGCTCCGCAAGCTTGTGGCCGAGGGCCTTTGGTCCGACTTGCCTGAAGATGCCTCAAGACGTGCGGAAGGATTCAACCGCCTGATCTTGGCCAACTACTAACGGAGCCGACATGTTTGAAAAACGAGCCGTTGTGTTCCTGTACGCTGTCAGCCCAGTCCATATGGGCGCAGGCACGGCGGCGGGGATTGTGGACAACCCCATCCAACGTGAGCGCCACACCGGGCATCCGTGCTTTGCCGGGTCTGGCATCAAGGGTGCGATTCGGCATGGATTTTCCTCGATCGGGGGAGACGAATCACTGATCGACCAGCTGTTTGGCCCGCGATCCGGCAGCGAGAATCTCCATGCAGGCGCGATCAGCTTTGGCGATGGCCAGCTGGTCGCTTTTCCAGTTCGAAGCCTCCGTGGCGGCTACGTTTATGCCAGCTGTCCCCACGCATTGGCTAGGGCGAAGCGTCTTCTTGGGACAGCAGGAGTCATGGTGGATTGGGTGATACCTGACGTCGCTGACGGCGAGTGCCATGTGGTCAACCGGAGCCTGCTCTCCGACCAGGCCAAACTGCATCTGGAAGCGTTCGAATACGATGGGGCAGGGTCGGAAGCCCAAAGTCCGCACCTTAAGTCGATTGCCCAAGACATTTCCGACCGCGCCCTGCCTAGCCAGAATGGGTACGAGTTCTTCCGGAACAAGATCGCGAGCGATCTCGTTCTGCTGTCGGACACGGACTTCGCCCACTTTGCCGAACATGCCACTGTCGTTGAGCCGCATGTGCGGATCGACGACGACACCGGCACGGCCACCGATGGTGGCCTGTTCTATACTGAAAACCTGCCGCCCGAATCCCTGATGATCGCGCCGCTGCTTGCAAGCGCCACTCGCAAACCGGACGGTGACGACAAAACGCCAACCCGTGCCGCTGACGTGCTTCCGATGATTGGCAACGTCATCGACGGAAAGCTGCTGCAGATCGGCGGCGACGCAACGACGGGGCGGGGCTTGGTCGTTGCCAGAGTGCATGGAGGATAAGCGGTGGCCAAGCCGACGTTGGAGCAGCAGCGAGCCAAGGATGCTTGGCGGAAGAGCGGTGGCTGTTGCCGGGAGTACATGACTCTCGCCAAAGCGCTGCCGGGGCTCATCATGAACAGCGGGCTGATGCAGACCATGGCTTTTCTGCACCAGAAAGGGGGCGGAAAGTCCTCGAATCACCATAGGAAGTTGGCGGAAGACCTGCGGTCATGGCTGAGCGAAAGATTTCCCGGCGAAGTGAAGGAGGATTTCGAGGAATTCATGTACGGTCTTATGAAAGCCGATCCTCGAACCTATCAGGACATCACTGTTGAGGCAATGGCTTGGCTTCGATGGATGCGGCAGATGGCCGCTGCTCGATGCGGAGATGACTGAGGTGCCCACTGCCGCCGTGCCGAAGTATTTGGGATCTCGGTTCAAGCAAGTATCGCCAGGCTTGCGGTTCGGGATGTATCTTGAGCTTTGGAGGTCTGACTACAGTCTAGAGGACAAGGGCAAAACCGGCGCGCTCAAATCAGTGGCGAAACTGTCCATCGACGACAGAAAGCTCATCGACGGAATCGCCGCTCGGCAGGAGGCTCTGGCAAGAGCAAAGCAGGGCGACGAAAAACTTTCCATAATGGCCACAACTGTTTCACCGCTGGTGATGGGCATGGGCATCGAACACCCTCTGGAGAACGGCTTTGCCTTCCTCAACCCGTACGGACTCCCCTACCTTCCGGCAAGCAGCGTCAAAGGCGTGATTCGCCGTGCAGCCGAGGAATTGGCCAGTGGCCGATGGGGCGAGACGCAGGGATGGTCAAGGGAGGCGCTCGACGACTGCAGCGGATCGATGATCGACCTGCTGTTTGGGGCCGAGCCGGCGAGCGGCAGCCAGAACCACGCTCAAGGCGCATTGTCCTTTTGGGATGTGATCCCGAGCCCGTCCGGAGAGCGATTGGATGTGGAAGTCATGACCCCTCATCAGACGCACTACTACCAAGACGGGGAGCCGCCGCATGATTCGGGGAACCCCAATCCCATTGCTTTTCTCGCTGTTCCCCCTAGCTCGGCTTGCGCCTTCCATATGGTTTGCGACCTCGCGCGTTTGCAAAGACAGACTGCGGACTTGAACGAGGCGCCCTGCTGGAAGGCCCTGCTGGAGGCGGCATTTGAGCACGCTTTCCTTTGGCTGGGCTTTGGCGCCAAGACCGCAGTCGGATATGGAGCCATGAAACGGGATAGGGAACAGGAGGATCGAATCCGCCAAAGGGAGGAAGCGCGGGAGCGCGATGAGCGTAAGGCGAAGGAGCGTCAAGAGCGTTTGGCAAGCATGGATCCGATCGACCGCGAGATCGAAGTGGTGTTCGAGAAGCGAACAGATGCGAAAATGGAAAAATCCATAGCAATTTATAATGAACTGGATAGGGGTCGGTGGAAGGAGAGCGACAAGATTGAAGTCGCTCGGCGACTAAAGACCATGATGCAACAGGACAAAAGCTGGCGGGAGAAAAGCAACAAGAGAAATCCAGAGAAAGACAAACCTTACCGCAGAACGCGCCAAGTCATGGATTGGCTGGAGGGTCAATGACATGCACCGCCTAATCGAACGCCATCGCCAAAAAATCCTTGCCCTAGCGATAGAGCACGGTTTCGACAACGTCCGCGTCTTCGGTTCCATGGCGCGGGGCGATGCGGGCGACGACAGCGACGTCGATCTCTTGGTCACGGCGCCGGATGGCACGTCGGGCTTGGCCCTTGGGGGACTGCTCATGGACGTCAGCGAACTGCTCGGCCGCAAGGTGGATGTGGTGACGGACCGGGCTTTGCATCCAGCTTTGCGTGATCGCATTCTTCGGGAGGCTGTCTCTTTGTGAAACCTGGACCCGAAAGCGATCGGATTCTCTTGGATCATATCCTTGAGTGCATTGGGCATGTGGAAGACTACACGCGTGGCGGAAAATCAGAGTTTTTTGGTTCCACAATGGTGCAGGACGCCGCGGTCCGCAAACTGCAGATCATGGCGGAGTCCACTCAGCGACTGAGCCACGCCATAAAGCTGTCGGAGCCGGGCATTCCTTGGGGCAAGATAGCGGGTTTTCGAAATACGCTGACCCATGCGTACTTTGGCATGGATTTCGAACTTGTCTGGGTGGCGATCGACAAAGACCTGCAGCCACTGAAGGAGGCCACACTCCGCATGATCCAGCACATACCGGAGTGACGCCGCATTGACAAGCCCGAAACGAATTCTTCTCTGCACCGTCGGCGGCAGCCACGAGCCGATCATCCGCGCAATCGACTCGGCAGCTCCGGACCACATCTGCTTCATCTGCACGGACCGCGATCCGGATTCGGGCAAGCCCGGCTCAATCAGTCAAATCACCGGCAAGGGCATCGTCATCAAGCAGCATCCCAGCGACCCTAAGCCCTCCCTGCCAAGCATTCCCGCGCAAAGGGGCTTGCGGCCAGATGGCTAAGACGCCTGCATCGTGCCCGCCGACGACCTCGATGGCGCGGTTCTGGCCCTGCAAGGCAAGCTGGCGGAATTGTGCGAACGGTTTCCCGGCGCTGCATTTGTGGCTGACTACACGGGCGGCACGAAGACCATGTCCGCCGCGCTGGTGTGTGCCGCACTTGAGCGCGAAGACGTGGATCTGCAACTGGTTTTGGGCACACGAGCTGATCTCGTCAAGGTCAAGAGCGGGACGGAGCAGACGGCGGCGGCGAGCGCCGTGCGAACGCGTTTGCAAAGGCGGATGGCGCCCTGCCTCGGCGCTTGGAAGAGATATGCGTATGCAGAGGCGGCTGAGGGGCTGCGGAGCATCTGCATTTCATCTGGTTCGCCAGACCTCGCGCGGCTGAATGTGGCCCGCAACCTTAGCGCGGCATTGGCGCGGTGGGATGCGTTTGATCATGTTGGCGCCTTGGACCTGCTCGACGACTATGGCGCGCGCACCGCCCCGGTTTGGCCAACGCTGCTCCCGACGCTTCGGAATTTGACGTGCAAAGACAACCCGCGCACCGGGAAACGCAATCCGCGTCAGGAGCCCGCACGCCTATGGGATTTATGGCGTAACGCCGAACGTCGTGCCACCCAAGGCAGGTTCGACGATGCCGTGGCCAGGCTCTACCGCTTGATCGAGTGGACGGCGCAGTGGCAGCTCGACACCAAGCGCGGATGGAAGACGGCGCATTTCCCGGCAGAAGAGCTGCCAAAGACGGTCAGCGCCACCGCTGGGCCAGACGGAAAGATCAAACTCGGTCTTTGGCATGCCTGGCGGGTTGCTGCCGAACAACTCGGCGAGCCCATTGCAGGTGTGGTCACTGGCGGCGCTGGTGAAGAACTGCGCGATCTGCTCGACCTGAGAAACCGCTCGATTCTCGCCCACGGCTTCAGTCCGGTGCGGGAATCCGATTGGCGGCGCATGCAAAAGTGGATGTCAGAACGCTTCCTGCCCGTTCTGGACCGGCTTTCGGCGGAGGAGGGCTTGAAGGAGAGGCCCCCGCAGTTGCCGACCGAGCTGCTCGCCATAGTCTTGGAGCCTGTTTGATCGTCATGGCCGAGGTCCGCCCCCGCCTACTGCTTTCGCTGGCTTCTCGGCAGGCGTGGCCGCACATCCTTGCCGTCGCCCATTTGAAGCCGGAGCGTCTGATGCTGCTGCATAGTTCAGACGCGGAGGAATCCAGAAAACCAGCGGAACGCTTGAAGAAGTTCCTTGAGAGCCGGTCTTTCCTCCTGGAGAAAGGCCACACCAACTTGGAGGAAGTTCCGCACGACAGGTTCGAGGTCATTGGCAGTCGGCTCGATGAACTGGTCGGTGAGGACGGAGACGACATCGTTATGAATTTCACGGGCGGCAACAAGTTGATGGCCACAGCCGCTTTTCGGTGGGCGGACGAGAGAGGCATCCGCTCCTTCTACTTGGAGCGGGGAAACCGGATTACTTGGTTCGAACGTGGCGGAAATGGCCTGGCTACCCGAACGGAGTCGCTCGACGGCCACATGACAAAACACCTTGATCCGGTTGCGCTGCTGCGTTGCCAACTGTGGTCTTCGGAAGTTGAACGTGAGGGCGAGAAGCTGACCCTGAAGTCGGGCGTCCAGAACCTAGCGAAAGAGGACTTCCTGAACAAAGCGAACAATCAACCGATGGCACTCATCGATTCGGAGGGCATAGCGGACCGCAAGGAGAAGGCCGGAGACCGCTTGGAGCTTGCTACTGCGGCGGTGCTGCTCCACTTGGGCGTCACCAACGTGCGTCGATCCCTGCGGCTGAAGGTTCACTCGTCCACTGGCGCCGGACCTCTGCCTCACGCCGAAATCGACCTGCTGTTCAACTGGAACGGCAAGCTGTGGCTGGTCGATTGCAAGGATCGTAAACCCGAAGTTGAACTGGTTCATGGCCTTCGCAGGGAGCTCCCGCAGCGTCTTGCGCCAGAAGCGGAAGAGCTGCTCTGCAGGCTGGAAGAGGAGCTTCAAATCAGCCCCGTCAAAGTTCTCAAGGAAGATTTGGTCGCGATAAACGACATGGCCGGACTGCTCGGCCAGGTGATCTGTGTGCGCAAAAGTCCTTTGCCGAATGAAGCGTACGCCTACGCCCAGCGAAACCGAATTGATGTCGTCCTCAAGAACGACCTATACGATGGCTTGCATCGCCTGCTCCACGGCGACCGTCCGGCGTCTGCGGATCAACTGGCTAAGCTCGTTGGCCAGCGCTGAGCGCTTGGGAGGCGGTGCTTTTTCGACCATCTTCGATCGGTGCCGATAGCGTCGTGCTGCGTGGTTCGATACGCCACGGCAGGAAAGGAGACCTGCTCGATCCTGCTGATTGCCCACTTGGTCGCTTAGCCCTTGCCGCTTGAACGCACTCAAGAGGCGTCGGTTGCAAATGGCAACCTTGCCGCTCCCCATGCCGGGAGTCGCTTCGTGCTCTACTCCCGATTCTGAAATAAGCCCGAGCGTTGATCATGCCCAAGCGCAAACTTTTCATCGCCGCCTATGACGTGGCCGATCCCCGGCGGCTGCGCAAGGTCCATCAAGTTGTGAAGGACTACGCGACCGGCGGGCAAAAATCGGTGTTCGAGTGCTTTCTGACGTCCGCTGAACAGAAAAACCTGCTTTCGGGAGCTTGCGCCTTGCTGGATCCCGATGAGGACCGATTCGCGCTGCTCCGGGTGGAGGAGCGGGCGCGTCCCCTGCTGCATGGCATTGCTGTGCCCGCCGCGGACCCGCAATTTTACTATGTTGGCTGACTCAACGCTGCTTTTCGGGCACTTCAGGGAGGCATGAGAGTGACCACCTTGTATGTGGACCGCAAAGACATTGAGCTGCGGGTATCGGCCGGTTCGCTTGAGTTTTACGAGCCAGCGGGCAAACGCGGTTCCGTGCCCCTCAATCAAATCGAGCGTGTGGTGCTTCGAGGCAGCGTCAGGCTATCCACCGCCGTGCTTGGCGCTCTGACTGAAGCCGGGGCTGGTGTTCTGGCATTGAGTGGCCGCCACAGCCGCCATCTAGCCACCTGCGTCGGACGCCCGCACAACGATGCGGTGCGCCGGATCGGGCAGTTCGCGACCTACTTGGACCCAGGCGCCAAGGCAAGCTGGTCTCTTAACATCGTTGCCGCCAAGATCGAGTCGCAACAGCGGCTGCTACAGCGGGCGCTGCGGCAACGGCCAGATAAGCGCAGGCCGCTCATGCGCTCGCTCGGCCAGATAGAGGGTGTGCTCGATAGCGTGCGCCTTCTCAGCGAGCCGACCACAGATTCACTGCGCGGCAAAGAGGGAGCCGCCGCGGCCGCGTACTTCAATGGCCTGCGGAACCTCTTCGCACCGTCGCTCAACTTCAATGGGCGCAATCGACGCCCGCCCCGCGACCCCGTGAACGCCTGTCTGTCGCTCGGCTACACCCTGCTGCACTTTGAGGCGGTCACCAACTGCCACGCCGCTGGCCTCGACCCCCTACTCGGCCTCTACCATGAGCCTGCCCATGGCCGGAACTCTCTGGCGTCCGACATCATGGAACCCTTGCGCGCCCACATCGACGAATGGGTCTGGGGGCTTTTTCGGACACGGGTGTTTGATACCCGGAGCTTCAGCCAAGATGGTGATGCGGTACTGCTTGGCAAGGATGCCCGCCAGCGCTTCTACACTCGCTTCAATCCGCTTGGGACAGCGTTGCGGCGGCTTTTGCGCGTGCAAGTTCGATCCGCGGTGCGGCATTTCGACAAGAGGGGCCGTGAGGTGCAAGCATTGGCGAAAGCCGGGGGGGTGGTGCGGGCATGAAACCACTCTACCTGAACGGCAGCGAGCCCACTCAAGTGCATTTGGACGGTCCAGCCCTTCGAGTGTGCATACCGGGCAGCGCCGTTCTGCGCTTTCCGTTGCGCCGTGTTTCCCGAGTGATCGCCAACGGTAAGACATCTTGGTCCATCGATGCCCTGCTCGCCTGCGCTGACCAAGGCATATCAGTCAGCTTCCTTGCCCCCGATGGCACGACCCGGGCTCGCTGGATTGGTCGGCTGAACGACAGGGATGGCTTCCTGCAGCGCTGGCAGGACTTTCAGGATCGGCCGGACTGGACGGATCTGTTCCGTCAGTGGTCTGGGGCTGCGCGGCGGCGCGCTATCCGTATGTGCGCTTGGCGAATGGGTTGGTCGCCTAAAACTGACTCAAGATCGATAACCCGCTTCTTGGTTCAATCCTTGGATGGCAACCGCTCCGCAGCGGGCTTACGTCAAGCAAACCGCATTCTGCGTAGCCTCGCTGAGCCAAAAGTGTTGGAAGCGCTTGCACAGCGAGGTTTTTCCGCCCCCGACCAGTCATTGGCCTGCTTGGTGCCAGTCTTGGTTGTTGTGGTCACTTGGTCACTCCATCCTCAGTTGACGCAGTGGTTGCATGACAATGGCAAGCGAATCGAACAGTCTGGCAAGCAACCCGCCTCCAGTCTGCCTGCGCTGGTGGAACTGTTTGAGCGAAATATCGCCACCATTGACTTTTGCTTGCGCGACGCCTTGAACCGCCTGCAACGCTTCCTGATGGATTGCCAGTAATGCCGGCCAGCCGACGCACCAGATGGCTGATCTGCTATGACATAGCCGATCCCCGGCGCCTGCAGCGTGTTCATCGAGTCGTCTGTCGGTACGCCACACCCTATCAGTATTCCGTATTCTCCATGCTGGCCAGCCGCAAGCAAGTCACGGAAGTGCTTTTGGAGGTGGCTGAACTCATCGACGAACAAGAAGACGATCTGCGCGCCTACCCCTTGTTGACATCAACGCCCGCTTTCTCATATGGTCAGGATACGTTGCCCGACGGGATTCTACCCGTAGATTAGACTGAGCCGTCCAAAAAGCTGAAGGATTATTCGGTGCAGTCCGATTCAAAACAATATGGAGAACTCCACTTCAGGATGAGACAGCTTTATTGTCGCGGAGGGGGAGCTCAAGCCCCTCCGCAACCTATTGAATTAGAGCAGGTTTGGTGGTGGAGGGGGTTCCAATGATTGCCCTGATGAAGAAGGGATTAAGACATGCCATAAGGTCGGTGTTTCTGTGCAAGCTCTGTTCCAATGATTGCCCTGATGAAGAAGGGATTAAGACATAGATTGCCTCGAATTTCATCACACCTTCTCGTTCCAATGATTGCCCTGATGAAGAAGGGATTAAGACGTCATAGATTGCTTCGAATTTCATTGGGCATTCTGTTCCAATGATTGCCCTGATGAAGAAGGGATTAAGACTGGATAGCCCGGTCGTATTCTTTGCTACCCAAACCAGGTTCCAATGATTGCCCTGATGAAGAAGGGATTAAGACTGGTCGCTGTCCTGCAGCTGAGTCCAGTACTGTTCAAGTTCCAATGATTGCCCTGATGAAGAAGGGATTAAGACTCATCGGGATTTGGATGGTTTCCATGCGGAACTCCTGTGTTCCAATGATTGCCCTGATGAAGAAGGGATTAAGACTCAGAAAATCGGACTAGGTTCATCGGGATTTGGATGTTCCAATGATTGCCCTGATGAAGAAGGGATTAAGACTCAGGTCGTTTATCGTTTCCGAATCCATGCTTGCGTTCCAATGATTGCCCTGATGAAGAAGGGATTAAGACAGTTTTGACACCCGACGAATTTGGTCAATGGGTTCCAATGATTGCCCTGATGAAGAAGGGATTAAGACACTGTAGCTCCGCGAGGAAGTCTTCAAGCTCTTGGCGTTCCAATGATTGCCCTGATGAAGAAGGGATTAAGACGTAGTCCCTCACCGTGGACGCCTTGGGGTAGCAGTTCCAATGATTGCCCTGATGAAGAAGGGATTAAGACCCATACAGTGCCGGTCGAGACGCCCGCCTTCTCGGCGAGTTCCAATGATTGCCCTGATGAAGAAGGGATTAAGACTGGGTGTAGATTGAGTAGGTCATGGCTTTCTCCGTTCCAATGATTGCCCTGATGAAGAAGGGATTAAGACTGGAGTGTTCGACAAACGATGCGTCCGCCTTGGTTCCAATGATTGCCCTGATGAAGAAGGGATTAAGACACGTTGACGTTGTTGATGTGCGCCCAATTTGTGTTCCAATGATTGCCCTGATGAAGAAGGGATTGAGACCTCCGTGACGCTCCACACTTCGTCACCGTCCCAGCGCCGGTAGCTGATTTATCGTTGCCAGATTTCTCAAGCAGTTGTCTTGGTTTTGCTCTCCAAACGTCTTGCTTGTCCCGTAGCCGACTCTCTCTTTCCTGAGCGGGAAGTCTCAGGTAGACGGCGGGGCGGACTCCCCGATGGCGGCATCAAACACTTCCGGCAGATGCTCCGCCAAGGTGATGGTCATCTCGTCGCGCACGCTTTGCGGCAGCTTGATGAGGTCCGCCTCGTTGTCCTTGGGCAGCACCACATGACGCAGGCCGGCGCGGTGGGCGGCCAGTATCTTCTCCTTGACGCCGCCGACCGGCAGCACCAAGCCGGAGAGGGTGAGTTCGCCGGTCATGGCGAGGTTGTCGCGCACGCACTTGCCGCTGTAGGCGGAGTAGAGGGCGGTGGCCATGGTGACCCCGGCGGAGGGACCGTCCTTGGGGACGGCGCCGGCCGGCACGTGTATGTGGACGCCGCAGTCCTCAATGGTCGTGCGCTCCAGCCCCAAGTTTTCGGCGATGGACCAAATGTAGCTGCGCGCCGCCTTGGCGGATTCCTGCATCACTTGGCCGAGATGGCCGGTGAGGGTGACCTTTTCGTCCTTCTGGGTCAGCGCCGCCTCGACGTAGAGCACGTCGCCCCCGGTCTCGGTCCAGGCCAAGCCGGCCGCCACGCCGGGCGCGATCTGCTCGCGGCTCTTGTCGGACTTGAACTTCTCCGGGCCGAGCAGGTCGCTCAGCTGCTCAAGGCCGATTTGGCCCTCGGCATCCTTGGCCGTCACCACTTGCCGCGCCCGCTTGCGGGCCAGCCGTCCGATCACTCGCTCCAATTCCCGCACCCCGGCCTCGCGGGTGTAGCGGCGGGTCATGTGGCTAAGCGCCTCATCGCTGATGTCCAGCTGCGCCTCGCTCAGGCCGGCGTCGGCCTGCTGGCGTGGAATCAGGTATTCGCGGGCGATGGCCCGCTTCTCTTGGTCGCTGTAGCCGGACAGCTCCAGCACCTCGATGCGGTCGAGCAAGGGGCGCGGAATGCCCTCCAAGGTGTTGGCGGTGGTCAGGAAGATCACCTTGGACAGGTCGTAGGGCAGGTTGAGGTAGTTGTCGCGGAACTCCTTGTTCTGCGCCGGATCGAGAATCTCCATCAAGGCCGCCGCCGGGTCGCCGCGGAAGTCACGGCCCAGCTTGTCTATCTCGTCGAGCATGAGTATGGGGTTGGTGACGCCGGCGCGACGCACGCCCTGGAGGATGCGCCCCGGCATGGCGCCGACGTAGGTGCGGCGGTGGCCGCGCAGCTCAGATTCGTCGTGCAGGCCGCCCAGGCTCATTCGCTCGAACTTGCGGCCCATCGCTCGGGCGATGGATTGGCCGAGCGAGGTCTTGCCGACTCCCGGCGGACCGACGAAACAGAGGATGGGTGCCTTTGCCTCGGGGTTGAGCTTCATAACGGCAAGGGATTCGAGAATGCGCTCCTTGACGTCCTCCAGCCCGTAGTGGTCCTCGTCGAGCACCTTGCGGGCGTGGTCGAGGTCCAATTGGTCCTCGGTGCTTTCGCTCCACGGCAACTCGGCCACCAGCTCCAGGTACGAGCGGGCGATTTGGTAGTCGGCGGCGTGGTTGGACATGCGCCCTAGGCGCTTCAGCTCCCGGTCCACCTCCGTGCGCACGTTGTCCGGCAGTTTCGCCTCCTCGATCTGCTTGCGCAGTTCGGCTACGTCCTCGTCGTCCTCCTCGCCCAAGGCCTCCTCGATGGCCCGCTTCTGCTGGCGCAGCAGGTGGTCGCGCTGCTGCTTGTCGATGTCCTCCCGGGCCTGCTGGGCGATTTGCCGACGCAGCTCAGTGACCTTGAGCTCGTGGCGCAGGATTTCGTGGACGTTCTCCATCAGGGCCCGCACGTTGTCACACTCCAGCACCGCCTGCTCCTGCTCGAGTGGAATGCTGACTAGATTGGCGATGCGGTACATTTGGGTGATCGGATCGTTGATCGAGCCGATGAGCTGCTGGAACATCTGGTCGCCGTTGTCGCCGCCGTAGAGTTGGGCGATGCGCTTGGACAGCTCTAGGTTCTCGCTGAGCAGCGCATCCACATGGGCGGCGTCCTCGCCCACATCCTCCATCTTGAGCAATGGCAAGCGCTCGTACTCCGCCTCCAGGTAGTCGTCATGCTGGGCGGCTGGACGCAGGCGCACCCTTTCCGCGCCCTGCACGATGACTTGGGAGCCCTTGTCCCGCTTTTCGATGTGGTTGATGGTGGAAATGGTGGCGATCTCGAAGAGGTTCTCCCAGGAGGGATCCTCGATGCCCGCCTCCTTCTGGGCGGCGGTGATGATGCGTTGCCCGGCCTCGACCCCGGCCTTGACGGCGGCGAGGGAGCGCTTGCGGCCCACGGCCAAGGGAATGACGATCTGCGGGAAGACCACCGTGTTCTTCAACGGCAGCACGGAGTAGGTTTCAGCCATGGGGCCTCATCTGATGTGTGGCAATCAGCCTATATGGCGGCGACCGGTGCCGGATTCAAGTGGGGCGGACCATCCGCCCAATGAAGCGCTACAACGCCAACTGCTGCGCCCGGGCGGCCTCCTCGCGCACCAGCTCCGGCGCGCCGAGGGCTTGGCGATTGAAGCCGATGCGCTTGAACCAGTAGTGCAGTCCCAAGAGCTCGGTGAAGCCCATGCCGCCATGCACCTCGGTGGCCGTGCGGGCGACGAAGGTGCCCACTTCCGCCAGATGGGCCTTGGCGTGGCAGGCGGTCAGGTGGGCTTCCTCCGGCACTTCGCCCAAGGCGTGGCTGGCGTACCAGACCATTGCCCGGCATGGCTCCAACTGAGCGGCCATTTCCGCGCACATGTGCTTGACGGCTTGGAAGGAGCCGATCGGGCGGTTGAACTGCTCGCGCTCCTTGGCGTAGGCGACGGCTTGGTCGAGCATGTTCTGAGCGGCACCGAGGGTGTCCGCCGCCAACATCACGCGCCCAGCGTCCAGCACCGCCTGAAAGTGGGCCGGATCGTCGCTCAAGAGGATGGCGGGGCTATTTTTGAAGACCAGTTCGCCGGTTGAGCGGGTCTTATCGACGGTTGCCAGCGGGCGGTGCTCCAAATCGCCGGTAGCGACCAAGTGCAGGCTGCGGCTGGCATCCGCCACCAAGTATTCGTCGGCGCCGTAGTCCAGGGCGTAGAGCGCCCGGCCGTTGAGCCTGCCGCCAGCGGCGGAAACGCCCGCCTCGGCGCGGGCGGCGATGGCTTCCCCGAAGGCCGCCCCGATGCGCAGTTCGCCCGCTGCCAAGCGCCCCAGGCGCTCGCCCTGGCCGCCAGCCAGCGACAAGGCCGTTGGCCCCATCACCGCGGAGCCGAGGAAGGGGCTTGGTGTTGCGTGGTGCCCCAGGCACTCGGCGGCGATGGCCGCATCGAGGGGCTCAAGGCCCACGCCACCGTGGTCCTCAGGCACCAGCAGCGCCGAGACGCCGAGTTCGGCCAACTCGGCCCAGACCGTGTTCGCGGACTCCTCCTCGCTGGCGATGCGTCGCACCCGCTCCAAGCCGACTTGGTCGCCAAGAAAGTTGTTGAGCGTGTCCTGAAACAGGGTTTGCTCTTCGGAGAGTCCGAAATCCATGTTGGGGCTCCTTGGTTCCTTAAGCGGTTGCCGCAGCCTTGGGCTCGCGCGGCAGCCCCAGGCCCCGTTCGCTGATGATGTTCTTCTGAATCTGCGAGGTGCCGCCGCCGATGATCAGGCCCAAGTAGTACATGTAGTGGATCTGCCAGCTGCCATGGTCTCGCAAATGGGGGTTTTCACCGTAAGCAAGCCCTAACTCACCCATCGCGTCGATGCCCAGTTGCTCCAGCTCGTGGCGCAGTTCGGTGCCCTGCAGCTTGACCACCATGCGGGCTAGGCCGGCGTCCCTTTGGTTGATGCGGGCGGAGAGGATGCGCATGTCGTTGAAGCCCAGCGCCATCACCCGGCCCTGAATCCGCATCAGCCGGTCGCGGTAGGCGGGCAGGTCGATGACCCGGCGCCCGTCGATGGTCTCGCTTTGCATTAATTTGATGAGGGCATTGAGCCTCGAGAGCATGACGTTGGGATCGCCCAGCGAGTCCCGCTCGTGGCGGAGAATGGCGTTCGCCACCTGCCAGCCTTCGCCCCGGGCGCCGACGATTTGCTGCTTGGGCACCCGCACGTCGGTGAGGAAGACCTCGTTGAAGTTGGCGGCTCCGGTCATATCGACCAAGGGCCGGATCTCAATGCCGGGGGTGTCCATGCGGAACAGCAGGAAGGAGATGCCTTGGTGCTTGGGGGCGTCCGGCTCGGTGCGCACCAAGCAGAAGATCCAGTCGGCCAGATGGGCGGTGCTGGTCCAGATCTTCTGCCCGTTGACCACCCACTCGTCGCCATCGAGCACCGCCGCGGTGCGCAGGCTGGCCAGGTCGCTGCCAGCGCCCGGCTCCGAGTAGCCTTGGCACCAGATCATCTCGCCGTGGATGGTGGGCCGAATGAATGCCTGCCTCTGCTCTTCGGAGCCCACTTCAAGCAGCGTCGGCACCAGCATGGAGATGCCCTGCCCGCCCAACCCCCGGCTCACTTGGGCGCTGGCAAACTCCTCGGCGATGATGCGCGAGATCAGCACGTCGGGCTGCGCCCCGAAGCCGCCATAGGCCTTGGGAATGGTGCGCGCCGCGTAGCCGTGCTCGATCAGCAGCTTCTGCCAGTTGAGCGCCTCCGGGGAGCGCATGCCCTCCCCCTTGGGGGCTTGGTCGCGGTGCGCTTCGATGAAGTCGCGCACTTGGGCGCGAAAGGCCTCGTACTCGGCTCCGTAGGACAGGTCCATGGGCTTCCCTATCTGACGATTGGCGGAATGCGGATGCTATCAGAATCAGCCTTGGCGCAACGCCCCGGAGGTCAGAACCCCCTTCACGATCTCTGGCAGGCGCTCGACAAGATAGAGCGGCAGCGACAGCAGCCAGTATCGGACTGGGCGGGCGGCGTCTTTGGTGCGAACGTCCGCCCGCACCTCCTGAAGGCTCGGTTGAGAGGCGTCAAACCGAACCGCCAGAGCGGTCTCCTGCTCCGCTGCGAACTGATGCAGCGACTTGAGGGTGCCGACTCGGCCAGCCTTCACCTCCACCGGCACGATCTGGCCCGCCAGTTCGACCACGTAGTCCACCTCCGCGTTGTTGGACCTGCCCTCGCGCAGCCAATAGGTGAGTTCGCGATTGGGTCGCCGGGCCAGCAGGCTTTGAAGGTGCTGGCCGATGAACTGCTCGGCGCTGGTGCCGGCGTTGACCCAATCGGTGGCCCCGGTGGCCTGAAGCGTTTCCCAACCGACGCCGCAGATCGCGTTCATCAGCCCAACGTCCAGAAAGAGCAGCCTATAGACGTTTTCCTTCAGGTCGGCCTGCAGCGGCAGGCCGGAACAGGCGCTGTGCGTGACCTTGGCGACAACCCGGGCCATGGCCAACAGGTCAATGTCGCGGCGAATGGTTGCGCTCTGGTCGTTTGGCGACACGTTGCTGAACTTCACTTTGCGGCCGGGCTGGCGGGCCGCGAAGTTGAACACGCGCAGCATCCGCGTCAGGTCGCGTCGCGCGGCATATTTGGGAAAGTCATCGCGATAGGTGTCAATGATGTTGGCGTGGACGCCGCTGACATCGCGCAAGCTGCCGGAATCGGCGAAGACGCTCACCGCCTCGGGCATGCCGCCGACGTAGTGATACAAGCGGAGGTGCTCCAAAAGGCGCTCATGGATTGGCTGCGGCATCGGGGTGCCCTTTTGCCCAACGAGGAACTCGAACTGGTCAATGGTGTGCGCAAGTCCGACCTTGCCGATGCCATTCAGGAACTCGGTGAAGGTCATGGGCCCCACATGGAGGTAATTTACCCCACCGGCATGGAGAAGGCTTGATCAGCCAACGTGAACTCCATCAGTGACCCGGCCGCTAGGACGGGCAGGCGGGGCATTTCCTCAAGGAAGTACCGCAGTGACGCGATTGCGGCAGGCACGGCCTGAATCTCGTCGAGGAAGAGAATGCCTTCCGCCGACAATGGCGCATCGAGAATGCTGCGCAGCATGTTCACGATGGCCAACGGGTCGTTGCTGGCAAACACCTCACTCAGGTAGGGGTGCCGTTCCAGATTGATGGTGGACAGGCTTCTGCCCTCTTTCTGGGCGAGCAGTTCCACCAAGGTGGATTTGCCAACCTGCCGTGCCCCGTGAATAATCAATGGCTTGCGCCGCCGGGTGTGCAGCCAAGCGCTAAGGTCCGTCGATTGGTGCCTGTCCATGCTTGGGACATACGCCAAAAGGGGCCAAAAGTCTATCTATGGTTATGATTTTTGGCCCCTGATTTCGTATCCCAAAAGTGGTGGCATTGGTCCTGCGCCAACGTCGGATTCGAAGGTAAGGCCGGGACGCCCTATCCTTCCCCCCTTGCAGCCCCCCGTTGGTCGCCTAGGCATGTGGAGATCACTCACTACGCGGTGTCCTTGGGCCACCAACGCACCCTCGTTTACTGGATCGACATCGACGCCTTGGTGGAATCGACCTTCCATCTCAAAGGTGAAGCGCTGGCGGGATACCGGGCTTTTGCCGGTGACGGTCTCTTCCGCCTGTCCATCGGGCTGGAGGATGCTGACGACCTGTGCCAAGGCCTTGATCGGGTACTATCCTGACCTTCGGCCACGCTGGAACCCACTGACCAAGGAATGCCCTTCATGTCAACGGATCGACAGGCCATGCTCGACACGATGGCCCGCATGCAGGAAGCCCACAATCGGCAGGTGCATCCGGACTGGCGCACCAGGCGCTACGAGTACTACCGCGCCATCTGGATCGAGTGCGCCGAGCTGCTCGACCACTTCGGCTGGAAGTGGTGGAAGAGGCAGGAGCCGGACTTGGCGCAGGTCAAGCTGGAGTTGGTGGACATCTGGCACTTCGGCCTGAGTGAGTTGCTGCGCGCGGATGCCGTCGAGCCGCAGCTAGCCCTGATGCTGGACTTAGCGCCCTCGGAAGACCCAGGCCCGGAGAGCCTGCGCCAAGCGGTTGAGGCATTGGCAAGCGCGTGCTTGACGTCCAAGGGATTCTCCGTCGAACGGTTCGCCGACCTGATGCGGGCGCTGCCGATGACCTTCGATGAGCTGTTCCGCCTCTACGTGGGCAAGAACGTGTTGAACGGCTTCCGGCAGGACCACGGCTACAAGGACGGCACTTACCGCAAGGCTTGGGCGGGCCGCGAGGACAACGAGCACCTCATGGAACTGCTCGATGGCATTGACCAGCCGGCAACGGCGGCGGAAGTCCTCTACGCCAAGCTCGAAGCCCGCTACCGAGAGACGGCCGCCCGGTAAGCCGCAGCGGTTGCTGCGTCAAAGCAGGCGAAGGTCACCTTGCGCACGGAGCCAGCTGGCGCCGCCCGCACTTCGGAGACCGCGATGTCCGTCGCCTGATCCAGCGGATAGCCGTAAACCCCGGTGCTGATGGCGGGAAAGGCGAGGCTCGCCAGCCCATGCTCGGCAGCCAGCCCTAGGCTGTTGCGGTAGCAGGCCCGGAGCAGCTCCGCTTCGCCCCGTCCGTCCGCCGCCGTGCCAGATCGGCCCCACGGTGTGGATGACGTGCCGGGCGGGCAGGCGGTAGCCCTCGGTGATCACCGCTTGGCCGGTGGCGCAGCCGCCGATGGCGCGGCACGCCGCAAGCAGCTGCGGTCCGGCGGCGCGGTGAATGGCGCCATCCACCCCGCCGCCGCCCAGCAGGCGCTCGTTGGCGGCGTTGACGATGGCGTCCACCGCCAGTTGGGTGATGTCGCCGATCTGAATCTCAATGTCCACGCAGAGAACTTAAAGTCGCCAACCCCGGTTTGCAACGCGGCGGTTGAGCAAGGACACTGCGCTGCCCATGAACGGGCGCCAAACGAGGGATCGGGGCAGCGAGCGCGGCGGCGGCGCGGCGCTTTTGCAGGAACTCCGCCAGCGGCTGGCCGGCTGGCGACCGCAGTTCATCGGCACCCTGATGTTCATTCGCGATCGCCGCCGGGTGCTGCTGATCCGCAAGAAGCGCGGCTTGGGCGCGGGCCGCATCAACGCGCCGGGCGGCAAGATCGAGGCGGGCGAGTCGCCGTTGGCCTGCGCGATGCGGGAAACCCGGGAGGAGATCGGCGTGACCGTGCGCCAAGCGACGCTGATGGCCGAGTTGCGGTTTGTGGAGCGGGTCGATCAGCAGTGGTACGGCTATGCCTTCGTCGCTTCGGACTTCGCCGGCACCCCAACGGAGACCGTGGAGGCGACGCCCCATTGGTTTGCCGACGCCGACATCCCCTACGGCGAAATGTGGGAGGACGACCGCCTCTGGCTGCCCCATTTGCTGGCCGGGCGCTTCGTCAAGGCCGATTTCCTGTTCGAGTCCAGCGCGGCGCTGGCCCACCAACTGCAATGGACGGCGATGCGCCACGGGGGAATCAAGCTAAGCAGCCCCGGAACGCCGTCGGGCACGATGGGCGTTTCGCGTTAGCTGGGCTTCAACGAACCGATGGTTCGCCGCGACCGCCAGATCGCCCAGATTCAACCCCGAGCATTGAACCGGTACCGGCCTTAGCCAGCGCGGGCTCAGAAAATATCGGAACCTGACCAATGCGACGAGCGCCGAGTTTCGCGCAGCGAAACTCGAACGCACCCGCGAAGCGGGTGCGCCATTGATGGTTGGCCCCCAACATGTTGAACTAGGCAACAGTTCAGCAGTAGGAACCTCTCATGACGGTAAATCGGCCCAGTGGCCGGGCTTTCGATGAGTTGCGCCCGGTACGCATCACGCGGGGCTTCACCCGCCACGCCCAAGGCTCGGTGCTCGTCGAGTTCGGCGACACCCAAGTGATCTGCACGGCCTGCATCGAGCAGCAGGTGCCGCGCTTCCTGCGCGGCAAGGGCAGCGGTTGGGTCACCGCGGAGTACGGCATGCTGCCCGGCGCCACCCACAGCCGGGGCGACCGGGAGGCGGTGCGCGGCGCCCAAGGTGGCCGCACGGTGGAGATCCAGCGCCTGATCGGGCGCGCGATCCGATCCTGCGTCAACATGAAGCGCTTGGGCGAGCGCACGGTGCGCCTCGACTGCGACGTGATCCAAGCCGACGGCGGCACCCGCACCGCCGCCATTACCGGCGCGGTGGTGGCCCTGCGCGATGCGCTCGACAAGGTGGGCGCCCAAGCCGCGTTCCGTGAATTGGCCGCCTCGGTGTCGGTGGGCATCTGGCGGGGCGTCCCGGTGCTGGACCTCGACTACGCGGAGGACTCAACGGCGGACACCGACATGAACGTCGTGATGCTGGCGTCCGGCGGCTTCGTGGAGATTCAGGGCACCGCGGAGAAGGCGCCCTTCGTTGAGGCCGAGTTCCTCGAGATGCTGAGGCTGGCCCGAAAGGGGGCGGAAGACCTCATCGCGCTGCAAAGAACGGCTTGACGATGAGCGCTGCCGAGCGGAAGGCCGACTTCATTGCCTCCATGATTCGCCAAGGTGTGCTGCGCTTTGGTGAGTTTCAACTGAAGTCCGGATTGCGCAGCCCCTACTTCTTCAATCTCGGCAACGTCAGCGGCGGCGCCGAACTGGCCGAGCTCGGCTGCTTCTACGCCGACGCCATCGAAGCATCGGGCCTTGATTTCGACGTGCTGTTCGGCCCCGCCTACAAGGGCATCCCGATCGCCGTGGCCACCGCCATCGCATTGGCGCAGCGAGGCCACTCGGTGGGGGTGGCCTTCGACCGCAAGGAGCCCAAGGCCCACGGCGAAGGCGGCAAGCTGATCGGCGCGCCGCTCAGGGGCCGGGTGCTGATGCTGGACGACGTGGTCAGCGACGGCGCCACCAAGGCGGAGGCCGCTGCCGTCATCGAAGCCGCGGGCGCCAAGCTCGCCGGCTTGGTAGTCGCCTTGGACCGGCAGGAGATCGTCGCGAACGGCCAAACCGCCTTGGAACGCCTTGAGGAACGCCTAGGCGCCCCAGTTCTCAGCATCGCCGCCCTGACCGACGTGATCGCTTGCTTCCGCGCTCAGGAAGCGGATGCGGTTAGCGAGAACCTAGCCGCCTTGCTCCGCCACCAAGGGCTGCATTGTCCGTAGCGGATTGCGCCGGCTGGAGGCTGGTGAATCCACAAGCCTCGATACCTTTGTCCGAGTCGCAATCGCTCTCGACCTTAGCGAGGGCTTGCTGACCGCCGTGCCTTCCTACGACATTCGCCCCATCCAGCGTGTGGAAAACCGCGGGCGGGAGCGACGCCGGGCTCGCCCCAAGATCGCTAGCCAGCCGAGCTCCGGCGCAGGCTGAAAGGTGAATCTCCCGGGTCGCCTCGCCCAGACGGGTTTCGGTGGCGGGTTCGGCTCAAGTTGCGCCGAAAAGGCGAGCGGCTTTAACTGGACGAAAACACCACTTAAACTCAGCCTAAGCAACCAGCCTGACTATTGGACATGAAGCTGCTGACTGCCATGCACCGTCTCAACGAATGCGACTTTCGGGCCGGCAAGGTCTTCTCCCGCGCCGATATGCGGACATTGTTCCCGGAGGATGGGCAAAAGGCGCTGCAGGCGGGCATTAACCGATTGGTGGATGGCGGCATTCTGGAACGGGTGGCCAAGGGGGTCTATGTTTACCAGATGTCGCATCATGGTGACCGGCGGACGCTCGAAGGCATCGCCGCCGTCCTGCGACGTGGTGCGTTCAGCTACGTCAGCTTGGAGAGCGCCCTGTCGGAATGGGGCGTGATTTCCCAAGTCGCCATGCGCCTGACCGTGATGACAACGGGCCGCAAGGGCCTCTTTGAATGCAGCTACGGCATCATTGAGTTCACCCACACGGCCAAGCCGCTCATGCAGGCGTTTGAAGGCACGGCTTGCGATCCTAGCCGCCCCTTGCGCATTGCCGGAAAGCACAAGGCCTACCAAGACTTGGTGCGTGTTGGGCGCAGCCTGCATCTTGTGGATCATGAGGAGTTGCGCGATGCGGAGAATTGACTTCATCGCCCTCTCCGACCGGGTGACGCAGGTCGTGGACCGGCATCTCATCGCCGTCGCGGAAAAGGAAATTTTCCATCAGGACATTCTTTTTGCTTTGGGTGAGGCGGGACTGCTGAGCGGCTTGGTGTTTCATGGCGGGACGGCTTTGCGCCTGTGTTATGGGGGGGTGCGCTACAGCGAGGACTTGGACTTCGCGGGTGGGCGCGACTTTGACCCGGCGTCGATGCTGCAAATGAAGAAGATCATTGAGTCGCATCTGTCAGCGCGTTATGGGCTGACCAACGTGGTCAGGGGGCCAAAGTCCACAGCGGGAACAGGCGCGGATGGCATTGCCGTCCACAAGTGGATGGTATCCATCGAAACGGCGCCGAAGCGTCCGGACATTCCCCGCCAGCGCATCAAGCTGGAGGTTGCGGATGTATCGACCTGCACGTCTGACACCCTGCCGATCCTCAATCCCTACCCCAATGCCCTGCCCGGTTACGGGCGGCTTCTGGTCAACGCTGAGTCACTGCCGGAGATCATGGCGGACAAGCTGCTTTCGTTGACCTCCTTGAAGTATCCCCGCTATCGGGACATCTGGGACTTGGCGTGGATGCATCAGAATCGCGTGTCCCCCGATGGTGCTTTGATGACCGCAAAGCTGGCGGAATACCGCGTTTCGGATTTTGGGGAACGAATTGAGAAGATCCAGGCCAATGTGCGGGAATTGACGCATTCCGAAGGCTATGCGCAAGCCATGGGGCGTTTTCTGGCCGGCAGGGACTTGGTTTGGGCCCTCTCGGAACACGGTAAAAACGCGCAAGCCGATCAAGTCATCAGGCTCTACGATGCGTTGAAGAGGGAGCCCTCCTTTTCCTTGGACGGGCCAACCTAATCCCACAGCCATCCTTTGCGCCGGGACTGAAGAGTCGGCAGCCGGAACGAGCATGACTGACAGACAATCGAGTTAATGAAGCAATCCTGCTACACTAAAGTCGTTTTAAGAGCTTCCAAGTTCTCATGCCCACACCCCATCACCCACCTGCAGCAGCCCTTAGGGCGCTGCGGCAGCTCGGTGCCGACATTCGCGAAGCCCGTCTCAGACGGAACTTGACCATGCAGATCGTCGCTGAGCGCGCCTTCACGTCCCGCTCCACCTTGCAGCGCGTGGAAAACGGCGATCCTGGGGTGAGCATCGGCATCTACGCCGCTGTGCTGCACACGCTGGGCTTGCTGGAGGGACTGCGGGAAACGGCTCACATCAACAACGATGAGATCGGGCAAGCGCTGGCAGCAGCAGCGCTCCCCAAGCGCGCCAGGAGTTCGCGCCGTGGCCGACTTTGAGGTGTGCGTTGCTTTCGAAGGCGAAACGCAGCCGGTCGGCCTCCTGCGCCGTCACTCCTCGGGGGTGCGCCGGGAAACCTACACCTTTGAGTACAGCGAATCCTGGCTTCGCCACAGTGGCCGCTTCGCTTTGGAGCCCCACCTTCAACTCACTGGCGGCGCCTTTGCGCCCCTGCCGAACCAGCCGATTTTCGGCGCCATTGGAGACTCGGCCCCGGACACTTGGGGACGCCGCCTGATGCAGCGCGCCGAGCGTCGGGAAGCGGCAAAGGCCGGGCGGGCAGTGCGCACGATTGCGGAAGCGGACTATGTGCTGGGCGTTGCTGATGTCGCCCGCATGGGCGCTTTGCGCTTCCGCCCGCTGGGAGAGCCCGCCTTTCAGGCGCCCGCCGAAGGCGGGGTGCCAGCCATCATTGACCTTCCGCGCCTGCTGAACAGCGCTCGGCGAATATTGCGCGATGAGGACACCGACGAGGATTGGCGGCTCATCATGGCGCCTGGCAGTTCCTTGGGCGGCGCGCGCCCCAAAGCCTCCGTGGTTGACCGGGAGGGTCGGCTCCACATCGCCAAGTTCCCCAAGGAAAACGATGAGTACAGCCTTGAGACTTGGGAGGAGGTCGCCCTGCGCCTGGCGGAACGCGCGGGCATCGGCACGCCGAAGCATCAACTGGTTGCCGTGGCGGGCAAGGCCGTTCTGCTGTCGCGGCGCTTTGACCGGGAGGGCGAGGCCCGCATTCCCTATCTGTCCGCGCTGGCGCTGCTCGGCGCTGCCGATGGCCAGCGGGCCAGCTATCCGGAAATCATTGATGAACTTGGGCGTTGCGGCAGCCAGACAAAGGCGGACGGGATGCAGCTATACCGCCGCATGGCGTTCAACGTGCTGTGCTCCAACGTCGATGATCACCTGCGCAATCACGGCTTCCTGCGCCGTGATCGATCTGGATGGTCTTTGGCGCCCGCCTTTGACCTGAACCCCACGCCGACGGACCTCAAGGCGCGAGTCCTGTCCACCAACATCGACTTGGACGAGGGCACCTGCTCCATCGGCTTGCTGGAAAGCGCGGCAGGTTACTTTGGCCTTTCCTTGAAGCTTGCCCGGCAAGTCATCAGGGAGGTTGCGCAGACCACTGAAACCTGGCGCGCCGTGGCCCGCCAAGTCGGTGCCCGCGCTCAAGAGATTGAGCGCATGGCCAGCGCCTTCGAGCACCGGGAGCTTGCCGAGGCGTTGGCCTTGTGAATAAGCAGCTCATTTCGACGTGGCAGATCGCCTCGATCAGGAGGTCGCGCAGCGGGCAACCCTCGAACTGAAGCCTGTTCCCTCGATCAGGGCGCTCAGTTGAACAACGCCGCCTGCAAGGCCGGCCAGTGTCGCCGGAACTGTCCGGTGGGTTGCGCGGTGAAGTCGGAGCGGACGAATTGGGCGATGCGGCCTTCGGCGTAGGCCAGCAGCAGGTTGGCGGCATCGGTCGGCGCGTGGCGTCCGGGAGGGTCGGCTTTGCGCAGGACTTGGCGGATTTCGGTCTCCAGACGGTCGAAGAGTTCGCGCACCCTGCTGCGCAGGCGGGCGGTTTCGCCCTGCAGGACGTCGCCGCTCAGCAGGCGCATGAAGCCGGGGTTGCGCTCGGCGAAGGTCAGCACCAACGTGACGATTTGCCGGCACTGCTCATCCGCGCCGGGCGTTTGCTCGGCAATGCGGTGGATGCGCGGGAACAGGCTCTCCTCGACGAATTCGATCAGGGCTTCAAGCATTTTCGCCTTGCTGGGAAAGTGCCGGTACAGGGCGGCCTCGGAGACGCCGACGTGGCGGGCGATGGCGGCGGTGGTGATGCGCGAGCCGGGCGCCTCCTCCAGCATGGCGGCGAAGGCCTGCAGTATCTCCTGGCGACGGTTGGACTTGGCCATGCTCGTGCCTAGGGCTTGCCGTCGGTGATCTGGGTGCCGATGCCGGCGTCGGTGAAGATCTCCAGCAGCAGGGCGTGGGGAATGGTGCCGTCAATGATCTGCGCGCTGGCGACGCCCTTCGCCACCGCCTCCAAGGCGCAGCGCACCTTCGGCAGCATGCCGTCGGTGATGCCGCCGTCCGCGATCAGGTTGCCCGCGGCTTCTGGGGAGAGGCTGGCCAGGGTCTCGCCGCTGGCGTCAAGTATGCCCGGCGTGTTGGTTAGCAGGATCAGCTTTTCCGCTTGCAGGGCCTCGGCTAAGCGCCCCGCCACCAGGTCGGCGTTGATGTTGTACGACTCGCCGTCCGGGCCGGCGCCGATGGGGGCGATCACCGGGATGAATCCCGCGTGGATCAGGGTGTCGAGCACCTTGGCGTCCACCGCCTCCACCTCGCCGACGTGGCCGATGTCGATGATCTCCGGCGCGGCGAGCTCGGGCGCGGCGCGGCTGAGCTTGAGTCGGCGGGCGCGGATCAGGCCGCCGTCCTTGCCGGTCACGCCAACCGCATGGCCGCCGTGGTGGTTGAGCAGGGCGACGATCTCCTGGTTGACCCGGCCGCCGAGCACCATTTCCACCACGTCCATGGTGGCGGCGTCGGTGACGCGCAGGCCATCGACGAAGCGGGTGGGGATGTTCAGCTTCTCCAGCAAAGTGCCGATCTGCGGGCCGCCGCCGTGGACCACCACCGGGTTCATGCCCACCAGCTTCATCAGCGCCAAGTCCCTGGCGAAGGTGTTCTTCAGCTTGTCATCGACCATGGCCGCGCCGCCGTACTTCACCACGATGGTCCAGCCGTGGAAGCGGCGGATGTAGGGCAGGGCCTCGGTGAGGATGCCGGCGACCTGGCGGGCTTGGGCCGGGGGAAGGCTCATGGCGTCGGGAAGGCGAGCTGGGGATCGATGGCGGCCAACTGCCTTTGAAAGACGTCTTGGATGCGGGCGAGGGCGGATGGCTCGTCGGCCTCGAAGCGCAGCGTCAGCATGGGGCTGGTGTTGGAGGCGCGGATCAGGCCCCAGCCGTCCTCGTAGTCCACCCGCACCCCGTCGATGGTGGTGCGCTTGCCGTCGCCGAAATCGGCGTCCCGAGCCAGCGCCTCGATGATCTGGAACTTGGCATCCTCTCGGGTCTCGATCTTGATTTCCGGCGTCGATAGGCCTTCCGGACAGTTCCGGAACAGCGCATCGGCATCGTTGCCGTTGGCGCTCAACAGTTCGATGAACCGGGCGGCGGCGTAGAGCGCGTCGTCAAAGCCGTACCAGCGGTCGGCGAAGCAGATGTGGCCGCTGAACTCACCGCCCAGTCGCGCGCCCGTCTCCCGCAGCCGGGCCTTGATGTGCGAGTGGCCGGTTCGCCACATGCAGGGGCGCCCGCCGAGGCGCTCGATCACCGCGCCCAAGTGGCGGCTGCACTTCACGTCGAAGACGATCTCGGCACCGGGTTGGCGGGCGATGATGTCCTGGGCGAACAGCATCAGCAGCCGGTCCGGCCAGATGATCGAGCCGCTTTGGGTCACCACCCCCAAGCGGTCGCCGTCGCCGTCGAAGGCCAGTCCGCAGGCGGCGCCGGTGGCGCGCACCCGGTCGATGAGGTCGGTGAGGTTTTGCGGCTCCACCGGGTCGGGATGATGGTTGGGGAAGTCGCCATCGACCTCGCAGTAGAGCTCATCCACTCGGCAGCCCAGCCCGCGCAGCAGTGACGGCGCCACTGCCCCCGCCACCCCATTGCCGCAATCGACCACGACATGGGGGGCGCCCTGCGCTTGCGCATCGGCCAGCACCGCCTGTTGGTAGGCCCCAGTAAAGTCCTGCTGGGTGATGCGGCCGCTGCCGTGGGTCAGAGCGTCGGCCTCGATGCGCGCATGCAGGCCCTTAATCGCATCCTCGGTCAGCGGCTTGCCGCCCAGAACCATCTTCAAGCCATTGTAGTTGGCGGGGTTGTGGCTGCCGGTGACCATGACGCCGGTTGCGGTTTCGGCGGCGTGGGTGGCGAAGTAGAGCACCGGCGTTGGCACCATGCCGATGTCGATCACTTCCATGCCGCCCTCGGCCAAGCCCTCGTTCAGCGCTTGATGCAAGGTCGGCCCCGAATGACGCCCATCCCGGCCGGTCAACACCCGCTGCTGGCCCGAGGCCAACGCCTCAGCGCAAAACGCCCGTCCGATCTGGCGCACCACCGAGGCATCGAAGTTTTCATCGACTATGCCGCGAATGTCATAGGCGCGAAAGATGCCGGGGTCGAGCATGGGCCGAATCCTAAGGAAGCGCTGCTTCAAGCCGATGATTGGGTTCACTGCCTGAGGCGCCGCATCGAGCCGGGCGCAGGACTTGATTCATGTGACAGGCTCCGCGATCAAGACAATGAACGGCGTCCGCCTTGGGCCACGGATAGAGGCGTCGGCTCCGCTGTCGCTCCGGCACCTCTGCCGGATGACGGGAAAAACAAGTCGGCCAGATATTGAATCAGACTCGCGGCCAACGCCTCCTTGCTCTGATAGGCCAACTCCGCCTGTCCATCCGCCCAGATCAGGGTGGCGGCGTTGTGGTCGCTGTTGAAGCCGATCTTGGCGTCGGAGACGTCGTTGACCACGATGGCGTCCAAGCCCTTGCGGCAGCGCTTGCGTCGGGCGTTGGGCAATGCGTTTTCGGTTTCGGCGGCGAAGCCAACCACCACGGGGCCGTTCGGCAGCGCTGCCACTGTGGCGATGATGTCCGGGTTCTCCACAAAGGCCACGGAGGGCAGGCCGTCGTCCTGGGTGGCCATGCCCATGCTGGGAGTGCCGCTTTGCGCTTGCTTGTTCGTGCTGGGGGCATCGCCTCCGGCTTCCCTGTTCGTGCGAGGGGCGTCCCCTCGCGCTGCCTCATTTATGTGAGGGGCAGCCCCTCGCGCTCCCCGGCTAAGGGCTTTTTCCATGCGAGGGGCATCCCCTCGCGCTCCCCAGCTAAGGGCTTCCTTCTTGATCTTCTGCGGTGACTGGGATGCGGGGCGATAGTCGGCCACTGCCGCTACGCCGATCACCAGCGCCTGGTCGGCGGCGCGGGCCTGCACGGCCTCGTGCATGTCAAGGGCGCTGGTCACCTCGATGCGTTCGACGTTGGCGGGTGCGGGCAGGCCGCAGGGGCCGGAGACCAAGGTGACCTTTGCGCCTGCATCCGCCGCCGCTTGGGCAACGGCGTAGCCCTGCTTGCCGGAACTGTGGTTGGACAGGAAGCGCACCGGGTCGAGCGCCTCCTGGGTGGGGCCGGCGGTCACGAGCACGTCAAGGCCCGCGAGGCGGGGAGGCGCAAACGCCGCCCGCACCGCATCAAGCAGGGCTTCCGGCTCCGCCATGCGTCCCGGCCCCACGTCGCCGCAGGCCTGCTCGCCGTCGTCCGGGCCGATCAGCCGCTTGCCGTCGGCGGCAAGGGTGGCGGCGTTGCGTTGGGTGGCGGCGTCGCGCCACATCGCTTGGTTCATGGCCGGCGCCAGCAGAACCGGCGCATCGCTGGCCAGGCACAGCGTGGTCAGCAGGTCCGGCGCCGCCCCTTGGGCCAGATTGGCCATGCACTGGGCGGTGGCCGGCGCGACTAGGATCAGGTCCGCCCAACGGGCCAGTTCGATGTGGCCCATGGCGGCTTCGGCTTCCCGGTCCCATAGGTTGTCGCGCACCGGGCGCCCGGAGAGCGCCTGCAGGGTGACGGGCGTCACGAACTGCGCTGCGCCCTGAGTGAGCACCACCTGCACCTCAGCGCCCTCATTGCAGAGATGTCGCACAAGAATTGCAGCCTTATAGGCTGCAATTCCGCCCGTCACCCCAAGCAAAATGTGTTTCCCGGCAAGCGACATGCCCGCATCTTAGCAGCAATGGAACGCGAATGAATCGAACGCGACCCGGCGTGGCACGAACCGGCGGAGGGCGCCCTGCCGACCAGCCCCGGCAGCTTGCAGCCGGCCGGCACCGGCTCTTGGCCGCCGAGCAGGATGCGCTCAGCGACGCCGACCTGCTGGCCGTGCTGCTGCGCGGCGGCGCGGCCAACGCCAGCGCCATCGAGTTGGCCAACCGCCTGCTGGATAAATTCGGCGCCATGCATCGGGTGCTGGACGCGCCCGCCCGCGAGCTGCTGCGAAACCCTGGCCTCGGGCCAAGACGGGTGGCCAGCCTCAAGGCGATCCTGCCGATCACCGCCCGCTATGCGGCCAGCCGCATGAAGGAGACGCCCACCTTCGGCGGCTCCAACGATGCCTCGATGTTTCTGATGGGGGCCTATGCGGGCGTTGAACGGGAGGTCTTCGGCTGCCTGTTTCTCGATGCGCGCAACCGTATGCTCCATTTTGAAAAGCTGTTCTTCGGCACGGTGGACCGAGCGGACGTGTTCCCCAGGGAGGTTGCCAAGGCGGCCCTGAAGTGCAACGCCGCGGCCGTCATCTTCGCCCACAACCATCCCTCCGGGGTGCCGGAGCCATCGGTTGCCGACATCAACTTGACCGACCGGCTCATCACCATATTGAGGGAACTCGACGTGGAAGTGCTCGACCATGTGGTCATCGGCGGCAACCAAACGGTGTCGATGGCCGAGCGGGGCATGATCGCCACTGATTGAACCGCATTGCAGGAGCCTTGGCCCCAAGGATCAATCCACGCCTGTGCAGGCTCGGAAAACATTGGAACTTGACTCACGCAACCGGTGCGGAGTTTCGCGCAGCGAAACTCAAACGCCCCCGCTTTGCGGGCGCACGGGCTCAAGAAACACATCCGAATCTGGCCTAGGCGACAAGCGCGGACTCGCCCTAGGAATCCCGCCTGAAGCGGGCGGGGTCAGCGCGCGGAGTTTCGCGCCAGCGAAACTCCATGCGCCTCTCGCCCTCCGGGCGAGAGGCGCATGGACACCCGCCCCCGCCTTTGATATAAACGCGCCCTCATTTCTTCGGGGCCTCCCATGTCTCAGGTGTGCCAAGTGACCGGCAAGCGGCCGATGTCGGGCAACAACGTCAGCCACGCGCAGAACAAGACGCGGCGGCGCTTTGCGCCGAACCTGCACTACCATCGCTTCTGGGTGGAGGACGAGCGGCGCTTCGTGCGGCTGCGGGTCTCCGCCAAGGGCATGCGCATCATCGACAAGAAGGGCATCGACCAAGTGCTGGCCGACATGCGCAAGCGGGGCGAGAAGGTCTAACCGAGCGAGCCGCCGCAAACGGGCGGCAACGCAGCAGCCAATAGCTAAGGAGGTCGGTCATGGGCAATCGGGAGAAGGTCAAGCTGGTGTCGAGCGCTGGCACCGGCCACTACTACACCACCGACAAGAACAAGCGCCGCACACCGGACAAGCTGGAGATGAGGAAGTTCGATCCGGTGGTCCGCAAGCACGTTCCCTACACGGAAGCCAAGATCAAGTAACCGCACTTGGCTGCCCGTGCCCTAGATAGAACCCGTCCGGTGGCAGCTGGGTTGCGAAGCAACCCGAACGTGTCGCCGTAGGGCGACACGCGATTGCCAGAACTCCCGGAAGTCGAAACCACCCGCGCTGGCCTCAAGGACCGCATCGTCGGCCAGCGGCTGGCTGGTTGGACCCAGCGCGTTCCGGCCCTGCGCTGGCCGATTGAGATTCCCGCCAGCTTGCGCGGCGAGCGTCTGACCGCCCTGAACCGTCGCGGCAAATACCTGCTTTTTGAGTTTCCAGCCGGCACCCTCCTGGTGCATCTGGGCATGTCCGGCAGCCTGCGCCTGTTGACGGCGCCGGAGAACCCCCTGCGGCACGACCATGTGGACTTGGACTTCGGCGCCGCCTCGGTGCGCCTCAACGACCCGCGCCGCTTCGGCTGCGTGCTTTGGCACCCGGCGGGCGCGCCGCCCCATCCGCTGCTCGCCCACCTCGGCGTCGAACCCCTGGGCGCTGGCCTCAGCGGCCGCTATCTCAAGGACAAGGCCCGCAAACGCAAAGTGGCGGTCAAGAGCTTCATCATGGATAGCCGCATTCTGGTGGGCGTGGGCAACATCTATGCGGCGGAAGCTCTGTTCCTGGTGGGCGTTCGCCCCTCGGTGGCAGCGGGCCGGCTGACCTTGACGGCTTGGACCAATCTTGCCGCGGCCATCAAGCAGGTGCTGGCCCATGCGGTCGCCGTCGGCGGCACCACCCTGCGCGACTTCGTCAACAGCGACGGCAAGCCCGGTTACTTCAAGCAGCAGCTGAACGTTTACGGGCGGGCCGGCGAGCCTTGCCGGCGCTGCGGCGCAGCGCTGCGGAACCAACGCCTCGGTGGGCGAGCCACGGTGTACTGCCCAAGCTGTCAGCATCGTTGGGGATGGCCCGCGCTCTAAGTCCACTTCATCGCGCCGTGCGGCATTGCCTTTCGGGACTTGTGCGGGAGTGCAGGGGGTCGTTTGGAATGGGAGGGGTTGCCGCTTGATTTGCACCTCGGTAAGTCGCTGTTTTTCTGAGTGGAGTGGCGCAGCACTCGCTGTTTTATTTTCGGACTTTCCGTCGTCGGCCTGGCAGTACCTATGCCCCATCCCCAGCTTCCGCGACTTTCTGATCCAGCGGGGAAGCAGAGCGGAAACCACCACTGAGGCCACTGATCGGTGAGGAATGGGTTGGCGGTGTTTGCCGATACGGTCACATCATTGGCTGACAGGTGCTTGCGCGAGGGATGAATGCCGTCGGACGCTTTGGCTTGGTCGTGCAGCAATTCCCATTTTGGATCAAACCCGCCCTCCGTTACCCAATCGAGGGCCAGATGCCCACTCCGGCGCGGGGTCCCTCGGAGGGCGTCCCGTCCCCGAATTCTCGCTCCACATGGCGGTTTCGGCGTCAGGGCATCCTTAAGGCCAAACGGTCACTGGCCAACATGAGATTTGCGGTTGGTCGTGCGCCGAATTTGACAGCCGCCACCTAAACCCCAAAAATACGCATTTCTGTGCGCTAAAGAGCGCAAAAAATTCATCGAAATCAATTGGTTAACCAAAGGATCCAAGGCTGCTGCCATGAGCGAGACGTTGTCTGGCGCCGACATGCTGGTGCGGGCGCTGCAGGATGAAGGGGTGGAGTACCTGTTCGGGTATCCGGGCGGGGCGGCGCTGCACATCTACGACGCCATCTTCAGGCAGCAGAAGGTGGAGCACATCCTGGTGCGTCACGAACAGGCGGCCACCCACATGGCCGACGGCTACGCCCGGGCCACGGGCAAGCCCGGCGTGGTGCTGGTCACTTCCGGCCCCGGCGCCACGAATGCCGTCACCGGCATCGCCACCGCCTACATGGATTCGACCCCCTTGATCGTCATTTCCGGCCAAGTGCCGACTGCGCAGATCGGCACCGACGCCTTTCAGGAAACCGACATGGTTGGCGTCTCCCGGCCGGTGGTGAAGCACAGCTTCCTGGTCCGGGACTGCGCCGAGATTCCGCGCACGATCAAGACCGCCTTCCACATCGCCACCACCGGGCGGCCCGGCCCAGTGGTCATCGACGTGCCCAAGGACACCACCGATCCGGCCATCACGGCGGCTTACGACTACCCGGAGTCGGTCAGCCTGCGCTCGTACAAGCCGGCCAAACGGGGCAACGGGCGCCAATTGCGCAAGGCGGCCAAGGCGCTGATCGAAGCGCAGCGGCCCATCATCTACAGCGGCGGCGGCGTGGTGCAGGGCAATGCCGGCCCGGCGCTCACCCGGCTCGCCCGCCGCCTGGGCGCGCCGGTCACCAACACCCTGATGGGGTTGGGCGCCTTTCCCGGTGATGATGCGCAGTTCATCGGCATGCTGGGCATGCACGGCACCTACGAGGCCAACATGGCCATGCACCATGCGGACCTCATCTTTGCGGTCGGTGCCCGCTTTGACGATCGGGTCACCAACAACCCGGACAAGTTCTGCCCCGAAGCGCGGATCATCCACGTCGATGTGGACCCGGCGTCCATCTCCAAGATCATCAATGCCGACATCCCCATCGTCGGCGATGCGCGCAGCGTGCTGGAGGAGCTTGATCCGCTGGTTGAAGCGGAGCTCGCCAAGCGCTCCAAGCAGCAGGAAGGGGGCGATGCCGGCAAGGCATGGTGGCGCCAAATCCGCGGGTGGCGCGATGCCTACGGGCTCGACCACGCCATGAAGCCCCGGGAGGATGGCGTCATCCTGCCGCAGCAGGTGATTCAGAGCCTGTACCGGACCACCGGGGGCGCAGCCTACGTCACCAGTGACGTGGGGCAGCACCAGATGTTTGCCGCACAGCACTACAAGTTCCCCGAGGGGCGTCGCTGGATCAACTCCGGAGGCCTTGGCACCATGGGCTTTGGGCTGCCGGCGGCCATGGGCGCGCAGTTTGCCTACCCCGAGGCGACGGTGGCCTGCGTGACCGGCGAGGGCAGCTTCATGATGAACATGCAGGAGCTGTCCACCTGCCTGCAGTACGGCCTGCCGATCAAGATCATCTGCCTCAACAACCAGGCGCTGGGCATGGTCAAGCAGTGGCAGGACATGCAGTACGGCGGCCGTCATTCCCAGAGCACCTACAGCGACTCCCTGCCGGACTTCAAGACGCTGGCGGAGTCGTTCGGCCACGTGGGCATGCGCATCGACCATGCCGGCGACTTGGACCCCGCCATGGACGAGGCCTTCAGCGCCAAGTTGAAGGACAAGGCGGTGTTGGTGGACGTTTGGGTGGACCCCGACGAGCACGTCTATCCGATGGCCATCAAGGGCGGATCCATGTGCGACATGGTCCTGAACAAGGTCACCACCAGCCAGCAGGGAGACTACATGTGAACCGCCGGGTGCTGGCCGTGCTGCTCGAGAACGAGCCGGGCGCCCTCTCCAGGGTGGTGGGGCTGTTCGCGCAGCGCAACTACAACATCGAGACCTTGACCGTGGCCCCCACGGAGGACGCCACCCTGTCCCGCGTGACCCTGAGCACCGACGGCTCCGACGAGAAGATCGAGCAGATCACCAAGCACCTCAATCGCCTGATTGAAGTGGTCAAGGTGCTCGATCTGCACGAGGCCGCCTGCGTGGAGCGGGAGCTGATGTTCGTCAAGATCAGCGCCCAAGGGGCGGAGCGGGCGGAGGTCAAGCGCACCTGCGACATTTTCCGCGGCCAGATCGTCGATGTGACCGCCGCCGCCTACACCGTGCAGTTGACCGGGGAGAGCGGCAAGCTTGATGCCTTCCTCCGCGCTCTGGACCGCTCCGCGATCATCGAGGTGGTGCGCTCCGGCGTGTCCGGCATCAGCCGCGGCGAGAAGGTGCTGAGCGTTTAGCTCTCCTGCGCGCCGCCAACACAGACTCCAACCAACAGGATTGACCATGCAAGTCTATTACGACAAGGACGCCGACCTCTCCATCATCCAAAAGACCCGCATCGCCGTCATCGGCTACGGATCCCAAGGCCACGCCCATGCCAACAACCTGCGCGACTCCGGGGTTGGCCATGTGGTCGTCGGCCTGCGCGCCGGCTCAGGCTCCGCTCCCAAGGCCCAGGCTGCGGGTTTCGAGGTGCGCGAGGTACCCGACGCGGTGGCCGATGCGGACCTGGTCATGGTGCTCACCCCGGATGAGCTGCAGCAAGGCATCTATGCCAAGCAGATCGAGCCGAACCTCAAGGAAGGAGGCGCCATCGCCTTCGCCCATGGCTTCAACATCCACTTTGAGCTGATCGAGCCGCGGCCGGACCTCGATGCCATCATGATCGCGCCCAAGGGGCCGGGACACACGGTGCGCTCCACCTATGCCGCGGGCGGCGGCGTGCCGAGCCTGATCGCCGTCGCCCAGGACGCCAGCGGTCAGGCCCGGGACATCGCCCTCTCCTACGCCAGCGCCATCGGCGCGGGGCGGGCGGGCATCATCGCCACCACCTTCCGCGAGGAGACCGAAACCGACCTGTTCGGCGAGCAGGCGGTGCTCTGCGGCGGTGCCGCGGCGCTGGTGCAAGCCGGCTTCGAGACCTTGGTGGAAGCTGGATACGCGCCGGAGATGGCCTATTTCGAGTGCCTGCACGAACTCAAGCTGATCGTCGATCTGTTCTACGAGGGCGGCGTCGCCAACATGTGGTACTCGGTGTCCAACACCGCCGAATACGGCGGCCTGACCCGCGGGCCACGCATCGTCACCGACGAGACCAAGGCTGAAATGAAGCGCATGCTGAGCGAAATCCAGACCGGACAGTTCGCTAGGGAGTTCGTCACCGAGAACCAGGCCGGGGCGCCGGGCATCAAGGCGCGGCGGCGACTGATCGCCCAGCACGGCATCGAGCAGGTCGGCGAGCGGCTGCGCGGCATGATGCCTTGGATTCAGGAAAACCGCCTTGTTGACCGGACGAGGAACTGATTGATTTGCTTGGCTTGCCAGTGGCACCATCGGCACCATGGAAAAATCGGACAAGCCTCAGTTGAGGGCCGTTGAAGAAGCGGCGTCGGCTGCTCCGGCCAAGGAAGGCGGGCCGGCCAGCGCCCGCCGTCGCGGCATCTACCTGCTGCCCAACGTCATCACCACGGGCGCTCTGTTCTCCGGCTTCTATGCCACCATCGCCGGCATCAACGGCCGGTTTGGCGCCGCGGTGCTGGCGATTCTGGCCGCCATCGCGCTCGACACCGCCGATGGCCGCATCGCCCGGCTGACCCGCACCCAGAGCCAGTTCGGGGCGCAGTACGACAGCCTTTCCGACCTCGTGGCCTTCGGGGTCGCGCCGGCTTTCGTGGCCTTCTCCTGGGGCCTGTCCAGCTTGGGCCAAGTGGGTTTGGTGCTCACCTTCCTCTACATCGCCTGCACCGCCCTGCGCTTGGCGCGTTTCAACACCCACAACGACCTGTCCAGCTTCACTGGCTTGCCGTCGCCGGCGGCGGCGGCAGTCGTGGCCTGCACCCTCTGGGTCGGGCAGGAGCAGATCGCCGGCCCACCCAACCTGTTCGTCGCGTCCGCGATGGGCGTAGTCATGGTGGCCGTCGCCTTGCTGATGGTGTCCAATTTGGCCTACTTTTCGGCCAAGCAACTCGGCTTGAAGGGCCGGGTGCCGTTCGTGGCCCTCGTGCTGGTGGTGCTGTCCTTCGCCGTGCTGCTGGCCGACCCGCCCGGCATTCTGCTGCTGCTGTCCGTCGGCTACGCCCTGTCGGCGCCGGCCCAGTTCGCCTGGAGCTGGCTGCGTCGGCAGAAGCCCGAATGACGGGCGTTTTCCGGGGCGCGGCCTTGCGCGTCGTTAGCCAACCCTAAGCTTAAGGAGCTTGCCGTGCTCATCAAGCCCGCCATCGACATAGCGCCGTCGGAAATCACCCCCGAGGCGGCCTTCCAGTCGCGGCGTCGCTTCGTCAAGGCGCTCGCCTTGGGGGCCGGCGCAAGCCTTGTGCCGCCCAACGCTGCGGCCAACGACCCCTACCAGGGCAAGACCAGCGAACGCGGCGAGGCGCTGACCCCGGAGGAGATCGTCACCAGCTACAACAATTTCTATGAATTCGGCACGGACAAGGGCGATCCGGCCCGCTACGCCCATGAGATGACCATCGAGCCTTGGACGGTGGAGGTTCGGGGCAAGGCAGCCAAGACGGGGCGGTTCGCCTTGGAGGACGTGACCCAGGGCTTGGCCGAGGAGGAGCGCATCTACCGCTTCCGCTGCGTGGAGGCCTGGTCCATGGTGGTGCCTTGGACGGGCATTCCGATGGCTCGGTTTCTGGCTCAATTCGAACCCGAGGGCAGCGCCAAGTACGTGCAGTTCACCACCCTGCACCGGCCCAGCGAGATGCGCGGCCAACGGTCTCTGTTCAGCGGCATCGACTGGCCTTACGTGGAGGGCCTGCGCCTTGACGAGGCCTACCACCCGTTAACGCTGATGGTCACGGGCGTTTACGGCAAGCCCCTGCCGAACCAGAACGGCGCCCCGCTGCGCTTGATGGTGCCTTGGAAGTATGGCTTCAAGTCGGTCAAGTCCATCGTGCGGATCGCCTTTACCGAAAAACAGCCTCGCAACACTTGGAACATCCTAGCTCCCCAGGAGTACGGCTTCTATGCCAACGTCAACCCCCAGGTCGATCACCCCCGCTGGAGCCAAGCCACCGAACGACGCCTGCCGAGCACCCTGTTCAGTCCCAACCGCATCCCCACCCTGCCCTTCAACGGCTACGGCGAGCAGGTCGCCGAACTCTACGCGGGAATGGACTTGCGGCAACTCTACTAGCCTCAATCACGGCACGGCTCTTGCCCCGCAGGCATCGCTGAACCGAGGGCCGTGGTGACGCTTGGGGCTGGATGCCCGGCCTGTTCGCCCCTGGGCGCACCGACCCGCACGGGGCAATCCTCGCCCGTCAGCAGCCGCCAGTAGGCGTCCGTTTGCTCCGCCCGAGCCCGGCGGTCCGCAAAGTAGCCGACGTGGCTGTTGGGCGCGGCGCCGGGGTCCAGATCGATGCCCCAAAGCGGATCGACGGTGTTGGGCACCACGGAGTAGCGCACGTCGATGATCCGGTTAGGCAGTTTAGGATCGCGGGCAAGATAGTCGCTGGAGAACCAACGGAACCGCTCCACGTCCAAGGCCTGTTGGCTGTCGGGATCGAGCCAAGGGAAGTCGCGGCGCAGGTCGAGGCGCACCGCAGTGGCGCCCGGGCAGGCGATCACCGCCCAGCCGGTTCGGATGCCATCGATGTGGAAGCGCCCGTCGTGTTCGTACACCACCTTCCAGACCAGCAGATTGCCGAACCCGGTCTTGGCGGAAAGGCGAACGGGATCATGGCCCCGCTCCGCTGCCAGCCGCGCGCCCGCCGCCTCGGCCCGCTGGTGCTGGACGGCGCCGAAGGCGAGGTACCCCAGCGCCCAGACCAGCCCGGCGATGGCAAAGGCCCGCCTTCGCCACACGGCGGCCAGGATGGCTAGGCTCAGCAAGGGCAGGGTGAACAGCGGATCCACGACGGAGACATTATTCCAAGCCACCCGTTCGTCCGAAAACGGCCACAGGAGCAGCGTGCCATAGGAGGTGCAGGCGTCCAGAAGGCCGTGGGTGGCGTAGCCAAGCAGGCAGGCCAGATAGGTCTCCCGGAATCGCAGCCGTCGCCGCGCGAACCCGTGCAGGGCCAAGGCGACGATGGCCGCTCCCAGCGGCACGAACGTCAGGGCGTGGGTGAACTGGCGGTGGTATTCGAGAAACAGCAGCGGGTCGGTGGGCGACTGGATGAGCACATCCAGGTCCGGCGCCAGGCCCGCCAAACAGCCGAGCAGCGCGGCGACGCGGATCTTCTCCCGCTTCAGAACGGCTTGCGGCGCAACTGCACCGATTGCGGCCTGGCTGATGGGGTCCATCGTTGATTCAGCCCATGATCGTCACTTGCCAACCGGAGGGCTTTATCAGGTTCCGCAACCCGTTAGTCAACAGGCGGCGCGTTCCGACTCGTTTGCGGGCTCAGAAACACATCGAACCTGACTCAGGCAACCGGTGCGGAGTTTCGCGCAGCGAAAGTCCAACCGCCTTTCGCCCCTTGGGCGAGAGGCGCGTTTGGACTCGGCAGCGGAATTTGCTGAAATGCCCAACTCAACGTCTGCCATCAGGAAACCGACATGACCCAAGCCAACGCCTTCTACGCCCAGTCGGGGGGCGTCACCGCAGTCATCAACGCCACGGCTTGCGGCCTCATTGAGGCGGCTCGGCAGGAAAGCGCTCGCATCGGCACCGTCTTCGCCGGCCGCAACGGCATTCTCGGCGCGCTCAAGGAGGAGCTGATCGATACCGGCCGGGAACCCGACGCCGCCATCGCCGCGTTGCGGCACACGCCTGGCGGGGCCTTTGGCTCCTGCCGCTACAAACTGCGGTCCATTGACGAGAGCGAGCGGCAGTACCGGCGCCTGATCGAGGTCTTCGCCGCTCACGACATACGCTACTTCTTCTACAACGGCGGCGGCGACTCCCAGGACACGGCGCACAAGGTGTCGCTGATCGGCGAGCGGCTCGGCTATGCCATCACGGCCATCGGCATCCCCAAGACGGTGGACAACGACCTGCCCTTCACCGACTCCTGCCCCGGCTTCGGCTCGGTGGCGAAGTACGTGGCCGTCTCCACCCGGGAGGCGGCCTTGGACGTGGCCTCGATGGCCGAGACCTCAACCAAGGACTTCGTTTTGGAGGTGATGGGCC
>JAPOTD010000116.1 GCA_026709365.1 Gammaproteobacteria bacterium
AGGCTCTTGCCGAACCGCCGGGGACGGGACAGGAAGAAGTGCTTGCCGTCGCCCAGGAGGCGTTCGATGTGGGGCGTCTTGTCCACGTAGTAGTGGCCGTCCTCCCGAACCTCGCGGAAGGTCTGGATGCCTATGGGCAGCCTGCGCTTCATGGCCACCCCTCCCGTGCGCAAGCCGCAGCGCCCGAACTTTCCGGCTGGCACCCCATCATCCGCCTAACATACCACTTCTTGGCGGAGCTCCTTGCGCCAGTTCGATGTTGGTCGGACCGGTCTGCTCGGCGGGCTGTTGGAACCCATGGCCCCGTGAGGTTAGGGATTTCCCAACTCCGGATACGGGATCAGCATCGTGGCTTGGTCCTTGCGGCGAGGCGGGTGGCGGGGCAACTCAGGGGCCAGCTTCAACAAGCTGTACAGCGCCTTGAGGTCGGCGGGCCCCAACTCGGCGAATCGCCCCCGCGGCAGCGTTGCGGGCAGGACGACGGGGCCGAAGCGCACGCGCTTGAGGCGGCTCACGGTCAGGCCGGCGCGTTCAAACAGCTTGCGCACGGCGCGGTTCCTGCCGTCCATCAAGGCAACGTGGTACCAGTGGTTGCGGCCCTTGCCGTCGTAGTAGCGGAGGTCCGTGAAGGCGTAGCGCTCGCCGTCGATCACCACCCCGTCGATGAGCCGCTGCATCCAAGCGTCATCCAGGCGTCCGTAGGCGCGCACGGCGTACTCCCGGTCGAGCCCGGTGGATGGGTGCATCATGCGGTGGGCGAGGGCGCCGTCATTGGTCAGCACCAGCAGCCCGGTGGTGGCGATGTCAAGGCGGCCCACGGCAATCCAGCGTCCTTGGCGCAGGCGGGGCAGGCTGTCGAACACGGTGCGGCGGCCTTCCGGGTCGCGGCGGGTGCAAACCAGGCCTTCCGGCTTGTTGAGGACCAGCACTCTGGAGGTGCCGGGACGCTGGCCGGAGAGCGGCTTGCCATCGAGCGCGATGGCGTCACCCGGCTCGACGCGCTGGCCCAATCGCGCGGGCGTCCCGTTGACGGACACGCGGCCATCGGCGATCCATTGCTCGATTTGGCGCCGCGAGCCGTGGCCCATCTCGGCCAAGGCCTTGTGCAGCCTGGGGAGCCCCTGATCAAGTCCTAGAAGCTCAGAGCGGCCTTCGGGCTGGGCTGGCAAAGCACGACGACGAGCAGTGGCATGCCCCTCCACGGAAGGAGGCGCAACGCGGCCAGCGCGTCCCGCAGACGCTCCCGAAGGGCGCTTCACGGCGCCTGCCTGTCCGGTTCGGCTGCGCTTGCGAGTCATCGGCTCCCCTCTCCGGCCCCAATTCCGTCATCGGGCCGTGAAGCGCTGCGCGAACGGGACTTGATCACAGGCTCCCCAAGCGCTTGCCGGAGCGGCGCGTCGGCCATCGCAGTCAGTCCCGGGCAGTGGGTAGCTGCACCACTTCCGCGAGCGCAACCGCCTCAACAGCGCTCGGCTGGGATTCGCCCTCCCCGGTCTCGGCTGCCGAGCCGCCATCGCTTGCGTTGGCCGGTTGCTCATTCGCGATGGGCTTGGCCAATTGCCCGAGCTCCCGTTCAATCTTGCGCTCGATTTCCTCAAGCGGGGGCAAGTCGTCGAAGCTGCGCAGGTTGAAGTAGTCGAGGAAGCCCCGTGTGGCGCCGTAGAGATTCGGGCGCCCCGGCGCTTCCCGCTGGCCGACCACGCGAATCCAGCCCCGCTCCAGCAGGGTGCGCAGAATGTTCTGGCCGACCGCCACCCCCCTGACGGACTCGATGTCGGCGCGGGTGACCGGCTGGCGGTAAACAATCAAGGCCAGGGTCTCCAGCAGGGCGCGGCTGTAGCGGGGCGGCTTCTCCTCCCACAGGCGGCTGACCCAGGGGCTCAAGCCTTGACGAATCTGAAAGCGGTAGCCCGAGGCCACTTGCCTGAGTTCGTAGCCGCGGCCTTCGGCCTCTTCGGCCAACGTGGCCAAGGTGTCCCGAATTTGCTTGCGGCCCGCCTCGGGGTCGAGCTCGCCCGGCCTGAACAGCGCCGCCACGCGGTTGACGGACAGCGGTTCGGCGGCGGCCATCAAAGCCGCCTCGACGATGCGCTTCAACTGGTCCGCGTCGAGCTGCGCGTTCATGGCGGCTCAGCGGGAACCGCTTCGCTGGCCGCGCGCAGGTAGATGGGCGCAAACGGCCCGCTTTGGGTCAACTCGGCCATGCCCTCGCGCAGCAGTTCGGTGATGGCCAGAAAAGTGACCACCACGCCCGCCCGTCCCTCCTCCGGCTTGAACAGCTGGGTGAACGGCACGAACGCCTTGGCTTGGTTGAGCGCCGCCAGCACGTTGGCCATGCGGCTGCGCACCGACAGCGGCTCCTGGCGCACGGCGTGGTGTTGAAACGCCTGGGAGCGGCGCATGACGTCCACCAAGGCGGCCAGCACCTCCCGCAGGTCCACTTGCGGGTGGGCGCGTTCGCGGACCCGCTCCGGGCGTTCCGGGCTCAAGGGGAAGATGTCCCGCTCCATGCGCGGCAAATCGCCGATTTGGCGCGCCGCCGCCTTGATGCGCTCGTAGTCCTGCAGGCGCTCGATGAGCGCCATGCGCGGGTCGTCCTCCTCCTCGGCATCCTCCTGGCGCGGCAACAGCAGGCGCGACTTGATCTCCGCCAAGGTGGCGGCCATCACCAAGTACTCCCCGGCGAGGTCCAGCTTGAGCTCCACCATCAGGTCGATGTAGCCCATGTACTGGTCGGTGATCTCGGCGACGCTGAGCTCGAGCAGGTCGAGGTTGCGGCGCCGAATCAGGTAGAGCAGCAGGTCAAGCGGCCCCTCGAAGGTCTCCAAAAACACCACCAGGGCGTCCGGCGGTATGTAGAGATCCGCAGGCAGCTTATCGACCGCCTGGCCATCGACGATGGCAAGCGCCTCCACCGACTTGGAGTCGGCGCTCATTGATGCGCAATCCGCATGTTGGCGCGCACGTCGTCAAGGGTTTCCCGTGCGAGGCTCCGAGCCTTCTCCGAACCCTCCTGCAGGACGCCGCGCACCAAATCCGGCTGCTCCTCGAACGGCCGGGCCCGTTCGATCATCACCGCCTGCTCGGCGTTGATGGCGTCTATGAGGGGCGCTTTGCAATCCACGCAGCCGATGCCGGCGCTGCGGCAGCCCGCCGCCGCCCAATCCAGGGTGGCGGGATCGGAGTAGATCCGGTGCAGGCTGTACACGGGGCAGTTGCCCGGCTCGCCGGGATCGCTGCGGCGCACCCGGGCCGGATCGGTCTTCATGCCCCGCACCTTGCGCGCCACCGCATCGGGCGCCTCGCGCAGGGAGATGGTGTTCCCATAGGACTTCGACATCTTCTCGCCGTCGAGCCCGGGCACCTTGGGTTGCTCGGTGAGCAGCGCCTCGGGTTCCGGCAGTATGGTGCGCCCGCTGCCCTCAAGATAGCCGAGCAGTCGCTCGCGGTCGCCGGCCGACAGGTTCCGCTGCTCGGCCAGCAAAGCGCGCCCGCGGGCCAAGGCCTCGCCATCGCCTTGCTCCAGAAAGGCCTTGCGCAGGCCACCGTAAAGCCGCGAGGCCTTGCGCCCGATCTTGCGCAAGGCGGCTTCGCAGCGCGCCTCGAAATCAGACTCCCGGCCAAAGAGGTGGTTGAAGCGGCGGGCGATCTCCCGGCAGAGCTCCACGTGGGCGACCTGGTCCGCGCCCACCGGCACGCCGCCGGCCCGGTAGATCAGGATGTCCGCCGCCTGCAGCACCGGGTAGCCCAGAAAGCCGTAGGTGGCCAAGTCCCGGTCGTTCAGCCGCGCCTGCATGTCCTTGTAGCTCGGCGCCCGCTCGAGCCAACTGACGGGGGTGATCATCGACAGCAGCAGATGCAGCTCAGCGTGCTCGGGCACCTTGGATTGGATGAAGATGACCGCCGCCGAAGGGTTGACGCCCGCGGCCAGCCAATCCACCACCATGTCGAAGCTGTGCCGCTCAAGCTCGCCGGTGTCGTCGTAGCCGGTGGTGAGCGCATGCCAATCGGCGACGAAGAAGCAGCATTGATGCTCCTGCTGCAGCGCGACCCAGTTCTTGACCACGCCGTGGTAGTGCCCGAGATGCAGCCGGCCGGTGGGCCGCATGCCGGAAAGCACCCGTCTGCCCGTGCCCTCAGAGCCCATGCGGCGCACTTTGGGATGCAGGCGCCCCGCCTTGGCTTGGGGTTGCGGAGCTCGCTCGGTTGATCATCTAGCCAGATTCCACGGATGGGAGAGCCGTCGCCGGATGCGGCGTTCGGGAAAGTATGGCCACAGCGTTGGCCTATTGCAATTTTCCGGCGCCTTCGCGAACGACCGTCGGCGGATCGCCGTTGAGGTCAACCACCGTGGTGGGCTCGATGCCCGCATGGCCGCCGTCGAGGATCAGGTCCACGCCGAGCTCGAACGCCTCGCGAATGGCGTCGGCATCCGTGTGGGGCGCCTCCTGCCCCGGCAAGCGCATGGTGGTGGTCATCATGGGTTCGCCCAGCGCCTCAATCAGGCCCAAGGCAATCGCGTTGCCGGGCACCCGCAAGCCGATGGTCTTGCGCTTCGGATGCACCAGGCGGCGCGGCGCCTCGCGGGTGGCCGGCAGCAGGAAGGTGAACGGCCCCGGCGTGTGCCGCTTCAGGACTCGATAGTTGCGGTTGTCCACCCGGGCGTACTTGGATATTTCCGACAGGTCGCGGCAGCACAGGGTGAAGAAGTGCCGGTTGCCGAGTTGGCGCAGCCGCCGCATGCGGTCGAGCGCCGCCTTGTCGCCGATTTGACAGCCCAGGGCGTAGGTGGTGTCGGTGGGATAGACCACCAACCCACCGGCGCGCATGATCCTGGCGGCACCCTCGAGGAGCCGCCGCTGGGGATGGGAGGGATGCAGGACGACGTACTGGCTCATCGGCGCTTTATACCCAAACGACGCAGCGTTTGCGCGAGTCAGGTTCGAGATGTTTCTGGACCCGCACAGGGCGGGAGTGACATCAACGGCTGAGTCGCTGCGGGAAATCACTTTTTCGAGCATTTGGACCGCTTCAATCTCGAAGGTCCAAACAAGTTAACCCTTATGGGCGGGACGCCCTCGATCCAAGGTCTGGCTGGAGCGGCTGGCTTGCCAGCATCAGATGGGTTCCGTTACGTCATCGGCTGCCGCAGCAGTTCGAGCAGCTCCTCCGCATTCAGCCGCGCCGGCGCGTCGGCGTCCTGCAGCAGGCGGTCGGCCAAGTCCTTCTTGTGGTGGTGGAGTTCGACGATTTGGTCCTCTATGGTGCCCTTTGCCACCAAGCGGTAGATGGTCACCGGACGGGTCTGGCCGATGCGGTGGGCGCGGTCCGAGGCCTGGTCCTCCACCGCCGGGTTCCACCACGGGTCCATGTGGATGACGTAGTCGGCGGCGGTGAGGTTCAGGCCGGTGCCGCCGGCCTTCAGGGAGATCAGGAACAGGTCGCCCTCGCCGGCTTGAAAGGCGGCAACGCGCTTGGCGCGGGCCTTGGCGGGAGTGCTCCCGTCGAGGTACTGGTAGGGGATGCCGGCTTCGCGCACGGCCTCCTCCAGCAGCTTCAAGTGGGTGACGAATTGGGAGAAGACCAGCACTTTGTGGCGGTTCTCGCGCAGTTCCTCGATCAGCTCCCGGAACATCCTGAGCTTGGCGCTCTCCGGTGCGCCGGCCTCGCGCACCAGCTTCGGGTTGCAGCAGGCCAGGCGCAGGCGGGTGAGATGGGCCAGCACCTCCAGGCGGCGCGAGCCTTCGCCCTGGTCGTCGCTCGGCGCGACTTCCAAATCCTCCACCGCCCGCTGCCGCAGCGCCTCGTACAGGGCCGCCTCGTTGGGCGACATCTCCACGTGCAGGGTGATCTCGGTGCGTTCCGGCAGGTCGTCGAGCACGTCGGCCTTCAGGCGGCGCAGCATGAAGGGCGCAATCAGGCGCCGCAGGCGGCTGCGGGCGTCGGTGTTGCCGCCGCGTTCGATGGGCGATGCGAAGTGGCGCCGGTAGTGCTCCAAGGAGCCGAGCAGGCCCGGGTTGATGAAGCTGAACAGCGAGTGCAGGTCGATCAGGTTGTTCTGAATCGGGGTGCCGGTGGTGATCAGGCGGAAGTCCGCCTGCAGCCGCCGCACCGCCTTGGCCCGTTTGGTGGCGGGGTTCTTGATGGCTTGCGCCTCGTCAAGGACGGCGCTACGCCAGGGCACTGCGGCCAGCTTGTCAATGTCGTTCTGCAGCAGGCCGTAGCTGGTCACCACCAAGTCGAAGGGGCCAAGGTCGTCCAACTGTTCGCCGCGCGATGCGGCCGCGCCGCCGTATGTGGCCACCTTCAAGGTGGGCGCGAAACGGCGCGCCTCGTCGATCCAGTTGGCCACCACCGAGGTTGGCGCCACCACCAGCGCCGGGCCGTCCGGGGCCCGGTGCAGCAGCAGGGCCAGGGTCTGCACCGTCTTGCCAAGGCCCATGTCATCGGCCAGGCAAGCGCCCGCACCCCATTGGCTGAGACGCGCCAGCCACTCGTAGCCTTCCCGTTGGTAGGGGCGAAGGTCCGCCTGCAAGGTGCTGGGCAGGGCCGGATCGAAGGCTTGGGCTTCGTCGAGCCGGCAGCGCTGCTCGCGCCAAGCGGCATCGGTGCTCACCTGGGCGTCGGCGATGAGCTCGTCCAAGGCCAGCGTCGCCAACGGATGCATGCGCACAGCATCGCCGGCCGCGGGTGACGAGAGGCTGCGCAGGTCATCCAGCTGGCGGCGGAAGGCGCTGCTGAGCGCCAGGAATCCGCTCTCGCCCATCTTCAGGAACCGGGAACCCGGGTTTTCGTCAAGCAACGCGAAGATCTGCCGCAGGGTCAAGGCCTCGCGTTCGTCAAAGCGCACCTCGCCGGATGCGGAGAACCAATCGGCGGCCCGCTTGATGGAGAGGTTCAGGGAGGCGCTGCTGGCTCGGGCGACGATCTTGAACGGCTCACCCTGCGGCCATAGGCAGCGGGCCTGGGCGGCGTTGAGCTGCTCCAGCAGCGTCAGGCAGTCCTGCGGTTCGCTTAGGGCCAGGCTCCAGTCGCCCGCCTGCCCGGCGTCGATGCCGCGCAGCATGGGGCAGCTATCGATGAGCGTCTCGGCCGCCTCGCGTTCCGCCGCCAAGCTGCGCTGTGCCCGCACCGTTGCGTCGTTCTGCACGGCGAACACGGTGGCGCTGCCCGCGCCCGGGCTCAGGTAAATGGCCGACTCCGGGACCGGCTCCACCAACAGATCGACGGTCAAGCCGTCGCCAGTGGGCTCCAGGCGCAGCCAAGGGTTGGGGTCGGCTTCGACTTCGGGAGCGCCGGAGTCCTCGCCGGCGGCGCTTTGCACCTGCACGTCGCCAGCCAGCGCAGTAACCGCCTCGAAGAACCGTCCGCGGGCACCGGTGGGCAGGCTTAGGCCCTCCGCGGGGATGATGGCGCGCAAGTGCCGATGGCTGTCGGAGAGCTTCCACACTTCGTAGCGGGTGGCGCTGATCGTTTGGCCGACGTAATCCACGTTCACGTCCTCGGCGTGCGGCTCAAGCCGCACCCGGGCGCCGCCATCGGGGGCTTCGTCAATGATCAGTTCTGGCTCCCGGCGCATGACCTGCACCGGTGTGTGGCCCATCAGCAATTGGGGATGGCCCGCCAGCGCATGCAAGGCGCCCCAGCCAACTTGGTAGTCCGACCGCTCCCAGTAGCCGGCTCTATCAAAGGCGGCAATGGCGGCGTGGTCCTGCTCCGTCAGGCCGTCGAAGTCCTCGGCGGAGTGGCGCAGGCGCCAAAGCGGCACCACGCGGCCCTTGGTCCAGTTGCCGGTCTTGCCCAGGCGCTGCTCCCTGGGCGCGATGGTCGGCGGGCCGTTGGGGTTGGTGCGCTCTACGCTCCACACGAGGCGCCGCCGCTTCCGCGGGCCATCGCCTGACGTCTTGCGGGCCTTGGCCGCCAAGCCCTCCAAGGCCCTTAAGGAGTACTCCCAATCCGGCAGGGGGTCGCCCGCCGTGCAGAGGCTGACGGTACCCAATTGGCTGTGCAGCGCTTCGCTGGTTTCGCCGGCTCGCTCCGCGGCCTTGGCGCCGAACAGCTCCGGCTGCCGCCGGATCGACGTGCAGCACTCCGCTTCGACCCACCAGTAGCCATTGGTTGCCGCCAGATCGGCCAGGCGCCAGCGGCTCTCGGCGTCGTGCGCCCGCGTCAGGTCCGGCACCCTTAGCCAAGGATCGCTTAGCGCGATGCAGAGCTGGTTGATTGCGGGCGCGGGATGCCAGCCGACGTGGCCCTTGTGCCGTTGCAGGCGCGACGCCGCCGCGGCGATCACCACCCGGCGCAGGTTTTGGTGCTCAGTGAGCGACTCGCTGATGCGCAGCAGGCGGTCCAGCTCCCCGGCAGGCGCTAATTCGCTGCTGCGCACCCAAGCCAGCAGGGCTAGCGGAAAGGTGCGGTGCGGCGGGAACAGGTTGCGCTTGCGGGTGCCGATCCGCTCGGCCGCCAGCGCCGCCTCGATGTGGCCGCTGGCGGCCTCGTCGTCCCCGCGCAAGGTGGCGACCAAGGCATGGGCGCTGGCGTGCGCCGTGCGGATGGCCTTGCGTTCCTGGGCGGCAGCGGGCAATTCGTCGAACAGGACGCAAGCCTCGTCCAAGCGGCCTTGGAGGATGTGGATGAAGGCCACCTCAGCAACGTGCTCGGCTGGATCGGCGCTGTGAGCTTGGCATGCCGCCAGCGCGGCGGCTGGCGCCTGCAGGGTGTCGATGACCTCGCCGAGTACGCCGGCGATGGCCTGGTCGCGATGCTGCTCCGGAATTCGAGCCACGAAGGGAATGCCCAGCGGATGGCCCAGAAAGCTCCAGTGGCGGGGATGATCGACCGCCAGCGCATCGATCAATTGAAACTGCTCGGCAGCGACGCACCACCGCAGCTGGGTCTGCTTCCAAGTCTCGATGCTGGCGTACGCGTAGTGTCCCGGGCGCTGGAAGTGCTCGGTCAGCGGCGCCAGATTGCCCGCTTGATGCGCGGCTAGGGTGAGTTCCAGGCAGTACTCGTCATAGGCCACAACCCCCCGGTAGTGGACCTGAGCCACCCATCCGTACTCGCGCAGTTCCCGATTGGCCCGCTTGATGGTTTGTACGCCGGCGAAGCGGCCGTTGCACATGACTTGCGCCCGGCGCAGCAACGAGGCCACCAGATCCTGGGACATCTCGTAGGGATGGGCGACGCCGTAAACCTGGGCCGCCAGTTGGGCTTCGGGCGACAGCTCGGCGTAGGCTTTGGTGGGCTGGAATTGGAACTCCACAGTGGGAGAGCAGGATAATGTGCGGCGCTGCCCGCTGTCCATGTGTGGTCGTCACCTACCGAGGCGAGCCGAGGGCGAGGCTTGTGGGCATCGAGCCGACGGCGACTGGGAAAATCGCCCTGATCCAGTCCGTTTCCGGGATGCGCTCGGCGGCGTGGTCGCGGTCGCGCTCCCGCCCGTAGTCCCACACCCGCCACAGGAAGAACGAGGCGTTGCGCAGAATGGTCCAGGGTGGCCCGTTCCACCACACGCACAGCGCCACCCGCCGCGACTCGAGCGTCATCGGCAGCGGATGATAGGCGGGCGGCTGCCAGTTTCCGCCAACGAAACGAACATCCGGGCAGGGGTCGTAGCCGAGCCGAGCCACCGTGTCGCGGCTACCAATCCGCGTTCGGAACGCGGTGCTGGTCAGGCGGGAGCGATCGGCGAAGACCGGGCGTCTCATGTCGGCTCCCGGCCTTGCGCGGGCGGAGCGTGGTCAACTCAGCCCCATACGATTCTCGTCGTCTATCAGCCTGACTTTGCGGGGCAATTTGCTGTCCCACTGCCAGAGCACAAGATTGACGTCTTGTTCAGTTGCGCCAAGCGCATAGCTTCCAACCCGCATTCCAGCGAAACCAGAAGTCATCAGGCGGTCTGCGAGCGCTTGGGAGGCGGGCACCTTGCCGGAGAACATCTCATCACGCCAAGTTGGGCAGTCGATTTCGAGTTGGTCAACCGCCTGAGTTGCCCGTTCATTGGGATCCAGTGCGTCGAAAACCGGACTGATGTCCACTTCGTAGGCGCACAGCACCAAGGGCTGCATCCGCCGAAAGTAGGGGCTGACCTCTCTCGCGGCGGTCGCGGATGAAAAGGACAGGTACATGGTCGCAACCCCGAGCCGGTTGAATCGGCCTCCCCTACGCCGAGCTCCTTCCCCAGACAGCGGCGTCCACGCCCAGCGCGGGTCGTGCGCCCGATAAACCACCGCTCGAAGATGCACTTTTCCGCTGGACGTTAGGCGTAGCCGCCATCAAGCACTTGGTCCAGATACGCGTGAACCCCGTCTGCCTTGCCGTCTCGAACAAGCTGGGATGGCGTCATGTCCGCGAACCCGGGCAATGGCTCGGAGCGGAACCACGCATAGGCCACAAGTGCCGACCCCACTAGGCCTTCCACGCGGTTGAGAATTTCCAGCATCTGCCGCAGCCGCGTTTGCGTCTTGGGTGCGCCAATGCGGGAGGCCCGGGAAAGGGCGTCCCGGCTCAACCCCAATGTATGCGCGATTTCCGCTTTGGTGGTTCGCAGCTCCCGCGCCACGGCATTGGGCGAGAAGCCGACCTCGGTAGCGAGTTCCTGAATCTGCATGTCTGAACTCACGAAAAATTACAAATTATTCGTCATAATATGTGTGTGTTTGGTGAAGTCAAACACTATCGACGTCCTTGCGATTGGGCTAATCCCCCACTTTCTCCTTGAACTCGCACAGATCCTCGATCACGCAGGCCCCGCACCTCGGCTTGCGGGCCATGCAGATGTAGCGGCCGTGCAGGATCAGCCAGTGGTGGGCGTCCTTGAGGTAGGGCCTTGGAATCCAGCGCACCAGCCGATCCTCCACTTCGCGCACGTTCTTGCCGGGGGCGATGCGGGTGCGGTTGGCGACGCGGAAGATGTGTGTGTCCACCGCCATCGTCGGCTGGCCGAAGGCGGTGTTGAGCACCACGTTGGCGGTCTTGCGGCCGACGCCGGGAAGCGCTTCCAAGGCCGCGCGGTCGGCGGGCACTTCGCCATCGTGTCGCTCAATGAGCAGCTTGCAGGTCTTGATGACGTTCTCGGCCTTGGTGTTGAACAGGCCAATGCGCTTGATGTAGCCCTTCAGCCGTTCGACGCCGAGGGCGGCTAGGGCGGTGGGGGTGTTGGCCACCTTGAACAGCGGGCCGGTCGCCTGGTTGACGCTGACGTCCGTGGCTTGGGCGGACAGCATCACCGCGATCAACAGCTCGAAGGGCGTGTCGTAGCTTAGTTCCGTGGTCGGCTTCGGGTTTTCAGCCTTCAGCCTCTCGAAAACCTGAGTTCGTTTTTCCGTGTTCATTTGAGTCCGTTCCAATTGGAGGTTGGGGCGATAGGCGGTTGCGCAGGCCGTTGCCCAGTCCCAGCAGCAGGCCCGCAATGATGAAGGCGCCAGGCGGCAGCAGTGCCATCAGGAAGGGTGCGCTGCCGAAGCCGAGATCGATTCGCCAAGCCGCGGCCGCGGGGCCGAGCAGGTGCTCCATGCCCGCCAGCAGGGTGCCTTGGCCGAGGGCCTCGCGCACGCCGCCCAAGGCGATCAGGGCGATGGCGAAGCCGGTTGCGGTGCCCAGCGCATCGAGACAGGCCCGCCACGGCGGCTGGCGGCTGGCGAAGGCCTCCATCCGGCCGAGGATCATGCAGTTGGAGACGATGATCTGCACGAACAGCGCCACGCGCAGATAGAGCTCGAAGGCGTAGGCCTCCAGCAACAGGACGCTCAACGTGGTGAAGGTGGCGATCACCAGCACGAAGCAGGGCAGCCGGACTCGATTCGGAATCCAAGCCCGCAACGTGGAGATGGCCAGTGCCGAGCCGAGCATCACGAAGCCGCTAGCCAAGGCCAAGCCCAAGGCATTGACCAAGCTGTTGCTGACCGCCAGGAGGGGGCACAGGCCCAGCAGTTGAATCCACGCCGGATTGCGTCGGATGGCGGCGTCGGCAAACGTGCCGCCTGCGGCAGCGTTCGTGCCATCGGTAGTGGTGTCCGTGCCGTTCATGGCGCGTTCGGCGCCGCAGGCGGCCCGGTCCTTGGGCCGAGCATTTGCCGGACGCCGCGCTTCACCGCTTCGCTGGTGATGGTGGCACCGCTGACGGCATCCACTGCAAGCGGCGGGGTGTTGGCAAAGCGGCGCATCCAAGGACTCCTGTCGATGTCGATGAAGTCGCCGAGGCCGGGGGTCTCCCGATGTTCAGCCACCCGGGCGCCCAGCAGCCGCCCGTCGTTGCCGAAGGCCGCCAGCAAGTGGATTGTCCCGGCGTAGCCTTGGATCTCGGACCGCTTGAGCCAAATGCCCCCCGGCAGATCGACTTGGTCCCCCTGCCATGCCAGGCCCGTGGGGTCGAATGGGTGGCCGACCAACTGGTGCGCGAGTTGCCAGAGGTGGCGTGACCGATTGGCCTCGATGGCCGGTTCAGTCAACGCATGGACGCCAGCCAGCAGCAGGCCGCAGCCTAGGCCGATGACGCTGATGCCAAGCACCGGACGCAGCGTCTTCACGGTGACTTCCAAAGGGACTGCCCCCTGAATCCCTGTCGAAAGGCCCGGTCGACAAGCGGCGTTGCGGCGTTGGCAATCAGCACCGCGAAGGCGATGCCGTCCGGATAGCCGCCCCAAGCGCGGATGACGAAGGCGATGGTCGCCGTGACGCCGCCGAACAGCCACTGTCCGGGCCAGCTGCCGGGGTGGGTCACCGGATCGGTGATGACGAAGAACGCCGCCAGCAGAGTGCCGCCCGACAGCAAGTGGAACAGCGGCGGTCCGGCCCCCGATGAGCTGCCGCCATCGTTGAAGACCAACGCCAGGGCGGCCAAGGTGACGAGAAAGGCCGCGACCACCCGCCAAGCGATCAGGCCGCGCAGCATGAGCCAAAGGCCACCCGCGGCGAACGCCAAGCTGGCCTGCTCCCAAGCCCGGCCGCCGAAGTGGCCAAAGGCGGGGTTTTGGCGGAAGGCTTCGGCCACGGTCAGCCCATCCCGGTACTTGAGCGCCGTCAGCGCCGTCGCGCCGGTGTGTCCGTCCACCAGCGGCGGCCAGGCGCCCATGGCCAGCGGATAGCAGACCAGGGCGATGGCGTACCCGGCCATGGCCGGGTTGAAGATGTTGTGGCCCAAGCCGCCGTAGAGTTGCCGGGCCAGCAGAACCGCGCCAACCGTGGCGACGGCGACCGTGTGCCAAGCGGCGGCGGGCGGCAGCGCCAAGGCCAAGATCAGGGCCGTCAGGGTGACCGAGCCGTCGGCTAGGTCGGCGGGCCGCTGCCGCGCCTTGGCCGCAGCCCAGTCGAGCGCGCAGGCCAGTGGCCAAGCGATGGCGATGTTGCGCAGATGGCCGCTGCCGAAATGAACGCTGAGCACCGCCAAGCCCGGCAGCAGCGCTGCGCTGACCGACCACATGATGCGGCCCGTGCCGCTCACCAGGGGCGGCCGTTGCCGCTGGCCAGGCGTCGTGCCCGGCGGTCACGGGCGTCCGACTGCTCCGCTTGCAGGCGGGCGTTGCGGGCGTCGAAGCGCGCTTTGGCAGCGGTGGCTTGGGCTTGGCGATCATCTCGGACCCGCAGCTCGCGCTTGGCGGCGCCGAACAGATGCGCTAACGGGATGCCGCTCGGGCAGGCGCGGTCGCAGAGGCGGCATTCGATGCAGTGATCCAAGCCGGCATCCGCAGCGCCGTTCAGTTGCCCTCCCCGGATCAATCGCACCAAGTGCTGCGGCGCTAGGGATTGGGGGCACTCCGGTTCGCAGCGGTTGCAGCCGATGCAAGGCGCACTCGCATCGGGCGGAACCGCCCGGATTGGGGATGCGCCGCCCGCGACGGCGGTGGGCATTTCGACCAGTTCGATGCAGTCCACGGGGCAGGCGGGCAGGCAGAGTTCGCAGCCCGTGCATTGGCGCTCGACCACCGTGTGCATGAAGCCGGATGCACCGACGATGGCGTCCACCGGGCAGGCGTCCAAGCACAGGGCGCAGCCGATGCAGTCCGGCTCCCGAACGCGGGCGACGGCCGGCTTGGGCTCAAGGGGTATGGCGCCATCCTCCCGGCCCAGCAGCGCCTTGAGCGCTGTGAAGGTCTCCTGGCCGCCCGGCGGGCACAGGTCCAAGGGCGCGCCCTTGGCGAGCGCTTCCGCGTAGGGGCGGCAGCCGGGGTGGCCGCATTGCCCGCATTGCGTTTGCGGCAGCAGCGCGTCGATGGCGTCGATCAGGCCGTCGTCGTTGGCCGGCAGCCGCGAATGCGCCCAGGTCAAGGCGAGGCCCGCGATCAGGTTCAGGCCGGCCAGCAACCCGGCGGCGATGAGCATGGCGGTCAATCGAGTCCCGCGAAGCCGAGGAAGCCGAGGCTCATCAGGCCCGCCGTCACCAGGGCGATGGGCGCCCCGGCGAAGGCCCGGGGCAGGTCGGCGCCCTCAAGGCGCTCGCGGATGGCGCTGAACATCATCATCACCAAGCTGAATCCGGCGGCTGCGCCGACGGCGAAGACGATGGCGCCGGGCAGGGACAGGCCTTCGCCGGCCACCAGCAGTGCCACGCCGAGCACCGCGCAGTTGGTGGTGATGAGCGGCAGGTAGAGGCCGAGGCTGCGATGCAGTAGCGGGCTGGCGGAGCGCAGGTAGAGTTCGGTGAACTGCACCACGCTGGCGATCACCACGATGAAGACGATGATGCGCAGCCACTCCAAGCCCAGGGGCGCCAGCAGGGCGTGGTGGATGAGGTGGCAGGCGATCGCCGCCAAGGTCAGCACGAAAGTGGTGGCCAAGCCCATCGCCAGCGCCGGGGCGAAGCTCCTGGTCACGCCCAGGAACGGGCACAGCCCCAGGAATTGGGCCAGCACGAAGTTGTTGACCAGCAGGGCGCCGACGAGGATCAGGGCGAGGTCAGCCAAGGCGATCGCCTTACTTGACGTCCATCCCGGGCTTGGCGCCGGCGTCGGGGCTGAGCAGGAAGATGTGCTCGCCGCCCGGCCCGGCGGCGAGAATCATGCCCTCCGAGGTGCCGAAACGCATCTTGCGCGGCGCCAGGTTGGCGACCACCACCACCAGCCGATCGATGAGGTCGGCTGGATCATAGGCCGACTTGATGCCCGCCATAACCTGCCGGCGGTCATCGCCGAGGTCCAGCTGCAGGCGCAGCAGCTTGTCCGCCTTCGGCACTGCCTCAGCTTCGGCGATGCGCGCCACCTTAAGCTGCACCTTGGTGAAGTCCTCGATGTCGATGAGCGCGGGCCCCCGGTCCTCGCCGTTGGCAGCCTCTGCGGAATCCGCTTCCGGCTGCGGCTTGGAGGCCTCAACGAGGCGATCGACCTGCTTTTGGTCCATGCGCGTCAGCAGCGCCTGGTAGGCGTTGATGCGCCCGCCGAGCAGCGGTTGGTCGATGTCGGACCAGCGCAGCGGGCCCACGTTGAGAAACTTGGCGACCGCCTCCGACAGGGAGGGCAGGATCGGCGCCAGGTAGATGGCGAGGATGCGGAACAGGTTGAGGCCCAAGCTGCACACCGCCTGCACCTCGGCTTGGCGACCTTCCTGCTTGACCAGCTTCCAAGGTTCGCGCTCGGCGATGTATTGGTTGGCGAGGTCGGCCAGGGCGGCGATCTCCCGCACCGCCCTGGAGACCTGTCCTGCCTCGTAGCATTCGGCGATGGACTCGGAGGCCTCCGCGAACCGGCGCCATAAGGCTTCGTCGGCCAGCTTCGGGGCCAGTTCGCCGTCGAAGTTGCGGGTGATGAACCCGGCGCAGCGGCTGGCGATGTTGACCACCTTGCCCACCAGGTCGGCGTTCACCCGCTGCACGAAGTCCTCGAAGTTGATGTCGTAGTCGTCAACCGTGCCGTTGAGCTTGGTGGCGAAGTAGTAGCGCAGATACTCCGGGTTCAGGTGCTCAAGGTAGGTCGAGGCCTTGATGAAGGTGCCGCGGGACTTGGCCATTTTGGCCCCTTCGACGGTCACGAAGCCGTGGGTGTGGATGCGGGTCGGCTTGCGGAAGCCGGCCCCTTCGAGCACCGCTGGCCAAAAAAGGGCATGGAAGTTGACGATGTCCTTGCCGATGAAGTGGTGCAGCTCGGTGTCGGATCCAGCCTTCCAGAAGTCGTCGAAGTCCAAGTCGCCGCGGGCGTCGGCCAGGTTCTTGAAGCTGGCCATGTAGCCCACTGGCGCATCCATCCAGACATAGAAGTACTTGTCTTGGGTGCCCGGAATCAGAAAGCCGAAGTACGGGGCGTCTCGGGAGATGTCCCAAGGCTTGAGGCCGTCGTCCAGCCATTCGGCGAGCTTGTTGGCCACTTCCGGCTGCACGGCGCCGCTGCGGGTCCAGCCCTTGAGCATGTCGCTGAATTGGGGCAGATCGAAGAAGTAGTGCTCGGACTGCCGAACCACCGGCTCCGCTCCGGAAACCAGCGACCGGGGCCGGCCCAGTTCGGTGGCGTCGTAGGTGGCGCCGCAGGCATCGCAGTTGTCGCCGTACTGGTCCGCCGCGCCGCAACGCGGGCAGTCGCCCTTGACGAAGCGGTCGGCCAGGAACAGGCCGCGCTCCGGGTCGTAGAGCTGGGCCACGTCCCGGGTGAAGATGCTGCCCTGCTCGCGCAGCCGGGCGAAGACCAGTTCCGACAGCGCGCGGTTCTCCTCGGAATGCGTGGAGTGGTAGTTGTCGTGCGCAATGCCGAAGCCGGCGAAGTCCCGCATGTGCTCCTGGCGCATCGCTTCGATGAGCTCCTCCGGGGCGACGCCAGCCTGCTCGGCATGGAGCATGGTGCCGGCGCCATGGGTGTCGTCGGCGCAGACGTAGAGGCACTCATGGCCGCGCAGCTTTTGGAAGCGCACCCAGATGTCGGTCTGGATGTGCTCCAGCATGTTCCCCAAGTGAATGGAGCCGTTGATGTAGGGCAGGGCGCTGGTGACCAAAATGCGGCGTTTCATCGGCAGGGGCGCGGCTGGGAGCGATGGCGCACTATACCCCAAGAGAATTACTGGAACCCGATTCGCTAAAGTGGCGCGGAGTTTCGCGTGAGCGCAACGTCAACGCGCCTGCGGAGCGGGCGCGCCGGGGTATGGATATAATGCGCCACCGCACCTGAGCGATTGGGCCATGCCCCTGTCCCATGAGAGTTGAGCAATTCAAAGACCCCTATCTGGACCGGACTTGGGGCGAACTGGGCGTGCGCGCGCTGTCCAGCGGGCAGCGGGTTTCCGCCACCTTGGGCTATCCGGCGGCGGGAATGGCGGCGTCCTTGGCGGAGCGTCTGGCCAGCTTTCTCGGTGCGCCGAGCATCGAGTTGGACTTGAGCTTCAAGGCGCCGTCCGGGCGCGGCTTCGGCCAGGTGAAGCACCTCATCGCCGTCGCTTCCGGCAAGGGCGGGGTGGGGAAATCCACCACCGCGGTCAATTTGGCCTTGGCCTTGGCGCGGGAAGGCGCCGCCGTGGGCTTGCTGGATGCCGACATCTACGGGCCGAGCCAAGGAATGATGCTTGGGGTGGCCTCGGGCAGGCGTCCGGAAGTGAAGGACGGCAAGTTCTTCGTGCCCGTCAAGGCGTGGGGCCTGAAGGCCATGTCCATGAGCTTTCTGGTCGATGAGAACACCCCGATGGTCTGGCGCGGCCCCATGGCGACCGGCGCCTTGCAGCAGCTGCTGGGCCAGACGGATTGGGGCGCGCTGGACTACCTTGTCGTCGATATGCCGCCGGGCACCGGCGACATTCAACTCACCCTGTCGCAAAAGGCGCCGGTCAGCGGCGCGGTGATTGTCACCACCCCCCAGGACATCGCCCTGCTCGATGCCCGCAAGGGGATTGAGATGTTCCGCAAGGTCGATATCCCGGTGCTGGGGGTGGCGGAGAACATGAGCTTCTTCACCTGCCCCCAGTGCGGTGGGCGCAGCGAGGTGTTCGGCGGCGGCGGCGGCGAGCGGGTGGCGGCCGAGTTCGGCGTGCCCCTTCTGGGCCAACTGCCCTTGGCCCCGGACATCCGTGAGCAGGCCGATGGCGGCCGGCCCACGGTGGCGGCGGATGCGGAGTGCGCCACCGCCCTACTGTACCGGGACTTGGCCCGCCATGCGGCAGCCCGCATTTGGGCGCTGGATGCCGCTGGCGAGCCTGCCACCACCATCAGCATGAGCGAGGATTGATGACCATCAAGTCCGACCGCTGGATCAAGGCGATGGCGGCCAAGGGCATGATCGAACCCTTCGAGCCGGCCCAGGTGCGCGCCGGCGAAGCCGGCAAGGTGATCTCCTACGGCGTTTCAAGCTACGGCTACGACGTGCGCTGTGCGCCCAGCTTCAAGGTGTTCACCAACATCAACTCCGCCACCGTCGATCCCAAGGCGTTCGATGAGCGCAGCTTCGTCGATGTGCAGGGGCCGGTCTGCATCATCCCGCCCAACTCCTTCGCCTTGGCCTCCACCGTCGAGTACTTCCGCATTCCGGCGGACGTGCTGACCATTTGCCTCGGCAAATCAACCTACGCCCGCTGCGGCATCATCGTCAACGTCACGCCCCTGGAGCCGGAGTGGGAGGGCAACGTGACCTTGGAGTTCTCCAACACCACCACCCTGCCAGCCAAGATCTACGCCAACGAGGGCGCGGCGCAGATGCTCTTCCTGCAATCGGATGAGCGTTGCGAGGTGTCCTACAAGGACCGGGCCGGCAAGTACCAAGGCCAGCGCGGGGTGACGCTGCCCCGGCCCTAAGGCTCCGCCCGCTGCCGGGCCAGAAGCGCCTCCAATCCCGCGATGCGGGCCTCCGCAGCGCGCTGGCGCTCCTCAGCCGCTCGGCGGCAGGCGATCTCCGTCGCTGTCCGCGCGGCACCGACTCGTTGGGTGCGCAGCAGCTCGTCGTGGGTGGGCAGATCCTTGCCGGTGGCCGGGTCCATCAGCCGCACTTCCTTCCCGAACTGGCGGAACGTCAGCCCCAGCACCTCGCTGTGCAGCGTCCGGGCGCCGCCGTGCCGCTGCGTGGCCAATTGCACGTAAGCCCTTTCGGGGAAGTGTCGGGATCGCTCATGGACGCACTCTCCGAGCGTTGAAGCCTAGAACCAACTCCCCGGACTGCGGTGGAGTGTGGGCGGGCACGATCTCGCCGATGCGGAAGACGCGCTCGCCCTGGGCCGCAAGCTGCCGCATCGCTGGTTCGGCCTCGTGGGCCGGCACGCAAAGCACGAAGCCGATGCCGCAGTTGAAGGTGCGCAGCATCTCGGTCTCCTCGATGCCGCCGGCTTGCTGCAGCCAACTGAAGATGTCGGGCCGGTTCCAGGCGTCAAGACGGACCCGTGCCGCCAGATCGTCGTTCGCCAGCATGCGGGGCAGGTTCTCAAGGAAGCCGCCGCCGGTAATGTGGGCCATGCCGCGCACGTCGGCTTCGGCGAGCAGGGCCTGCACCGGGCGGGCGTAGATGCGGGTCGGCGTCAGCAAGGCTTTGGTGAGCGTGGCGTCGTTGGCCAGCCCCTTGTCCTGGAGGATGCGCCGGATCAAGGCGTAGCCGTTGGCATGCGGACCGCTTGAGGCAAGGCCCAGCAGGGCGTCGCCGATTTCTATGCGGGCGCCGTCGATGATGCGGTCCCGCTCGGCCAAGCCGACGCAGAAGCCCGCCAAGTCATAGTCGCCGTCTTGGTAGAAGCCGGGCATTTCCGCAGTTTCGCCGCCGGCCAAGGCGCAGCCGGCCAGCCGGCAGCCGGCGGCGATGCCCTTGATGACGGCCTCGGCCACCTCCACGTCCAGCTTGCCGGTGGCGTAGTAGTCAAGGAAGAGCAAGGGTTCGGCGCCGCAAACCAGGACGTCGTTGGCGCACATGGCCACCAGGTCCTGGCCGACGCCGCCGTGCTGCCCGCAGTCGATGGCGAGCTTGAGCTTGGTGCCCACCCCGTCGGTGCCGCAGACCAGGACGGGGTGCCGGTAGCCTGCGGGCAGTTCGCTCAGAGCGGCAAAGCCGCCGAGATGGCTCAACGTCTCCGGGCGGTGGGTGGCGCGGCAGGCGGGGGCGATTCGCTGCACGAGTTCGTTGCCGGCATCGATGTTCACGCCTGCGGCGCGATAGGTCAGCCTGTTGCTCATGGCGACAGTTTAACCGGATTGCTCCGAGCAATCGGTTAGAATCGATGCCCTGCGCAGAACGTTCCATGTGGCGGGACGACAATACACTAGGTAGAGAAGCTCCAAGTAGGGAAGCACTAGGTGGAGTAGGGAAGCACTAGGTGGAAAGGTGCGCCTTCATGCAGTTTAGACTCCTTATTGGGGGTGCTGCCGTGTTCGGATTGGTTTTGGCGACCAACCCTGCCCGTGCGGCAGCCCCCGGCTTCTACGAGGCGGAAGTTGAGGTGGCGAATCAGTCCGCCGCCGCACGGCGCAGCGCGGCGCGAGTGGGACTCGAGCGGGTGCTGATCCGCTTGAGCGGCACCGCGCCGTTGCCGGCGGAACCGGTGCTGCGGCAAGCGCTGAGCCAACCGGAACGCTACTACGACCGCTATCTCGTCGTGGCTGATGATCGCCTCAAGCTGTTCTTCACGCCATCCGCCCTGATGGAATTGATCGACCGGGCCAAGCTGCCGCTGTGGCCCCTGCGCCGTCCGCCCGCCATCGCTTGGCTGGCACTGGAGGCGAACGGCGCGCGGCAGATCGTTCGCGGGGGCCATCCCCTCGCGGCGGCGTTGGTGGCCGAGGCCCAGCGACGGGGGTTCGAGGCGCGCTTGCCGCTAATGGATCTGCGCGATCAACTGCGGGTGCAGCCAGCGGTGGTGTGGGGTCGCTCCAGCTTGGTTCTTGCCGAGGCATCGCGCCGTTACGGCGCCGAAGCCGTGCTGATCGGCCGCTTGCGGCAGGACGCTGACGAGCGGTGGTCCGGGGAGTTCGCGTATTGGCAGGGCAGTGACGAATTCACTCTCCAAGTGAACAGCCTGGACTTCCCCCAAGCCGGTGCTGCCGGAGCCGGCTTCTTGGCCAACGCCATCGCCAGCCGTGACGCCATTGCCTGGCGTCCCACCGAGGTCACGTCATGGGTTGTCGGCGGCATCGAGTCACCGCTGCACTATGGCGCCCTGTTGCGCCACCTCGCTGGTCTGGAGTATCTGAAGGGTGTGGCGGTGGTCGGCTTGCATCAAGACCGGCTGGACATCCAAGTGAGCAGCCGAGCGGAAATGGGCCGCCTCTTAACGCTCCTGCAAGCCGATGGCCGGTTGGCCGGGCCGGCTCCGGGCGCACGGGCCAACCGATTGACTTGGCGCGGCGCGGACCTTGAACGCCCGCTGGCCGGCCAGCGACTGCCTCTGGACGCACTCGCTCAGTGGTCAAGCGGTCAAGCCAGCCGAAGCGATGACCACCCACCCACCCAGCCCGTCGGCAACCCGTGAAGCTCTCCCATCTGCCCAATGGCATCACCCTGCTGCGCATCCTGCTGGTAGCGCCGATCACTTGGCTGCTTTGGCAGATGCGCTACCCCGAGGCGCTGGTGCTCATGGCCGTCGCCGGGGCTTCGGATGCCGTGGACGGCGTCTTGGCGCGACGCTTCGGCTGGGGTACTGAATTCGGGGCTTTCGTGGACCCGTTGGCCGACAAGGTGATGGTGGTGGCGCTGTTTCTGGCGCTGACCTTCCAAGGCGTGATCCCGTTGTGGCTGGCCGCGGTGGTCGTGGGCCGGGATGCGGTCATACTGACCGGAGCAGGCGTCTATCGGCTGTGGTTCCACGAGATATCGATGTCGCCAACCATGATCAGCAAGGCCAACACCGCCGTGCAGATCGTCGTTCTCCTCTTGGTGCTGTTCGGACTGTGCGGTTTCGGCGCGGCCAGCGATCTGGCCCTGAGAGCGGCGGATCCTTGGTGCCTTTACTTGGTGGCGGGCCTAAGCGTGGCTTCGGGCGTTGACTACGTGGTCACTTGGAGCCTGAAGGCTTGGCGCAACAAGCACCCGGTCCCCTAGAGCAATGCATCAACAACCCCTGCCTTTTGTCGCTGCGGAGGGCCGCACCTTCGCCAACTACGTCGTTGGCGGCAACGGCGATCTGGTTGACCGGCTGGTGCGGCCTGGCGATGGCTTTGCGGCGCTCTGGCTTTGGGGGCCGCCGGCGTCGGGCAAGTCCCATCTGGCCCATGCGGCCTGTCACTGGCAGGTCGGCCTCGGCGCCAAAGCGGCCTATGTGCCCTTGGCCTCCACCCCCGAGGATCCGGAAGTGCTGCATGGCCTTGCCGGCTACGACTTGGTGGCGCTTGACGATTTGCCGCATTGGTTGGGGCGCATCGACTTGGAGCGGGCGCTGATGGGCCTCTATCAGGGGCTGGTGGCCAGGGGCCATTGCCTGCTGGTGGCGGCGGGGCGGCCCGCCGCCGCCATGGGCTTTGCCTTGGACGACTTGGCTTCCCGCTTGCGCGCGGCCTCGTCTTGGGAGGTCCGGGAACTGGATGACGCCGGCAAGGGGCAGGTGCTCGCCGATCGGGCGCGTCAGCGCGGGCTTGAGGTGCCGCGGCCGGTGCTGGACTTCTGGTTCGCTCGACGGGAGCGCGCGCTGTCCCGCCTGCTGGACGACTTTGAGCGCTTGGATCGGGCGGCTTGGAACGAGCAACGGCGGTTGACGGTGCCCTTGCTGAAGCAGGTGCTCGACCTGTAATGAAGGTGGTCTTCACCGGCGGCGGCTCCGCCGGCCACGTTCTCCCCGCCGTGCCGGTGATGCGCGCCCTGCGGGCTCGGGGCGCGGAGCTGGCCTACATCGGCCGGGCGAACGGCGCCGAGGCGGACTACTTGGCCGGTGAGGACGTGGCCTACCACGGCATCGCCTCGGGCAAGCTGCGGCGTTACTTCTCCTGGCGCAACGCCACCGATGCGTTCTCGGTGCTGCGCGGCCTGTGGCAAAGCCATCGGCTGCTCGGCCGGTTGCGGCCGGACGTGATCTTTTCCAAGGGCGGCTTCGTGAGCTTTCCCGTGGTGTTGGCCGGCTGGCTGCGGCGAATACCCGTCATCGCCCATGAATCGGACGTATCGCCGGGCCTCGCCAATCGTCTGGCCATGCCCTTCCTCAGCGTCCTGGCCACCAGTTTTCCAATTGCGCGCCCGCGCATGCTGCGCGGGGGGCTCATCCATTGCGGATCGCCGGTGCGTCCCGAGCTGCTGAGCGGGGATCCGGCCCGGGGACGGGAGCGGGCCGGCGCATCGGCAGGCGTGCCGCTGGTGCTGGTGACCGGCGGCAGCTTGGGCGCTGAGTCCTTGAACGCCTTGGTTCGCCAAGCCGCTCCGCAGCTGGTGAAGCATTGCCACTTGGCGCATGTCTGCGGCCCAGGCAAGGCCGTGCCTTTGGTTTTGCCCGGCTACCGGGCGTTTGAGTTCGTGGCCGAGGGCTGGGGCGACTTGCTGGCGGCGGCCGATGCCGTGGTCTCCCGAGCCGGTGCCAACGCCCTTTTTGAATTGCTCGCCTTGGGCAAGCCGAACCTGCTGGTTCCTTTGCCGAAGACGGCCAGCCGCGGCGACCAAATCGAGAACGCCGACTACGCGGAGCGGGCGGGCTACAGCCTAGTGATCCCGGAAGAGGACTTGAACGCCCCTCGGCTGGCTGAGGCGGTCCAGGGCCTGCTGGCCGAGCGCGACCAATGGACTGACCGACTGGCCGGATTTCAGGCCTTGCCGACGGTGGACATTCTGGCTGACGCCATCGCCCGCTTGGGCGGACTCAGCGTTCCGACTCGCGAGTAGTTGGGTTTTAGGAGCCTGCGCTGCAGGCTCCTCGGCGCAAAGTCACTCTTGTTCGCGGGCTGGTGCGCTATTCCCGCTCAGTCAGGTCGTTGATCGTTGACAGGTTGGAAAGCTGCCCCGCAGGCCCCTCCAGCAGGCTCATCACTCGAATCTCGGCATCGGAGGTGATGAAGAGCTGCCACTTGCCGGCCCCATCGCCCAAAGCGCCGGTCAGCCCGGCGCCGGAATCGCCGGACTCCAGCTGTTCGGCGGTCAGCGTGACGGTCGCCCATGGCGGCACACGCACGCGCGCCAGGCCCTTCGGCGATGCCTTGCCTTGGTCGTCGCGCCCGTCGATGAGCACGTTCACGCCGTAGTCGTGCGGGTTGATCAGGCGCAGCAGGCTGCGTTGGCGGGCGTTGCTGGCAGGGTTGAAGAAGATGACGTTGTGGGCCTTGCCGGGGCTGCCCACGAGGTCGTGCAGGCCGGTCACGAACCCATCGGCCGTGCGCAGGTAGGCTTGGGGCCTGATGTCCAAGGATGTGCTGAGTGTTAAACGCCAGTTGCCCTTGCCGTCCCCCAAGCCGCCGGAGAGTGGCTTGGCCTCATTGCCACGCTCCATGTCGGAGGAGTTCAGATGAATCGCTTGGCGGTTTTCCAAAGCCACCCGGATCGGTCCGTAAGGCTCGCCCGCATCGTCGCGAGCGGCTATGCGGACGATGCCGCTGTTGGGTGATCGGTTGACGATGCGCAGGAAGCTTTCGCGGCGGCTGTCGCCGTCGGCGAGGAACAGCGGCACGACGTGGGCGACCAAGGTGCCGGGCGTGAAGTCAACCAGCAGGGTGTAGGTGCCTGCCACCCGGCTGTCGAAGCCCTTGACCTCAATGTAGTAGGTGCCGGGAGCAACCTTTTTGTCGATGCGGAAGTTGCTGCCCCGGCCGCGGTCGTCGTCGCTGAAGATGCTGGCCCCGTCGGCGTTCAGCAGGGTGCCCCGGGTGTCGGTGCTGCCCTCGGTTTGCACGGTGACGGTGCCGGACTCCAAGATTTCAAACTCGAAGATGTCCGTATCGCCGGCCGTCAGGCTGCCTGTGGTGACGGAGCCAAGCGCCACCAAGGTGGCGCCTGCGACCGAGCCGCCGTGGTCGTCGCCGGCAGCGCTTGCATCCGGCTGAAGGTAGGGTTGCGCATAGGGCAGGAAACGGTCGAAGCGCCCGAAGTAGTTTGCCGCACAGTTGTCGTCAGGGCCGCCGGAGAGCACGCCGATCAGGCGATTGTCCGAACCGCTGGCAAACAGGCCGGCGCCGCTGCTGCCGCCGATCAGCGCCCCTTGCGTGACGTCAACCTCGTAGGCGTCAACCTGCTGGTCGTCGGCATCGGTCAGGATGGTGGTCACGGCCCGCTTCAACTGCCCTTCGGCCCACTCCTTGCGGCCGCCGGCAGGATGGTGCACGGACTCAACGGCCTCGCCCGCCTTGCCCCCTTCGGTGGACCACGTCTTCCAGCAGATGGCAGTGTCGGGCACGCGCTTGCGCAAGCGCAGCAGGCTGTGGTCGGAGGCGGAGTGGCTGACGAGGAGGTCCGCACCGCCCCGGTAGGCGGCGTATCGGGCGCTCCGCCCAGCGCTGCCGCAGCCCGCCGATTGGTCATGCCACCAAGCCTCCAAGGACTCCGCCGCGGATTGGGAGGCGATGCAGTGGTGGGCGGTCAGGAGGTGGCTGTTGGCCAGCCGGGCTTGGGCGTCCCGATGGTCGTTGATGGTGGTTGCCGTGCAGGTGTAGGAGTTGCCGTCGGATCGGGTGAATCGGATGCGCACCGTGGCGGTCCTGGAGCAGCTTGGGGTGCTGGCGCAGGCGACCTCAACGGCTTGGCAGGCGCTGGCGTTGCTGGAGGATGCCGCTGGCTGCGAGACCGTGGATTGGATGTTGGAAATCTGCGCCACCCTCAGCGACAACTCGGCAAGCGCCGCCGCGCTGGGCAGGGTGATTTCGACGCCCAGGATGCTGCCAGCCACGCTGGGTGACCAGATCAAGGGCTGCGCATCGCCAACCGACGGTTCGCCGGCGCCGACCTTGGCTTTGACGCGGCCTTGGGCGGGGAGGAAGTCGTTGCGCTCGTAGGGTTCGAACCGCTGGCTGGCATCCGTGGGGCTGAAGAAGCGCACCGCCGCGCCCTCGGGCAGGCCGCCCTCAAGGCCGATGCGCAGGGCCTTGGCGTCCGGCGCGGTGACTTGGAACGCGGCCACCAAACCGCCGCCGGGTGCGGGGTTCCATTCCAGCAGCGTGCTGAGTTCGCCTTGGTAGGCGTCGGGCACCGCCTGCCCCACGCCGACCAGCGTCGGGCCGCGCCGATTGCCGCCAATGGCCACGCGCTGCGCCGCTGACAGCGCGGGGGCGCGGATGTCCAGCAAGTTTGCGCCGCGGTAGTCCTGTTGCAACGCCGACGCAGCTGAAGGCGCGTTTGCGGCTTGGACGGAGAGGTCGATGGCCTCATCGGCCAGCCCTCCCGCTGCGCCGGAGGCGCTGGCCGCCAGCAGCGCCAAGGCCACCAGCAAGGGCTGAAGCCAATGCGGCAATTGCCGTGCTGGCCGCGCACCATCGCCGGTCCGGCGGGTCAATGTCTTACAACTCATGCAGAGAATCGCCGTAGGTTTCACCCCATCAATAATATAGACTCCCCAACCTGACTTGAACCTGAATGCACTGCTGGCAAAAGAGCACTGCTGACAATCACCTAACGGGAAGCACTGCCGAGAAACAGCACTGCTGACAAAAGCACCACTGACAAAAGGACGGAAGGGACTCTCATGGCGCGAGGCATCAACAAGGTCATTCTCATCGGCAATCTGGGCCGGGATCCGGAGACCCGCTACACCCAGTCCGGGGCGCCGGTCGCCAATTTCAGCGTGGCGACTTCGGAAAGCTGGAATGATCGCCAGACCAATGAACGGCAGGAGCGCACGGAGTGGCACAACGTGGTCTGCTTCGCCCGCTTGGCGGAAATTGCGGGGGAGTACTTGCGCAAGGGCTCCAAGGTGTACATCGAGGGCAGCCTGCGCACTTCCAGCTGGGAGAAGGATGGGCAGACCAACTACCGCACGGAGGTCATTGCCCGGGAGATGCAGATGCTCGACAGCCGCGGCGGCCAGGACGGCTACCGCCCTTCCGGGCAGGACGGCTATCGATCCGGCGGCGCCAACGACGGCGGTCCCGGCCCGTTGCCCAGCCGCCGCAACGAGCCCACCGTGGTGGACGGCGCCGCCGACGATCTGGAGGACGACATCCCGTTTTGATGGGGCGCCAAGCGTCTTCGACGCTCGGCGCCCCATCAATGCTCAATGACTCGGATGCCTTGACGGACGCCAGCGCAGCCCTGGCGCCCGCACTGCTGACGGGCCTCGGATTGGCTTTTCCGTGTGGGACGGGGGCTGCATCCGCGACGACGAGAACGATCGGATCATCGGCTGGCCATGCGGCTAGCGTCCGTCAGGCGCAATTGAAAAATTGAGTTTCGCCGCTGACCGGTAGGCGGTGCGGCTGGTCATGCGGCGGGCGTACTCCGCGAGGCTCGGCGGCAGTTCAATGCCGCAGGCTTGGCCCCAGGTGAGGCAGCTGGTGAGCATGATGTCGGCGCCGGTGAAGCCGCCGCCAACCAAATGCGGATGGTCCCGAAGGCGATGGTCGGCGAAGGCGAGCTGCTTCCGGAACCCGTCGATGGCGGCCTCCACAGCGGCAGGCGCCTCGCCGTAGAGGTGGGCTAAGTCGATGTGCTTGCGCAGGATGTAGAGGGTGTGGGCGTCAAGCTCCATCTGCACGTAGGAGAGCCACTCGTTGTACTGCGCCCGCAACTGGGTGCGGGGCGGCGGAACCAGACCGGCTTCGGCACCGTGGGCGTCGCCCAGGTAGGTGACGATGGCGGCGCTCTCAGTCAGTACGAAGCGGTCATCGACCAGCACCGGCACCTTTTCCTTGACGTTCAGCGCCCTGAACTCGGCGCCTTGGGTCTCGCCGGTGCGCGGGCCGATGAGCTTGGGTTCGTAGTCCAGCGCCAACTCGTGGGCCATCCAGTGGGCGCGCATCGTGCGGGTGGTGGCGCCGCCCCAGATTTGCATCACGGCCCCATGTCGATTTCAGTCTCCTCGACGCCCGGCGTTTTGCGCCACAACCCCATGTCGATTTCAGTCGCCCCGACCCCCGACATTTGCATCACAGTCCCATGTCGATTTCAGTCGCCTCATAAAAGCGGGCGCTCACCGCCTTCGGCGGGTGGGCCTGCATGGCGGCTTGGAAGGTGGCCATGTGCGGAGTGGCGAAGTGCGCCTGCAAGGCAGCCTTGGTGGTCCATCGCTCGGTGATGCGGATGGCGCCGGGATTGGCCAGCTCCACGCTGAAGGTGTAGTCCTCGCAACCTTGCTCCTCCAAGGTGGCGTCTTGCATGGCTAGGATGGCGTCCTTGAGCGCGGCCACCGTCTCCGGCGTCGCCTCGATCCGGGCATTGACGACGATCATGGTTGGTCTCCTTTGGCTGATGGGAATGGTCCAAGGCAAGGTTAACGGATTGCGGGGGCGGTTTTCGCCTAGGCATTGTAGTCTGCGGGCTCGGGTTCAATCAGCCGGGTGGCGCGGGCTTGCGCCGGGCGGCGCTCCGGCTTCGACGGCGCTGCAGTGGGCCATCTCCCAGCCGTGGAAGACGATGGCAAGGCCGGTGAAGCGCACTTTGGGGAATTGCCGCGCCAGCCGCGCGTCGGCGAGGTAACGCCGTAGCTGGTCCTCCGCCGTTCGCGCTGTCGCCGCGATGCGCGCCCTGTCGGCCACCTGTCCCCGCTTGAAGTACTTCAATTCGATGACGTAGCCGTGGCGGATGTCCGGGTGGCGGGACAGGACCGGCTCCAAGCAGATGTCCGCGTAGCCCTTGGCCAGTTCCCTGTCGGTCTGGAACGCGAAGCACTCGGTCACGTTGAGGTAGGCGGCCAGGAAGCCTTGGACAACCTTCTCGCCTTGGATGTAGTCGCGGATGCCCGTTTGCCGGGCGATGGCGTCCTTCAGGCAGTCCATCACCGGTCGCCACGCGCCTTGGTAGGCCATGTCGTGGATGGCGTTGGCCAGATGCACGAGGTCCACGGAGAACAGGTCCACGTCCCGGTAGGCGTCGCGCAGGTAGCTGTACATCAGGCGCCGGACGGTCTGGTTCGGAATGCCGAGCCGCGGGCGGCCGCCCCGCGTTCCGCGAATGCTCAGCAGGCCGAAGTGGTGGAGCAGGGAGAGGAAGTTCTCGCGTTGGCCCAAGCGCTCCAAGGGGAAGCCGCTGCTGACTTCGCTGTCCGCTGAGCCTTCGCCGATGAGGTGGCGCAGCAAGTCGAAGTTGCCGTTGAGCTGCCGGTTCACGGTGAGCAGATGGCGTAGCTTGCCGTAGTCGATGCGCACGTTGTGGTCGATGAGTTCCCGTGGCCCTTCGCCGTTGTTGATGAGTGCCTTGACGTAGTAAAGGACCATGTCGGTGTTGTAGATGTCGGCACTTTCGTCCTCGGTGAAGCGATAACCGTTGTACCACTCGCGCATCACGCCCAGGATGGCCTCGGGTCCCCGCCTCACCGCGCCGGCTTCCTCATAGGTCTCGAGGATTTTGCGGACCTCCGCCTCGGTGAAGCCCAGCATTTCGTTGAAGCGACTGTCGAGGCTGATGTTGGCGCCGATGTTGAAGCCACTGGTCACGTCGTCCATGGTGATCGGGGACACCCCGGTGACGAACAGCCGTTCCACCGCGCCGCCGGCGGTGCCGGCCTTGAGAGTGGCGAAGAAGCTGCGGTAGAAGCCGCTTCCGTGGGTGAACGAGCGGTAGGCCTCAGCCCCCCGGTGGGCGAGCACGGTGTTGGCGAAGTTGTCGTACTCATCGATCAGCACGTACAGCGGAAAGCCTTGGTCGGTGGCGTGCTCAAACAGTGCGCTAAGCCGTGCGGTGATGGACGGGAAGGACAGGATTTGTTGGGTGGCTGCACTGGAGAACAAGTCCGGATTGCGCTGCAGGGTGCCTCGCAGCTTGATCTCGCAATACATCTCGAAGCGCTCCTGCAGGGTCTCCGGCGCATCGTCGAACGCCGAGAAGTCAAAGCGCAGGATGACGTACCGGTTGCGGTTGGCGGTCGGCTCCCGCCCGATGTCCGTGCCGCCGAAAAGCGTCTCGAAGCGTTCCCTGCGGCCCCGGTCGTAGTAGTTCTCCAGCACCGAAACCCAGAGGGACTTGCCGAAGCGCCGGGGCCGGATCAGGAACGCGTAGCGCTCGCTCTCCAGCGCCCTGATGAAGCGGGTCTTATCCACGTACAGGCTGCGCTCCCGCCGCATCAGGGCGAAGTCGGACCAGCCGTAGGGGATGGGCGGTGGGGTGGGCATGGGGCAAGCCGGATTCCGCAATTTGGGCGCAGCGAGCCGGGGCTTCAGGCGTCTTCCAACAGGGCCAGCAGGTCGGAGAGCATCGCATTCGATGATCCATCCCGCCGCCTGAGCAAGCCGTTCCGGCCGGTCAACGGCACCTAGCCGCTCCGCGAACCGATCGGCGGCTGCCGCATCGAACTTGCGTTCGACCATCGAGGCCAGCAGCGCGCGCTGCTCGGCAAGGCCTTGGCGGCGCGCTGACTCAAACCCTGCTTGGCGCCCCTCCTTGCGCCCGTCCTGAAGGCCGCCCTCGCGTCCCTGCATCACGCCTTGCTGGTGCGCCCATCGCCGATGGGCGCTCAACTGGGGGTCGTCGTCCGGGCCGGTGCCCTCCTGCCGTCCCAGCAGCCGTCCCAACCGCACCAGCTCCCTGAGCGTCCCCTCCGAGATCCGCTCCTCGTTCAGCGCCCTGTGGATCGATGACGCCTTCCAGTAGGGGAAGGCCACGCTGGCTTGGACCTCCTTGTAGCTACCTTCCTCAAGCCGGTGGATCCTCAGCCCCGGATGGACCTTCTTGGGTCGGCTGCGCGATGGCTTGTCCGGCGTCTCCACCCAAACCTCCGGGAAGCCCCAAGCCGCGTAGAGCCCCAGCTTGGCGCGGCGCACGTCGGTGGTGTGGTCCACCTCAAGCACCACGTCCGGCAGCGGGTCGGAGCCGATCACCACGGCGTCGCTGTCGGTTGCGCTGCGGAAGGGCTTGGGGTTCAGGTAGATGGTCTGGTCGGCGCACATGATCTTGCTGGGCCTGCCCCGCAGGTCGCGAACCATCAGGAAGGCGTGGCCGTAGCAGCGCACCCGGGCGCCGCGCTCCTGGGACAGGCGGCTGAGCAGTTCGGCCAGCACGCTGCAGGGCGCCTCATGGGTGAAGGTGGCCCCGTCACGGAGCACCCAAGCGGTGTTGAAGCGGGCGTCCCAGTACTCAATGCGCCCGTCGTGGCGGAGCAGCTGTGGCCAGGTCATCGGGACGCGGTCGCAGTTGGGGAAGTCGAACTCCGGCGCTTCGGCTGAGCCGGGCTTGGGTTTCGGGCTGGCTGACCGAGCTTGGGCCATGGGATTGCCTTGACTCTCCTTACGGGACTGTCATCGTACTCCCGGCGCTTGGCGAAGCCAACGACTCGCTTCAACATGGGGCCAACGAGCGCCGAGGGTAGCGTCAGCGAAACTGCATCGGACCGAAGGTCCACCCCGACCGTCAAGCGACCATCAGGCCGTGTGGGCGCATCCGTGCATGTTCGGGCTCAGGGACATGTCGGAATCTGGCCTAAGCGGCTAGCGCGGAGTTTCGCGCAGCGAAACTCCATCCGCGACCATCAGGTCGCGCATTGACTCAAAAACTGTTTTTAATTACAGTTTTCGCTCTTGTTGGAGAGGCGTCATGGCTGTTGGGGACGGCAAGGATTCGCAGGCGGCGCCCGCGGTTCACAAGGGTCGCGGCGCCACCCTGAACCCCGGGAGCCGCTATCTGGACACCGCCTCGGTGCCGGTGGACGATGGCTGGGACCTGCGTGATGAGCCGGATCCCGCGCCCGCCACCGAGTTCCTCCCGGACCGCACGGTGCGCCTGATCACCCGCAACGCCTCCCCGGACGTGCCCTTCGATCGCTCCATCAACGCCTACAAGGGCTGCGAGCACGGCTGCGTGTACTGCTTCGCCCGGCCCACCCACGCCTACCTGGACCTCTCGCCGGGTCTCGATTTTGAAACCAAGATCTTCTACAAGACCAACGTGCGGGAGCGGCTCATGGATGAACTCAGCGCCCCGTCCTACCGCTGCCGCCCCATCGCCATGGGCACCAACACCGATCCCTACCAGCCGGTCGAGAAGCGGCTGCGCATCACCCGCGCCGTTCTTGAGGTGGCCGCCGAGTGCCGCCATCCAGTCAGCATCGTCACCAAGAACGCCCTGGTGCTGCGGGACCTTGACCTGCTGGAGGACTTGGCGGGCGACGGCCTGGTGTCGGTGATGCTCAGCATCACCACCTTGTCGAACGCGCTCAAGGTCAAGCTGGAGCCGCGCACCGCCAGCCCCTCGGCGCGGCTTCGGGCGGTGGCGGGCCTGCACGGGCGGAACGTGCCAGTGGGCGTCCTGGTGGCGCCCATCATCCCGTTCATCAACGACCACGAAATCGAGGCCATCGTCGAGCAAGCCGCGGCTGCGGGCGCTGCGGTGGCGGGCCACACCCTGATTCGCCTGCCGTTGGAGATCAAGGCGCTGTTCGAGGCTTGGCTGGCGGAGCACTGCCCCCTGAAGGCCAAGCGCGTCATGGCCGCCATCCAAGACGCCCATGGCGGCAAGGCCTACAATTCGGCGTGGGGGGAGCGCATGCGCGGCAAGGGGCCGTTCGCCGACCTGCTGGCGGCGCGCATGGCGGCGGCGCGCAAGCGGCACGGCTTGGCTGGCAAGCGCCTGCCGCCGCTGCGCACCGACTTGTTCCGGCCGCCTCGGGGCGGACAGATGTCGCTCTGGTAAGCTGCCCCTTCGGCGCATGGGTGCAAACCTGACCGCTTGCTGGCAAGCGCATTCCAAAAGCCCAATCGAGGGCGGGAAACTCGCTCCGAGGGAACCCGCGCCGGGCATAATGAACTGAAGGTTCGCACCCTCGATTGGGTAACGGAAGGTGGATTTGCTCCAAAATGAGAATCGCTGCGGCGCGAACGTGCGCCTTCGGCGCGTTTCGGTTCGCATTGGAGTTTAGCCAGCACGAAACTCCTTTCCGGCGGGCATGATTCCTTAGGTCGAGGGCGACCCGCCCCTCGGACGGCGCACAGCGCCGTTCCTCGACCGGATGAAAGTTCCGCGGGATTCGGTGGAAGAAGAAGGGGAGATTGATGGATCTGACCAGTTGGTCTTGGCTGTTTCTGGTCTTCTACATCGGCTTGATGATCGCCTTCGGCGTGTTGGGCCGGGCGCGGGTGAAGAGCGCCGACGACTTCGCCACCGCCCGCAATGCCTACGGCCCGCTGTTCCTGGCCTTCGCCTTCGCCGCCACCACGGCCAGCGGCGCCACCTTCGTGGGCTTTCCCGGCATTGCCTACGACAACGGCATGGTGGCCGTGTGGTCGGTGTTTCTCTACCCCATCGGCGTTTACATCGGCGTTCTGGTGTGCCTCAAGGTGGTCAGCACCAGCGGCCATCAGTTCGGCAACCGCTCCATCCCCGAATACTTGGGCAGCCGCTACCTCTCCGACGGGATGCGCATCATGGTGTCCCTGTTCTCGCTGCTGCTGTTCTTCTACTTGGCGGGGCAGTTGGTGTCGGGCATCGTGATGTTCGAGCTGATGCTGGGCGTGCCCTCGGAATGGGCGCTGGGCATCACCGCGGTCGTGCTGATGGCCTACGTGGTGCTGGGCGGCGCCCATGCCGACATCCTCACCGATGGGGTCCAAGGACTGCTCATGGTGGTCATCGCCGCCGTGCTGGTGGTCATGTTCCTCACCGGCTTCGGGGTCGAAGGGGGCTTGGGCGGCATGGTGGACAACCTGCGCGCCCAGGATGCCAACTTGGTGGGTTGGCTCAACGAGGAGTCGGTGCTCTACCATTCCTGGTGGTCGGTGCTGGCGGTGCTCCTGGCGCACATCCCGTTGGGCATGCTCCCGCACATCGGCAACAAGCTGTGGGCCCTTGAGAAGCCAAGCGAGCGCCGCCGGTTCATCAGCTTGGCGTTCACCTTCGGCCTCACCTTGGGCATGCTGGGGTTGGGCGGCCTCCTGGCTCGGGCGATACTCGGCGATGCGCTCACCGCACCGGACGCCACCAGCAACAGCGCCTTGGCGCTGCTTTTCATTGAGCTGTTTCCAGCTTGGCTGGCAGCGCTGATTGGCGTCGGCATTCTTGCTGCGGTCATGTCCACCGCCGATGGCTTAGTGGTGTCGAGCTCGCAGATCATCGCCAACGACCTCTATCGGCTCAGCTACGTGCCCCGGTTTCAGCAGCGCCTCAGCGCGGCGGAGGTGGATCGGCGGGTGCTGGCCATCAGCCGCATCGCCACTGTGGCGGTGATGGTGATCTGCACCCTCATGGCGTGGCTGCTGATGGACCGCAACGTGGCGCTGATCGTCTGGATCGGCACTGGCGGCATGATGGCCGCCTTTGCCGGCCCGCTGGTGGTGGGCTCAGTCTGGCGCGGGGTGACCCGAGCCGGTGCGCTGGCAGGCTTGATTGGGGGCGCTGCGGTCTTTTCCATCACCCACGGCGCCGTCATTGATCCCGATTGGTTCGATCCGGGAGCGCTGCGCCAAGCGACCCTGTGGCTGCAGCGCGAGGCAGGCAACCCTTGGTCGTGCGCCACCATGGGCGAGATCGTTTCCGTGGCGTTGACCTGGGGCGTCTCCAAGCTGACCCGGCCGCTGCCGGGTGAGCATCTGGAGCGCTTGTTTGGAACGCCCGCCGATTGAGGAAGCGCGGCGTGCAAAGATACTTCGGCGCAGTCCGTTTCACGCCACCGCCAAGTCCGCCACTCGTCGGATTCCAGGCAAGGTGCCGCTGGTTAGGTCGGCGTATAAGTCACGCAGATGGACCTGAAGGTCATCAAGGGTGTCTCCTTGGGTCCAGTAGTCCGGGAAGTCTTCAAGATAGCCCAGCCAAGCGCCATCCTCTTCCCAGTAAACGATTCTTGTTGTCGTCGGCATGGTGATTCCTCAAGCTGCGTTCTGCTCAGCCCCCGCAAACCTAGTATAGCCGGGACGAGACTTCAACACCTCGCCTGCAGCCTTGAGTACAGTGACCTTAGTCGCTTCCGACGAGCCATTTGGGGCGGGATTCTTGGCAATGGAGATGTGGATTCCTCGCACTAAGGCTCTGTATTTCTCGCACTAAGCGGCTGCATTTCTCCAATTGAGCGACTGCATTGCATGGATATCGAGCTGGCCAGACGATTGCTGGGCCAGCGCAGCGCGAAGCCTCCGACTGCTGTAGTCTGCCGAAAGAGCCTTGGGCGGCAATGAGCGGTTAACATAGGGCATGGACAGCGCCGTTGACTTCGCCGAACTGGGTTTTCTCCGGGCCGCTGGAGTGTCGCCGAAGGTGCGCATAGCCGACCCTTTGGCCAACGCGCGGGAAGTCGTCGGTCATCTTGAGGCGTTGCATCAGGCCGACGTCTCGGTGGCCTTGTTTCCCGAGCTGGGCTTGACCGGCTACACGGCGGAAGACCTCTTTTTCGATGCCAGCCTGCTCAAGGGCGCCCTTGAGGCGCTGGCCCTGATCGTCGAAGCCCAGGTGCCCGTTGTCGCCATCGTGGGCCTGCCTTGGCGCAGCCCGGACGGTCGCCTCTTCAATTGCGCCGCCGTTGTCGGCGATGGCCAGGTCGCCGGCTTGGTGCCCAAGACGGCGTTGCCCAATCACGGCGAGTTTTACGAGCGGCGCTGGTTCGCCTCCGGTCGGGGCGTTGACTTGGAGGTCGATTCAGGCTTTGGCGCGCTGCGGCTGTGCCCGAACCAACTCTTCCGGCTCGGTGGCTGCCGCTTCGCCGTGGAGCTGTGCGAAGACCTTTGGTCGCCGCAGCCGCCGGGCGCCGTCCACAGCTTGGCGGGGGCGGAGCTGGTGCTCAACCTCTCGGCCAGCAATGAACTGGTCAGCAAGGCGGACTATCGCCGCGACCTCGTGCGCATGGCCAGCGGCGCTTGGGTGTGCGGCTACCTGTATGCGGGCGCCGGCGTTACGGAATCAACCAAGGACTTGGTTTTTGGCGGCCACCTGCTGGCTGCTGAGAACGGCGTCCTGCTCGCCGAGAGCGAGCGCTTCGGATTGAATGGCGCTGAACTGATCGTGGACTTCGACTTGGAGAGGCTCCGCCATGATCGGATGCAGAACAAGACCTTCGCCGATTCGCCGCGGCCCGAAGGCCATCGATCCACCCCGGTTGTCTTCGCGCCGCCGCGCCTGACGCGATTGCGGCGCGCCCCCGACCCGCACCCCTTCGTGCCGAAGGACGAGGCGGTCTTCAATGCCCGAGCTCGGGAAGTCCTCGCCATTCAGAGCGCGGGCCTAAGCCGACGCATGCGCGGCGCGGGGGCCGAACGCCTGGTGCTCGGCACCTCGGGCGGGCTCGACTCCACCTTGGCGCTTTTGGTCTGCTTGGATGCCCTTGAGCGGTTGGGCCTGCCCACGGAAAACCTCAATGCCTTGTCGCTACCAGGGCCGGGCACCTCGGAACACACCCGCACGACGGTGGCGCAATTGGTCGCCGCCACCACCATCAGTTGGCGCGAAATCTCCATCTCCGAACTGGTCTGCGAGCAGCTTAGGCAGCTCGCCCACGAGGCCCGCAACGATGTGGTGTTTGAAAACGTGCAGGCCCGGCAGCGCACCCAGATGCTGTTCAACATGGCTAACAAGACTGGCGGCTTGCTGGTCGGCACTGGCGACCTTTCCGAGCTGGCGCTCGGCTGGTGTACCTACAACGCCGACCACATGGCCAGCTACAACGTCAACGCCGGGGTGCCCAAGACCTTGGTGGCCTACCTGATTCGCTGGTACGCCAGCCACCGGGCCGACGCGGCCTTGGCCGAAGCCCTGCAGCGGGTACACGACACGCCGATTTCCCCTGAACTGCTGCCTCCGGAAGATGGGGACGGCGGCATCAGCCAAAGGACCGAGTCCATCATCGGCCCCTTCGAGCTGCACGACTTCTTCCTTTACCACTATGTCCGGGGCGGCGCCGCGCCGGAGAAGATCGCCGCCTTGGCGGGCTTGGCCTTTGCCGAGCGCTATGGGCGCCCGGAGGTGAAGCGCTGGCTGAAGGTCTTTTTTCAACGCTTCTTCGGCCAGCAGTTCAAGCGCACCACGTTGCCCGCCGGGCCGAAGGTGGGCACCGTCAGCCTCTCGCCCCGAGGCGATTGGCGGATGCCCGACGAAGCGGAGGCCGCAAGGCTGATTGCCGCCATCGATGGCCTGCCGGACAACCATTGACCCGCTCCTGAAAACCCCTTGGAAACCGCCATGCGCCTTTGGATGACTTTTGCCGCCCTGCTGTTCTCCCCCTTCTTAGCTGTTGCGTCGGAGGCTCCCTACTGCGGGGATGAGGGCGTTTGGATTCAGATACTTGGGGCCGGCGGCCCGGAGCTGCACGATGGCGCCGCCGGGCCGAGCTACTTGCTGTGGATCGACAATCGAGCGCGTCTGCTCATTGACACCGCGCCTGGGGCATCGGCGCGCTTTGACGAGGCGGGCGCCGCTTTCGAGGACCTTGACGCCATTGTCTTCAGCCAGTTGAGCGCCAATCACGCGGGGGACTTCCCGGCTTTCATTGACGGCTCGCGGTTTCACAGCCGCACCCGGTCCCTGCCGGTGTTGGGTCCGCAGGGCGGCTCATCAATCGGCGTGTCGGCCTTTGTCGAACGGCTGATCGGCCCCGACGGCGCCTACCCCGAACTGGCCGACTTCCTTAACGTTCAGTCAAGAGGTGGCTACCGGCTGAGCGTGCGCGGCGTGCCCGCCACCGGGCGGCGGCGTTGGGCGCGCTTTGGCAACGAAGCCCTGCAGTTGGCCGCCATGCCGGTGCATCACGGCAGCGTGCCTGCCTTGGCTTGGCGGGTGGAGACCCAAGGATTCGCCGTGGTCTTCGCCGGGGACTTCTCCAACCGCAAGAACGTCATGGCTGAATTCGCCGCGGATGCCGACGCCCTGGTGGTGTCCCATGCCGAGCCCGAGCATGCTCGGGGCGAAGCCCGTGACCGCCACGTCACGCCCAGCCAGATCGGCCGCATCGCCGAGCAGGCGGCCGCCCGCATGGTGATCCTGGGCCACCGCATGAACCGCACCCGAGGCCGGGAAAGCCAGAGCCGGGAAGCCATCGAAGCCCACTACAGCGGCGCGTTGATCTTTGCGGACGACTTGGAGTGCTGGGGGCTATAATCCCGCGCTCTTCATCGCAGGGCAATTTGACGATGCACAGAGGCAGCAACCATGGGTAAGGGTGACCAGCGCACTAGGCGCGGCAAGATCGTGCGCGGCACTTTCGGCGTCCGCCGGCCGAAGAAGCGCAAGCCCGACGCGCAGCAGGAGGAACGGCGGCGCCGCTAAGTCGCGAGTCGTTGGAGCCAAGCGGGATGCCTCGGCTTGAGTGCGTCCCACCCCCGCTTTCGAATCAGGCTCTGGCTCTGAACCCCACAAGCCGCTTGGCCAAGGCAACCAAGCACTTTGAGATTCCGCTAACGCGGATGGAACACTTCGTCGAGGGTTCCGGCATCAAGCACGTTGTCCGCCCAATTCTCGAGGTCGGTTGCCGATGCCCCTCCGAGACGCCTGTCAACCAGCGGCGGCAGCGCGCCGAACCGCCGGCGCAGCTGTCGCTCGAGGACCGCGCGCTCGCCGTCGACGCGACCTTCCACGCGGCCCTGCTGTCTTCCCTCTTCGCGGGCGCGCTGATTCAGTCCCACTATCATTGCGCTCTCCTCGGGATGCTGTTCCCGGTAGCTTCGACGCTCATTGTCGCTGAGGTCGGCGTAGATGTCGATGAAGTCGATGTACTTCTCAAGCCGGTTCGGATCTTGTTCCAAGTCCAACAGCCCGCGAACCGCGCTGGCGTATGCCTCCAGCCTGCCACCGGCCGGAACGCGCATGTTCGGCAGGTTCACCCGCGCCACAAGGTTGTTGCTGTTGAGCCAATCCGCTGCGGGCATGTCGCCGAGCGCGCACACCAAGTAGTTGAACCTTAAGTACTCTCGCCGTTCCGTTCCGAGCGTTAGCTGCCCCGGGGCCGCGCCGGAGCGCAGGAATACCACCACCGGCACCAACCGGCGGGTACCGAACAACTCGGCGAGGTCGGCGCAGTAGTGAACGAGCCGAAGCGGCGAGAACCGCAACGGGTCGGACTCCTCCTCGACAGCGAAAAGAACCGCCTCGCGTCTGCCGTCGGTCCACTCGGCGAGCAGCGGCACGTCGAGTCGCCTGTAGCGCCCGCTGAGTTTTGCCTGCAGCTGCTCCTCGCGCACCGGGACGATGCGCACGTCGTCATCCGGCCGCGGCGCCTCCTCCGGCGCGAAGAACTCAAGCGCCTCGTTCGGATAGTCAACGATGAGGTTCTTGAAGTTTTGGTCGTGGCTGAGCTTGCCAGCCATGCTGCTTCCCGCTGTGGATTTGGGGATAGCATTGGCCACAGGCCTTGCTTCAGGCTACGGCCAATCGCTGAGAGCGCTGTGGGAGATCCGCCCGACTGCGTGACCTGAAGGCCGCGTAGGCGGTTTCGCTAGCGTGAAACTCCTGTTGAACCACTTGGCTTGGGCATGGAGGCGCGGTTTTTGTGGTTGACTTCCGCCTGCTGTGGGTGCAAAGTGGATCGCGTGTAACCGATTCCGCTGACTGCCCGTATGTCGGGTCAGTCGCTGAATACAACAGCCCCAACTCGGCCGACGGGTAGCTCCCGGAGGCGCGGCGAACAGGCGACGCCCGTCCACTAGTCAGTGGGAGCGGTTACACATGGCCCGACGCCGCGCCGTTGGGGAATGCTGAATTTTGTGAGTTAGTAAGAATGAACAAGAGATCTTGGGTAGCCTTGATTGCCTTCGGGCTGCTTTCCGCCTCCTCGGCTTTGGCGCAGCCGGCGTTTTTCACTCAAACCGCTTTTGCGCCAAAGTTTGCGGAGGAGTACTTTGGCGAGGGCAAGCAGAGGGGGGTTATGCTCAGCAGTTTGCCCTTAGCAGACAGGGCGTTGGTCGAATTGGC
>JAPOTD010000061.1 GCA_026709365.1 Gammaproteobacteria bacterium
GATCGCCATGCCCGCGGCGCGCAAGGGGTTCCAGATCTATGACTTCACTTGGAACCACACCACCCAGTGGGCGATGAAGTCGGACCCCAAGCTCACCTACCTGCAGGAGAACTTCGATCCGGACCGGGTGGCGACGCAGTTGCGCGAACGCAGGCAACGGTTCGGCGACCAAGTGCAGTCGCACATTGAGTTCATCTACGACCCTGACGCGGGCGTCGTCCGTCCCGGCGGCCTGAGCATCGTGAAGTTCCGCGGCAAGCGGGACCTGTGGCGGCTGATCGACTACTGCGAGGCGCACGGCATCCAAATCGCCAACCCGCACACCCACTATCTGGACGATGACACGCGCTGGTACGGCGACAACTTTCTCGCCGCCAAGGACCGCTGGGACCCAAACCACTTGCTGAACCCCGGGCACCTGCGGGCGCTGGAATAGGCCAAGCCCGGTGGACGTGGAGGTGCTGATCACCGGGGCCCGAGCGCCGACCGGCAAGGAGCCGCTATCGCTCGGCATCGTCGGTGAGCGCATCGCCCATCTGGGCGACGGCGAAGGGGTGCGTGCCGGCCGGGTCATCGATGCACAAGGCTGCCTGCTGCTGCCCGGCTTGGTTGAGCCCCATGCCCATCTTGACAAAACCTACAGCGTCGCCGCCCTGCCGGCGGGCCCGGCGTCCGCGCAGGGGGCGCTGCGGGAGGCGATCGCCGCGATGGGGCAGCACAAGGCGGAACGCAGCATCGACGAGATGCTCGAACGCGCCGACGCCGCCTTGAAGCGGGCGACCGCCTGCGGCGTCAGCACCCTGCGCAGCCACGTCGATGTCGGCGCGCCCGCCGACCTCGACAACCTAAGGGCCTTGCTGGACCTGGGGCGGGCGCATCGGCACCGCATCGCGCTGCGGTTGACCGTGCTCAGCGATCCGGGCAGCCGCGACGGCTTCGCCCTGTCGCGCGAGGCGCTGGCGCTGGGCGCGGACGCCATCGGCGGCGCACCGGCCTTGACGGCCGACCCCCAGCGGAGCATCAGCGCCAGCTTTGACCTGGCCGAGGCGAGCGGCTGCGCGATCGACCTGCACATCGACGAGAACGAGGATCCGCGCAGCCCCTGCCTCGAGCAGCTGGCCGACGAGGCGCGCCGACGCCGCTGGCAGGGCGACCTGTGCGCCAGCCATTGCTGCGCCCTGGGCTTCGCGCGCAAGTCGGATCGCGACCGCATCATCGGCAAAGTGGCCGAGGCCGGCATCGACATCGTGGCCCTGCCCGCCTGCAACCTCTTCCTGATGGGCAGGGGCCAGGAACCCGTCCCCCGGGGCATAGCGCCGGTCAACGCCCTGCAGGAGGCCGGCGTCAACGTCTGCGTGGGCACGGACAACGTGCAGGATCCGTTTCACGCCTTGGGCGACTACGATCCGCTCGCCAACGCGGCCCTGCTGTTCAACGCCGCCCACTTCGGTGGCCGGGACGTTGGGCGGGCACTGCGCTTGGCCACCGACAACGCCGCCCAAGCGCTCGACCTGGGCGACGGCTACGGCCTCCAGGCAGGGGCCCTGGCCAACTTCAGCCTGTACCGCTGCGACGGCCCGCTCGCCGCCCTGACCGAGCGCCCGCTGCGGTCCTGGGTGTTCTTTCGCGGACGGCCGATCCTGCGGCAGAGCCTTGCGCAACACTGGCTGGTCGGCGATGGGCGCTAGCCTGACGGTCGCCGCGCTGCCGCGCCCGCAGCGCTTGGCGCTCGACGAGACGGCGCTGCTGCTGATCGACATGCAGCGGGACTTCCTGGAGCCGGGCGGCTTCGGCGCGGCGCTCGGCAACGACGTCTCCCAGCTGCGGGCCTGCGTGGCGCCCTGCGCCAAGCTGCTGGCGGAGGCCCGGCGCTTGGGACTGCTGGTGGTTCACACCCGCGAGGGCCATCGCCCCGACCTGACCGATCTGCACCCCGAAAAGCTGGCCCGCTGCCCGGCGGGGGGCGCCATTGGCGAGCGCGGCCCCATGGGCCGCATCCTAGTGCGCGGCGAGCCGGGCCACGGCATCATTCCGGAACTGCGCCCCATCACCGGCGAGGTGGTGATCGACAAGCCCGGCAAGGGCGCCTTCCACGCCACCGACCTGGACTTGGTGCTGCGCCGCGCCGGGACGCGCTGCCTGATCGCCTGCGGCGTGACCACGGAGGTCTGCGTTCACAGCACCGTTCGCGAGGCCAATGACCGGGGCTTTCGGGTGTTGGTGCCGAGCGACTGCTGCGCCTCCTACTTCCCCACGTTCCACCAGGCGGGCCTTGAGATGATTGCCGCCCAAGGGGGCATCTTCGGCTTCGTCACCGACTCCGCCAGCCTGCTGGCCGGCACGGCGGACATCCCGGCACGAGGCGTTCAATGACGACGTTCAGGCCTCGCTTCTGGTCGTCGGGCGACTGGAACGCGCTGTTCGGCTTCGGCACCAACGTGCTGGTCAACCTGCTGGTGCTGACCGGCCTGCTGCGCTACGCCTTGCAGATGCCGGACGAGCTGGTGTTCGGCCGCATTCTGCCGGCGGCCGGGCTGATGCTGGCGCTCAGCACCGGCTACTACGCCTGGCTGGCTTGGCGGCTCTCCGCCCGGGAGCGGCGCCACGACGTGTGCGCGCTGCCCTCCGGCGTCGGGGTCGCGCACATGTTCATCGTGACGTTCGTCATCATGCTGCCCATCCAAGCCGCCACCGGCGATGCGGTGGCCGCTTGGGAGGCGGGCCTTGCCTGGGTCTTCATCCAAAGCGTCATCCTGATGCTGGGCGGCTACATCGCCCCGGTGATTCGGCGCATCACGCCTCGGGCGGCCCTGCTGGGCACGCTGGCCGGCGTGTCGGTGACCTTCATCTCCATGCGGCCGGCGCTGGAAATCTTCATGCAGCCGGGCATCGGCCTGATCTGCCTGTTCGTGATCCTGCTCGGCTGGCTGGGCAAGGTGCGCTGGCCTTGGGGGCTGCCGGCCGGGCTGGTTGCGGTCGCAATCGGCGCCGCCATTGCCTGGACATCGACCCTGCTGGGCTTCGAGCTCGGCGGGCTGACCCTGGCCGGCGTTGCCGACAGCTTCCGGAACTTCGGGTTCAACCTGCCGCTGCCGGCGATCGGCCACACCTTCTCCGGCTTTCAGTTCCTGGGCGTGCTGCTGGTGACCGCCATTCCGTTCGGCATCTACGACCTCGTGGAGGCGATGGACAACGTCGAAAGCGCCCAAGCCGCCGGAGACCGGTACCCCACCCAACGGGTGGTGTTCGCCGACGGCGCGGTCAGCATGATCGGCTGCTTGGCCGGCAACCCGTTCATCAACGCGGTTTACATCGGCCATCCGGGCTGGAAGTCGATGGGCGGCGGCATTGGCTATTCCGCCGTGACCGGCATCGCCGTGCTGCTGCTGGCTTGGTTCGGCCTGCTGCCCCTGCTGCTGGCCTTGGTGCCGGTGGTGGCCATCCTGCCGATCCTGCTGTACATCGGCATGCAGATCGGCGCCCAGGCGTTTCAGGAGTCTCCCGCCCGGCATGCGCCAGCCATTGTCCTGGCGATGGTGCCGCACTTCGCCGCCTGGGCGCGCAACCTGGTCGATGGCGCGCTCTCGGTGGCGGGCGCCGATGCGCAGGCCCTGGACGCCGCCGAACTGGCCGCGGCCGGCGTGCTGTACGAGGGCCTGGAGGCGCTGGGCGGCGGCGCCATCCTCAGCGGCCTGCTGCTCGGCGCGATGGCGACGCTCATCATCGAGCGCCGCTTCAGGGGTGCGGCCGCATTTGCGGCGGCGGGCAGTGCGCTATCCTACTTCGGCTTCATGCATGGCGAAGCGGTCGGCTGGGCGGTATCGCCCGCCATTGCCGCTTCGTACGCAGCACTCGCCCTGATGCTGGTGGCGCTGCGGCCGGTCGATGGCCGTGCGCGGACGCCTAGGGAACCTGCCAAGGAGACGACCCATGGCTCACCAGCCTGACGGGAAGGAGTTCAGGCCGGCGGACCTGATCGCCGAGCAGCCCGAGCTCATCAACACGCTGGCGGCGCTGGCCGGCGTGCGGATTCCCGAGGCCAGCGCCGAGGCGGTGCGCGGCCACCTCCTGACCGCCGCCCGCATGGCGCAACTTCTCTACGCCACGCCGCTGCCCGACCACGTCCTCGACTTCGCTGCGGTGTTCACGCCCGCCGACAGGCTCACGGAGGGCCAAAACGGTGACTGAGCCGTTCGCCACAGCGACCGACATTGCCCAAGCCGTATGCTCGGGGGAGTCTAGGGCACACGACCAAGTGGCGATGGCGCTGCGCCAAATCCGCGCGGCCAACCCCAAGCTGAACTGCTTCACCGCCGTTTTGGCGGCGCGAGCGCGGGCGCGCGCCGAGGCGCTGGATGCCCGCATCGCGGCCGGCGAGCCCGGCGGCGCGCTGGCCGGCGTCCCCTTCGCGGTCAAGAACCTGTTCGACATCGAGGGCCTGGCCACGCTGGCGGGCAGCAAGATCAACGCCGAACGGGCGCCGGCGAGTCGCGATGCCCTGCTGATTCGCCGTCTGGAAAGTGCCGGCGCCATCCTCGTCGGCGCCTTGGGGATGGGCGAGTACGCCTACGACTTCACTGGCGAGAACCAACATTACGGCCCCTGCCGGAATCCTTGGGATGCCGGGCGGATGACCGGCGGCTCCTCGTCGGGCAGCGGCGGCGCCACCGCTGCCGGGCTGGTCCCCTTCGCCTTGGGCTCCGACACCAACGGCTCGATCCGGGTGCCGGCCTCGCTGTGCGGCCTGTTCGGGCTGAAGCCCACCTACGGACGCCTGCCGAGAACCGGCACCTACCCGTTCTGCGACAGCTTGGACCATCTCGGCCCCTTGGCGCGCAGCAGCCGTGACCTGGCCCGCGTGTACGACGTGCTGCAGGGCTTCGATGACGGCGACCACGCCTGCGCCAACCGGCCCACCGAGCCGGTTGAGCCGCTGCTCGACAAGGGGATCGACGGACTGCGATTCGCCGTCGCCAACGGCTACTTCAACTGCGACGCCTTTCCGGAGGCGGCCGCTGCCGTCGCCGCCGTGGCCGATGCGCTCGGCGCCCGACAGTCCCTGGTCCTTGACGGCGCCGCCCAGGGGCGCGCAGCGGCCTACCTGATCACCAATGGCGAAGGCGCCGCGCTGCACCGCCAACGGCTGCTGTCGCGGCCCGAGGACTTCGACATCGACACCCGGGACCGCTTTCTGGCGGGCTGCCTGCTTCCCGCCGCCTGGCTGCTGCGCGCCCAAGCCGTGCGGCGTTGGTGGCAAGCCAAAATGCTGGAGGCATTCGCCACGGTTGACGTCATCGCAGCACCCTGCACGCCTTGCTCCGCGCCCCTGCTGGGGGCCAAAACGCTGCGCATTGACGGCGAGGACCAGCCTCTGCGGCCCAACTTGGGATTGTTCACCCAACCCTTCTCGGCGATTGGCCTGCCGGTTTGCAGCGTGCCGCTCAGATCGGCCGCAACCGGCTTGCCCATCGGCGTGCAACTGGTTGCGCCGCCTTGGCGGGAAGATCTGTGCTTAAGGGCGGCAGCCGCCCTTGAGGCGCTCGGCGTCGTCGATTGCGGGCAACCCCCGTTGGCGACAGCCTGAAGTTGCGCCTTTCCGGCTGGGGATCACTGCGGCTGCCAGTCGCTGCGGTCGCGCAGGCGGCTCAGCGGGTAGGCTGCGACCTCCTCAATGAGCGTCGCCAAGCCCTGCATGTAGTGGTTGCAGTACAGGGCACCGAGTTCAGCCGTGGCGTCGGCGGCGTTGCCGGAGCAGCCTTCGGGATGCAGGTCGTTGGACAGCCAACCCATGTAGGTGCTGCCCAGCACCCGAAGCTGGCGGTTCTCGGCCTCGACCTCGGCCAGCAGCCCCTTGAAGTTGCGCGCCTTGTCCATCTTCACCAGGTCAGGGCGCAGATGCAGCATCATGGAGGTCTCCACCTGCCCGGCGTGAATGCCGTGCCGCACCTCATCGGCCGGCACGTCGCTGGCCGGGGCGCCGAAGCTCCAGCCGCTGCAGCCCACGGCCAGCATCCTGCGCTTGACCCGCAGCTCCCGGCAGCAGATCTCCATCACCTGCGGCTGGCCGCCGTGGGCATTGAAGAACATCAGCTTGTACACGCCGGCTCGGGCCACGCTCTCGCCAATCTCCATCCAGCTGCTCAACAGCGTCTGCGCACTATGGGTCAACGTGCCCTCGAACTGCACATGCTCAGTGGACTTGCCGATGTCCTGGGTCGGCAGCAGCAGCAGCGGCACCTCCTCGGCCACCAAGCGCGCCGCGCCCAGGCAAATGGACTCCGCAATGGTCGCATCGGTGCTGACCGGCAGGTGCGGCCCGTGCTGCTCGATCGCGCCGAGCGGCAGCAGCGCCACGGTGCGCTCCGGGTCGAGTTCCGTGAATTCATCCGTGCTCAGATCCTGCCAGTGGCGCATGCTGATTCACCTGTTCCTTAAGTCGCACTCGCAAAGCCAAGCCGCCATCCCAAGCCGCCCTTCGACGCAGCCGCCGGCAGGCCAAATAGCTTAAGCTGCGCGGCCAACGCCGTCCACGAGGTCCGCCATGCCCGCCCTAGCCAACCCAGCGAACATCCACCCGCCTTTCGGCAACTACGCCCACGGGTTTGAAGTGCCGGCCGGGGCGCGGTTCGTGCTGACTTCCGGCCAGTTGGGAATTGGCAAAAACCGTGCCATACCGAACGGCGCGGAGGCGCAGGCGGAACTGTGCTTTGACGCCATCGAGGCGATTCTCAAGGAAGCGGGCATGGACTTGGCTGACGTCGTTCACCTGCGCGCCTACGTCACCGAGCGCGCCGCCTTTGCGAGCTACATGGCAGTGCGCGACCGGCGCCTCGGCGGCCGGCGGGTCGCCTCGACGTTGCTGGTGGTCGGCGGCTTCACGCGGGAGGAGTTTCTGGTCGAGGTTGAGGCCACGGCAGCTCGCCGGACCTGAGGAGCGTGCCCGCTAACAGTGCAGCGCTGCACCTGCAAGGGGCGCATCCCGTGATTTCCGTGCGATCGGACCGGTGCGGCGAGGGCAGGGCTTGCCGCGCGCTCCGATCCGTTGCAAAACAATCGTTTGTCAGCACTTCGCAAAGCCGGCTCGGCGGCGGCATCCCAAAGCGGGCCGTCCGGTCAGCATTTTTGGCACAACGATTGCATTCGTTGCCAAGGATATGCCCGCGTGGCCAAGCAGATCGAGGCCGGAACGGGCAAAAGCCATGCAACAGCATTCCGTCGCTTAAGACGCAACATGAGAGCAACCCCCATGAAAAACAAGCAAAAACCGATGAGGCGATCTGCGGCAGCGCTGCTGGCTTGCGCCCTGGCCGCCCAAGCAGCGACGGCAGCCGCTCAGGAGTCCGCCGCCGAGGAGGAGTCCGCCGAGGGCGTGGTTGAATTGGAAACCTTCGTCGCTGAGGAGGAGGTGGAGGATGAGTTCGGCATCCTGCAGACGGACCCGGTCGACTCCGTGTTCGGCTTCGGCAAGACCGTGCTGGAGACGCCGCGCTCGGTGTCCTCCATCAGCGCGGAATTCCTGGAGCAGTTCAACGCCACCGGCATCAACGACATCGTCAACTTCGTGCCGGGCACCTTCACCACCTCGTTCTTCGGCGTGGCCGGCTCGCTGGACATCCGCGGCACCTCGGCGGAAAACTACTTTCGCGGGGTCAAGCGCCTGAACAACGAGGGCAACTACCCCACGCCCATCGGCGCCACCGACCGGGTGGACGTGGTGCGCGGCCCGATGTCGCCCATCTCCGGGCCGAGCAAGGTGGGCGGCGCGCTGAACTTCATTCCCAAGTCCGCACGCGCCGCCACGGGCCAGTACCTCGATGCGCCCTCCGCGCAGATGAGCTACATGACCGGCAGCTGGAGCCGGAGCGTCCTGACCGCAGAGGTCGGCGGCCCGGCGGACATTGCCGACCGCAGCGCCGGCTACTACCTGTACGGCGAGCTGAGCGACTCCGGCAGCTACTACAACAACGACTTCAACAAGCAGACGCTGCTGCAAGGCTCGTTCAACATCGACTTGAGCGAGCGCACCCGAGTGGAGTTCGGCGGCATGTTCCAAAACTGGGAAGGCCACGAAAACGGCGGCTGGAACCGGGTGACCCAAGACCTCATCGACCACGGCACCTACATCACCGGACGCCCCAGCGCCAACATCGACGGGGCTTTCGGCGACGGCGACGGCCTGATCGAAGAGGCCGAGATCGATGCCTGGGAAGCGACCTTGGCCGGCTTGGTCTCCACCGGCGATCCGTTCACGCCGGGCACCGTGAGCTGCTTCACCGGCTTGGTGCCCTTCTGCTTCGAGGGCAACTTCGAGCCGCTGGACGGCGCCAACATCACCCAGGCGCTGGTGGACCAGCTCGGCCTTGGCCTTGACCCGGCCAGCTTGGGCACGGCGAAGCTCAAGCGCAGCCAAGTGCTGATCACCGACACCGACCAGTACGACACCGAGGCCATCACCTTCTACTTCGACATCATCCACAACTTCGACAACGGCTGGACGCTGACCAACAAGCTGTTCTTCGACTCCCAGGACTACGTCAACGTCGATGCCTACGGCTTCCACAAGATCGCCGACGCCTGGGTGGTGGAGGACCAGTTGATCCTCGCCAAGGAATTCGAGTCCAACGCCCTAAGCGGCGCCTTTCAGGTGTCGCCCTCGGTGCGCTTCACCGATGCGTTCTACGCCCTCGACTTCACCGACGAGATCTTCGACCGGGTGGACCTGACCCAAGGCTTCAACGCCCTCTCCGCCCAGCAGTCGGCAAACCGCGCGCCAAAGGGCCAGGAAGCCTACAGCGACTATTGGAATTCCGAGTACATGCAGCTCGGCCTCGCCGTCCTTGCCGACCTGAAGATCGGCGAGAAACTGAGCCTGCTGGTGGGCGCGCGCTACGACTACGTTGACGCCGAGGGCGAGAACGGCGACGGCGACGGCCCCATCCGCCTGACCACCTTCGACGCCAACGGGGAGCACAAGGCCACCAACAGCGACGACGGCTTCACCTACACGGTGAGCGCTTCCTACAGCCTGCCCGGCGGGGTGTCGCCCTACGTCACCATTGCCGAGCAGAAGACCATCGTCTCCGGCTCGGCCGGCGACCTCGACACCGAGAACATCTTCAACAAGACCTTCCTCGGCAAGTCGGAGCTGACCGAGGCGGGCGTCAAGGCCAGCCTGCTGGAGGGGCGGCTGTTCGCCGCCATCGCCTACTACGAGCAGGAGCGCATCGCCTTTGACGCGCAAAGCCCGGTGAGCAACCAGGCGGTGCTGTCCGAGGGCGTGGAGATCGAGCTGCGCTATGCGCCCATCGACCGGCTAGCGGTAGTGGGCACCTACTCCGACCAGAAGACCGAGGTGCTGACTCCCGGCGGCGTCACGTTCAGCTACTTGGGCGCAGCGAACATGCCCCAGGTCGATCCGGCCACGCTGTTCAGCGGCATGATCGGCGGCAACCAAGTGGTCGGCGAAAAGACCCTGCGCGGCGGCATCCCCGAGGTGACCGCCAGCGTCTCCGCCAGCTACCGGTTCACCGAGGCGACCACGGCGTCGCTGAGCCTGACCTACGTCGATGAGGTGGCGTCCTCGGTGCTCGGCGGCATCGTGCTGCCGGACTACACGCTGGTGAACGCCTCGCTGGTCTATGACAACGACAAGTTCAAGATCGGCCTGTACGCCAACAACATCACCGACGAGACCTACTTCCGGGGCAACTTCCCCAGCCTGTACGGCAACAACGCCGTGCTGCCGGAGCTGCCGCGCAACTGGGCCGCCGAGGTCGCTTACAAATTCTAGCCGTCGCCGATCAACCCACCGACAGCCCAAGCGCCGCCAGCGTGGGACGCCCTGGCCTGCCCGAGCGCCCCACGCGGGCTGACGCCGGGGCTTCGCCAACGGCCGTCGCGCCCCTTGACCGGGGCCAGCCTGCGCTGATTGAACTGGCCGGCGTCGGGAAAACCTTCGACGGCCGGACCAAGGTGCTGGACGGCATCGACCTGGCGCTGCCCCGCGGCGAGCTTCTGGCGCTCATTGGCCCGAGCGGCTGCGGCAAGTCAACCCTGCTGAAGCTGATTGCCGGGCTGGTTCGCCAATCCGCCGGGCGCATCGTCGTGGGCGGCGGCGCGCCTGCCGAGGCCGAAGGCAAGCTGGGCTTCGTCTTTCAGGACGCCAACCTGCTGCCTTGGTTGAACGCCTTGGACAACGTGGCGCTGCCGCTGAAGCTGATGGGCGCGCCGAAGGCGAAGCGTCGGCAAACCGCCCGGGAGATGTTGGACATGGTGGGCCTGTCACGAGTTCCCGACCACTACCCGCGCGAGCTTTCCGGCGGCATGCGCATGCGGGTGTCCATCGCCCGGGCGCTGGCCACCGGCCCGGAAATCCTGCTGCTCGACGAACCCTTCGGCGCGCTCGATGAGATGACCCGGAACAGCCTCAACGAGGAGCTGCTGCGGCTGCGGGAGCAGCAGCGCTGGACCGCCGTGTTCGTGACCCACTCGGTGTCGGAGGCGGTGTTCCTGTCGTCGCGGATTGCGGTGCTCGCCGCCAATCCCGGGCGCGTCCATACGACCAAGCGCATCGACCTGCCCTTCCCGCGCACCGCCCGCACCCGGGAACTGCCGGACTTCCACGCGCTGGTGGCGGAGGTGACCCGATCGCTGCACAATGTGCCCGGCCAAACCGCATGAGGGCGCCTTGAACAAGCCGGCTGCCAAGTCCCTGCCCTGGCGGGCCCTTGCCTGGCCGTCCGCCTTCGGCATTGCCATGCTGGCGCTTTGGTACGCTGCGGTCCTGTGGGGCGGCCTGCCCGAATACCAGCTGCCGGCACCCCACCGAGTCGTCGCGGAGGGGCTGAACGAAGCGCCAACGCTTTGGTCGGGGCTGCTGCAGACGCTGTACGCCTGTGTCCTGGGCTTCACGGCATCGGTGGCGGGCGGCCTGCTGCTGTCCATCCTGCTGGCTTCGAGCAACTGGGCCTACCAAGGCATCTACCCCTACGTGCTGATGCTGAAAATGATGCCGATCATCGTGCTGGCGCCGATCATCATCATCTGGTTCGGCCAAGGCATCGCCAGCATCACGGTGATCACCTTCCTGATTTGCTTCTTCCCGATTGTGGCCAACACGACCATGGGCCTGCGCTCCATTGACCGGGACCTCGCGGCGCTGTTTCAGGTCTATGCCGCCACGCCTGCGCAAAGCCTGCTGCACCTGCGCATCCCGGCGGCGCTGCCGTACTTCTTCACCGGCCTCAAGGTCGCCGCCGCCCTGACGCCGATCGGCGCGCTCTACGGCGACACCGTCGCCGGCATGGGTTCAGGCAGCCAAGCGGGCTTGGGGTTCGTGGTGGTCATCTTCAGCTCCCAACTCAAGGTGCCGGCGCTGTATGCGGCGGCCTTCACCGCCTGCGCCATCGGCTTTTTGTTCGTCGGCCTGGTCAATCTGCTGAGCTGGTGGGCGCTGCGCCGCTGGCATGAGTCCTATCTCGGGGAGGAGGCCTGATGCGCCGACGGCTGTTCGGCCTGGCGCTGCTGGCCGGGCTGGCCGCAGGCTGCGGCAGCGGCCCGGCGACCGAGCCCGCGGCCGGGCCGGCGGCCAACGGCCCCGCCAAGGCGGTGCTGCAGACCGACTGGTACGCCCAGCCGGAGCACGGCGGCTTCTACCAAGCGCTCGCCAAGGGCTTCTACGCCGAGGAGGGCCTCGACGTCGAGATTCGCCCCGGCGCCAACATGAACGCCATCCCGCAGATGGTGGCGCTGGGGCGGGTGGACTTTGCCCTGGGCGCCATGGACAGCCTCGTGATCCAGAGGGCCAGGGGCATTCCCTTGGTGAGCCTGTTTCCCTATTTTCAGCACGATCCGCAATGCGTCCTCTTCCATCCGCAATCGGGCATCAAGCGTTTGGAGGACCTCGACGGCCGGGAGGTCATGTTCCAACCCGGCATGATCTACACCGACTTCCTGCAGCGCGCCATGGGGCTGGACCTCAAGCTGCTGCCGATGGACTGGAGCCTGGCGCGCTTCACCAACGATGAGTCCTTCGTCCAGCAGTGCTTTCTCACCAGCGAGCCGGTCGTGCTGCGTCGGCAGGGCTTTGACCCTGGCGTCATCCCAATGTCGGAGTCGGGATTCGATCCCTACCGCCACGTTTACGCCAACGATGAGCTGGTGGCGACCCAGCCGGAGATGGTGGCCGGTTTCATCCGCGCCTCCATTCGCGGCTGGCGGGACTTCATGAACGGGGACCCGACCCCGGCGTTCGGCCTGATCATGCAAAACAACCCGCAGCAGTCCGTGGCGCTCATGGAGGACACGCTCGCGCAAATGAAGCGGCACAGCCTGACGGAGGGCGACGTCGAGGCCGGGGAGGCGCTGGGGCAGGTCAACCTGATGCGGGTTCGCAGACTGGTCCAGCAACTGGATGACATCGGCCTGTTGGACCGTCCGGTGACCGCCCAGGAGATCATTGCGCTGTCCGTGCTGCCCGCATCGCTGGTGGTCGGCGCCAGCCACGGGCCCGGCTAGTGTCCGGCCAGGCGTCCGCAACGCTGATCCGCGGCGCCCACGTCTGGCAGCATGGCCCCGCCGACCTGCGGGTGGCTGGCAACCGGATCGCCGAAATCGGTCCCCGGCTGGACGCGACGCCGGGCGCCGAGGTCGTGGAGGCGCAGGGCCAACTGCTTTATCCCGGACTGGTCAATGCCCACCACCACGTCGCCCAGTCGTTGAGCAAGGGCCTGCCCGGCGGCATCGACCTGCCGTTGGGCGAGTGGCTGGCGGCGGTGCCCTACCGAATCTGGCCGTTGCTGACGCCCGACAGCCTGTACGTCGCGGCCCGCATTGGCTTTGCCGAGCTGCTGCGGGCGGGCTGCACCACCTGCGCCGACCACCACTACCTGTATCACGCCGACAGTTCGCCGGAGTTGGAGGATGCCGTCTTCCAAGCCGCGGACGAAGTCGGCATTCGCCTGGTGCTTTGCCGGGGCGGACACACGGTCGCCGGCTCCCACCGGGGCTTCGCCCATGCCGGGCTGGCGCCGGAATCCCTGGACCAGTGCCTGCGCGGGCTGCAGGACACCGCCGACCGCCGACACGATCCGGCTGCCGACGCCATGAGCCGGGTTGCGGTGGCACCCACTTCGCTGGTGCATACCCACAGCGCCGACCACTTGCGCCAACTGGCGGCTTTCGCCGCCGAGCGCGGGCTGCGGCGGCACAGCCACCTGCTGGAGGTGCAGCACGACGACGAAGCGGCCCAGGCGGCCCACGGCCTGCGGGCGCTGGACTATGCGGATTCAGTGGGTTGGTTGGGCGAGGACGTCTGGTATGCGCACTTGGTGCATCTGACTGAGCCGGACGTTGATCGGTTGGCGAAGAGCGGCACCGGCATCGCGCATTGCCCCACGTCAAACTGCCGATTGGGATCCGGCGTGGCACCCGTGCAGGCGATGGCGGCCGCCGAAATGCCCATCTCCCTCGGCGTGGATGGCTCGGCCTCCGCGGAGTCGGGAAGCCTGGTGGCCGAGATGAACTTGAGCTGGCTGCTGCACCGCGCACTGGCCGGACCCGAGGCCACCAAGGCGGAAACGGTGGCGCACTGGGCCACCCGCGGCGGCGCCAAGATGCTCGGCTTCGACGAATTGGGGCAGTTGGAGCCTGGCATGCTGGCGGACTTGGCGCTCTATGACCTCGACCAGCCACGTTTTCATGGCTTGTGGCAGCCGGAACTGGCCCCGGTGCTGTGCGGCGAGCCGCTGGCCGCCACCGGCGTGATGGTCAACGGACGGTGGCGTCTGCGTGACGGGGACATCCTCGGGCTGAACCGAGACGACCTGCGCCGCGACGCGGAGCGCGAGCTGGCCCGGCTTCAGGGCCTGGCCGCGCAACACTAGCTTGAGCCCCAGCTTGCGAACCCCCAACGAACAGGCCAAAGTCCAAAGCCCCATGATGCAACGCTTGGACCGCTTCTTCTCGATCACCGCCCAAGGCAGTTCGCTGCGCCGAGAGCTCATCGCCGGCATCACCACCTTTCTGGCGATGGCCTACATCACTGTGGTGAACCCGGCCATGCTGTCCGAGACCGGCATGGACTTCGGCGCCGTGTTCGTGGCGACCTGCCTGGCCGCTGCGGTGGGCACCCTGATCGTCGGCCTGCACGCCAACTACCCCATCGGCATGGCGCCCGGCATGGGGCAGAACGCCTTCTTCACCTACGGCGTGGTGCTGGGCATGGGCGTCAGTTGGCAGAGCGCCTTGGGCGCGGTGTTCGTTTCCGGCTTGATCTTCTTAGCACTCAGCGTGCTGCCGGTGCGGGAGTGGCTGATCAACGCCATCCCCCGTTCGCTGAAGCTCGGCATCTCCGCCGGCGTGGGGTTCTTCCTCGGCATCATCGCCCTCAGCAAGGGCGGCATCGTGGTTGACGACCCCGCCACGCTGGTCGGCCTAGGCAGCCTGCGCGAGCCGCAGGCGGCGCTGCTGCTGGCGGGCTTTGCGATCATCGCGGCGCTGAGCTACCGCAATGTCATGGGCGCGGTGATGATCGGCCTGCTGTCGGTGGCCGCGGTGGGATGGGTGACGGGCATCGCGGAATTCCACGGCTTGGCCTCGCCTCCGCCTTCTATTGCGCCCGTGTTCCTGCAAATGGACTTCGAGCATCTATTGGAGTGGTCCATGGTGACGGTGGTCGTGACGCTGCTGCTGGTGGACGTGTTCGACACTGCGGGCACCCTGGTCGGCGTCGCCACCCGCGCCAAAATGCTCGACGAGCAAGGCCGGCTGCCCCGTCTCGGCAAGGCCCTGCTGGCCGACTCAAGCGCCACCGCCGCCGGCGCCGCGTTGGGCACTTCCTCAACCACCAGCTACATCGAGAGCGCGGCCGGGGTCGAGGCCGGCGGGCGCACTGGCCTGGCCGCCACGGTCACCGCGGCCCTGTTCCTGCTGTGCCTGTTCGGCGCGCCGCTGGCGCAGAGCATACCGGCCTATGCGGCGGGCGCCGCGCTGCTGTTCGTCGCCTGCCTCATGGCGCGCTCCCTGGCGGACATGAACTGGGACGACATCACCGAAACGACGCCGGCGCTGGTCACCGCCATCGCCATGCCGCTGACCTACTCCATCGCCGACGGGATCGGCCTTGGCTTCATTTGCTATGCGGCGATCAAGCTGCTGGCGGGGAGGATCCGCGAATGCCCCGCAGCCGTGCTGGTGGTGGCCGCAGTGTTCGGCTTGAAGTTCGCCCTTCTGTAGTTCGCCCGCTGCAGTTCGCCCGCTGTAGTTCGCTCGCTGGTCGGCAGGCGAACGTGCGGCAGAACACTAAATCAGGATGGCGAGGACGGCGGTGAGGGTCGCGATCTGGAGCGCCACCATCAAACCAATAATCCAGCGAATTGACGTGAACTGGCTGTCCATTTTCCTCTCCAGGGCGTCGAGGTCTTGCTTGGAGGCCAACTCTCCCTGGCCGTTCTTGACGACCAAGGCGATGGCCTCGGCCTGATCTTGCTTCAGGCCAGTCTCCAGCAGCTGCTTGGCGGCGGTGAGGGTGTCGAATGCGGCGTTCATCTGATCTCCTAAGATACCAGATTACGGAAGTTCTGATTCAGCCGAAGCCGAAGATTCCCCGTGGAAGCCGCCGCCCAAGTCCCATACACTGCCCAGATGGCGGCGCGAACGATGGCACGGGCGGCAGTTTGGGGTTTAACGTCATTTGGGATCAGTGTTTGACGCATGGGGACTTTCGCCCAAAACCGCCGCTTTGAAGCGCATCGCGCCGAGCTGATCCACAGCCTCGACGACCCGTCGCGCGTCGGCGCCGATGCATCCTTCGTGTACTTCGAGGACGGCCTGTTGGTGGTTGATGAAACGGGCCAGGTCGCCGCGCTGGGCCCGGCCGCGGAACTGCTGCCCACCCTACCCCCGGAAACCACGCTGCTTGAGCACCGGGACGGCCTGATTTGCCCCGGCTTCATCGATGCGCACGTCCACTATCCGCAAACCGGCGTGATCGCCTCCTACGGGGCCCGGCTGCTGGACTGGCTGACCGAGTACACCTTTCCCGCCGAGCGGGCGTTTGCCGACCCCGACCTTGCGCGGGCGGTGGCCGGGCGGTTTCTCACCGAGCTGCTGCGCAACGGCACGACCACCGCGCTGGTGTTCTGCACGGTCCACCCGGAATCGGTGGACGCCTTTTTTGCCGCAGCCCAGGCGCGGCGCATGCGCATGATCGCCGGCAAGGTGCTCATGGACCGCAATGCCCCCGCCTACCTTAAGGACACGCCGCAGTCCGGCTGCGAGGACAGCCGGACGCTGATTGAGCGATGGCACGGCAAAGGCCGCCTGAGCTATGCGGTGACGCCGCGCTTTGCGCTGACCAGCAGCGACGAGCAGTTGGCGCGCTCAGGCGAACTGCTGGCCGAGTACCCGGGGCTGCACCTGCACACCCACCTGTCGGAAAGCGAGGAGGAAATCGCCGAAGTGCTGCGATTGTTCCCGGACCGCAGCAGCTACCTCGACGTCTATGACCACTTCAACCTGCTGGGCGAACGCTCCGTGTTCGCCCACGGCGTCCACTTGCAGGACGCGGATTGCGAGCGGCTGGCGGACGCCGGCGCCGCACTGGCCTTCTGCCCGAGCTCCAACCTCTTCCTGGGCAGCGGCCTGTTTGACCTCGCCAGGATGGAGTCCCATGAAATCAACGTGGGGCTGGGCACGGACGTCGGCGCCGGCACCAGCTTCTCCCTGCTGCGGACCCTCAACGACGCCTACAAGGTCCAGCAGCTGCGCCAGCACAGCCTAAGCCCGCTGAAGTCCCTTTACCTCGCCACTCTCGGCGGCGCCCGGGCTTTGCGCCTGCAGGACCGCCTCGGCAATTTCGAGACCGGCAAGGAGGCGGACTTCCTGGTGCTGGACTGCCACGCCACCCCGTTGATCAGCTACCGCATGGCGCGCGCCGAGCGCATCGAGGAACGCCTGTTTGCGTTGATGACCTTGGGCGATGATCGCGTCGTCCGGGAAGCCTTCGTCATGGGCAAGTCGGCCTTCAAGCGCTGAATCCCCATCCGCGCTCTTAGTCGCCAATCCGGTACCAGTAGCGGTAGCGCTCCGCAAAGCCGAGCTTGGCGTAGAGCGACCGGGCGGGCGCATTGTTCTCGCCGACCTGAAGGTAGGCGGTGGCCGCACTCCTTTCCCGGCCCCAAGCCAATAGGCCTTCCACCAGTTCGGCGCCGAGGCCCTGGCGCCGATGCGCCGGGTGGGTGGCGATGTCGAACAGGCCGATCAGGCCGCGCTCCAGGACCCCGAGCCCGCAGGCGAGCGGGTCGCCGCCATCGACAAGCGCCGCGTGGGCGCATTCGGTGCGAATGGCGTTGAGGATTGCGCCGTGCAGGGGCAGGAGCTTGGCGGGCAATCCGGTCAGCGCCGCGTAGGCGTCCAGCCACTCCCTGCGCGTCAGCAGGGACCAGCGCGGTGAGCGGCTCCCCGCAGCAACCGGCGCGCTGAGCACTTGGGTGGGGTCGGCGCGCCGATAGCCGCGGCCAGCCAGGCAGCGGTCGAGGGGCGCCAACGCCGCGTCGTCGGTGATGCGGAAGACGCTTTGCAGCCGCTCCCGCGCGTAGAGGTTCTCGCAGAACCGCACCTTCTCCTCGATGGGCTGGCTGCCCGGATACAGCGGCGTCACCGAGTTGGCCCGCTTGGTGAATCCGCGGGCGAAGCGCAGCACCCAGCCGTCGAGCAGCATCTGGTGCAGCGCGGGCCAAGCGTTCAGCGACGCCTCTTCAATGCGCCGATTGGACGGCGCCACTTCAGTGCGCCGATTCAGCGGCTCTTCTTCAGTGCGCCGATTCAGCGGCGCGGTGCGCGCAACCATTGCCCGTCACTTGCTCTCGCCCAGAAACCACTGCCTGGCACCTTAGCAGGCTGCGCAGGCTCAGGCATAGTGTGCGGGAGACCGCCCTTGTCCCATTCGGACTCAGCGGGAACGGGGCACTCGATGATGTTGTTCAGGCAACCTTGAAAATTGAAAGCGTTGCGTCCAATTTTCACAACCACAACGAAACGCGCACTGTGCGGGCTCAGAAACATTTCGGAATCCGACCTGCGCGACGAGGCGCACCCGCTTGACGGGAGTTTCGCGCCAGCGAAACCACAACGAGCCGAAGGTTCGCCGCGACCTTCAGACCGCACCACTGCGTTAGTTGGAAAATTGGACGCATCGCGTCCAGATTTCATGGTATTGTGACGGCCATGCTGCCACGTATCGAACATCGACGCAGCGTCGAGGCCCTATTGGAAGACAGTCCCGTCGTCGCGCTGATCGGGGCCCGTCAAGTGGGCAAGACGACGCTGGCGAGGGAAATCGCGCAACGGCACTTGCGCGCGCACCTGTTCGATCTTGAGTCCTCGGCCGATGTCGCGCGTCTTGGCGATCCCTTGCTGGCGCTTTCTCACCTTGAGGGACTGGTCGTGCTCGACGAGGTGCAGCGGCGCCCGGATCTGTTCCCGACATTGCGCGTTCTGGCGGATCGCCACCCGTCGCCAGCCCGCTTTCTGGTGCTCGGCAGCGCATCTCCGGACTTGTTGCGGCAAAGTGCGGAGTCGCTTGCGGGCCGCATCGCGCACTACGAACTGCCACCGCTGTCGCTGGCGGAGACCGGGGCTGCGCAAGTGCATGACCTGTGGCTGCGAGGCGGCTTTCCGGCCTCCTTCACCGCGCGCACCGATGCGGCGAGCTATCGCTGGCGGCGGGATTTCGTGCGAACCTTCCTGGAGCGGGACATTGCGCAACTGGGCATTAACATCCCCCCAACCACGCTCGAACGCTTCTGGAACATGCTCGCCCACTACCATGCGCAAGTCTGGAACGGCTCGGAGTTGGGTCGAGCGTTCGGTGTGTCCCACCACGCCGTGCGGCGCTATCTCGAGGCTCTGGAGGCCACGTTCATGGTACGCGTTCTAAAGCCTTGGAGCGCCAACCTCGGCAAGCGCCAAGTACGGTCCCCCAAAATCTATCTGCGAGATTCAGGCCTGCTTCACCGGCTGCTGGACATAGCCGATCCGGAGCAGCTTGAGCGGCACCCCAAGGTCGGCGCTTCCTGGGAGGGCTTCATCATCGAAAACGCAATTCGCGCGCTCGGGGCGGAAGACCGGCAATGCTACTTTTGGGGCGCGCACTCCGGTGCCGAGATCGACCTGCTCGTGCGTCAAGCGGGCCGTCTGCGCGCGCTGGAGGTCAAGCGCACCAGTTCGCCCACCATCACCCGATCCATGCGCACCGCCGTCGCGGACCTCAAGATCGAAAGCCTCGACGTAATCCATGCCGGCGGAGAGACTTTTCCCCTCGGCCCGGGAATCCGCGCGGTCGCCGCAGCGCGTATGCTGGAGGACTTGGCCTGATGGCGAAGCGCCCCAAAAGACAAGGCTTCCCGGTGGTGGTACACGTCATGCTGCTGCGCGGCGAGGACGTTTTCCTGCTGCGCCGCGCCGCTACCGGCTTCATGGACGGCTACCTCTGCCTGCCCGGCGGGCACCAGCAGGCCGGCGAGAGCGTCAGCGAGGCGGCGCGGCGGGAGTGCTTGGAGGAGACGGGCGTGGAGGCGGGCGAGCTGAGGCCCCGCTTCGCCCTGCCCTACCGCTCCGGCCCCCATGCCGGACTCAACTTCGTCTTTGCGGCGGATGCCTTCGCCGGCGAGCCTGCGGTGGCCGAGTCCGACCTGTTTGACGCCTGCTGCTGGCGGCCTTGCCACGCCCTGCCGGAGCGGGTCACGCCGTGGCTCATTGAAGCCTTGGCGATGCCCTCGGGGCGGTGGTACCACGAGTTCCATTGGAATCGCTAGAATGCCCCCTTTGGAAATCGTCTCTCCTTAGAGGCCAACACTTGGAAACCACCACGTTTTGGAAGCCGCCATGAAAGAACCCGTCCGAGTGACCGTGACCGGCGCTGCCGGCCAGATCGGCTACGCCCTGCTGTTCCGCATCGCCGCCGGCGAGATGCTGGGCAGGGACCAGCCCGTGATTCTCCACCTCCTGGAAATCACCCCGGCGCTCGGCGCCCTGCGCGGCGTCGCCATGGAACTCGACGACTGCGCCTTCCCGCTGCTGCGCGGCCTGGTGCAAACCGACGATGCGGAGGTGGCTTTCGGCGATGCGGACTACGCCCTGCTGGTGGGTTCGCGCCCGCGCACCAAGGGCATGGAGCGCAAGGACCTGCTGGAGGCCAACGCCGCCATCTTCTCGGTGCAGGGCAAGGCCCTGAACGACAACGCAGCCCGCGACGTGCGGGTGCTGGTGGTCGGCAACCCCGCCAACACCAACTGCCTGATCGCCCAGCGCAACGCCCCGGACCTCAATCCGCGCCACTTCACCGCCATGACCCGCTTGGACCACAACCGAGCGGTCGCCCTGTTGGCGCAGAAGGCCGGCGCCCACGCCACCGACGTCGAGGGCCTGTGCATATGGGGGAACCACTCATCCACCCAGTACCCGGACCTGCACCAAGCCAAGGTCGCCGGCCAGGCCGCCATGGGCCTGATCGAGGCGGCTTGGTACGCCGAGACGTTCATCCCCAAGGTCCAGCAGCGGGGTGCGGCCATCATTGAGGCCCGGGGCGCATCGAGTGCCGCCTCCGCCGCCAACGCCGCCATCGAGCACATGCGCGACTGGGCCTTGGGCGCGGATGGCGTGCTGAGCATGGGGGTGCGTTCGGATGGCGCCTACGGCATCGCCGAGGGCTTGATCTACTCCTTCCCAGTGCGCTGCCAAGGCGGCGAATGGCGCATCGTCGATGGCATCGACGTCAACGACTTCAGCCGCGAGCGGATGCAGGCGACGGAGAACGAACTGGCGGCGGAGCGCGACGCGGTGGCGCACCTGCTACCCGCGTCCGCGTCGCCTGCGGCGACGTGATCGAGTTGCCGCGCAACTCGGCGCCGACGGGGGCGGGGCATTGGGCATTCGCCTGGCGGCGGCGCGTTCGGGTTGCTGCGCGAACAAGTTCGCGTTCGAGTTGCTGCACAACTCGACGAGAAGTGATGGGATTTCGTCATTTGCAAGGAGGACACCGTGAGGATTCCTGAGCCTCTGTTCAAGATCATCAATCCGGCCATCGGCCTGCTGCTGCGTTCGCCGGCGCACTTCCTGATGAGCAGCAGCCTGCTGCTGATCACCTTCACCGGAGTCCGGTCGGGACGCTCCTACAGCACCCCGTTGCGCTACGTCCGCGACGGCCAGACCATCCGCTGCTTCACCAGCAAGGACACCCGGTGGTGGCGCAATCTGCGGCAGGGCGCAAAGGTCTGGCTCACCCTGCAAGGCGTCCGCGCTCCCTACCAAGCAGCCGTCATCGTCGATGAGCCCGACCGAGTCCGTGAATTGCTGACCGCCTACCTGCACCAACATCCCGGGGATGCGGCCTACCACGACGTGGCAGTGTCGAGGAATGGCGACCTTTCCGAGCAGGACATGAACCGTGCCGTCAGCCACGCCGTTGTCATGGAGGCCCGCCCCGCCTGAATTTCCGGCTGCACTTGAGAAGTCCGTTTTCGGCTAATATGGAGCCAGCTACCAGATTGGCCGATTACCATGTACAAGCCGCGAACCCTCTCGCGCACCATCCACCGCGTTTCCGGCGCCTTTCCCATCCTCTTCCTGACTGGCCCCCGCCAAGTGGGCAAAACCACACTGCTTGAGCATTGCGGCGGCGACCGAGGCTACGTGACGCTTGACGACCTGGAGCAGCGCGAGATCGCCCGCAACGATCCGGCGCTGTTTCTGCAAATGCACCCCGCGCCAGCCACCATCGATGAAGTGCAGTACGCGCCGCAACTCTTCGGCCAACTCAAGCTCGCCGTGGACCGAGCGAAGCAGCCCGGCATGTATTGGCTGACCGGATCGCAGAAGTTCCACCTCATGCAGGGCATCACCGAAACCTTGGCGGGCCGGGTGGCGATCATCGACCTGCTGGGCTTCTCGCAGGCTGAAATCGACGGCCGCGCCGAGTCCAGCGAGCCGTTCGCGCCCACCGATGATTGGCTGGCCAACGCCAAGGCCGCAGCAGGCGCGCCGAAGCGGCTTATGGACATCTATCAGCGGATTTGGCTCGGCGCCTTCCCCGGACCCGTGCTTGGGGGCGAGGCGGTGCGCGACATCTTCTACAGTTCATACATCCAGACCTACATCCAACGGGACGTGCGCGCCCTGTCCCGCGTGGGCGATGAACTCGCCTTTCACCGGCTTTTGCGCGCCGCGGCCGCCCGCACCGGCCAACTGGTCAACTTCGCTGATCTGGCCCGGGACGTGGAAGTCGATCAAAAGACGGTCAAGGCGTGGCTGTCGATATTGGAGACCGCCGGCCTCATCCACCTGCTGCGTCCCTATCACAGCAATCTCACCAAGCGGCTGGTCAAGACGCCGAAGCTCCACTTCCTCGATACTGGACTTTGCGCGTACCTGACGGGATGGTCATCGCCGGAAACACTCGAGGCAGGCGCCCTATCCGGCGCCATTTTGGAAACTTGGATGTTCGCCGAGATTTTGAAGAGCTATTGGCACAATGGCTTGGAAGCCCGGTTCCACTTCTACCGGGACAAGGACCGACGGGAGGTGGACCTGCTGATCGAACGGGACAACCAAATCCACCCCGTTGAGTTCAAGAAGACCGCCTCCCCAAGCCAGTCCGCCACGGCAAGCTTCTCCGCCTTGGTGAGGCTCGGCAAGCCGCTCGGGCCGGGCGCCGTGGTCTGCCTCAAGGAGACTGATGCAAGACTCGCCAAGGATATTGTCGCCATCCCCGCCGGGCTGCTTTAGCAAAACTTGTGGACAAGTGGTTCTGAGGGCGGCTCGCCGTCATGAAGCACTCCTGGAGGGTTTTGTCCACATCGACAAGCCAGAAGGTTTGCAGCGTCAAGCCGAATTCGCCGCTCAACTTAATGCTGCTCGGCGTCAGGCGGAACGGAATGAGCAGATAGAACAAACTCAAGAGCATGAACGAGCTAACGCGAGCGGGCTGTGCCCTTGCTAAAGACGATCAACATAGCTAAATTAACCAAACTAGTCGTTTTTAGCGTTGTCAACCATCTATGCAACTCGTATCAGCTTCTGAGGCAAAGCAGCGGTTTGCGGCTCTTTTGGACGCCGTCCAGCGCGAACCCGTGACGATTCGACGCCAGAAACGGGAAGTGGCGGTAGTCCTTTCCCCGGCGGACTATCGACGGTTAACGGGCACCAACATTGAGATGTTCCAGCGCTTTTGCGATGGTGTTTCTGAAAGCGCGAAGGCTCGCGGCATGACGGAGAAGGAACTCAACGCATTGCTGAGCGACTGATGCGGTGCGCATCGTCATTGACACCAACGTCTGGATCAGCCGCTTGCTGCTAGCCGATTCGGTAGCCGCGCAGGCCGTGGATAAGGCGCTGGAGCAATCCGACGTCATGGTTTCTGAAGCAACCCTCACCGAGCTGGCCGATGTGTTGGCTCGGGATAAATTCGACAAGTACCTGTCCATCACCGACCGCGAGCAGTTCCTTCGCCACCTCACCCGGATTACGACCATCGCCCCGGTGCTTTCGGAAGTGACGGATTGCATCGATTCGAAAGACAACCAGTTCTTGGCCCTCGCCTTCGACTCGGAGTCCGATCTAATCCTCACTGGCGACTCTGACTTGCTTACGCTGAGCCCTTGGCGCGGCATTGAGATAACGTCTCCCCGCGCATTCCTTACGGCCTGATCTCAGTCGTACAGGTGGCAGGCCACCACCCGGTCGTTCCTCGCCGCCAAGGGCTTCAGTTGGGGCCTTTGCGTGCGGCATTGGGCCATCGCTTCAGGGCATCGGTCGGCGAACCGGCAGCCGGGGGGCAGGTTGACCGGCGAGGGGATTTCGCCCCGGATGGCGGTTGAGGGGCGCTCTCGCTCGGACTTGGGGTCCGGCTCCGGGTTGGAGCCGACCAGCACCTGGGTGTAGGGGTGGCGCGGCTCGAAGAAGACCTCGTCCGCCTTGCCCACCTCCACAAGGGAGCCAAGGTACATCACCGCCATGCGGTCGCTGACGTAGCGCACCATCGAGAGGTCATGGGCAATGAACAGCAGGGTCAGGCCCATCGACGCCTTGAGGTCGTCGAGCAGGTTGATCACCTGGGCCTGGACGGAGACGTCCAGCGCCGATATCGGCTCGTCGCAGACCACGAACTCCGGCTCCAGGATCAGCGCCCGGGCGACGCCGATGCGCTGCCGCTGACCGCCGGAGAACTCGTGGGGATAGCGCGATCGGTGGTCGGCGGCAAGCCCCACCCGCTCAAGCCAAGCAGCCACCCGCTCGCGAATCTCGGACCCGGCGAGCGACGAGTGCAGCCTTAGGCCCTCACCGATGATCTCGCCGACGGTCATGCGCGGGTTCAGCGAGGAATATGGATCCTGGAAGATCATCTGCATGTGCGGCGCGTAGCGCTCGAAGTCCCGCTGGCGGTAGCGGCGCGGCAGTGCCTGGCCCTTGAACGAAACGCTGCCGCCGGTCTTGTCATGCAGGCCCACCAAGGCCTTGCCGAAGGTCGATTTGCCGGAGCCGGACTCCCCCACCAAGCCGACAATCTCCCGTTCATTGATGGTGAGGCTCACATCGTCCACGGCATGCACACGCCGGCCCGCACCCAAATCGAAGTGCTTGGTCAGATTGCTGGCTTCAACCACGGAGCCGTTCATGGGAGCCTCGATCCCAAGGAGTCGGGCGCAGACGTGCAGGGAACCGGCGGTGTCCCAATGGGACAGATAGCGCGGGAACCAACGGCGCTTCGCACCGCCGTCCGAGGGCGGAAACTCGCTCCGTGGGCCGTCGCCCGAACCCGGCGGATTCCCGGAGCGAGGGCGTCCCGCCCTCGATTGGGCGCATGGAAGGCTCTTTCCGACAGCAGCATTGGACTTTGCTTCATGGCAGAGGTTCCCACTTCCGCTCCCCGGCTGAAGGCTTTTTTCATGCGAGGGGTTCCCCCTCGCGCTCCCCGGCTGAAGGCTCCTGCCCCTCTCCCGATAGCGGCAGGCCCGGCGCGTCGGGGTGCTGCAGCCAGCAGTTGGCGGCGTGGGCTTCGCTGAGCTCAAACGGCGGCGGGTCGCGGCGTTGGCACAGCCGCATGGCGCACGGGCAGCGCGGCGCGTAGGCGCAAGCCTGGGGCGGGTTGAACAGGTCCGGCGGGCTGCCGTCGATCGGCTTGAGGGGCGCATCGCGGGTGGCGTTGCGGGTGGGCATGGCGGCCTTCAGGCCCAAGGTGTAGGGGTGGCCGGATCGGTGGAAGACCGCCTCGCTCGGTCCCCGCTCAACGATCCGTCCGGCGTACATCACCGCCACGTCGTCAGCCAGCCGCGCCACGACGCCGAGATCATGGGTGATGAGGACGATGGCCATGCCGGTCTGGCGCTGCAAATCGCCGAGCAGGTCCAGGATCTGCGCCTGAATGGTCACGTCCAGGGCAGTGGTCGGCTCATCGGCAATCAGCAGGGCCGGTTCGCAGGCGATGGCCATGGCGATCATCGCCCGCTGCAGCATCCCCCCGGAAAACTCGAAGGGATACTGGCCGGCGCGCTCAGCCGCCTCCGGAATGCGCGTCATATCCAGCAGCTCAATGGCCCGCGCCAAGGCCTGGCGGCGGGATTGGCCCCGGTGGGCCACTAGGGTTTCAGCGATCTGGTCGCCGATGGTCATGGTCGGGTTGAGCGAGGTCATCGGATCCTGGAAGATCATGCCCACGGCATCGCCGCGGATGTCCCGGCCATTGACTTCGGGACGGCCGAGGATTTCCGCGCCGCGCAGCCGGGCACTGCCCGAAGTGATGCGTCCCGGCGGCATGGGGATCAGCCCCATCAGGCTCTGCACCATGACCGACTTGCCGCAGCCGGATTCGCCCACCACGGCGAGGGTGCGGCCTGCCTCCACGGCGAAGCCCACGCCACGCACGGCCCGGACAACGCCCCCGTAGGTGTCGAACTCCACCGCTAGGTCGCGGACCTCCAGAACGGCGCTCACTCAGCACTCCGCATGCGGGCGTCCAAGGCGTCGCGCAGCCCGTCGCCGAGCAGGTTGAAGGCCAGCACCGTGACGCTGATGAACAGCGCCGGGAAGATCAGCTCATGGGGCGTGGTGAGCATGGTCTTGATGCCCTCGTTGCACATGCTGCCCCAGGACGGCGTCGGCGGCGCCACCCCCATGCCGATGAAGGACAGGAAGGCCTCGGTGAAGATGGCTGTGGGCACGGCAAAGGTCATGGTCACCAGAATGACGCCCAAGGTATTGGGAATCATGTGCCGTAGCACCAGATAGGGGGCGCTGCCGCCGAGCAGGCGCGCCGCGCTGACGTAGCCCTCCTCGCGGATCTGCAGGATCTGGCCACGCACCAGCCGCGCTGCGGCGGGCCAACTGAGCAGCACCATGGCCAGCACCATGGGCGTGATGCCCGATTCGCCGGGCTGCACGCCGGAAGCGACCCGCAGCAGGATCATGAACAGCAGAAAGGGCAGCGCCACGACGAAGTCCGAAAAGCGCATGAGCGCCTGATCCGCGAGGCCGCCCAGAAAGCCGGCCGCGGCCCCGTAGATCACCCCGAAGGCAATGAACAGCAGGGGCGCGGCGATGCCGATGAACAGCGACACCCGCGCACCGGCCATCAACCGGGCCAGCAGGTCGCGCCCCAAGTAGTCCGTGCCCAGCGGATGCGCGCGCAGCTTGATGCGGTCGCCGGGACTGAGCTGGCCGGCATCCGCCACAAGGCCGATGTCTTGCGCATCCTGGGCAGTGACCACCCTGGCCACCGCCACCTCCAGGCTACGCACGGCGCCGGTCACCTCTCCTTGGGCATCCAACCCCGCCACGCTGTAGTGGTAGGTGCGGGGCTTGAGGTCCAAGCGGTCCTCAAAGTGCCGCCGATCGGCGTTGAAGGTTGCGAACAGCGGCAGGCCCAGCGGCTGGCCCGGCTCGTAGGGAAACAGGTTGCGGTACAGACGGTAGCCCGCCGCATCCGGCAGCGGCTCCCAAGCCAAGCGCACGGACTGGGTCGTAGGGGGTTCGGCGAGGCCCAAGCCGCCGCCCAATGGCTGCCGAGCCACGCCATTCCACGGGCTGTGCGGCGCCACCACCACCGCATTGCGGTCAGCGCCCGGCGGCTGGCTGATCTGCTCCAAGTCCTGCAACGAGGGATCGACGGTCCAGATCAAGGGGCCGATCAAGGTGAACAGCAGCAGGCCAATCACCAAGTAGAGGGAAGACAGCGCCCGCCGGTTGGCCTTCAGGCGAATCCAGGCGTCCTGCCAATAGGACAGCGACGGACGCGAAGCCGCCTGTGCGGAATGCGCTGCGGCGGCGGGCTGGAAGTCGTCGGCGGTGAAGGCGGCCTCGGTCATGGCTGTTCCAACCGCGCCTATTCCAACCGCACCCGGGGGTCGATCCAGCCGTAAAGCAGGTCCACCACGATCACCATGAACACCAAAAAGGCGCCGTAGAAGACGGTGGTGCCCATGATGACCGTGTAGTCCAGCTGCTGCACCGCCTGCACGAAGTAGCGCCCCAGGCCGGGGATGGCGAACACCATCTCGACCACGAAGCCGCCGGTGGCGATGGCGGCGATGGCTGGCCCCAGAACGGTGACCACCGGCAGGATGGCGTTGCGCAGTTGATGGTGGGTGAAGATGCGGCTGGCCGACAGACCCTTGGACTTGGCGGTCCGCACGAAGTCGGAGCCGACGATTTCGAGCATGGAGGAGCGCATCAGGCGGGTCAGGTAGGCCATGGTGCCCAACCCCAGCACCAGCGAGGGAATGAGCATGTGCGCCACCGTACCCCAGCCCGCCACCGGCAGCAGGGAGAAGCCGAGCCAGCCGTTGACTTGCACCAGCAGCAGCTGGCCGAGCGCCGCGAACACGAAGCTCGGCACCGAAATGCCGAGAATCACCGCCAGCATGATGGCCATGTCCGGCCAGCGGTTGCGGTACAGCGCCGTCAGCGCCCCCCACAGCACCCCGCCCAGGCCGGCGAAGGCCACGGCCAGAATGCCAAGGGTGGCGGAAACCGGAAAGTGCTCGCGAATGATGTCGTTCACCCGGCGATTCTCCTGGGTGTAGGAGATGCCGAAGTCGCCTTGCACCAAGTTGCCGAGAAAAATGCCGTACTGGGTCATCAACGGCTGGTCGAGGCCGTACTTCGCCTCCAGATTGGCCCGAATCCGCTCGGTCAGCGCCTTGTCGCCGGCCAAGGGGTCGCCAGGCACGCTGTGCATGGCGAAAAAGGTCGCCGTGGCGATGAGGAAGACCGTGACCAGCCCCTGCAGCAGCCGCTTCAGGCTATAGCGCAGCACCTAGGGATCGATCCAAGCGTAGGTGTAGTCGGTGTCCGCTCCGACCACGCGCCGCACGATGCCCTTGACCCGAGGATGGGTGACGTAGGCGACGCCGCGCTCGTAGTTGGGAATGATCACCACGTCCTCATGGATGATGCGCTGCATTTCGGCAAACGCGGCCATGCGGGTGGGCGCATCCATGGCGCCTTGGGCGATGCGCACCTGACGGTCATAGGCGGCGCTGGCGTAGCGGCCCCGGTTGTTCAGGTTCCAAGACGCGAACAGGTCGCCAAACGTCAGCGGGTCGTTGTAGTCCGGCCCCCAGCCGGCCAGGACCAGGTCGAAGTCCCCGGCGGTCATCTTCGCCAAGCGCTGCTTGAAGATCTGCCTGTCGATCTTGATGTCCAGCCCCAGGTTCCGCTTGAACACCGCTTGAAAGTACTCGGTCTGCACATTGGAGACCGGGTTGTCGCCAGCCAGCAGCACCAAGGGCGGAAACTCGTCCAAGCCGAGTTCCTGGCGGGCCTGCCGCAGGTGGGCGCGAGCGGCGCGCAAGTCCATTTGGCGGACGCGGGCCGGATGCTCGTCGCGGAACTTGCCGTGGACGCCGTCAAGAAAGCGCGGGAACAGGGACTCACCCGGCAGGTAGCCGGGCGCCTTGGTCACCTTGTACACCAGTTCGCCGGAATCCTGGGCCAGCGCCAGCGCCTTGCGAAAATTGAGGTTGCGGGTCGGCCGGCCCTCCCGGTGGTTGAACTCCAAGTAGAAGATCGAGCCGTCCATGAACCGGTGGATGCGCCAGCGCTGCTCCAGGGCGCTGTTCAGGTTCTCTGCGGTCAACCCGGTCATGACGATCTTCTCGTCCTTGAAGAGGTTGAGGCGGGTGTTGGGGTCGGAGGTGATGTAGCCGACGCTGATGCGGTCAAGGCGAACCCGCGCCTGGTCCCAATAGTGCGGGTTCCTGTCCAGCTGGAGGGATTGGCCATGCACCCAGCTCGTGATGGCGAAGGGGCCGCTGTAGAGCAGCTGGTCAGCCCCCGCGCCGTAGCGGCCTTCAGCGGCCCGGTAGAAGTCCTCGCGCACCGGCAGGTAGGTGGCGAAGGCGGTGAGCTTGTCGAAGAAGGCGATGGGACGCTCGAACGCCACTTCCAGCGTCCGCGCATCGACCGCCCGGGCGCCGAGCTCGGTGAGCGGCAGCCGTCCTTGGTTGACCGCTTCGCCGTTCTTGATGGGATAGAGAATGAAAGCGTACTGCGAGGCGTTGGCGGGATCGAGGCCCAAGCGCCAAGCGAAGACGAAATCATGGGCCGTGATCGGCTGCCCGTCGCTCCAGCGCGCATCGGCGCGCAGCCGGAAGGTGGCGCCGGTCTCATCAATCCGCCAATGCTCCGCCACCCCCGGCGCCAGCTCGCCCCGTTGGTCGTAGCGCAGCAGGCCCTCCATGACGTGGCCGAGCACCAGGCCGCTGACTTGATCGGTGGCGCGGGTGCTGTCCAGCTGCGGCGGCTCCTCCGCGAGCATCACGGTGATGGCGTTGTTGGCGGCGTCCACCGCCGGGGGCGCGCCGCCTGCGGTGGCGGTGAGGCTCGCCAGCAGGTTCAGGCCCCACATCAAGGCCGCCAGCCCAATCAGGGTGGCCAAGCCGAACAGCCCCAACTGCCGGGCCGCTGAGCGGTTGAACGCGGCGTCGCCGCGCCGATCGGAAGCTTGGGCCACGGTCAGGGACAACCGAGCAGGCTCAAGTGCGGCCTCGGCACCAGCGCGCCTGCGGCCGTGCAGTCCACAACGCCGACTTGGTCCTGCGCCCCCGACCTAAGGGCGTCGATGCCCCAAGGAAGGCGGGCAGCATCCAGATATTGGATCATGGACACAGCATAGCAAATCCGGGCATCAAGTCCGGGACCACGCCAACTGCGGCCTCCAGGAAACTCCCCTTGCCCTTGACCAAGCTCCTTAAGGACGCAGGGCGCATCCCCAAGCCTTTTGCGCCGCGGCCAAAGCCGGTAAGGTCCATCCAATCAAGCAACGGGCGGTCGAGGGCATCGGGTCAATGCTTGGGAACGCATCCCAAATCGTTGAAGGCAAAAGCGCATCCGCCGGATCGGGAGCCTTGGGCCGCGCAATCCGGGACGCCATTGACGGGAAGACCAAGCCGCTCGGCTCCCTCGGCCGGTTGGAAGCGCTCGCCGCACAGCTCGCCGATGTCCAGCAAACGCTTCAGCCCACTGCGGAACGCTGCCGACTGACTGTGTTCGCCGCTGACCACGGCATCGCGCAGGCCGGCGTGTCCGCCTTTCCCCAAGTGGTGACCCGGCAGATGCTGCGGAACTTTCTCGACGGCGGCGCTGCTGCCAACGTCATCGCCAAGGCGCTAGGCGTGGAATTCGCCGTGGTCGATGCCGGCGTGGCGGGCCGGGGCTTGCGGCATCCCAAGCTGGTTTCGGTCCGCATCGGCAACGGCACCCGCAATTCGGCTGAGCAGCCGGCGATGTCGGCGGCCCAATGCCGCCGCGCACTGCGGGAGGGCCGCGCGATCGGTAGCGAGCCAGGCTGCGAGGTGGCCTGCTTCGGTGAGATGGGCATTGGCAACACTTCATCCGCAAGCCTGGTGGCCGCCAAGCTGCTCGGTTTGCCCGTCGGCGAACTGACCGGCCGCGGCACCGGCTTGGACGACGCCGGCCTAGCCCGAAAGCGCCGCATCCTGGAGGCGGCGGCGGCGCGAACGCCTGCCAAACTGGCGCCGGAAAGCGCCTTGCGCGAATACGGCGGCTTCGAGACCGTGATGCTGGCCGGCGCCATGATGGGCGCTGCCGAGGCAGGCCAGTTGGTGCTGGTGGACGGCTTTATCGCGACGGCATCCGCCCTGGCCGCGCTGCGCATCCTGCCCGACGCCAAACGCCACATGGTGTTTGCGCATTGCTCCGCCGAACCGGGGCACCGCCTAGTGCTGGAAGCGATGGGCACCGAGCCGCTGCTCGACCTGGGCCTGCGGCTCGGCGAGGGCACGGGCGCCCTGCTGGCCTGGCCGTTGGTGCAGGCCGCCGCGGCGATGCTGCGCGACATGGCCAGCTTCCGGTCCGCCGGCGTCAGCGAGCAGTCGTGAAGCGCGCCGCGGAGGAGCTGGGCGCCTTCGCCTTGGCGGTGCAGTTTCTCACCCGGTTGCCAATCCCCGCCCCAGCTGTCTGCAGCCCCGAACGCCTCGCCGCCTCGGTGCGCCACTATCCCCTGGTGGGCGGGCTGGTCGGCGCGCTTTGCGCGGGCTGCTTGTGGCTGGGGGACTTGGCCCTGCCGAGCTTTGTGGCCGTGCTGCTGGCGGTGGCAGCGGGGCTGGCGCTGACCGGCGCCATGCACGAGGACGGGCTGGCCGACAGCTTCGACGGCATCGGCGCAGCGGGCGGGCCAGGCGACATGCAAGTAAACCGCATCCTGAACGCCATGCGCGACAGCCGTCTCGGCGCCTTCGGCGCCACCGCCCTCATCACCGCATTGGCGATCAAGGTGGCCGCCCTCGCCAGCCTGCCGCCGTTCGCCGCGGGCATCGCCCTGATTGTCGGGCACGGCCTGTCCCGCCTGTCCTGCATCATCGTCATGCAAACCAGCACTTACCTGCGCGCAACCGAAGTGGCTTCCCAGCCGCAGGGACCGCCCGTGAGTCAGGGCGAGGGCGGAACGCCCCCAGTCCAGGAGGCACCGCAATTGCAAGCGCGAACCGAACCCGCCGACGGTGCGCGTTCGCCCGGGATCGCGACGCCGCTGGCCGGCCGCTTGGACGCGCTGAGCTGGCTCACCGTCCTCGCCACCTCCGCAGTGCTGCTGACGGGGCTTTTCAGCCTGCTTGGGCCGCTGGCCGCAGCTGGCGCCCTCGCCGGGTTCATAGCCGGGCAGGCGCTGATGCGGCTCGTCCTTGAGCGCAAGCTGCGGGGCTACACCGGCGACACCCTCGGCGCGGTCCAGCAGGCCAGCGAGATCGGACTGTATTTGGGGGTTCTGGCGAGCATGGGTGGATGAGCCTGATCTTGGTCCGCCATACCCGGCCCGACGTGCAGGCGGGCCTGTGCTACGGGCGCCTGGACGTTGCGTTGCTGGACACCTTCGCCGACGAGGCCGCCGCGGTGCTGCGCATCCTGCCAGAAGTCCGGCGCGTGGCCGCAAGCCCCCTGCGGCGCTGCCGCGAACTCGCGCAGCACATCGCCGCCAGCCGGTCGCTGCCCCTGCACGTTGACCAGCGCCTGATCGAGATGGACTTCGGCACTTGGGAGGGGCGCCTCTGGTCGGAGCTGCCCGCATCCGAACTACAGGCCTGGGCCAACGACTTCATGCACGCCCGGCCCCACGGCGGAGAGAGCGTCGCCATGCTGCAGCGCCGCGTTGAGGACGCCATCGCCCACTGGACGGCATACCGGGAGCCGATCGCGCTGGTCACCCACGCCGGCGTCATCAAGGCGGCCGCATCGGCGGGCGGCAGCCAAGCGCGGGACTTCGCCGTTTCAGTGGACTTTGGTGGCATCATGGGGCTTGCGCAAAGCCGACCAAGGCCAACCAAGGAGACCCATGCATGAACGACCCCGCAACGCACGCCGAGAACATGAAGCGCCAGCAGGCCGCCCAACGCAAGCGGGTCAAGGCCGCATCCGCGCCGGACCGGGGATTGGTGCTGGTCTATACCGGGGAGGGCAAGGGCAAGTCGAGTTCCGCCTTCGGCGTGATCGCGCGCGCGCTCGGCTGGGGCCAGCAGGTGGGCGTGGTGCAGTTCATCAAGGGCGCTTGGAAGACCGGCGAACGCCAATTCTTCGCCAAGTTCGACGGCCAGCTGGACTGGCACACCATGGGCGAGGGCTTCACTTGGGACACCCAGGATCTTGAGCGGGACGTCGCCAACGCCCAAGCCGCATTTGCCAAGGCGCGCGGGATGCTCGAAAGCGGCGGCTACGACCTGCTGGTTCTCGACGAAGTCAACATCGCGCTACGCTATGGCTACCTGTCGGAAACCGACGTCATTGAGGGCCTGAAGGCCCGATCCAAGCGAACCAGCGTCATCCTGACCGGACGGGACGCAAAGCCCGCAATCTGCGGCTACGCCGATCTCGTCAGCGAAATGCGGGCCGTCAAGCACCCGTTCGATGCCGGCATCAAGGCCGTGCGCGGCATCGACTTCTAGAGTTCCGGGCATTTTCCAGGCACAAGCCACTATTGACAGCCCTCCTGCAATTCCCACAATGCCCGCAGGTGGTGCCGTCCGACGGGCGGCCAAAAGGGAACCCGGTGCAAGTCCGGGGCTGTACCCGCAACTGTAAGCCAGGAGCTGGCGGCCACTAAGCCACTGGAGGCGACTCCGGGAAGGCGGCCGCAAGCAGGGATCGGCGAGCCAGGAGACCTGCCACCGCGTCGTTCGTTCAGGGCCGGGACATTGCCCATGAACGGGATGCAGCGTTTCGGCGCATCCTCGCCTCAGTTGGCTGAAGGATTCCTCGCAACGACACTTGCACCGCGCGTCATGGCTGACGGGCGGCATTGTTGTCGTTATAGCGCATCCCACGAGGGGTGAGGAGGAATCCAATGACCCGCAGCGTCCTGCCACTGCTTCTGGCCGCTTGGGCGGCCACATCCGCCGCCGCCGAACCACCGGCCAGCGGCGAAGGCCCGACCCGCATCGAAACCATCGTGGTCAGCGCCACGCGCATCGAACAGACCGCCGCCGAGGTCGGTTCCACAGCCTGGACCATCGACTCAGCGGAGATCGAAGCGCTCGGCTTCTCACACGCCTTGGACGCCGTCGCCAAGGCGCCCGGCGTCACCGTCAACCAAAACGGCGCCTTTGGCGGCGCCGCCTCAGTGCGCATTCGCGGCGCCTCCAGCGACCAGACGCTGGTGTTGATCGACGGCGTGGCCGTCAACGACGCATCCTCGCCCGGCGGCGGCTTCAACTTCGCCCGGCTGGACGCCGAGAACATCGAGCGCATCGAGATTCTGAGCGGTCCTCAATCGACGCTCTGGGGAACCGACGCCATTGGCGGCGTGGTTTCCATCACCACCCGCCAACCGGGGGAGGGACTCGGCGGCGGCCTGTTTGCGCAGGCGGGCTCCTTCGGCGCCTTTCGCGGCGGCGCATCGATCAGCCACGGCGGCTCCGCCGGCGACTTCCGGCTCGCCGCCACAGGGCTGCGCACCGACGGCATCTCCCGTGCGGATAAGCGAAACGGCAACGCCGAGGAGGACGGCTTCGATTCGCTCAGCCTGTCCGCCCGAGGCGGCCTGAACCTTTCTCGGGACGCGCGACTCGAGGGCAGCCTGCTGTGGAACGACTCCGACGCCGAATTCGACAGCTTCCGTTCCGGCGCCCAAGGCAATGTCGGCGACGGCGATGAGGTCAGCAAGACGGAGGAGCTGTCCGGGCACCTGGCCTTGAAGGCACCCCTGTTTGAGGGTCGCTTGGACAATCTGCTGCTCATCGGCCGCGCCGAGATCGACCGCGGGAACTTCAGCGATGGCGAGCGGAGCTTTGCGGCCAACGGCGAGCGCACCCTGTTCCGCTACCAGGGCACCTTGGCCATTGATGCGGGGAGCACGCTGGCGATGGGCGCCGAACGCGAGGAAGCCAAGGCGAATGGCGAGGACAGAGCCATTAACGGACTGTTCGCGCTCTATGAGCGGCAACTGGCGCAGGGGCTGACGCTGACCGGCGGCGTTCGCTCCGACGACCACGACCGGTTCGGCTCGGCCACCACGGCCCGCCTCGCGGTCGCATGGCAGGCATTGCCTGGCCTGACGGCGCGCGCCAGCTGGGGAGAGGGCTTCAAGGCGCCAACGCTTTTTCAAACGACCTATTTCTGCTGCGGCGCCACGGCGGCCAACGCGGCCCTGCGGCCGGAGCGTTCCAAGGGCGTCGATGTCGGGGTCGAGTGGCGTCCGGAAAACGGGGCCAGCCACATCAGCCTGACCTACTTCCGGCAGGATACGGACAACCTAATCAACTTTTCGTTCGCCGCCGGCGGCTACGAAAACATCGAAAAGGCGGAATCGAAGGGCATCGAAGCGTCAGCGGCCTGGCAGCTCACGGATACGATATCGCTATCCGCGGACTACGCGCACATCCAAGCCAAGGAAGGCGATGGCACGGCGTTGATCCGAGTGCCGGAGCATTCCGGCGACCTAGCCCTCGGCTTCGACCCGCCCGGCCCTTTCTCCGGCACGGTTCTGCTGCGCTTCAATGGGCGGGAACCTGACCGCGGCAACATCGAGCTGGACGATTGGGTGCGCGTTGACGTCAACGTCCGGTACCGGGTTTCTAACAACTTCGAGTTGTTCGGGCGCATCGAAAATCTGTTCGACGCCCACTACCAGCAAATTCTCGGCTACGGCACGCCCGGCCGGTCCGGCTCATTGGGTTTGCGGTGGCGCTTTTAGCGCGCCTGTCGCGCCAACCTGCGTCGCCAAGGTGGGCCATGCTGGCACTTGCCGTCGCCGCCTTGGGCGCCGGTTGCGGCAAGCCGCCAGACGATGGATTGCGGGAACGGCATGGTGGTCCGCAGCGCATCGTCAGCCTCGACTTCTGCGCTGATCAGTACGCGTTGAGGTTCGCGGACCGGGAGCGCATCCTGGCGGTGTCGCCGGACGCGGGGCGCGAGTTCTCCTACATGCGCAAGCGGGCCGCGGGCCTGCCCACCGTCCGGCCGGTGGCGGAGGACGTGATCGTGCTGCAGCCCGACCTGGTGGTGCGCTCCTACGGGGGCGGGCCGCAAGCGCCGGCGATGTTCGCGCGCGCCGGCATAGCGGTGCATACGGTCGGCTGGGCCGAGGACTTCCCGGCGGTCCTGCGCACGATCAGGGACACGGCCAAGGCGCTCGGCGCGGCTGACGATGGCCTGGTCGTGGCCGCGCAAACCCGTCATCGCCGAGAGGCCTTGGCGCGCGAACATCCACTGCGCCGCAGCGCCCTGTACATGACGCCCGGCGGGGTGACGTCCGGGCCCGGCTCGCTGATCCATGAAATGCTCACCAGCGCCGGCCTCGACAACTTCCAGAGCCGTCCGGGCTGGCGAACGCTGCCCTTGGAGCGCTTGGCCTTTGAGCAGCCCGACCTGATTGCGGCGGCCTTCTTCGAGAGTCTGACCAATCACCCAAACCGTTGGAGTCCCAGCCGGCACCCGGTGGCCCAAGCCCAACTCGCCGAGCGCGCCCTGGTTCCGATCAAGGGCGCTTGGACCGCCTGCGGCGCTTGGTTCCTGATGGACGCGGTGGAGGCGCTGGCGCGGGCCGCCGGCGCGCCCAACCCCGGCAGCGCCGAATGAAGGCGAGCGCCGCCCGGCCCTTGGCGGGATCGGCAGCGCTGGCGCTGGCCTGCCTGGCCGCCCTGTTTGCGGCCTGCCTGCTCGGCTCGACCCCAATGGAGGCCGAACGGGTGTTGGCGGCGCTCCTCGGGCAGGGCTCCGCCGGCGATCAGCTGGTGGTGACGCACATCCGCCTGCCCCGGGCGCTGTCCGCCTTCGCGGTTGGCGCAGCGCTTGGCGCGAGCGGCGCCGCGCTGCAGGGCCTGCTCCGCAATCCTTTGGCGGAGCCCGGAGTGCTCGGCGTGTCGGCGACGGCATCCTTGGCGGCGACCGCCGCGCTCTACTACGGCTATGCGGCGACCAGCGCCTGGGCAGTGCCCACGGCGGCGATCGCCGGGGCCCTCGCGGCGACGGCCCTGATCGCCTTGGCGGCGCTGCGCACGGCCTCAGCGGTGACCCTGATCCTGATTGGGGTGGGCCTGTCGAGCTTCGCCGGCGCCACGATGAACCTGCTGATGAACCTCGCGCCCAATCCATTCTCGCTGGCGGACATGATCAACTGGATGCTCGGCTCGGTGGCCAATCGGAGCTTTCTCGACCTAGCCTTTGCCGCGCCCTTCCTGATCGCGGGCTTCGGACTGCTGCTCGCCGCCAAGCGCGGCCTCTCAGCGTTGACGCTCGGTGAGGAGGCGGCAAGCGGCGCCGGCCTGAACCTGAGGCGGCAACGCCTGCTCGTGGTGCTGGGCGCGGGGCTCGCCACCGGCGCTGCGGTGTCCATAGCCGGCGTGATCGGATTCGTCGGCATCGTCGCCCCCCACATCGTGCGGCCCATGGTCGATCACGATCCGGCGCGCTCCCTGCTGCCGTCCGCCCTGTTGGGCGGCCTGATCCTGGTGCTCGCCGACATCGGCGTGCGGCTCGTGCCAACCGCCAGCGAACTTAAGCTCGGCGTGGTCGCCGCGCTGATCGGGGCGCCCGCCTTCATCTGGATTGCCATGCAGCGCCGCAGCGTCCACGACTAGGGAGCCTGTGATGATGGAAGGCAGATCGACCAGCACGGCCAATCGAGACGCCAGCGGGCTGGCCGTTTCCGGCCTGCGGCTCATGGCCAGAGGCGCCACCTTGGTCGAGGCCGCCTCCTTTGGCTTGCGCGCCGGGGAGCTGATCGCCCTGCTCGGCCCCAACGGCGCCGGCAAGACCACCCTGCTCCGAGGCGCCGTCGGGCTGGCGCGTCCCGCGGCCGGGTGGGCGCGCATCGAGGGCGAGGACACCGCGACCATGGCGCCCAGCCGACGGGCCCGCCGACTGGCCTATTTGCCCCAGACTCGACCCTTGGCCTGGCCGAGCCCGGTTCGCGACCTGGTGGCGCTCGGACGCTTCGCCCACGGCGCCGTGCTCGGAAGACTGCGCGGCGCCGACCGCGCGGCCGTGGAGCGGGCGCTGGCGGCCTGCGATCTGCTGCAGCTGGCCGGACGATCAACGGCCACGCTGTCCGGCGGTGAACTGGCCCGAGTGCATTGCGCGCGCGCCTTTGCAGCCGAGGCGCCGCTGCTGATCGCCGATGAGCCGGTGGCCGAACTGGACCCCTACCATCAGTTTCGAGTCATGGAGCTGATTCGCGCCTTCGTGGCGGACGGCGGCGGCGCCTTGGTGGTGCTGCATGACGTGGCCTTGGCCAGCCGCTACGCCAGCCGGCTGATCTGGATGAAGGGGGGGCGCATTGTCGCTGACGGCCCCCCCACGACAACGCTGACCGCGGCGCGGCTGGCCGACATCTACGGCGTTCGCGGGCGCATTGACGGCAACCGCGTCGAAATCGAGGGGCCAATTTGAAAGCCCGAGGCTTGATGATTCAGGGCACTGGCTCGGATGTCGGCAAATCGCTGATCGCCGCTGCCCTGTGCCGCATCGCCCGCCGCCGGGGCATCGCGGTGGCGCCCTTCAAGCCGCAGAACATGTCGAACAACGCCGCGGCCTGCCCCGCGGGCGGCGAGATCGGGCGCGCCCAAGCGCTGCAGGCGCAAGCCGCGGGCCTTGAACCCGAAACGGACTTCAACCCGGTGCTGCTCAAGCCCGAGTCCGACCGCCGGGCGCAGGTGGTGGTGCAGGGCCAGGTCGCCGACAGCATGAGCGCAGCCGACTACATGGCTCGCCGGGACACCCGCATGGGCGCTGTGCTCGACAGCTTCCGCCGGCTCGCCAGCGCCTACGAACTCATCATCGTGGAAGGTGCGGGGAGCCCGGCGGAGATCAACCTGCGGGCGGGCGACATCGCCAACATGGGCTTCGCCCGCCGGGTCGGCCTGCCCGTCTGCTTGGTGGGCGACATCGACAAGGGCGGCGTCATCGCCAGCTTGGCCGGCACGCAGGCGGTGCTGGACAGAGAGGACGCAGCGTTGGTCTGCGGATTCCTCATCAACAAGTTCCGCGGCGATCCCAAGCTGTTCGATGACGGCCTCGCCGCCATCGAGTCGCGCACGGGTTGGCGAAGCTTTGGCGTGGTCCCTTGGCTGGGCTGCGCTGCGGACCTGCCCGCCGAGGATGCCGTGGCGCTCGGCCGCAGCAGGCCCGCAACCGGAGCCGGGCTCAGGGTGGTCGCCCCAATGCTCTCCCGAATGGCCAATTTCGACGATGCGGACCCGTTGAGGATGGAGCCTGGCGTCGATTTCCGTTGGGTGCCGCCCGGACGCGCCCTGCCCCGAGACGCCGATGCGGTGATCCTGTTCGGCA
>JAPOTD010000021.1 GCA_026709365.1 Gammaproteobacteria bacterium
CAAGGCTTGGAAATAGCCCAGATCGCGCGGCAGGTAGCCGGGCTTGAGGTAGCAGTAGGTCGGCGGCAGCGGATCGCGTCCGTCATAGGCTGCCACGATCGCCTGCGCGTTGCGCAGCTCGGCGAAGGCCGACGGCTGGAACAGCGGCTCGCGCCGCAGCGCGTAGGACTTGGTCACGCCGAACGTGCCCTTGCCGCCGCCGGCCCGCCCGCTGAGCAAGCCGACGCCCGACTGCGAGGACTCCGCGATCGAGTACTGCTCCTTGAGGCGCTCGACCTGCCCGCACGCTTGCGAGGCCAGCTGGCACGAGGCCTCGTCGGACAGCGACAGGAAGATGCGCGTCCGAAAGGTTTGCAGCAGCGTGCGCCACGATTCGCCCGGCAGGGCCGAGCGCAGCGAGCTCAGCGACTGCGTGGCCACCAGCGCCACCAGGCGCGCCTGGCGCGACAGGCTGAAGAATTTCTCGTCCCCGCTGGGGTCGCTCTCGCCGACCGTGGCGAAGTGCTGGTACTCGTCGCAGATGAAGGCGATGTCGCGCCAGGGCCGCTGCGGCTCGCGCGCCATGCGCGGGATGCGCTCCAGCACGCAGCGCTGGAAGTCCTGCTTGAGCATCACGCCGATGGCCCGCCCCAGGGCCGGGTTGGCCCCGACCGGCAGGTTCAGGGCCAGCACCTTGCCCGCTTCGAGCGCGTCCGCCACCGGCGGCAGGGCCCAGCGCCGGCGGTGCGGGCGGCCCTCGCTGTAGACCTGCCGCGGCGGGCAGAACACGTCGGCGATTTCCGGCTGGTCGAACAGCGACAGGAACACGCTCACGCCCTCCGTGATCGAACTGCGCAAGCGCGTGTCGAGCTGGCTCCAGTCGTGCCGGTACCAAGTGATCACGGTCTTAAAGAAAAGCGGCGCACAACCCAAATCAGAATGGGGGAAATCGCTATGCGCTCTTCCGCAATATCACCCATCCCAAATTGATGTCCTGCACCCAGGGCCTCCGGCCAATTTGAGCAGGCGCGGCTGGAATGGCTATGATCGGAACGTTGCGGGCGCTCTTCGGGCCGAGCGCCCCTTCCCCAATGCCGTTATTTCGAAAAAAGGATGGCGGGGACAAGCGAGTCCACACGGAGGGCCTCTGGATCAAGTGCGACGCTTGCTCGGAACCGATCTGGAAGAAAGATCTCGAAGCGCTGGGCATGGTCTGCGCCAAATGCGGGTTCCACTTCAAGATTTCGGCCAGACAGCGCCTCTCGATGCTGTTCGACGACGGCGCCTGGGAGACGTTCGGCGGCAACCTGCGCTCGACGAACGCGCTGCGGTTCACGGATCGCAAGTCGTACGATGAGCGCCTGCAAAAGGCCAAAGAGCAAACCGGCCTGAGCGACGCCGTGATCTGCGGCGCGGGAACGCTGGAGAGGCACAGAGTGGTGATCTGCGCGATGGAGTACCGCTTCATCGGCGGCAGCATGGGCGCCGTGGTCGGCGAAAAGCTCACGCGAGCTGCCGAGCGGGCCGAGCGCGAGAACCGCGCCTTGGTGTTTGTCTCCGCCTCGGGCGGGGCGCGCATGATGGAGGGCGTGGTGAGCTTGGTGCAGATGGCCAAGGTCTCGGCCGCCCTCAAGAGGCTCGACCAGGCAAAGGTGCCCTACGTCAGCGTGCTGACCGATCCGACGACCGGCGGCGTGACGGCGAGCTTCGCCATGCTGGGCGACTTGAACATCGCCGAGCCGGGCGCCTTGATCGGTTTTGCCGGCCCGCGCGTGATCGAGCAGACGATCCGCCAGAAGCTGCCCAAGGGCTTCCAGCGCTCCGAGTTCCTGCTCCAGCACGGCATGCTGGACGCGGTGGTGCCGCGGCCGCAGCTGAAACCGTACATCGGCAATGCCCTGAAGTTCCTGCTGCGGCCCGAGCCGTAACCCGGTGGCCACGCCCGATTCGTCCATTCGCTACCTGCTTTCCCTGCTGGGCTCGATCCGCAAGGAGAGCTTCGGCTTGCAGCGCATGCGCCGCTTGGTGGCCGAGCTCGGCCATCCCGAGCGCGCGGCGGGCATCGTTCATATCGCCGGCACGAACGGCAAGGGATCCACTGCCGCGATGATCGAGAGCGGCCTGCGGGCGGGCGGGCGCAGCGTGGGCTTGTACACCTCGCCCCACCTGTCGCGGATCAACGAGCGCTTCTTGGTCAACGGCCATGAGGCCAGCGATGAAGCGCTCGCCGCCGCGATCGAACCCGTGCGCCGGGCCAGCGAGCGGGTCGTGGTGCCGGCGATGCGCCTGCGGGCCCAAAGCGCAGCCAGCGCCAAGGCGGGCACGGCGCCGAGCAGCCACCAAGGCCGCAGGAAGTGAAAGTCCTGCCAAGCCTCAATCATGGTTCGATGGGTTCGGGGCGGGCAGCAGCAGCGCGCAGGCCAGCGCCCACGCCAAGCCCAAGGGCCAGAAGTAGAGCGCGGCGGTGGGGCGGTAGGTTTCCGGATCCTGCTCGATGGCTTCAAGGGCGTCGATGATGCCGTAGATCTCCTTCAACGCGGCGCTGTCACGGGCGCGGAAGTAGCGGCCACCGGTGGCGTCGGCGATTTGCGTCAGGGCATCCTCGTCCAGCTCCGCGGATGGATTGATCAGCCTTGAGCCGAGGGCGCCGAAGATGCCCGGCATGCGCATCCGCTCGGCGCCGACGCCGATGGTGTGGATGCGAACGTGCTCGGCGGCGGCGAGTTCGGCGGCCTTGACGGGCGCCACCTCACCGACGTTGTTGGCGCCATCGGTCAGCAGAATCAGCACCCGGTCGCCGTCCGGGCGGGTGCGCAGGCGTTTGACCGCAAGGCCGATGGCATCGCCAATGGCGGTCTTGCCGCCGGCGATGCCCACCGGCGCCTCGTTCAGCAGCCGCTTGACGCTGGCGAGGTCAAAGGTCAGGAGTGCTTGCAGGTAGGCGCTGGTGCCGAACAGGATCAGCCCCACCCGATCGCCTTGGCGGGCTGCCACAAAGTCCGCAACCACCTGCTTGACCACCGTGAGGCGGTCCACCAACCGATTGGCGAGCTGCATGTCCTCGGTGCCCATGCTGCCGGAAATATCCACCGCCAGCATCAAGTCCCGCCCGGTGGTCGGCAAGCTCACCGGCTCGCCCGTCCACTGGGGCCGGGCGGCGGCAGCGAGCAGCGCCAGCCACGCCAGCCACAGCAGCGCCGCGCGCCAATGCAAGCGCCGTGTCCGTCCGCTCAAGCCACTCTCCGAACCCAGGCGGAACATGCCGACATCCGGCACCGTCAGCGCGGCTTGGCGGTTGGCCAAGGGACGCCAAAGCCGGCGCAGCAGGGCGGGCAGCGGCGCTAACAGCAGCATGTAAGGCCAGACCCATTCAATCACTGCGGCGCTCCTGCCGGTTGCTTGGCGGTGGGGCTCATCGCGGCCAAGGGCGATGGCCCGGCGTCGGATGGCTTGTTTCCTTCGCGTTGCCGGAGCACCGCCTCGGCGCGACTTGAAGACGCCTGCTGGCAAGCTCGGGTGGGGGAAAAGCGCCAGAAGCGGCGGCACTCCCGAGTTAGCAGGCGGCCGACCAATCCATTCAACGCTTGTGTGTCCACTTCCTTGTCGGGTTGGAACCGGGCTTCGCCGAGACAACGGCCCACTCCCTCGGAAAAGGCGCGTTCGCCGCAGCGGCCGTCCAGATAGCGCAGCCAATCATCGCCCCAAGCGGGAATCGTCTCGCAGTGGCCGAGTCCGTGGACGGCCAGGCGCTTCAGCGTTTCGTTGGTCCGGTGCAGCCAGACCGTGGGCGTGATCGAACCATCAAGCAGTTCACGGGTCAGCCGTTGATGCAACTGCCTGGCCGCGCGTACTGGCCGGAAGCGCTGCCAGCGCCGCCGCAGCCGGATTGCGCCCCATGTCAGCAAGCCCAGAGCCAGCGCCGCCAGGATCCACCATCCCGGAGCCGGCGGCCACCACTGCGGCACTTGGGGCAGGTGGATGTCGCGCAGTTGATCCAGCAGTTGCGGCTCCATCACAACAGCCCCAAGGCAGGGTCATCGTCCGTCATGGCGGGGATGAAGCGGGCGGCGTGATTGGCGCACAGGCTGATCAGCGCTTGGTCGCGCCGTTCGAACCGTTCGGCGTAGGCGGTGCGCAGGCGGCAATTGCCGCTGTGGAACTGCCAACGTTCGGAACCGTCGGTGATGCTGTAGCGCTCCGCCTTGGGCAGTGCGCGTTCGAGGGGGTCGGCGATGCGCACCAGGGTCAGGTCGTTGTGGCGGGCCAGGTTGGGCACTGCATCGTGCCAAGCTTCGGCGCTGGTGAGGAAGTCGGAAATCAGCACGATGCGGAAGCTGTTTGGCGCCAGGCGGCGGATGCGCTGCAGGCTGTCCCGGTAGTGGGCTGGGTTCAGCAGCCGAGTTTGGCGGCTCAAGGCTTGATTTTGCTCAGCCAGATCGGCCAGCAGCCGGGCCACCGCCTTGACGCTGCGCTGCGGCTTGTGGACCGGCGTGTGCTCGTTGCCGAGGACCAAGCCGCCCACCCGGTCGTTTTGGGCGAGCGCCCGCCAAGCGGCGCTCGCGCCGAACTCGGCGCCGGCCACGGACTTGAGCCGAACCCGGCTGCCGAAGAACAGGCTCTGGGACTGATCGATCACCACCAAGGTGGGCCGCTCCCGCTCCTCCCGGAAGACCTTGGTGTGGGGTTTGTTCTTGCGCGCGGTGACCCGCCACTCAATGCTGCGCACGTCGTCGCCCGGCTGGTAGAGGCGCACCTCGCTGAAGTCCATGCCGCGCCCGCGCAGCTTCG
>JAPOTD010000123.1:0-36319 GCA_026709365.1 Gammaproteobacteria bacterium
GATGGACAAGGCAACGGCGATGGGCAGTTGCCGAAAGATGCGGTCAACCTCGCGCTCGTAGCGCACCGGGTCGCAATAGGCCGCAACCGGGAGCCGCATCTGGGCGGCTGCTTGGTCGGTGGTCCTGCGCTGCCAGTGCGCCAGCGCCCGCCTGGCCAATTCGATCCGTTCTTGGGTCATGCCGATGCTTAAGGGAACGGCTCGCCGGAAGGCCCGCCGAATGGTCCGCACCTTGCCGCCCTGCCCGCTCGTTGTCAATCTCGGTGCTGTGCGGGCCAGGAAACATATCGAAACCTGACCCACCCAAAGAGCGCGGAGTTTCGCGCCAGCGAAACTCCAACCGCCTCTCGCCCTCTGGGCGAGAGGCGCGGGCAACATCAGACCGCATTCGGCTAGAATGCGCCCTCTTCAAACCCTCATCAACCATTCACTGGGAGCTTATTTCATGGGCAAGTTGGACGGCAAGGCGGCGCTGGTCACGGGCGCAGGCGGGGGCCTCGGGCGGGCGCACGCCCTGCTGCTGGCGCAGGAAGGCGCGGCAGTGGTGGTCAACGACCTCGGCGGCACGCGGGACGGCACCGGCCAAGGCTCCGCCATGGCGGACGGCGTGGTCGAGGAGATCAAGGCGGCAGGCGGCCAAGCGGTGGCGGACTACGGCTCGGTCTCCGACGAAGCGGGCGCCAAGGCGATGGTGCAGGCAGCCGTGGCGCACTTCGGCAAAATCGACATTTGCATCAACAACGCCGGCATCCTGCGCGACAAGTCCTTCAAGAACATGACCAACGAGCTGTGGGACGTCGTCATTGACGTCCACCTGCGAGGCACCTACTTGGTGGCCAAGGCGGCTTGGGACCAGATGCTGGCCCAAGGCAGCGGCGGGCGCATCATCAACACCAGCTCCACCTCCGGGCTGATCGGCAACTTCGGGCAAGCGAACTACGCCGCCGCCAAGGCGGGCATCGCGGGCATTACCCGGACGCTGGCGCTCGAAGGCGTCAAGTACGGCATCACCGTGAACACCTTGGCGCCGGCCGCTTGGTCGCGCATGACCGAGGACATCATGCCGGAGAACACCGAGGAGCACTTCGACCCGGCGAAGGTTTCCCCGGTGGTGGCCTGGCTGTGCACCGACGACGCCAAGCACGTCACCGGACGCCAGTTCTGCGCCGGCGGCAACCGGGTCTCCCTACTCTCCTGGCAGGTGCTGGAAATTGCCCAAGGCGACCCCATGGACCAACCCTTCACCGTGGCGGAAATCGGCGAACGCATGGCCGCCACGGTCGAGGACTGGCCGCGTCTGCTGAAGCCGATGGAGGTCTAGATCCGACCTATCCGCCGCGCCTGCTTGCCTTGGCGCCAATCCCGCAGGGGCGATTCGCAGTCCGCTGCGGCGTAGTGGCTGGAAATGGCGCGGCGGAAGCCATCGCTTCGGTTGTGGCCGGAGCCGTGGATGAGTAGCGGATGGAACAACAGCGTGTCTCCCGGCGCCATGGGCACATGCACCCGGCCTTCAAGGCCATTGGCCGCAATGCCGAGGAAACCGGCGTTGACGTACTCCCAGTCCGGGTCGCCGTGGTCGAGCAGCGGTCCCTTGTGGCTGCCGGGAATCACGGCCAAGCAGCCGTTTTCCCGGTTGGCGGCGCCGAAGGCCGTCCAGGTGCCGATGATGCGGTCAGCGGGACGGATGCGGAAGTAGCGCAGGTCCTGGTGCAGGGGATGGCGCCCGTCAACGCCGGGCGGCTTGTTGAACACGTTGGTGGAAATGCTGTAAAGGTCGTCGCCGATCAGGCTGCGCACGGCGGCTAGCACTCCAGGCTCCAAGGTGTAGCCGTAGAGGGCGACATCGTCCTCGAAATTGATCATCTTGTTGACGCCGTGCAGCGGCGTGTCCGGTTGCACGGCGCCCCTGACGACCATCACGTCGCGCATGACCTTCATGGCGGCGGTCGGCGCGGCGTCGGCGATGGCGAAGGCGACGAAGCGCGCCTCGTACGCGGCAAGGCGCGACTCCGGGATCAAGCCTGGAAGCAGCAGGTAGCCCTGCGCCCAGTAGCGCTCGACCTGCTCGTCGCTCAAGCTCACTTTCCGCCCCGCGGACGCCGACGCCGCCTCCGGCCGGATGCTACATCTGCATCTCGAAAAAGCACAGCTTGTTGCCGTCGAGGTCGCGGACGTAGGCGCCGTAAAACACCGGCATTCGCTCGCCGGGCGCGCCTTCGTCGGTGGCGCCCAGTTCGATGGCCTTGGCGTAGAGCTTGTCAACGCCCGCCCGGTCCGCGCCGGGAATGGCCACCATGTTGCCGTTGCCGGGATGCTGGGCCTCCTCGTCGTACGGAATGCAGATGGCCAGCATGGCACTGTCCGTGCCGGTGCCGTAGAACTTGATGCGGTCCATGCCAAACAGTTGCTTGGCCCCGATTTCGCCGAGCAGTTCGTCGTAGAACGCCACCGCCCGGTCCATGTCATTGACGCCAATTGTGGTGTATCCCAACACTGCGCTTATCTCCTTGTGGGTTGCTTGAGGTGATCTCCTGTTACGTCCGCCCGAACCACCGGCGGCGAGGAGCATAGTTTAGCGGAAAGCGGCGGGGCTATCCTAGAATCTGTGAGCCGTTACGGCTGGGCATGGTCGGTCGCGAGAGTGCTTGGGAGGTTGTTAGAATACAGGTTCGAGTCAAATCAGTAGGGAAGAGTTCGTGGAACCCATGAAGTATCGATTAGGTCTTGATGTGGGCACGAATTCACTCGGCTGGTGCGTACTGCAACTCGACGATCGAGGAGACCCCTGCGGAATTGCCGACGCAGGCGTCCGTATATTCTCCGAGGGCAGGGACAACAAGAGTCTGGCCACCTTGGCCGCCACCCGGCGCGCGGCCCGCTCAGCGCGACGCCGCAGGGACCGTTTCAAGCAGCGGCGGAACTTCCTGTTGCGCGAATTGACCGACGCCAGGTTGCTTCCAGAAGCGGGACCGGAACGCAAGTCGTTGGAAAAGCTCAATCCGTTGAAGCTGCGAGCCGATGCCCTCACTAGGCGGCTGGCGCTCTGGGAGGTCGGCCGGGCTCTGTTCCATCTCAATCAGCGCCGTGGCTTCAAGAGCAACCGCAGGGATCAAAGCGAGGAGGCGGGAATTGGGGGCGTGGTCTCAAGTTCAGCCCGGCTTCTCTTGGAGCACATGGGGCTGATCGATCCCCCAATGCCCAGCGAGGAATACAAGAAGTTGTCCCCGGCAGAGAAGAAGCGTACGCGCAGGCGGGAGGCGCAAACACGGAATCAGGCGTTGGACAAGCTCAAGAGCGACAAGCACAGGAGTTATGGGGCCTTCCTCCTTCAGCGGCAGCAGAACGGCAAACCCACCCGTGCCCGCCCGGGAGCAGCGGCCGACGGAAAACTTTACGACGTGTATCCAACACGGGAACTGTACGAGGATGAGTTCAACAAGATATGGCAGGCTCAGGCACAGCATCACCCCGGCGAAATGACCGAGGCGGCCAAAAATCGGATCCACAGGGCGATCTTCTTCCAGCGACCACTGAAACCCCAAAAGCGGGGCAAGTGTACGTACATGTCCGCCGAAGACCGCACCTTCCGGGCCATGCCCAGCTTCCAGCGCTATCGAATCCATCAGGAAGTCAACAGCTTGGAGTGGCGGGACAGCAGGCAGAGCCACAGGGTTCGTGACTATCCCGATGCCCGTGATGCCATCGTGAAACTGCTCGAGGAAGTCAAGGCCAAGAACGGTCAGGTGCCATTCAGCAAGATGAACACTTTGTTGAAACGCCTAGACCTTGCGGAGGGTGCCATCACATTCAATTTCGAGGGATCCAAGCGGAAGGGACTTGACGGCAATCTGACCAGCAGTCTCATGCAGCATGAAGACATGATCGGACCAGATTGGCACGCATGGCCCCTAGAGAGAAAGGACGAATTCATCGATGTCCTACTCAACGGCACTCCGCAGCAGCAGAAGCGAGATCGAGATTGGCTGGAGGGAGGCCCGAGGCGGACACCTCAAGACGGTGCTGCGGACGACAAAGAAGTGCAGAAGTATCTCATCGAGCGCTTCAGCCTAGACCCGCAGACAGCCGAAAACTGCCTAAGCGCTCCGCTAAAGAACGACACGGCCAATATATCTCTCAAGGCTGCTTTGCTCATGCTGGAACGACTGAGGGACGGCATCGCCAACTCCGATACCGGAGAGATTGAGCTTCCCTTGCAGAACGAGGCCGCATCGGCAGTGGCGAAGGAGATTGATGGCTTCGTGGATCCCCACCGAAAACGAGGGGATGACGGCAAGTACGAGCTTCTGACCGAACTCCCTTACTACGGCGAGGTGTTTCGCGACGGAAGGCACATCATCCCAGGCACCGGCAATCCGCAAGACGATGACAAGACCCGTTGGGGTGGGGTAACCAACCCCACAGTGCATATCGCGCTCAATCAGATCAGGCTTGTTGTCAATGAACTGATCGAACGGCATGGTCACCCTCACTCCGTGGCAATAGAGTTGGGTAGGGACTTGCCCCTTGGGCCACAGAAGCGCAGGGAGATAGAAAGGGAACAGAAGGAAAATCAGGACAGGAACGAAGCGCACAACAAAAAACTGAGTGAGCTTGGTCAGGTGCCAAGCACAGCGAATCGGTTGCGCCTGTTTCTTTGGGAACAGCTGGACAAGGATCCTGCGGGACGTTGCTGCCCGTTTTCAGGCCGAAGGATTGGCATCGCGGATCTCTTCAGCTCCGAGGTGGAAGTCGAACACTTGATTCCCTTCAGCCGCTCGCTGGATGACAGCCGGGCAAACAAGGTGGTGTGCATGCGGGAAGCCAACAGGTTCAAGGGAAACCGCACTCCGCATGAAGCCTTTGGCGACAGCCCGGAGGGCTACCAATGGCATGAGATATTTGAGCGGTCGGGCAATCTTCCCCATGCCAAGCAGTGGCGATTCAAGCCCGATGCGATGGAAATCTGGCAAATGGGGAAGGATGCGGAGTTCACCAGCCGCCACCTGAACGACACTCGCTATATCGGTCGACTGACTCGAGAATACTTGGAGTGCGTTTGCCACGTTGACAGGATTGATGTGATCACCGGCCGCCTCACCGCGCTACTGCGACGGCATTGGCAGCTTCCGAGAAAGAATCGCGATGACCACCGCCATCACGCTGTGGATGCTATAGTCGTGGGAATGACGAATCGCAGCCTGCTGCAGAGGATGGCGACAGCGGCGAAGCGAATTGAAGGCATGGAGGGGAACTTGGCCGAGAGCCTCGGCCCAGTTTTCTCCCCAAGAAAGAACGGCGGTGATGCGGGAGTGCCGTGGCAGGGCTTTCGGGACGATGTTGGAGTGACCGTGGCCGGGATTGCCGTTTCGCACAAGCTGAAGCGCAAAACTCTTGGTCAAGGACGCACGGCAGGCCAAGACAGCACAGATGGTCAGCTACACAACGATTCGGCATACGGGATCGTGCGCGGGCCAGACAATCAAGGGCTATGCGAGGTGGTCAGACGAAAACCCGTGGCTGCCATAAAAGGCTTGGACGACGTTGGGCGCATCAGAGACATGCGGCTACGCGTACTGCTTCAAGTCGCTTTTGAGTTGGCGCAACAGCGTGGGGCAGAGAAAGAGAAAGACAAAGACGCCGGAGCCAAGGCAATTCAGGATTTGGCGAGATCCAAGGGCATCCGGCGCTTGCGCTGCACTGAACGATTGAAGGTCATTCCGATTGAGGATGATTCAGGCAAGCGCTACAAGGCATACAAGGGGGACAGCAATTGGGGAATGGAGATCTACGAGTATCCGCCCAGCCATGCTAGAGCAGGAAAGTGGGAGGGTCGGTTGATTTCCCGATTCAAAGCAAATCAGCGTGAGTTTAAGCCGGGTGAAACTTTCCGGCCCCATCCGGCTGCTCGGCTAGTGATGAGATTGCAGATCAACGATTGCGTTGAGATGCGCTGTGCGAACGGGGGACGCAAAAGCTACTACAGATTGCAAAAAGTATCTTCTGGCGTGTTGGTTTTCGCTGAGATTCACGAAGCCAACGTGGACGGCAGAGATCGAAGCAAGACTGATCCATACAGCTACACCCGCATTAGCCCTGGAAAGCTGCAGTCTCGCGAAGCAAGGAAAGTCCACATAAGCCCTTCCGGAAGAATAAGTTATGAAAATCGGAGCAGGCGCGGCATAGGCCGTCAAATTCCTTAGCCAGTTGCGAAATTGAGCAGTGGGAAATTACAAGGTAGGTGGTATTCTTGGCCCCTACTTCAAACCCCACTAGCGACGCTTCCCTAGCAACGAGGTCGCAAATGGTGGGACAGATCGTTGAAGTCACTGATCCTGGGCACTGGCTGAAGAAGTTCAGAGGGTTCCTGCAAGTTCACAATAGCGGCCAGCTAATGGGTCAGGTTCCTCTTGATGACATTCAGGCCGTGCTGGTTTCAGTGCCTGGATGCAGCGTTTCTAGTATATTGCTCGACGACTTGGCGAATCGTGGCATTCCGCTGGTCACATGCGGGCGCAACTATACGCCAAGCAGTTGGACCATTCCGGTCACGGGAGCCGTGCGTCAGTTTCAAGTGATGCAAGCGCAGGCAAGTCTCTCTGAACCCCGCCGAAAGAGGTTTTGGCAACGTGTCGTTCGGTCCAAGGTGGCCAATCAGGCAGAAGTTTTGGATCGGGCCGGGAAACCATGTCGGGACTTGACGAGAATGGTGCGCAAGGTAAAGTCCGGTGACTCCGACAACATTGAGGCTCAGGCGGCACGAGCCTACTGGCAGCGGTTGTTCGGCGCAGATTTCCGCCGTGACCGCGGCGCTCCGGGACTGAACTCAGCGTTGAACTACGGCTACACCGTTTTGAGAGCCTGCATCTCTAGGGCAGTGTGCGGCGCTGGGCTGCACCCTAGCTTCAGTATCCACCACAAAAATCCCCAGAATCCAATGAACTTGGTGGATGATTTGGTCGAGCCGTTCCGACCGATCGCGGATTACGTGGTGTGGCTTCGAAGGGAGGACTACTCCGACGAGCTGATGCCCAAAGGAAAGCTCCGCCTCGCCGCATTGGTTTCTCTACAGGTGCCGACGTCGGACGGATTCTCTCCAGTATCACTTGCCGCTGTGAGGATGTGCCGCGCATTCGCCAAGTACTGCAGAGGAGGCGAGCTTGAGGAAGTCATGCCCTCCCTGCCGATGGCGCTGGACACGGCATGACGGACACCCACAGGCTCAGCCCTTACCGGATCATGTGGCTATTCGTGATGTTTGACCTGCCGGTGGGCACCAAGAAGGAGCGAAAGCAGGCAACCAAGTTTCGAAATAGCCTGCTTGACCTTGGGTTCGAGATGTCGCAGTTTTCAGTGTACCTGAAGTACTGCGCATCCACCGAGAAAGCGGATGCTGTCACGGACAAAATTCCGCCACTGCTGCCACCGGGAGGGAAGGTCGATATGCTCTGCATCACCGACAAGCAGTTCTCGAACATGCGCCGATACCACGCTGGAATCCCTGAGAACTCCAATGGCACCCCCCATCAATTGCGCTTATTCTAGTCTATTTTCCTCTCTTCTTACAAAATTTCTGCTTTCCAATCAACAAGTTATGTTGTCACTAGTGTAGCACTCAGGAATAGGCGGTGCTAAGACAACCAAATCCTTCATGGGGTTTGCTGACGTACCAGTGTAGCACTCAGGAATAGGCGGTGCTAAGACAACTTGTAAGAAGTCAAATAAAAAGCTTCTGAGAGTGTAGCACTCAGGAATAGGCGGTGCTAAGACAACGGTTAAGGAGGGAATGCGTCGCGGCCTGCAAGTGTAGCACTCAGGAATAGGCGGTGCTAAGACAACACGCCGCTTGGCCTGTTCGAGGGCGCGGCGAGTGTAGCACTCAGGAATAGGCGGTGCTAAGACAACGCGTCGGGGGGAGTCGTGGCGGGAGCGCTTAGTGTAGCACTCAGGAATAGGCGGTGCTAAGACAACCCCAATGGCGATCAAGTGTTCGCCGCCGCTAGTGTAGCACTCAGGAATAGGCGGTGCTAAGACAACCGCGCCGAGGTGGTGCTCGACAACGTCGGCAGTGTAGCACTCAGGAATAGGCGGTGCTAAGACAACTACTTTGTCTACATCGACTACGATGCGCCGAGTGTAGCACTCAGGAATAGGCGGTGCTAAGACAACTATGCCGTGCGTTGTTGCCATGCCGGAATTAGTGTAGCACTCAGGAATAGGCGGTGCTAAGACAACTGACTGTGCAGGAAGCCGAAGCGCTGCATAAGTGTAGCACTCAGGAATAGGCGGTGCTAAGACAACTGGGCGCAACGATTGTGCAAATCCCCACCAGAGTGTAGCACTCAGGAATAGGCGGTGCTAAGACAACTGGGCGGTGATTCCGCTTTTGTTTGGCTTTAGTGTAGCACTCAGGAATAGGCGGTGCTAAGACAACCTACGCTCCAGGCCACGGCCTCGCTGCTGCAAGTGTAGCACTCAGGAATAGGCGGTGCTAAGACAACCACTCAGTCGATGCGTATTCCTGCGGGATGGAGTGTAGCACTCAGGAATAGGCGGTGCTAAGACAACAGACCCTGTCGCGGCGATTCACGCGCAACGAGTGTAGCACTCAGGAATAGGCGGTGCTAAGACAACTGCCAACGAATCGTGAAATAGGAGCGCTGAAGTGTAGCACTCAGGAATAGGCGGTGCTAAGACAACTTGCGCAACGACAGAGACCGGCTGATGGAGAGTGTAGCACTCAGGAATAGGCGGTGCTAAGACAACGGCACGCTTGCGATGCGCGTGAGCGCTGCCAGTGTAGCACTCAGGAATAGGCGGTGCTAAGACAACGGCATCGAGGATCAGGAGAAGCGCGACCGGAGTGTAGCACTCAGGAATAGGCGGTGCTAAGACAACTTACCTAGGTTCCAATAGCTCTGGCCGTAGAGTGTAGCACTCAGGAATAGGCGGTGCTAAGACAACGTGCAGGCCAATTGCCGCCTGAACGCTGAGAGTGTAGCACTCAGGAATAGGCGGTGCTAAGACAACCCGCTTAAGCTCCGCGTACTCGCCGCACAGAGTGTAGCACTCAGGAATAGGCGGTGCTAAGACAACCCGCATCGGGTCTTCGATGTTCGTCAACGTAGTGTAGCACTCAGGAATAGGCGGTGCTAAGACAACAATGGCGACGTGGACGTTGTGGTGACGGTTAGTGTAGCACTCAGGAATAGGCGGTGCTAAGACAACCTAACCCCTCATATCAACTGCTGACCTATCAGTGTAGCACTCAGGAATAGGCGGTGCTAAGACAACTTACTGGGCCAAGGCGGATGAAGTGCTGTAAGTGTAGCACTCAGGAATAGGCGGTGCTAAGACAACTCCGCAAGTGGCGCTTCGACTTCACCTTCCAGTGTAGCACTCAGGAATAGGCGGTGCTAAGACAACTTTCAACTTCGACTCCCTTGAAATGGTTGAAGTGTAGCACTCAGGAATAGGCGGTGCTAAGACAACTGACAATGGAATGAAACGTCTCAGAGGAAGTGGCGTTGAGAACTTTTTTTCATCGGAGTAATAGCTGCAATCGCCTCTGAGTCAAGTGTGCGCCGCGAGTGGTATATGTGTGTTGGGGGGCAGACAGGAAAAGGGCAGCCCGTAGGCTGCCCTTCCAATGTTGCGAATTCTCACTTGTTAATCTCAGCGAGAACCGCCTATTCCTGAGTACTGCAATTCGATTCTACTGCACCTCGGAAATCAGCACAACACACACTCGCTATCGGCAAATATTTGCCAACCTTGGCTCAAGGGAATGTATAGGGTATCGCCCGATGGTGGCGGAAATGGATCGTCGCGCAGGAATCCGCTAGCGCAGTGAATTTATCTGCGAGCTGATCGGGTGCGCTTTGGACGATGAGAGACGTTGGGATGAAGTAGAGTCGGTCTTGGGGCCCGATTGCCAGCACCGGCCATGACTAGGACGGGGATCCGGTGCAATGGGTGCGGCAGCAGCGACGACAGCCGGTCCGGTTGAGCGATGGTGCGATTGATGCTCGATTCAACTGTTTTGATCGATTCCTTTAGAAGCCACCCAGCGAGAGCGCGTCTGGTCGGCTTGCGTCGTCGGGGCGTACAGCTTTGAGTTTGAGCAATATCGGTCGAGGAAATTTGGCGGGCCCGCTGTCAGGTTAGGTTATCGCACACCGCTTGTTGAACTGCGCACAGTTCCCCGGATGGCCGACCTCTCCGCTACGCAAGCCTGAGCGGCAAGGACCGCAGGCGTTGGCCGGTGGCGGCAAAGACCGCATTGGCCACCGCCGGCGCGATCGGCGGCAACCCCGGCTCGCCCACGCCGGTTGGGTCCTCCGCGCTGTCGATGATCACCACCTCCACGCCAGGCGCCTCGTTCATGCGCAGGATGGGGTAGTCGTGGAAGTTGCTCTGCTTGATCGCGCCGTTCTCCAAGTCAAGCTCGCCGTGCAGAGCCGCAGTCAGCCCGTACATGACCGATCCCTCCATTTGCGCGCGCACGATGTCCGGGTTCACGGCAACGCCGCAGTCCACCACGCACAGCACCTGATGAACGCGGATGGCGCCATCCTCGATCGACACCTCCGCAATCTCCGCCACATCCGTCTTGAACGAGCTGTGGGCGGCGAACCCCAGATGGCGGCCCGCATGCCTTGGCCACTGCCGCAGGCGTTCCCCGGCAACCCGAATGACGTTTTGCAGCCGCGGCTTGTCCTGGGTGTTGCGCAACCGGAATTCAACCGCATCCAAACCCGCCTTGGCGGCGAGTTCATCCATCATCGTCTCCTTGGCGAAGGCCGTGTAGGAGTGCCCAACCGACCGCCAGAACGTGAGCGGAAGCCCGTGGTTGACGGTCACGTGCCGCACTTCGCGGTTGGCGGTGTCGTAGTCCTCATACAGCCCCTCGATGCTGGAGTGATCCACCACCCAACCGTCAAACGCGCCGTGCGCAAGGCCCACCATCCAATCGATGGCGCCCTCGCCCACCGCCCCCGGCAACAACGCCGGCATCATGTTGCGCAGCGTGTCCGGCATGATGTTGCCGCCGACGCGCTTGGCCTGCCAAGCCGTCAAGCGGCCGGCATCGTCAACGCCGGCCTTGATCCGAATCAAGGAGGCCGGACGGTAGAGGCCGCTTTGAATGTCATCCTCCCGGCTCCACAGCACCTTGATCGGCTTTTGGGTGGCCACGGCCAGCTGGGTGGCTTCAATCACGTGGGTCAGCGTCGCCCGGCGGCCAAAGCCGCCGCCGAGGTAGGTGTTGTGCGCCCGCACCTTCGACTTGTCCAAGCCCGAATAACGCGCCACCAATCCTTGGGCCGCGCCAATGCCTTGGCAACCGGTCCACACATCCGCCTCGCCGTCCTCAATGCGCACGACCGCATTCATCGGCTCCATTGGCGCGTGCGCGAGGTACGGCGCCCAGTACTCGTTCTCCACAACTTGGCTGGCTTGCCCGAACCCCGCAGCTAGGTCGCCCCGCTCGCCATCCACGTCGCCGTCGCTATCCAAGCCGGCCCGGTAGTCCGCGCGCAGCCGTTCGGTGCTAAGGCCAGCCAACGATGGCAGCTCCCATTCCACTTCAAGCGCCTGGGCAGCCTGCCTGGCCGCCCAATAGCGATCGGCGACCACGGCCACCCCGCTGCCGATCTCCACCACGTCGGTGACGCCCCGGATGGCGCGCGCCGCCTCATCGCGATAGGACTTCAACGTGCCCCCGGCCACCGGGCAGCGCCGCACCACACCGTGGTGCAGGCCTGGGACGTCGATGTCGATGCCGAACTCGGCCGCGCCGGTGGACTTGTCCAGCGCATCGATCCGCGCGAAGTCCTTGCCGATGAACTTGAAGTCGCTGGGCCGCTTCAACGGCGCATCCGCAGGCGCTTCAAGGGCCGCGGCGGTGGCGACGAACTGGCCGTAGGGGAGCTTTTCGCCATCGGCAACCACATGTCCGGAATCAGTCGAGAGCTGGGCAACGGGTCGCCCCAACTGGCCGGCTGCCGCCTCCAGCAGCGCGGCGCGAACATTGGCGCCCACTTGGCGCAGCTGCCGGTAGTGGGCCTTGATCGACGTGCTGCCGCCCGTGCCCTGAACGCCGAAATCCGGGTTGGCATAGTCCGAGTGAACGCCCGCCCAGAGGATTTCAACATCCCACGGGGCCACGTCGAGCTCCTCCGCCACCAAGGTGGTCAAACCGGTGCTGACGCCCTGCCCCATTTCATCGCGCGGGCAGTAGAAGCGCACGCGGTTCTCCGGGGTGATCTGCAAAAAGGCGTTGGGCACGAAGTCGCCTTCCCGCCGGACGACGGGCGGCGCGCTTGAACTGCAGCCGGTGAGCGTGAAGCCGACCACCAGCCCGCCGCCGGCAACGCCGGAGGCCTTGAGGAAGCGGCGCCTGGAAACGTTTGCCAAGCCGTTCATGACGCCACCTCCGAAGCCAACTCCTCAAGCGGCGGGGCTGACGCCCTTCCCGCCACGGACAATATGGCCTCCTTGATGCGCGGATAGCAGCCGCAGCGGCAGATGTTGCCGGCCATGGCGCTCTCCACCTCGGCCTCGTTGGCGTTCGGGTTTTGCGCCAACAGCGCCGCTGCGGACATGATCTGCCCCGGCTGGCAGTAGCCGCATTGCGGCACGCTAAGGGCGACCCATGCCTCCTGCAGGGGATGGAGCGCGCCGGGCTCCGCCAAGCCCTCAATGGTGGTCACAGCCTTGCCGGCCACCGAATCCACCGGCAACACGCAGCTGCGCACCGCCTCGCCATCGACATGCATGGTGCAGGCGCCGCATAGCCCTGCGCCGCAGCCGTATTTGGAGCCTTTCAGCTTGAAGGTGTCGCGCACCGCCCACAGGAGGGGCGTGTCGGGGGGGTCATCGGTCCGCACCTTGGCGCCGTTCAGCGTAAATTCGATCATCAGTCACTCTCGATTGGATTTTATGGTTCGCTCAAAAAGAGGATGGGTTGGGGCGCTTGGGGCCCCATTGCGTACGACCAACGGGTTGCGCTTCTGGCGCAGGAGTATAACCAATTCTCGAACGACGACTCGCATAAGAGCATCTTGCCTCCCGCTGAAGTCAGAGATATGGTAAGGAAGTACCACAAATACGGGCAACCCATATGAAAACCACCATTGAGCTTCCGGAGGAATTGCTCGATCAGCTTCGGCGCACGGCTCGCCAGGAGGGATCGACCCTCCGGCGGCTGGTCGAGGAGGGTCTGCAGCGCTGCCTCAAGGCTCGCCGCAAGGTAACGCATCGGGAATTGGACTTTCCAAGCTATGGCGGCAGCGGGCTCACCCCTGAGTTCCAAGGCGCTTCGTGGCGTCAGTTCCGGGACGACATCTATCAGGGTCAAGGGACATGATCGCCATCGACACCAACTTGCTGGTTTACGCTCATCGCCCGGAAATGCCCTTCCATGAGCGCGTCCGGCAGGTGATGGCCGGCGCAGTGGGCGACCCGGAACCCGTGGCAGTTCCTTGGCCATGCGTTCACGAGTTTCTGGCGGTCGTCTCGAACCCGAGGATCTTCCAGGATCCCACACCGATGGACTTGGCCTTGGATGCCATCAGACGGCTCCTCAACAGCCTCAGCGGCGGACTCCTAGCCGAAGGCGAAGGCTACTTGGATGCCTTCGAGCGAATCGCCCGGCCCGCGCACCTGCAAGGCGCGGTCGTGCATGACGCCCGGATTGCGGTGCTTTGCCTATATCACGGCGTCAGAGTGCTTTGGTCCGCTGACCGCGACTTCTCCCGCTTCCCGAAGCTCGCAGTGGCCAATCCGCTTCCGTTGGGTTGACGCCGAGGATCAGATCAAACCAAGGCTGCAACCAGTCCATGGACGTCATCGGAATGGGTCTTTCCGGCCATTGCCCCTCGCCACGCTCGATGGTGCCCTTCAATCCATCCGTTGGGGCTGCGGGCTCGCTTGAGGTGCGGCATTGCATTGCCAGCGAACTGGCGCCGCACATGACAAAGGCAAGGACTGTCGAAGTGGCCCGCCGACAGGTAGTGGCTCAGTTCGACTTGGGCTGGGCTTCAACGGCTGGCGCTCTGACGAGCGTCACTGCGAGGGCAAGACGCCCTTATCCGAGGCGAAACGCCCACTTCAGGTGAGACCCCCGGAGCGAGGGCGTGAGTCAAACCGAGCCACTGCTCGCCGACAGGAAGGCCGCGCGCCACGAGGTCTCGAATCCGGAACGTCACGCCGACTTGGGCGGCAGCAGCAAACCCGTCAGATTTTCATAGAACGGCTGGCGACCGGGGGATTGGGAGAGGCCCACCAACATTTCCGCATCACTCCCGCAGGGGTTGTGTACCGGCACGTCTTCGGTGGCGCACCGAAAAATCATGTCCGCAACCTCCTGCGGGTCAGCGGTCTGCTCACCGCCGTGGTGGTCCGCCACGATTGCTCCGAAGTGGGCGCGGATCCGATGCGCCATTTCGACCACTTGCGCATCACCCGCCTCCAAGTTGTCCTGCACGTTGCCATTGAAAGCTGTTGCATACGCGCCGGGCAATACGGAATGCACCCGGATGTTGAGATCACGGCACTCCATGGCCAATGCTTCGGTGAAGCCCTCAACGGCCCACTTCGACGCGCAGTAGGAGGTTTCCAGCGGGATGCCGATCATGCCCGCCATTGAGGTGACATTGATCACCACGCCACTGCCCTGCTTTCTCAACACGGGCATCACCGCCCGGGTGGTGTTGAACACCCCAAAAACATTGGTGTCGAACATGGCGCGCACGGACGCATCGCTGGATTGCTCCAACGCGGCATGGCCGCCGTAGCCTGCGTTGTTGACCAGCACGTCGATGCCGCCGAACCTCTCCAGCGCTTTGGCGACGGCATCCGCAATGCTGGATTGATCCGTAACGTCCAAGCCAGTGACGAGCGTGTTTTCCAGCGTGTTCAATTCGCCTTCGTTTTCCGGCCGACGCATGGTGGCCGCGACGTTCCAGCCGTTGGCTTGAAACGTCCGAGCTGCCAGACGGCCGATGCCAGTGGAACACCCGGTGATCAGGATTGTTTGAGCCACTACCTTAAGCCTCCGGTTGAGGCTGCGGCTTTCGCAGCATCTTGAATGGCCCGCAGGCCCATCAAAAGTTGAACCGATGAAATCCAATCACTTGCTTTGCCGACCTTCATTGACTCCTCCGACTCAGCCCAGATGGTTCACCAAGGCCAAGAGCGTATGACTTGCGATCGTCAACTTCAACACACGAGGGTTCGCGCGTGTCCGCGGGGCGCTTTGAACGGGTAGAATCACCCTCCGCCCCGAATGCTGCGAGGACCATCCGTTGCGCGCGCCCTTGGAGGACATCAAGGTTCTGGAAGTGGACAACTATATGGCCGCGCCAAGTGCCGCCGCCATCCTCGCGGACATGGGCGCCGATGTGCTGAAGATCGAGCCCATCACCGGCGACCCGATGCGCGGCATGTCCCGGCCGCTGCGGGTTGACTCGAGCTTTGCCGACTACGACCTGCAGTTCGACGTTGACAACCGCGGCAAGCGCTCCGCCGCCATCGCCTTGGACAAACCCGAAGGCCAAGCCCTAGCCCAGCGCTTGGCGCAGGATGCCGACGTCTTCCTGTGCAATCTGCTCGCGCAGCGGCAGCAGCGCTTCGGCCTCGATCCCGACACCCTGTTCGCCACCAACCCCCGCCTGGTTCACGCCACCCTAACCGGCTACGGCACCACCGGCCCGGAGGCTTGGCGGCCAGGCTACGACGTGACCGCCTTCTTTGGCCGCTCAGGGCTCTACGACGCTATGCGCGAGGGGGAGGACGGCGTGGTGCCCATGGCCCGTCCCGCCCAAGGCGACCACACCACCGGCTTGGCCTTGGTGGCCGCCATTCTCGCCGCCCTGCGGCTGGCGGAGCGGACCGGCGAGGGCCAAGTGGTCGAGACTTCGCTCTACGAGACCGCGGTCTGGACCCAGGCCTCCGACTTTGGCATCACCGCCACGGACAAGGCGCCCGTGCGCCGCCGGGCGCGCCACGAACAGCTTACGCCCATGACCAACCGCTACCCCTGCGGCGACGGCAAGTGGGTGGTGCTCAACATGCTCGACGGCGGCGCTTGGGAACGCCTGTGCCGGGCCATCGGCAGGACCGACTGGCTGGCTGATGAGCGCCTCGCAACCGGCCGCGACCGCTATCGGCACATGGCCGAACTCGTCGATGGCATCGACGCAACGCTCAGCGCCAGGACCCGGGACGAATGGGGCGCCGTTTTCGACGAGCACGGCGTGATCTGGGGGCCGGTGCTGGGCTTGCACGAAGTGGTGGACGACCCGCAAGCCAACGCCATCGGCCTGTTCCCGGAGCTTCAGCACCCGGAACTCGGCACCTATCGCACCGTCAACGCCCCCATGCGCTTCAAGACGGCTGAGGTCCGGCCACGGGGGCCAGCCCCCAAGGTGGGGGAGCACACTAGGCAAATTCTGCGCGAGGCTGGCTTGTCGCAGCCGGAACTGCAGGCCTTGTTCGACAAAGGCATCATCAAGTAGAGAGAACCCCATGACCACCAAACACCTGCTCGACCCCGAATTGCACCCGCTGCTCGAACTCTTCCCCCAGTTCGAGTTTGATGACGAGCAGCTGCCCCTGCTGCGGAACAATCCCGCCATGGCAGCGGCGCTTGGCGATCCGGCCCAAGCGGGCGTCACCCGGGAGGAGGTCCACGTCAGCGCTGGCGACGGACCAAAGGTGCGCGCCCTGCTGTACCGGCCATCCGACAGGGCTGCCACTGGCGCCGGCTATCTGCACATACATGGCGGCGGCTACGTCTTGGGGATGCCGGAGGGGTCCGATCCGACAAACCTCCAAGTCTGTGCCCGGCTGGGCGCGGTGGTGTTGTCCGTTGACTATCGCCTGGCGCCGGAACACCCTATTCCGGCCCCTCTGGATGACTGCTACGCTGGGCTTGCCTGGCTGCACGAACAGGCGCCGGCGCTCGGGGTGGACCGCAATCGCATCGGCATCGGCGGGGAAAGCGCCGGCGGCGGGCTGGCGGCGGCTCTTGCGATCAAGGCGCGGGACGCGGGCGAGCATGCGATCTGCCATCAACACCTAACCTATCCCATGCTCGACGACCGCACCGGCACGCCCGAACAGCCGGGCGATCCTTTGGTGGGCGAGTTCATGTGGACTCGGCAATCCAACCAGTACGGCTGGCGCAGCTATCTGGGCGATGCGCCCGCCGAGGCGCCGCAGGTGCCGGCCCGACTGGAGGACTTCGCGGGCCTGCCGGCCACTTGGCTGGCTACCGCCGCACTCGACCTCTTCCGCGACGAGAACATCGACTACGCGCACAAGCTGATGCTGGCCGGAGTAAGGACGGAACTGGTTTCCTATCCCGCGGCCTGCCACGGATTCCAGATGGTGCCGGGCACCCGGCTCGCCGAGAGATACGCCCAGGACCACCTGCGCGCCTTGGCCCGGGGTTTGGGCGTAAGCCTCAAGTTCTAGCGTCGGGTTGCGCGGCTGCCCGATCGCCTCGCCGAAGGCGCAGCGTCCTAATCATCACCATCAAGCCGAGCAGCGTGAAAATGGCGGCGGCCAGAAATGGGGCGCCGGGGAAGTAGATCGGTGCGTCGGCGGCGCTGAACCAAGCAAAGGTCTGGGTCATGAAGGGCGGCGAGAGAATCGACACGAGGCTCGCCATGCTGCCAAGGGCACCTTGCAGTTCGCCTTGCGAATCCGCCGGCACCTGATTCGACATCAGGCTCTGCAGGGACGCGCCGATGAATCCTTGCGCCGCGCCCACCACGATCACGATGTACATCATCCAGCCGAAGGGCACGAAGGCGTAGCCGAGAAAGGCGATGATGGTCATGGTCAAGCCAATGTGGGCGGTGCGCTCGGTGCCGTAGCGGGTCAGGAAGCGTCGAATCAGGTAGGTCTGCACCACGATCATGCACACCCCGACCGCGCCCAAGGAGAAGCCGATCTCCGCTGGTGACCAACCAAACTTCTCGATGGCGAAGTAGGACCATACGCTCGGCAGCGAGTGGTGGCCAATCAGGTAGAAGAAGTAGGTGAAGACCAGGCCCATGACCATGGGGTAGCGCCAAAGCTGGTTGAAGGCCCCGAACGGGTTGGCCCGCCTCCATTCAAAGCGGCGCCGATTCTCCGGCTTCAGCGACTCCGGCAGCACGAAGAACCCGTACAGCACGTTGGCGAAGGCCAGCCCCGCCGCCGCGTAGAACGGCGCCCGGGGGCCGAATTCCCCCAGAAAGCCGCCAATCACCGGGCCGACAATGAAGCCCGCGCCGAAGGCCGCGCCCATCAAGGCGAAGTTCTTGGCCCGCTCCTCGGGCGGGAAGCTGTCGGCGATGAAGGCGTTGGCAATCCCGTAGGTGGAGGCGGAGATGCCGGCGATGAACCGGCCGAGGAACAGCCAGGCAATGCTCGGCGCCCAGCCCATCAGCAAGTAGTCGCCGCCCATCAGCAACAGGGATAGCAGCAGCACCGGACGACGGCCGAAGCGGTCGGAGAGGTTGCCGAGCACCGGGGCGCTGAAGAACTGCATGGCGGCGTACACGAACATCAGCCAGCCGCCATATTGCGCCGCCGAGGAGAGCGGCTCGCCGCTGACATCCATAATGAGCTGCGGCACTACCGGCATGATGATGCCGAAGCCGATGGAGTCGAGCAGCACCGTGACGAATATGAAGGCGAGGGCGTGCTTGGGGCGCATCAGCTTGACCGCCCCCGCTCGCCAACGTGTACGGCCATCGCGAGGATGTCGGGATCAGTGCTCGTGGACGCGGACCGGCAGTTCGAGATAGCCCTTGACGAAAGCCGACAGCGTGCGCACCGGCTCGCCGACCACCTCCACGAAGCGGAAGCGCTTCATGATCTCCTCCCAGAGCACCCGAAGCTGCATCTCCGCCAGCCGGTTGCCCATGCAGCGGTGGATGCCGAAGCCAAACGAGAGGTGATGGCGGGCATTGCTGCGGTCGATGATGAAGTCGTTGGGGCTGTCGATCACCTCGTCGTCCCGATTGCCGGACACGTACCACATGCAAAGCCGGTCCCCGGCGCGGATGCGCTGGCCGCAGAGGTCGGTGTCCTCCAAGGCGGTGCGCAGCATGTAGGCCAACGGCGTCTGCCAGCGGATGATCTCCGAGACCATGTTGCGGATCAGCTTCGGGGAGGGGTCGGCGCGCAGCTTGTCGTACTCGCCGGGAAAAAGGTTCAGCGCCAGCACCCCGCCGGAAATGGAGTTGCGCGTGGTGTCGTTGCCGCCGACGATCAGCAGGATCAGGTTGCCGAGAAACTCCATCGGCGCCATGTGGCGGGTGTTCTCGCCGTGGGCGAGCATGGAAATCAGGTCGTGGGCGGGCGGCTGATTGACCCGCTCGTTCCAGAGGCGGGTGAAGTAGGCCAAGCACTCATGGAGCTCCTCGCGGCGCTGCTCCATGGTCTCGACCACGCCGCCGCCCGGCACCGCGGTGGCCACGTCCGACCAGCGCGTGAGCTTGCGCCGCTCCTCGAACGGGAAGTCGAACAGGGTGGCCAGCATCTGGGTGGTGAGCTCGATGGACACCCGATCCACCCAATTGAAGGTCTCGCCCCGAGGCAGGGAGTCGAGAATGCCTGCCGCGCGCTCGCGGATGGTGCCCTCCAGCGCCTGCAGGTTGCGCGGCTCCACCACCGGCTGCACCGTGGCCCGCTGCACGTCGTGCTTGGGCGGGTCCATGGCGATGAACATCGGCGTCTGCATGACATCCTCTTTCGGCACCGAGACCGGCGGCCCCAAGGTGATGCCCTCCTCGGAGGAGAACTGCTCGTGGTTCTTCTCCACGGCCATGATGTCGTTGAATTTCGTCACCGACCAATAGGGTCCGAACTTGCTTTCCGGGCAGTAGTGAACCGGCGCTTCCTTGCGCAAGCGCTCAAAGAAGCCCCAATGGACATCCTGCTGGAAGAGGTAGGCGTTGGAGACGTCGATTTGCTCAAGAGGGATCGAATAGGGGTCTGGCGTGCTCATGAATTCTCTGGGTCGAGGTTAACGGTTGGCGCGGTGCGCCGACTTCGGTGGGCGACATCCGCTTGAGTTGTGCGGCAACGCACCCGAAAGCCGGCTCCTAGAGCGTTGCTTGGGGAGCCATTCTAAGCCATTTCGCTCTTCACGCTCCACCTGACGGTCGCGGAAGTAGTCGCTCGGTTTGACTCACGTAGTCGTGATTCGGTCGAGGGCGGGACGCCCTCCAAGGTGCCACGCTCGGTTTGGGCGTCGTCCCCCGGAGCGAGGGCGTCCCGCCCTCGATTGGAAATCCGCGCGACAACACAGCGGGTTGGCGCGCCCACTCGCTCCGTGGGGTCGTTGCCCGATCCGAGCGGATTCCCGGAGCGGGGAGGGCCCTTGCTGCAACACGCGCAAAAAAAGGATCAGGTCCGGCCCAAGTTTCCCAATCGAGGGCGCCAACGCGCAGCTTCGGTGCGTGTCGGTTGCTCATGCTCCGGAGCGGGACTCCCGGAGAAAGGGCCTCGCGCCCTCGTAGTCTAAAGCGGCTGAAGCCCCCCTTGGGCCAAGGCGCCCGCGTAATCCGGCTCCGCGCACTCGTCGGGCAGCGCCGCAATCCAATCCGAGACCACCTTTAGGCCGCGCCCATGTACGATGGAGCGGCCGATTTCCGGCATGCGCGTCGCCGGGTCGTCATCGGCCATGCGAAACGCGAGAATCGAGGCATCCGGCTGGCCGGGCACGATCGAGTAGCGCCGCCCGCCGGTGCCCTGGCCCGCCGCAATCGGCGGCTTGCAAAGGCCTAAGCGGCGCAGCTGACCGTGGTGGGCGTTCAGCCACAGGCCCGTGGTGTCGGCCCGTCCCGCCGGGTTGTGGCAGTGGCCGCAGTTGGCGTCCAAGTAGGACCGCGCCAAATGGGTCAACGATTCATTGGGGTCGGCCCAGTCCGCGTTGCGCGCCCACTGCGTCGGCGGCGGCGCGCCGTCCAGCCAGCCCAGCGCCTGGAAGTCCGCAATCTGATTGCCGGGACCGCCGCCGTAGCCGCGGTTGAGTTGCCGGGTGGTGAGGCCGATGGGCATCAGGGCATCCCCATCCTGTCCGGTGACGTGGCAACTGGCGCACTGGTTGCGGCTCGGCACCATGTAGTTGACCGCCGTCGCCGCGCCCCCGTCAGGAAGCGCCAATGGCAAGGGGATGATCGCGCCGGTGATCGACAGCCACGCCTCATCGCCGCGCCACACGTAGGCAAGCGCCTCCCATCGTTCCGCTTGACGCACCAGCAAGCGCGTTTCCACCAAGCGGGCGCGGGCCAAGTCGAGCGTCTCAAGGTGGCCATCCCAACCCTCCGCGGCCCGGGCGACCCCGCCGTCAGTGGGATAGAAGAAGGTCTTGCTGATCAACGTGCCCACCGGCAGGTCGTAGGCTTGGTCGGCATCGAATCGGGCGCTGCGCCCCGGAGGCAGCCAGACCGTGCGCAGCTTCTGCGCGTAGTCCGCAAACAAGGGCGTGTTGACATCGTAGGGGACCACGCCTTCCCCCAAAGCCAGCCGGTTGCCGCGGCGCTCGATCAGCCCCCAGTCGGAGAGCCGCTGCGGATAGTCGGCGGATGCGTGGAAACGCACTTCCGGCGCCGGGGCGCAAGCGCCCAGCACGCCAAGCAGGCCGCAGAGCGCAAGGCCCGCGGCGGCGCGGCCCGGTTCCACAGCCGACTTAGGCAGCGCCCCCGGCCAGTTCCACCGGAACCAATCGGGGATGCGAACATTGGTGCTCGCTGGTGACCACGGATGGGCTGGCATAGCCGTTGGCGCCGTCCACATTGAGCAGGTCCGCCGGCGCGTTGTCCACGCAGATGGCGAACTCAGCCGCCGTGCGTTGCGGATGGCGCACCCCATCCCAGACCACGTCGGGCAGGTGGCCCTCGGCGCCGAAGAGCGCCAAGCGAACCGCCTCAAGCCCCTCGTGATCCGGGGCGCCACCGCCGGGACCGAAGGTGTTGCCACGGATCAGCAGCGTTTCCGGGTAGGGGTCGAAGGTCTCCAACACCTTTTGCTCGCCGGTGTAGTTGGCGCTGAAGTAGCTGGAAATCAGCACGTTGGCGGTTTGGTTGTTGCGGATTTCGTTGTCGAACACCTCCACCCGGTCGTTGGCGTTGATGAGGATGCCGGAACCGGCGGGCACCCCCGCCACCGCGGAACCCGGGATGCCGAAGTTGGCGGTGTTGTTGTCAACGACCCGGTTGTTGAACACGCGGGTGCTGTGGCCCTCCTCCGGCAGGTCCGGCATGTTGAATATCAGAATGCCGCCGGTGTTGTTGGCCGCCAGGTTGCCGAACACGTCCGCATGGACGGTGTTCTCGATCTCGATGCCCGCCACGTTGAACTCGGCCCGGCTGTCGCGCACCACGACGTTGCGCGATTGGCCGACGTAAATGCCGGCGTCCGATGCGCCGATGGCCACCGCGCCTTCGATGAGCGTATTCTCGGTCTGCACCGGGTAGATGCCGTAGGCACCGTTCTCCGCACTTGGGCCACCGGTCCATTCGGTGCGCACCCGACGCACGGTGATGTTGCGCCCGTCGGTGATCTTGAGGGCGTCGCCAGCGGTGTCCTCAATGGCGAGATCCTCGATCGTGAAGTCGCTGGCCGTCACCAGCAAGCCCTCGGCACCCGCCAGCTGCCCCTTGAAGCTCAGGATGGATTGGTCCATGCCCGCGCCGCGGATGGTGACGCCGTCCGTGTTGAGGACCAAGCCCCTTTGCAGGCGCAGGGTGCCCGCCGGAACCTCGATGACCGTCCCCGGCGAAGCGGTCTCGACCTGCAGCCGGAAGGCCTCCTCAGCGCTCGGCGGCGGGGCGGGCGGGGTCTGCTCGACAGGCTCGCAACCCGCAAGCAGGGCAGCGGCAAGCAGGGCGGGAAAAGCGTGGGCGTGCATGTGCATGGGTTTCTCCTTGGATAGGCAACGAGCTTACAACAGCCCCTCCACTCGGTCGATGCGCCTCCCGCCCGAGGGCGAGAGGCGGTTGGAGTTTCGCTGCGCGAAACTCCCCGCTCGTTGTGGGGGTCAGATTCCGAAGTGTTTCCAAGCCCGCAAACCCAGCGGTTCATGGGGGTTCACATCATCGATACACGGATCGGCGATGCCCGACCTTCAGAATGAGGATGGTCAGCGTCTGCTCCGAGATGCTGTAAAGAACCCGATAGCGGCCGAAACGCACTCGAAAAACGTCGTCGTATCCAGATGGTTTCCGCACTCCTTTCGGGAGGGGATTTGTGGCCAGTGACGCGATGGTCGAGACCGCGCGCTCCCGATCCGTTGGAGGCAGCCGGCGCAACTGCTTCTCGGCGGAGCGGACGATTTCGACTTCATAGCGTGCCATCGAGCTTGAGTTCCGCCAACACGTCCGCGAGCGGGCGAGCGGGTTCCCGCCGAAGGCGCTGCACGTCTTCGATGTCCTCAAGCTCCTCGAATCGGTCCAGCAGGGCTTCCTGGATGAAGTGATTCACGATGATCCCTCTTGATCGGCAATAGCTCTCAATGGCCGTTTTGAGACCGCTGTCTATCCTCGCGCTGATCTGCACCGTCGGCATCGTTCGCCCCTAGGACATATTAACTGGTAGCAGAAGCTAGCATTCACTGAATTGGCCCGTCAACGCGCCTCTCGCCCAAGGGGGCGAGAAGCGGTTGGAGTTTCGCTGCGCGAAACTCCGCCACGCACTCGCCGCTTGGGTCAGGTTCCGATATTCTTAAGCCCGCAAAAGCTGGAGCGGGACGTAACCGGCGTCAAGCGGTTCCCGGGACGGCATTCATTGCTCAAGCCAGACGGGGATGGTCGCGGATGTATGCCGCCAGTGAGGGAATGGCGGTCCGCCATTCATCGGCGGCTCGGATCAGAAAGCCGTTATCGACGATGATTCGCTTGGCGGCGGCAGCATCTCCGGGTGGCAGTCCGGCATCGTCCAAAAGACGGTTGAGTTGGCCGGTTGAGATGATGGAAGCCGGTGCGGTGATTTCGGCGGCCACCATTTGAGCGGCTTGGAGCATGGCATTCCGATCCAGGCCCGCCGCTCGGGCGTCGCGCTCGAATTCATCGAAGCGCCGAGCGTAAAACCTGGCTCGCACGGCCTCCACTTGGGGGCGGGCTGCTTCCAAAACCGCGTTGTCCAAGGTCTTCCGAGCGCATCCCTGCTCCCAGAGCGCCTTGCCCCACAGCTGCAAGAAGTAGGGATACCCCAGACTTTCCGCCACCGCCTCGTCCAAGACCGCCTCTTCAAATTGCCAATCCCGCCACTCCGGCACGTCAAGCGCCTCGCGGGATTGGGCTGCGGACAGCAAACCCGGAACGACAATCGGCGCCCGCTCGACGAACGAAGCGTTCACGGCATCCGAGAGCAGGAAGGGCTCGAGGGCAGGGGTTCCGGCCAGCAGGAGGCCGCACGGCTGCCGTCCCGCCAGCTCTTGGAAAACGTTAAGCAAAATGTGGGTCAGATCCGGCGGCAGCGTGTGCGCTTCATCAATGAGCATCAGAAACGGGCTGTTTCTGCGCCGGGTCAACGCCTTCCCAAGCACTTGGAAATCACCCTCTGAAACGGCCGATGTCGTCGTGATCTTGACACCCGCCACACTCAGGCCGGTGAGCGAGTTGACCGCCGAATGCCACCAAGGCCTGCGCGGCGCAAGCAACCGGGCGACTTCAGCCAAGTTGGGCAACAGTGCGGCTGACGTGTAGAGCACATCCACCGGCGGCGGGGCGCGCCGTTCCAGATCCCGAAGAAGAACCGTCTTGCCCAGCCCCCGAGGGGCTTGCACCAAGTGGATGCCCTGCCGCAACGGGCCATTCGCCACCTGCCTAAGCAACGCCTGCAAGGCCGCGCCTTCGACCTCCCTTCCCGCCAGCACCGGCGGGGCGCTGCCTGTGCCCGGCTGAAAAGGGTTGAGCGAAGCATCCGGCAACATGGAGCCAGTGTAGGCGCGGGCGATTGCTTGTCAATTCAGGCGCGCCTGCAAAGCGGGCGCGTTCGATGCACTCGTCGCTTGGGTCAGGTTCCGATATCTTTTGAGCCCGCACATTCAGAGCGTGTTCTCAAGCGTCGGCGCGAGCTATCATCAACCCCAACACCAGCGGAGGGGACCATGAACGTCAGCGAAGCCATCGGCAAGGTGCTGAAGGCCGAAGGCGTGGACGTGCTCTTCGCCTACCCGGTCAATCCGATCATCGAGGCGGCCGCGGCCGAGGGCATCCGCACCGTCATCGTGCGCCAGGAGCGCATCGGGCTACACATGGCGGACGCCTACTCGCGGCTGTCGTCCGGGGAGCGGATCGGCGTCTTCTGCATGCAGCACGGCCCCGGCGCCGAGAACGCCTTCGGCGGGGTTGCCCAAGCCCATTCCGAGTCCGTGCCCATCCTGGTGATGCCCGGCGGCTACCCGCGCCGCGTCGCCAACTACTACCCCAACTTCAACGCCACCCGGAACATGCGCGGGGTCACCAAGTGGGCCGAGCCGCTGACCATGGGCAAGGCTTTGCCGGAGGTGATGCGCCGCGCCTTCTTCCAGCTGCGCAACGGCCGGCCCGGCCCGGTGCTGGTCGAAGTGCCGTTGGACGTGTTCCGCGAGGAGGTGCCGGACAACTGGCGCTACGAGCCCAGCTACAAGACCCGCTCCGGGCCGGACCCCGAAGCGGTCGCCGAGGCCGCCGCCGTCCTGGCCAAGGCCGAACGGCCCGTGATCTACGCCGGCCAAGGCGTTCACTACGCCCGCGCCTGGGATGAGCTCAAGGCGCTGGCCGAGGCTTGGAACATCCCGGTGACCACCAGCATCGAGGGCAAGAGCGCCTTTCCGGAAAACCACCCGCTGTCGCTGGGCTCGGGAGGCCGCTCCAACCCGCGGCCGGTCAAGGCGTTTCTCAATGAGGCCGACGTCATTCTCGGCGTCGGCTGCAGCTTTGCCCTGACCGGCTTCGGGGTGCCGATGCCGAGGGGCAGAACCATCATTCACGCCACCTTGGACCCAATGGACCTGAACAAGGACGTGCCGGCGCAGCACGGGCTGATCGGCGACGCCAAGCTGACCTTGGCCGCCCTGGCGGACGCCATGGAGGCCCACAGCCCCGCCCCGGCCGAGTCCCGCGCCGGGGTTTCGGGCCGCATCGCCAGCCTGCGCGAAGCCTGGCTCGGCGAATGGCTACCCAAGCTCACCCACAACCAAGCGCCGATCAATCCCTACCGGGTGATCTGGGAGCTCAACGCCCTCGTCGATAAGGACAGCGTCATCATCACCCACGACGCCGGCAGCCCGAGGGACCAGCTCACGCCCTTCTGGGAGGCCACCGCGCCCTTGAGCTACATCGGCTGGGGCAAGACCACCCAGCTCGGCTACGGCCTGGGGCTGGCCATGGGCGCCAAGCTGGCGCACCCGGAGAAGCTGTGCATCAATGTCTGGGGCGATGCCGCCATCGGCTTCACCGGCATGGACTTCGAGACCGCGGCCCGGGAGCGCATCCCCATTCTGTCGATCCTGTTCAACAACTTCTCCATGGCCATCGAAATTCCGATCATGCCCGTCTCCCAGGAGAAGTACGGCGCCACCGACATCTCCGGCCACTACGCCGACATGGCCAAGGCGTTTGGCGGCTACGGCGAGCGGGTGCGCGACCCGAACGACATTCAGGCGGCGCTCAAGCGCGGCATCAAGGCCACCGAAAGCGGCCAGCCGGCGCTGCTGGAGTTCATCACCGGCAAGGAAATCGCCGTCTCAAACGAATGATGCCGCGGGCCTGCGCCGGGCAGCGCTTCCCCGCCTCGACGAGGCCACCCGGCGCTGCCGACTGACCACGGGAGTTTTCCAATTGGGCTTTCCCTTGGATCAGCGAGCGCCCAAGCCCATTGGCGGCAAGCGGGTGTTTGCGGGGCCGCTAACCGGGCGAGGGCGCTTGTCGCCGGCGCACCCGCCGCGCGAAGCGCTGCAAGGTGCCGGTGCTGAGCCAGAAGCCGATTTGGGCGGCGGCGATGAGGCCCACGAACAAGGGGATCAGGCCGTAGCCGACGTTGCCGACCTCAAAGTAGAACACGGCGTTGTAGGCCTTGCCGTTGGCGGAGTTCTCGGCCTCGACAATGCCGATGTAGCCGCCCGCCTCCGCAAACTCGTGGAGCAGGGCCACAACCCCAGTGGGCTCCGCCACCAACGGGCGGTGGAACACCGTTTGCGCCTCCAAGTCGCCAATGGACTGCACATCGTCCCAGTTGGCGAAGATGCCGAAGCCCTGGTCGTCGGTGATCACGCGAAACGACAACCGCATCTCCTTCATCATCTCGTGCAGGTATTCGATCACGAACAGGGTCGGCCCCACATCCGGCACCTCCTCGCAGAACTCCGCAGCACCGCGGCTGTCCGGCTGGTGCAGCGTGAAGTGGGCCTGCAGGAAGCCCATGCGCAGCAGGCAGACGTCCTCCTCAGCCACCACGCCGCCGTGCGCCTGGCCCCATTGCGGCGCCGCCAGCAGCGCCACGGCCAGGACGGCGCCCATGAACAAACCGGGAGACTTCGCCTTCGTAAGTCGCGAAAGCCAGAATTCGATGCCGCCGCCCCTTTGGGCGGGCGATTGAGGAGAACATCGATTCATGGTTGACGGAACCGAACGCTCCAAAGGGGACTACGGATGCTGGTTTTCAGCCGTGAATTCGGCAGGCAGGGGCTATCGGGCCGGAACGGGCGGATCACGCCGCAGTCCCCGCGCGCAGCCAAGCCTGGGCCAGCAGCGCCAGCGCCAAGCCGCCGGCGATGGCTTGGCCGCTCTTGCCAAGCCGTCGGATGTCGAAGGTGGATGCCCCCAAGCCCGCAGCCACCCCGGCGGCAAAGCCCGTGAAATGCGCGACCACATCGGTGCGCTCACCGCCCACGCCGGTGTAGGCGAGCAGGGCGACGGCGGCGAACAGGGGCGCGAAGTTGCGCTTCCAGCTGCGCGCCTCGACCCGGCTGCGCCGCCACATGAAGGCCCCGGTCAGCCCAAGCGCCGCAAAGTTGGCGGTGGAGGCGCCCAGCGAGAGAAAGCCGGCGGGCTGAATGAAGGCGTTGGCCAGATTGCCCGCCGCGCCGCCGAGCAGAATCAGCAGCCAGCCGAACCCCGAGCCCAGGTAGCGGCCGGCAAAGACGCCGAACACCGCGCCGAACGCCGAGTTGCCGACGATGTGGCCGAGGTCCGCATGCAGCGTCAAGGCCGTGAACGTCCGCCACCACTGGCCGTCGCGAACGAGCCCCGCGTTCATCATCCCGGACTCCCGCCAATCCCAGCCGAAGGCGCCCCATTCCTCCAAATTGGGCAATAGCCAGATGACGGTGAGGAAGACCAACGCGCCGGCCCAACCCCGGTCGAAGGTGTGCAGCATGGGCGCGCGGCCTTCCGGATGCCGGTTCTCGGCCGCAAAGGCGCGCAGCTCAGCCTCGGCCCGCTGCGCCGCATCGGCTGGAATCAGGAGCGTCCAGACGTGATCGCGCCATTGGGTGCGGTGGGGAATCTCCATGGCGGCCAGCACCAGCGCCGCTTCGGTGACGATGCGGCGGTCGAGCGCGGACCGCAGCACCACCCAGTCCCCTTCCGGCACGCGTTGGCCGCTCAATCGCGCACCTACCGCAAGTGCTTGCCCAAGAACCCAACGAAGGCTTCCGAGGCGGCGATGCGGTTCTCCCGACGGGAGAAGCCGTGGCCCTCGTCGGGGAAGACCAGGTATTCGACTGGGGTGCCGTTGGCCCTGACCGCGGCGACGATCTCATCGCTTTCCACCTGCAGCACGCGGGGGTCGTTGGCGCCTTGGATGACCAGCAGCGGCGTCTTGATGTTCTCGGCGTGGAACAGCGGCGAGATGCGGCGCAGGCGCTCGCCGTCCACGGCCGGGTCGCCCAGCTCGTCGAACAGCGCCTTGCGGTTGGCGCCCCACCAAGGCGGGATGGACTCCAAGGTGCGCACCCAGTTCATCACCCCGAAGATGTTGATGCCCACCTTGAACACGCCCGGCCGGAACGCCAGGGCGGCGCCGACCATGTAGCCGCCGTAGGAGCCGCCGATGATGCCGATGCGCTCCCCATCCACCCAATCGAGGCCTGCCAAGTAGCGTTTGCCGTACACGATGTCGTCCAGATCAACCTCGCCGTGGCGGCGGTCGTCCATGTGGAAAAAGGTCTTGCCATAGCCTGACGAGCCGCGGTTGTTGGCGGCGAGGATGGCGTAGCCGTGGTTGACCAGATGCTGGATCGTGGCCGAGTAGCCGCGCCGGCTTTGGCCGCCGGGGCCGCCATGCACCCAAACCAGGGCCGGCGCCGGGTTGGCGGCGGAGGCCGCCTTGGGCCGGTAGAGGATGGCCGGAATCTCCAGGCCGTCGAAGCTCGGGTAGCGCACCACGGCGCTCGGTGCCAAGTCGGCCTCATCGATCTCCGGGTTGGGCGCCTGGGTCAGGCGGCGGCTTTCGCCAGCGGCCAAGTCCACCACATAGACGTCGTTTGGCGAGGTGTCGGTGCTCAGCAGCAGCGCCACCTTCGACTCATCCCGCGAGAAGCGGATTTGACCCGGATTGCCCTCCGGCAGGCCCGGCAGCGCCAGCCAATCGCCAGTGGCGGTGTCCTTGATGCGCACGACGATGCGGGCGTCCTCGTTGACGCCCTGCACCAAGTACCGCCCGGAGCGCGAATGGAAGGCGAACACCAGGTCCCAATCGGCCTGAATCAACGGGGCCTGCTCGCCGGTGGCGGCGTCCCAGCGCCAAACCGCCATGAACTCGCGGCCTTGGTTCGAGCCGTAGAGCAGCGCGCCGCTGTCCGGCGTAAACCCATGCACCGCGTGGCTGACGTTGCCCTCATGGGGCGTGATGTGGGCGGGCGACGCGTCGGCGGCCTCGCGGTCCAGGATGTGGATGTCGTTGTCGGCGCTGGAGTTCTCGCGCACCAGGGCCAGATAGCGCCCGTTTGGGGAGACGGCGCCCAGCCGCCAGTTGGCGTCGTTCTCGAAAAATAGCTCCCGCGCATAGCCATCGGCAGCGTAGCGGTACAGATCGAACACCGCGGCATCGCGCTCGTTGGTGGCCACGTGGAATGCGTCATCGGCCTGCGACCAGCCCATGAACAGGGCCTTTACGCCTTCGCCGGGCGTCAGGTCGATGGCCTGCCCATCAGGTGCGAGGACATGGACGTGGTCGAGTTCATCCCCTTGGTTGTCGGCAGCGTAGAGAATGCGGTCGTCGCTCGGAAACCAGGACAGCGGGCGATGGGCGTTGTCCGCCGAGGCGGTCAGCGCGGTGGCCGGCGCACCGGACAACGGCAGCGCATAGGCGTTGAGCGCGCCCAGGGTGTCGGCGCCGATCAGCAGCCGTTGGCCGTCCGCCGACCATGCGTAACCGCCGGGCAGGCGGTAGGTCGTGGTCTCAAAGAAGGCGGCGGCGGAATAAGTCCTTGGCGGCTGGCCGTCCGTGGGCGGCGGCTGGCCGCACGCCGTCAGCAGCAAGCAGCATGACAGGACCAGGTGGCGCGCATTGGGCAGACAGCAGGGGATTCTCAAATCGGACACGGGAGCCTCAAGGGGTGCGACAGTCGGATTGTACCCCCGGGAACCCCCGGATTGGCGGCCGCGCGCGCCGCTGCGCACACAGGAGCTGCTACGCAACTGCGTGAGCAGGCTCGCGTTTGAGTTGCTGCGCAACTGCGCGGGCGGGCCCGCGTTTGAGTTGCTGCGCAACTGCGCGGGCGGGCTCGCGTTTGAGTTGCTGCGCAACTGCGCGAGCAGGCTCGCGTTTGAGTTGCTGCGCAACTCAGCATGGACGCAAAACGTGGCGATCGGCAGTCAAGTGCCCGGGGCCCTTGGGCACGGTTCGTTCGGCGTTTCGCTGGCGCAAACCTCCGCGTCCGTTGCGTGGACCGGCCTTCCGTTCCAGAAAACGCACGCCTTGCGGGCCTCTCGACGAGGCCCGCAAGGCGCACTCCAGCCTCACCAGATGATGGGCTGCCAAGGCGAAGGCAGCCGCGAGGACGGTTGCCCGGAAGGCGGCGGATGGTTAACCGACGCCGACTGGGCGGTCAGACCAGGGAAAGGGAATGGAGGCCGAAAGGTCGGTTCGTGCATTGGACTTGGCCATTGGAAGGCGCCGCCAACCAGTTGCATTTCAGTGTCATCGAGAGTCCGCATGGGTTTCTCCTTTGCGAGGTTGTTGAAGTTCGGAAGCCCAAGATGCAGGCGGGCCAAGCCAACCGCAATACCGCAGCCCAAAGCTCCAGCGACCCTTCAGAATGCAACGTCCCGACGATGGCAGCTTGGGGCCAATGGCTGCGCCCCCGTGCGAGCGTAACGCCGAGACAAGCGGGTTAAACTCTCCCGCCCCCATTGGCCAATGGCCCCAACTCTCGATGTCGAATCGCTCACCGCCCGTTCCCATCGCCGCGCCCCGGACGTGGCCCACATGGTGCCTCGTGGGGCTGGGCTGGCTCATTGCCCGGCTGCCTTGGACGGCGATCTTTCGCTTGAGCGGGCCGCTCGCAGGCTTGGCGTTCCGCTTCGGCGGTAGCCGCCGCCGAATCACCGAAACCAACCTGCGCCTGTGCTTTCCCGAACTCGGCCCGGCCGAGCGGCAAGCGATGGCACGGCGCGTTTTCGAGGCCGTGGCGCTGGGCGTTTTGGAGGTTTGCGTGGCTTGGCTGAATCCGCGGCGCGGCCGGCGGCACCGGGTCCGCCTCGAAGGGGTTGAGCACTTCCAAGCCGCCTTGGGCAAGGGGCGGGGCCTGCTGCTGCTCGGCGCCCACTTTGCGGTCATGGACATCATCGCCGCGCCGCTGGCCAGCTTGGGGCCGGTGGCCGTCATGTACCGCCGCAACCGCAACCCGGTCTGGGAATGGCTGCAGGTGCGCGGACGCCGCCACTACTTCACCGAGGTCCTGGAACGCAAGGCGCTGCGCCCGACCCTGCGCGCCCTCAAGGCGGGCCAAGCCATTTGGTACGCCGCCGACCAGGACTACGGCGCCAAGCACTCGGTGTTCGCGCCGTTCTTCGGCGTCTCGGCCGCCACCATCACCGCCACCGCCCAACTGGCCCGCCACAACGGCTCGCCGGTGCTGATGATGAGCCAGCACCGCGACCCGGCGGCGCGCAGCTGGACCATCCGCTTCGAGCCGCCGCTGGCGAACTTCCCCAGCGGCGATGCGCAGCGCGACGCCGCCGCCGTCAATCAGGCCATTGAAGCGGCCGTGCGCCGCGCCCCGGAACAGTACCTATGGCTGCACCGGCGGTTCAAGACCCGGCCGCCGGGCGAGGCGAGGCCCTACGCGCCATGAGGCGATCCGGCTGCGTTTTGCCTGAACCGAGGCCACACGGCCCATGAGGCCCCTGCATTACTACCTGCTCGGCACCGGCAGTTGGTTTCTGTCGGTGGGCATTCAGGGGGTCATGTTCGCCTGGCTGGTGACCATGGTGCTGCGCGAGTCACCCGACCGGGTGGGCATCGCCCAGATGACGCTGCTGCTGCCGGGCACGCTGTTCATTCTGGCGGGCGGCAGCGTGGCCGACCGCTACGGCGGGCGGCGGGTGGCGGCGCTCGCCCAGGCCGCGGGCACACTGGCGCCCCTTTGGCTGCTGGCCTTGGTGCTCGCCGACCGGCTCACGTTCGCCGGCCTGCTGGCCTACGCCCTAGTGATGGGCTGCGCCCAGGCGTTCGTGACCCCGGCCCGTGACGGCCTGCTCAACTACGTTGCCGACGGGCGCATTCAGCGCACCGTCATGCTGGCCGGCATCGCCCAGTTCGGCACCTCGATCCTCGGCTTCCTGCTCGCCTCCACGGCGGACGCGGTGGGCCCGGCGCTGATACTGGGCATTCAGGTGCTGATTCTCGCCGTGGGCGTGGTCGGCTTTCTCAACATCGCCCAACCCCGGCGCGCGCATCAACCCGAGTCCCGCACCACCCTGATGGCGTCGGTCATTGAAGGCGCCACAACCGTGCTGCGGCATCGGCAGTTGCGCATGGTGGCGTTGCAGAACGTGGCCATGGCGCTGTTCTTCATGGGCTCCTACATCGTCACCCTGCCGCTGCTGGTGCGCGAGGCGTTCAACGGCTCCGCCAGCGACCTCGGCCTGATGAACGCCTGCAACTCCATCGGCCTGGTGCTGGCGATCTTCGTGCTGCTGCGTAGGGGCGACGTGGCCCGTCAGGGCCGTGCCTTGATTGCGGCCCAGTTCGTGGGCGCCATCATGCTCGGCGCCGTGGCCTTGGCGCCGGGCTTCGCCGCCTTTCTGGGCTTGGTGTTCGTTTGGGGCGCTTGCGGCGGCGTCGCCATGACCATGTCGCGCACCATCATGCAGGAGCAGGCCCCGGACGGACAGCAGGGCCGGGTGATGGGCTTCCACTCCTTTTCCTTCATGGGCGCAGGCCCCTTGGGCGCCTTGGGCAGCGGCTACCTGGTTGATGAGATGGGTGCCCAAGCCGCACTCGGCATCAGCGCTGCGGGCATGCTGGCGGTGGTGTTGATGATCGGGTTGCGCTCTTCGCTATGGCGCATGGAGACCGCCTCCTGATTTCCGCGCGCTAGCGATAAGGAACATGAACTTGGCGACCGGATTTATCAGCCCATATTTCCGCTCTAGTTGCGGACAGGTGGATGGCGTCACAAACGAAGCTGAAGCCCGCCTTGGCAAGAACTTCCGACCACTCCTCTCGGGGGAGCAAGCGGACGGCGCTCACTCGAAGGCGGCTTGGGCGCTTACTACAAACCGATCCTTTTCGTACACCGGATTCGGGAATTCAAGCGGCTTCGCCATTTGGCAAACGGAAACGTCCACCCCCGCATTTGCCTTGTAGAGATACGCCACTGCGCTTGGAACGTCGGCTAACACGTCCTTTTGCCGATTCCCGATCAGGTTGAGGCCAGGCAGGTCATCGCTGTAGGCAATGTAGTGATTGCCATGCCTTTCAATGCGAACGCGAATTGCCGTGGTGAGTTGGGCTTGCGCCATTGTGCTGCCGATCAGCGAGTTCTGCGGGTGCGCGACTTTGGCACAGGCGCCTTGCGGACATCAACATCCCTCAGCAATGCATTGGCCAACTGGCTAGGCGTGGCGTCCATGCTGAACTGCTCATTGATCTCCACCTTGGTTGGCTGGTAGGTGCGCGGGCGCACCTCGATCGTCGGCTTCGGTTCCATGTCCTCCCCCCAACTGCAAGTTCGTGATCGATGGTATCACACAAGAAACCTTGACCTGCCAACATGAGTCAGCTGCCCGGGTGTACGTCAGGAATGTGGTCCGTATGTGTACGGCTAGTTTTCCGGCCAAGCTTCCATGGCCTGGCCGATGGCGGCCTTCAAGCCAGATGGCATCGAACAGGCAGGCATGGGAACACCTCCAACGGCCAGCGGAAACCGCGCCGATTCCACAACGCGCCAATGACGCCGAAACAGGCGCTCGTTGTGTGTGTGGGAGGGATCAGATTCGAAATGTTTGTGAGCCCGCACAGGGCATGCGCCAACACTGCGGGCCACCGCCAAGTTCCGAGAGGCAGCGGCCGTTTCCTGCGACCGCCCAGCCAGCACCGGCACCGCGGTTTGCGTCAGGTTCCCCGCCGCACGCCAGTGCCTTGGTTCGCTGCGCTCTCCGCGCGGGCCAGCAGGTCCGCAGCGTCCACGCACTGGATCACCCAGTCGCCCACCTCAGCCAGCACGGCAGGGTCCGCGATGCGGTCGAGCAGCGGCGAAAGCCGGGCCGCAGCGGCGTCGCCGAACTTGAGCCGCACCAAGCGCGCCGCCATGTCCCGCCGACCCTGCTCCAAGCCTTCGCGCAGGCCCGTCTCGCGGCCCTCCGCGAACCACTGCTCAGTCCATTGCTTCGCCCGTTCCGCCAACATCGTCACGCCCTCCTTAAGGTCTTCAACTTCTTCAATCAGCCCCCGATCCGCTTCCGGGAAGCGCAGCGGCATCAGTACTTCGCCCACCCACTCCACGAACACCAGCCCAAGCTCGTCATCCTCGCCAAGCCAGGCCAACGTGCCGCGCAGGGCGTCCACCAAGGCCTCCGGCGACGCCGCGGCCTCGATGCGCACGAAAGCAGACATCAGGTTCCGCTCCGGCAAATCCTGCTGCGCCAGCGCGCGGGCGTCAAGCAGAAGGTAGCGCGGCCCGGCGACGTAGGGGGCCAGTTCCTTCGGCGGCCCCGCCCGCTCGGCCAGGTCCAGGGCCGGCGTCCAGCGGCGCAGGCCGGTGTGCAGGACGATGGGCAGCACCGCCGGCATCCCGCCATCCGCCCCCCAGGCTCCGGCGGCAAGGCCCTCGCAGATCAAGCCGGTGAGGGTCATCATGCGGGCGGGCATGCGCGCATCCGGGGTGGATTGCGCCTCCAAGGCGATGACCACCGTGCCGCCGCCCCTGAGCTCGACGGTCCAGAGCAGGTCGCCGCGCCGCCGCCGGAGTTCGGCGCTGACGTGTTCGGCGGGCAGGGGCCGCAGGGTGTCCAAGTCGAGGTCCGCCGTCCAGCCGCCGTGTACGAAGGCGCGCAGCGCATCGGCCATCATGCGGACGTCGCCCAGGAGGCGCTTGGCGGCCCGGTCGTGGCCTTCGGGGATGGGCACGGGGTGGTTTCCGATGGCTGCGGTCGGGGAAACGATAGGCGCTCGGGGCATGGGCTGGAAGGCGAGATCCGCCCGTTGCGCCGTGCGAGATCGTCCCCGCGCGGCTTGCGGGAACGGAGCGGTTTGGGCGCGGACATTGGCCGGCCCAAAGGGTCAGTTTGGCCGCGTTTTAGGGGCAAGTTGGATTCTATTTCCTTGAAAATAGAAGCAAGTTAGCACATCGGCAAGTGCGCTTTGCTAGGCGCCTGCGACTTCAGAGATAGTTCATCGCTTCTTAAACTGGATTGGTGCGACTTTCGGGTGAAATCGTCAGGAAAAATGACAAACTAGCTCAAGCTCTCGAAAACTGAACGACGCATGCGGCATCCGAGATGTGATTTGACGCTTAACATGCGGAAAAAAACTCCAATTTCGCTGTGAAAAGCAGCCCATTTGGGATAGGCTACGCTCGAATGCGACGGCCCTTGCTAACCAGCGCATCTGGCGTGTTGGACAATAGGCGGTTTGCATTCAAGGCTGTCACGTGGTTACCCTCCAATTGGCAAGGGTCGGCGTTGGCCTAGCGTTGGCGCTTGCCTTGGCCAAGCCACCATCCCGCCGCTCCCTGAGCAGTCGGCTCAAGGAACTGGCATTGCGTGTTTGGCGGAAATTCACGCATTCGCAGAGCCGCGCTATACCCCCCCCCCCCCCCCCCCCCCCCCCCCCCCCCCCACCACCCCCCCCCCACCCACCCGATCTCCCCCCCCCCCCCCCCCCC
>JAPOTD010000123.1:36329-38853 GCA_026709365.1 Gammaproteobacteria bacterium
ACCTGTCTGTCAGCGATCTTGATCCTGCGATCCCCTCGCCCCATTAAAGCCAAGCCGGACGGTTCGGCCTGTTGGCAAAGTCAACGTCTGCGACCAAACCGCCCGAATCCCCCAAGTTGCGCGGCGGCAATCTCGCACAATTCAAAGGGCGGATCCCGTCTTCCGGCCCGCCACCCGACCCCCTATCGTTTCTCCAACGCCAGCCACCGAAAACCGCTCGTGATCCTCCCCGAAGGCCACGACAGGGGCACCAAGCGCTTGCTGGGCCTCCTACATCGACCTCGACCGCATCGGGAACCCCGCCGGGGTGAGCGACGGGATGATCCAGTGCGGCGACGCTGCGGAGCTGATGGCCCGCAAGGCAAGCGCTGCAAGGGGAGCATCCCCTCCCCAAACCGGAGCCTGAAACACCTTAGCGCTTACCTCCAAAAAGCGTGGCAGCGGTTTCGTAACATACCGCGCCTTCTGCTGAACGGCATCGCGAGGCCACTTTCCCGCATAGCCACTGCAAGAGCATTCGGTACGCTGCTCACCGCGCTTTGCCTGTTGCCGGGCGCGGCCTTGGGCCAAGGTCCCTTGGTTCAGATCGAGAAGGTGTCCCTTGAAGACATAAACCTCATTCGTCCAGCACCCGCTACAGACAGCATTGTTGAAGGCCAGACGATCTATGTCCACATTCGGACCACTGCAACGAACGAGCAATGGATCAACCTGAGATTCCAAGTCGATGACGACAATGTTCTCGACTTTCTCGACAACGGCTTTCAGTCAAACAATCTGCATCAAGGAGTAGGCGAAGGGTCCCTCAAGAGGCTGTTCCATGTCCCAACTGGAGAGACAACGCGTACGTTCAGGATCAATACCAAAGCGGACCCGAAGAAGTGCAGAGACGGGAGGATCAAGGTCACACTGAGTCCGGGTAAGCCTGGTACAGGCGAGAGAAGGGACGAATATAGGTTACCCACATCTGCCTTCGGCAGCGCGCGCAGCAAAACCATCGAGGTAAAGGATGCCGGCCCGTGCCCGACGATCTCGATCGACCCGGATGCGGCACTTGAGCGCGACGGTGTCGCCGAGGGCGGCGCCTTCGACTTCACGCTGAAGCGGATCAATCCAAGACGCAACGACCCGAAGGTGACTCTGAACTGGGAAGTCGTTGACGACAGGTCCCGCGACTTCCTGCCGGCAGCGGAACAAGGGCGCAAGTCCTACGACCTGCCGGCCTATGCTATTGGAGACGGTGGCGCGATCAACGTGGAGCATGACGCCCGGGTGCAAACCCGATTCGATCCGCAAAGCGGCAGCGGCACGGTCACAGTCAAGCTGCTCGAGGGCGACTACTATCTCGGAACGAAAACCACGCTCACCGTGCCGGTGAAGGACGATCCCGACTACGCCGGGCGCGTGCTGAGCGTTCCGGACCTCACGGTGGCGGAGGACACTCAACTTAACAAATCAGGGCAAGAGGGGCTTAGCAACTTTAGTCTGCCAATGCGCCTTGAGGGCAACATCGGCACGAGCGCTGTAGAGCCCAGCGTCAGAGCCTCGTTCGCCAACGGCGGCGGCTGCCAAGCCACCGCGACCGCGCAGGATCTGGCGGCCGGATCGTCGGGTGCGCTGAATAAAACGCCGAGAACGAACTTCCCCGATCCGCAAGTGATCAATTGGATCAAGTCCAACCCCAGCCTCAGAGAGCGCCGTCTGCTGATCTCCTTGATGAACGACGAGTTCCACGAGGGCGACGAGATCCTGTGCGTGCGCCTCGACCAGCCGAAGAGCATCAAGCTGCCCGGCGGCGCCAGCGAGTACTTCGTCACCGTCACCATCACCGACGACGATCCGGCGCCCACCCTCTCCATCGATGCGCCGACCGTCGACGAAGGCGACAGCCACCTCTACTACAAGGTGACGCTCACCAACCCGCCCGACGGCAAGCCGGTAACCCTGAACTACACCGATACCGGCAACGGCACCGCAAAATCGGGTGAGGACTACAAGTCGCTCGACAATGGCACGATCACCTTTCCAGTCATCAACATCGATAGTGCGCCGCGCTCGCAAGAGCTCTTTGTGGAGATCATCGACGACGACATCGTTGAGGAGGACGAGACCGTGGCGGTGCGGTTCCGGCAGGCGCGGAACGCGGACTTCAAGGACGGCGCCCGCGGCGTGACGGCGCGAGGCACCATCATCGACAACGACGCCCGCCGGCCCGAGGTGCGGCTGCGCGAAGCCGCGCCGGGCGCGGGGCCGGTCGTGGTGCGGGAGGGCGGCACCGCGGTCTTTCACGCCGACCTCTATGTGTTCAAGGACGACAAGTGGCAAATCGGCACCCACGGCAAGGGAATCGTGTTGAATTGGGCGATCGCCGGGATCAATGGCGCGTTGCCTGGCAACGATGACTTCCCTGCGAGTTTCGTATCCACCAGCTATGACGACACAAGGACGGCCAACATCGCCGTCGGCCAGACCAGCGTCACGCTCAACGTGCCAACCCGCTCCGACGGCGCCGACGAGCCGACCG
>JAPOTD010000110.1 GCA_026709365.1 Gammaproteobacteria bacterium
CACGTTGGGGTCGGTGCGCACCACCAGGATGCCGTAGTCGGAGTAGTGGGCGCCGGAGGTCCAGATTTTCTGGCCGTTGATCACCCACTCGTCGCCGTCCTTCTCGGCCTTGGTGCGCAGGGCGGCCAAGTCCGAGCCGCCGGCCGGCTCGCTGAACAGTTGGCACCAAATATCCTCGCCGCTGGCCAGCTTCGGCAGGTAGCGCTGCTTGTGCTCCTCCCTTCCCCAAGCCATCAACGTGGGGGCGGCCATGCCCTGGCCGATGCCGAACACGCCGCCGGGCAGGTCGGGATACTTGGCCTCCTCCTGGTTCCAAATCACCTGCTCGATGGCGTTGGCGCCCCGTCCGCCGTACTCCTTGGGCCAGCGGATGCAGGCCCAGCCCGCATCGTACTTGCGCTTTTGCCAGAGCTTAGACTGCTGCATGAGGTTCAGGCCGGCCAGCTCCGCCTCGGTGGGCACGTTGTCCTGCAGCCAAGCCCGGGCCTCCTCGCGAAAGGCCGCTTCGGCCGGTGTGTCGTTGAAATCCATTCCAAGTCTCCTTCTTGATTCCTTTTGTCCGGCTGTCCTGCCGCAGGTCGGCGCCGCCTCCTTCAGGCAGTGTTGGACCGTTCCAGCGCGGTCACCAGCTTGTCCTGCCACAGGCCCTCGCTGCCGATGTTCACCGACAGCAGCTTGGCCCGCCGATAGTGGAACTGGCAGTCGAACTCCCATGTGTAGCCCATGCCTCCGTGGGTTTGGATGTTCTCCTTGGAGGCGTAGTAGTAGGCTTGGGTGGCCGACACCCGCGCCGTCGCCGCTGCCAGCGGCAGTTCGGCGGCCCCGGTGTTGAGCGCCCAAGCCCCGTAGTAGCCGTTGGAACGGGCCAGCGTGTTCTTGACGTAAGCCTGCGCCAGCTTGTGCTTGATGGCTTGGTAGGAGGCGATGGGACGCCCGAAGGCGTAGCGGCCCATGGCGTACTCCTTGGCCATTTCCAGCGCCGCCTCCGCCCCGCCCACCTGCTCCCAGGCAAACAGCACCGCGGCCCGGTCGAACAATTTTTCCGTGTGTGCCCAACCTTCGCCCGGATGGCCGAGCGGTTCGCAGGGCGCGTCGGCGAACGTCAGGCGGGCGTGGCTGCGGGAGAAGTCCAAGGTGCGCTGCGACCGGATGCCGACCCCTTGGCCATCGAGCTCCACCAGTTGGAGGCTGGCCCCGTCACCTGCGTCAGCCTTCGCCACCACGACGGCGAGGTCGGCGATGTCGCCATCCGGGACGGCGGCTTTGGAGCCGTTCAGCGCACCGCCTTGGGCGGTGGTTTGCAGGTTGGCGGGCGTCGTGCGGTTCGGCCCCTCGCTGATGGCGAAGGTGCCGATGGCCTCGCCGCTGGCGAGCTTGGGCAGCCAGCGCTCCTTCTGCTCGGCGCTGCCGGCCAGCAGCAGCGCTTCGGTGGCCAGATACACGGAGGAGGAGAACGGGATTGGCGCGACGGCCCGGCCCAGCTCCTCGGCGATGACCGCAAGCTCCAGATAGGAGAGGCCCAGGCCCCCGAACTCCTCCGGGATGGTGGTTGCGGTCCAGCCCATTTCGGCGATCTTCCGCCAAAGCTCCAGGTCGGCCGACTGCTCGCCGTCCAGCACGGCCCGCACCTTGCTCATGGGGCAGTGCTCGCTCAGGAAGCCGTGCGCCTGCTCGCGCAGCAAATTCTGTTCGTCAGAGAACTCGAAGTTCATGGACCTCCCCTAGGGTTTGGTTGATGGGTCTTGTCAGCATCGCCAAGGGCGGTTAATTCTCCACACTTTGACCGCAAAACGCGAGAGTTGCCGACGCCGGGAAGCAACTCTCATTTTGACCGGTGGCTGCTGAGCCACAAGGACGCCCTGAAGCCGAAACCGCCCTACGGAGCGAGAATTCGAGGGATCCCGCTCCGGGGCATCTTGCCCTCGATTGGGTAACGGTGGGCGGACTTGATCCACAATGAGAGTTGCTGTGGCCGCTGCCGTTGGCTGGCATCGGGCCGATTGCCCTTTCAGGGCGAAGGGGACGAGGTGCCGCTGGCGATCGGCTGCGGAGGCTCATTGAGCAGGTGGGCCGCAAATGACGGGATTGGCATGGCGTACCCATCCTGCCTCTCCTCCAAAAATCCAGCGCGAACGGCGGCCTGAATGAATTCGCGCCGCTCATCCTTCGTAGTGTCCGGCTCCACTTCGCAGATCGCCGCTTGGAGGCGCTCCTCACTCATGACCCCGTTGTCCCGCAATTCCGGAGCCAATCGGCGGGCGAGCCGCAACTGGCCGGCATGCGCCAAGCTTCTCCGCCTTTGCTCGTAGTACTGCTGGCGGGTCATGTCACCGGCGGCGATGGCCCGTTCAAGGGAGGCTTGGGCAGCGTCGTATCCGCCGCCTGGGGCGGGGCACGCCCCGATTTCGGACATGGCGGCGACCAGATAGCCGGCAAGGTGTTGCGGCCACTCGCCGCTTCGGGCGACGATGCTTTCCACCCAGCCTGCGGCATTGGCGACTTGGAATTGCTGGAAGCACCGGCGAACGGCCTTTTCGCAGTCTGTTTGGCTCAGTGTGCCCAAGCGGATGCCGCGCTCGGCGACGGTGCGTGATATGCCCGCATCAGCGAGCGCCTGCGAGGTGCCGGGAAGTCCGAAAACGCAAAGGGACAGGGCGGCCCCGGCACGGCCTTGGTGGATTCTGTACAGCACGGAGGAGGGCTGCCCGGTGTTCGGGTTGCGGGCGGGGATCATCTGGGCCTCGTCCACGAAGATGACGATCTGGTAGGGATTCCAGCCACCGCCGCGGGCGCTGGCCACGTCGGCAATGGAGACGTTGGGCGTGGCTTGGGCGGCGCCGACGGAAAAACCGGTGATGGAGAAGCCGCGGTTCAATATGGCTTTGCCTGCCGACTTGATGCGGGGCAGCAGAGCGGTCAGGTTTTGGGCCGTTCCGTCCATGACGGCATTGACTTCATCACGGGGAACCGTGGCCATTCGCTTTGCCGCGCCACGAATCAACTCGGCGACCTCGCGGACTTCCTGAACTTGATTCCTTGGGGCAAGTTCGACCAGATGGGCGATGTCGGCCAGAACTTGCTCGGCTTGCCCTTGATTTGTCGAGGCGAGACGTTTGGCGATGGCCCGGTCGATGGTGCGCCCCAAGGCTTCGGGGGCGTTGGTGTCGTCAGGCTCGACGATGACCGGCAGCCATTCGCGGCCTTCGGGCGTAGGCGGGCGCATGGCGACTTCGCCAATGCACTGGGCCATAAGAGCCGTTTTTCCGGCGCCTGGGGGACCTTCGACGGCGATGGTGGCGTCCGCCAGCAGCCCCTGCTCCAACCCGACCAAAGCGCGCCGGAAGACGTTGATTTCCGACTCGCGCCCGGAGAAGAATGGCACGCCTTGCGGTGCGAGGAGCTTGGCCCGGTCTTGGCTGGACAAAAAGAGGCTCAGCGCAATTTGATCCTGGGGCCGAAGGGCGCCATCGTCTCTGTAGGCGTCCTGCATGGGAGGCTCGTTCGTTGCTGAGGACGGTGGAATTGTACCGTAGCGGTTGCGGGCGCTGGCGAGCAGCATTGGGATTTGAAAACGCCGCAAGCCGGGCGGGAGTGCCGCCCCGCGCAATGAGGGCGTGTGCGGGTTTCCCGGCACCGAAGGTCATTGGAGATTGCGGGCGCTGGTGGCATGACAGGTGGGCTGTGCCAGAGTGGCACATCGTTGGTGGATTCCCCGCCTGACGTGAACCAATTTCACTGATCCAGAGCTAGCTGGGTTGGACCCAGCCGCTTCGACAACCGACATCATGCCATGGCCCCACTGTCCCGCGCGGCAAAAACGCCAACAGAAGGCACTGGAGAGCCGCCAGCCTCAGGTCCCGGATGAAGGCGCGGGGTCAGGCCACGGCGCCCCCGCATGGGGGGCGACACTCGCGGTACGTTTGGTTTTTGCAGCGCGATTTTGTTTCAATCCGCGCCCCCGCATGGGGGGCGACCACACCGGGCACCAGCCCACAACCAATTAACCAAGTTTCAATCCGCGCCCCCGCATGGGGGGCGACTCGAGACGCCCGCCCTCTCGGCGATCTTGGCCTGGGTTTCAATCCGCGCCCCCGCATGGGGGGCGACTCGAGCCGCTCGCCCTGTCGGCGATCGTGGAACGGGTTTCAATCCGCGCCCCCGCATGGGGGGCGACGCGCCCTGTAAGGCCGTGTGAGAGCCGTCCCCCGTTTCAATCCGCGCCCCCGCATGGGGGGCGACTTCGCGACGGGATGTGGTGGAGGAGGATATCGACGGGTTTCAATCCGCGCCCCCGCATGGGGGGCGACTTTTCGCAACAAAGCATTGCAGAGCGGATATGCGTTTCAATCCGCGCCCCCGCATGGGGGGCGACTGCTTCCGATTGGGAGGCTAGACGAAAGCTAGAGGTTTCAATCCGCGCCCCCGCATGGGGGGCGACATCCGTGGTTGTCGCCTTGCTTATCGGCAACGAAGTTTCAATCCGCGCCCCCGCATGGGGGGCGACCGGCCAGCATGGACGTGACTGAGGCGGGGGTTGAGTTTCAATCCGCGCCCCCGCATGGGGGGCGACGACCTGCAACGCTCGCGACGATCTCGATCTGGATGTTTCAATCCGCGCCCCCGCATGGGGGGCG
>JAPOTD010000065.1 GCA_026709365.1 Gammaproteobacteria bacterium
GCAAGTCTAAGTGCTAGGTAGTGTCAATTGCAACAGTTTTCGCGTTGCAATTCATGTTTTCGCATGAAACTAATTTCTATTTATAAAACAACAGGTTAGGCTTGAATTTTGGTCATGCATGGCGCATTATGGCGAAAACCCCACCGAGAAGCCGCCATGCAACCGATCGAAAAAGACGTCATCGTTCACCTCAACCGAGTGTTGAGGAATGAGTTGACCGCCATCAACCAGTACTTTCTGCATGCCAAGATGTATGGGGACTGGGGCATGGGCCGCTTGGCAGAGAAGGAGCGCGAGGAATCCATTGACGAGATGAAGCATGCCGATGCCCTGATGGAGCGGATTCTGTTTCTGGAAGGGCTGCCCAACCTGCAGGACCTCGGCAAGCTGCGCATCGGCCAAGCCACCCAGGAAATGCTGGAGTGCGACCTTGCCCTGGAAATGGACGCCATGCCCGTGCTGCGCGAGGCCATCGCCTACTGCGAAGGCATTGGCGACTATGTGTCCAGGCAACTGTTCCGGGACATTCTCGATTCGGAGGAGGGCCACGTGGACTGGCTGGAGACCCAGCTGGCGCTGATCGGCAAGGTCGGCATTGAAAACTACATCCAGTCGCAGATGCACGACGGCTGACTTGGCTTTGGCGTTGGGTGCGCGGTGGCCCGCTTGCCATCACGGGAGCGCCGCCCTACCGGGCGCCGTTGCTTTGCTTCACGGATGTTCCGTGGCGTTCAAGCCTTCGCAGCGGCCTATGGAGCTCTAGGAGCCTGCGGCGCAGGAATTCACGGCTGCAAATTCGCTTGCGCGAATTCCTACGGCGCAGGCTCCCAGCTGCCGATACTGGCTCCCCTTTCCGACCCGCTCGATAACATGTCGGACACCGCCTCAGAAGACGCCAAACTCACTCTGGCAAAGCCAAGTAGGCTGTGAGGAATTCATCGAAGCTCTCGTCGCTGCCGGCTTCAATGCGCCGCTGCTCGTTGAATGACCGGGCGGCGCGCCGCTCGTGGCGCGCCAGTTCAGCGGCCGACAGGGGCCGCTCGCTGAACCAGCGCCGGTGGCGTTCGGACTGGTTGAGCGCGAAGCGGAAGAAAGGCTGCCGCCCGCTGCGCATGGCCTCAAGCACTTTGGCGGAGGGAGTGTTGGCGGGGTCTTGCAGGAGGGCGCGGCGCTCGCGCACAGCGTCGCTTGAACGGCGTCCGCCTTGGGCTCGGTCGAGCAGCTCCGCCGCCAGCTCGCACTGCTCGAGAATGGCCGCAGCCCATTCGTCGCGGTCGCCGCCGCTGAGCCTCAAGCCCGGCTCGCGCCCCCGCTCCACAATGGCGGTTTGGTCTGCCTGCATGGCCCTGGACTCCTCCGGGCTGTCCGCGGCGCTCGGCGCCAGCAGGCACCAGAGCAGAAAGGCATCCAAAAAGCGCATCTGCCCGGCATCGATGCCCACCGGCAGAAAGGGGTTGATGTCGAGGCAGCGCACTTCGACGTACTCCACGCCGCGCCGCTTGAGGGCCGTCAGGGGCCGTTCGCCGGGTTCGATGCGCCGCTTGGGGCGAATGGCGCCGTAGAACTCGTTTTCGATTTGCAGCAACGCGGTGTTGAGCTGGCGGTACTCATCCCCGTGCCGCACGCCGATGGCCTCGTAAGGCGGATACGGGTGGGTCAGGGCCTCGCGCATGGTTGCGGCATAGGAATCAAGGCCGTTGTAGGAGATGTGCAGGCTGCTCTGGGCGTCGCTCTGGTAGCCCAAGCGGCCCATGCGCAGGGAGGTGGCGCCAGGCAGGTACAGGGTGCCCTCGTCGAAGCCCGCCAAGCCGTGGCCGCCGCCGTGGGCGAAGGAGCGGCAGATGGCCGGCGCGGCGCCGAAAAGCTGGATCAGCAGCCAACTGTAGCGGCGGAAGTTGCGAATCAAGGCGAAATAGCGCTCGGTGACGAAATCAGGATCCGCCTTGCGCCCCTTGAGTTCCGCGTACAGCGGCCAAAAGCCGTCCGGCAGGGAGAAGTTGTAGTGGATGCCGGAGATGGTCTGCATCAGCCGCCCGTATCGATGCCCCAAGCCCAAGCGATAGACGGTCTTGGCCTGGCCGATGTTGGAGGCGCCGTAGCGCCCCACCGGAATCTCGTCGTCCTCCAGGACCAGGCAGGGCATGGAGGCCGACCACAGCAGCTCGTCGTCCAAGCCGTGGTAAACGAAGCGGTGGATGGCGGTGAGCTCGTCGATGCAGCTCTCCGGAGTGTCGTGGACGCCGGTGATCAGCTCCAGCTGGGCTTCGCAGAAGTCGGTGGTGATCTGCGGATGGGTCAGCGGCGAACCCAGACTGGGCGGATGCGGGCGCATCGACAGCCGCCCGTCCGGGCGCACGCGCAGGCTTTCCTTTTCCAGCCCGCGCCGCAAGCCGTCAAGCGCCCCGGCACCGGCCTGAAGCCCGGCCAGCACGGCGCGGGGAATGGCTAGGCCGTCATCCGAAGCCGACCCCTGCTTGATTGTTGCGGCCACGGGGCCAACCCGCTCAGACGCCTTGGCGAACCATCGACGGCCCAGCATCGACGATGGCCTGATCCACCTCGAACTTTCTGAAGTTCTCCGTGAACAGGGCAATCAGCTTGGCCTCGGCCGCATCGTAGGCCGCTTTGTCGTCCCAAGCGTTGCGCGGGTTCAACAGGGTGCTGTCAACGCCTTCAAGAGCCTTGGGAATGGTTAGGTTGAGGTTGGCGAGATGCTCGGTGTCAGCCGCCACCAAGCCGCCGTTCTGCACAGCGGCGATGATGGCGCGGGTGGCCGGTATGGGGAACCGTTGGCCGACCCCGTAGCCGCCGCCCGTCCAGCCAGTGTTGACCAGATAGACCCGCGAGCCGAAATCCTCGACCCGGCGAATGAGCAAGTCGGCGTAAACGCCCGCCGGGCGCGGGAAGAAGGCGGCGCCAAAACAAGTGGAGAAGGTGGCCTTGAACGCCTCGGAGGAGCCGACCACGGTGGAGCCGACGGCAGCAGTGTAGCCCGACAGGAAGTGGTAGGCGGCCGCCTCCTTCGACAGGATCGACACCGGCGGCAGCACGCCGCTCAGGTCGCAGGTCAGGAAGATGACGTTGGCCGGCTCGCCCGCGCGGTTGTCGGGCACCTTAAGTTCGATGTTGGCGCGCGGGTAGCAGGCCCGGGTGTTCTCGGTCAGCGTCGAGTCGGCGTAGTCGATCTCACGGCTGTCGACGTCCATGACCACGTTCTCGACGATGGCCCCGAAGCCGATGGCGTCGTAGATGACCGGCTCGTTCTCGCGGCTTAGATCGATGCACTTGGCGTAGCAGCCGCCCTCGAAGTTGAACACCGTGCCCTTGCCCCAGCCGTGCTCGTCATCGCCGATCAGAAAGCGGCCGGGGTCCGCCGACAGGGTGGTCTTGCCGGTGCCGGACAACCCGAAAAACAGCGATACGTCGCCATCCGCGCCCATGTTGGCGGAGCAGTGCATGGGCAGTACGTCCTTTTCCGGCAGCAGGAAGTTGAGGACGCTGAACATGGACTTCTTCATCTCGCCCGCATAGCGCAAGCCCGCCAGCAGCACCTTGCGGGCCGCGAAGTTGATCATCACCGTCCCGTCGCTGTTGGTGCGGTCGCGCTCGGGGTCGCAGACGAAGCCCGGCGCGTTGACCACCTGCCAGACTTTCTTGTTGTGCGGATTGAAGTGGTCCGGCGAGATGAACAGCGCCTTGCCGAACAGAGCGTGCCAAGCGGTCTCGGTGGTGACCTCGATGGCCATGTAGTGCTCCGGGTCGGCGCCCACATGGAGGTTGGAGACGAAGCGCTGCCGATCCTCAAGATGCACCTGGACGCGGTCCCAGAGCGCATCGAAGGCCTCGGCGTCGATCGGCTGGTTGATCTCGCCCCAATCGATGGCGTGCTTGGTGGAGGCCTCCTCAACGATGAAGCGGTCCTTGGGCGAGCGCCCGGTGCGGGTACCCGTCTCGACGACCAAGGCCCCGTTGCTGGCCAAGCAGCCCTCGCCGCGCGCGACGGCCAACTCAGCCAGCGCCGCAGCGGACAGATCGAAGTGGGTGTGGTTTTTTGTGGTGAGGTCGATATCGACGGCCATGGCAGCCCCGCGCAATTTCCAAGCGCGAACAGTACGGCACCGCGCCCGCAGCATCAACCATGAAATCCTTGGCCAGGAGCCCCGATCCGGCGCACCTTGCTCGTTGCAGCAACGACAGACGCTTCAGATCCCTCAGTGCGCGCGTGGCTTGGGAAAACCGCTCGTCAGCCCGTCGATGCGCTCGTCGAGATCGGCCGGGATGTTTTGCCAAGGCGGGTCGAGCACGAACCGCAAGCCTTCACGACGGGCCAACTTAGCCGCCGGAACAAAGTCCGAACCGCCGGCCACGAGAAGGTTGGACTTGGTTTTGGGGAAGACCCTCGGGATCGGCCTCGCTCACGATTGCCGTCCCCGAGATTCCGGGGACGGGAGCCAGACGTACTGCCGAGGGGGGTATGGGGCAGAACTATAGGCCATTCCTAGTGTGCTGCGCCACAATTCGATTGAATTAATGGCTGTTTCGTGCCATGGTCG
>JAPOTD010000082.1 GCA_026709365.1 Gammaproteobacteria bacterium
GTCCCAGAATGCCGTCCGCCATTCCCGGCCAGCCCCCGGACTTCGGCTCGGTGATGGCCCATGTGCCGAAGCTGGCCAGCCTGTTCTTTGAACTGTACGGGGAGTTTTGGCGCAACGGCGCCGCCGACCCCGCCATCAAGGAGATGACGCGCATCCGCAACGCCCGCATCACGGACTGCGGCTACTGACGCCGGGTGCGCTTTGACTCCGCCCGTGCGGCGGGGCTGGACGAAGAGCGGGTCGGACGCATCGCTGACGGCTACGAAACGGCGCTGGAACCCGCCCAAGTGGCGGCCCTGAAGCTCACCGATGCCATAATCGGCATTCCCCGGCCGCCCGTTGACGAGGTCAGGCAGGCGCTCAGGGCACACTACAGCGAGGCGGAAATCGCCGAAATCGCCATGGGCGTCGGCCTGTTCCTCGGCATGTCGAAGGTGCTCATCAACTTGGGCCTTGAGCCGGAGGACATGCCCATCACCCTGGTGCCGACGCCGGAATAGCATCACTTCCGGCGACCGCCGAAATGCCGCAGCAACCCTGTTGCGCCGCCCGTCAGAAGCTAAATCGAACGCCAACCAAAAACCGCCTGCCGAACGACTCGGACTGATTCGGATTCCATTTGGCGCCCGTGTAGCGAAAGTCCGTCTCATCCGTGAGATTGTTCAAATCGACGAAGATGGATGCTTGGTATCCGGTCAGTTCGTGGAGGTTGTAACGCAACGCCACGTCAACGCGCTCCTGCGGGGCCCAATAGACGGCGGATGCAGCCTCTATGAGCGCGACTTCCGTCTCGTCCAGCCAGGAGCTTCGGTAGCGGTAGGTCACCCGGGCCGAAAAGCCGTAGTTCTCATAGAACAACGACAAGTTGTAGTTGGTGTCCGACTGTCCGGGCAGGTTGAACTTGCCGCCTTCAGGCGCGGTGTACTCGGAGTCGATGAGCGAAAGATTGGCCTCCACCCCGAAGCCTGAGAAAAAGCCGTCGAGGTAGTTGTCCAACCGGCCGGTGAAAGCGAATTCGATGCCCTGGAGCTTGCCGTCCTTGCCATTGCCGAAAGCCGTAAGCTCCCATAGCTCACCCGGTGCGGCCGTGTCGGAGTAAATGCTCCCATCAACTCTTTCGGCGGATTCAGCGATGACGTTGTCGATTCCGCGGTGGAACAAGGTCAATGACAAGAGGCTTGCCTCGTCGAAGTACCACTCGTAGGCCAAGTCGATTCCCCAGGACTCCTCCTGCTTGAGGAAGGGATTTCCGCCGACTATGGATGAGGTGACTTCGCTGATGGCGGCGGCGGCCCGTGCTTCGATGTATGTCGGACGGCTCAGCCCGGTGGAGAAGGAAGCGCGAAACTTCTGCTCATCGGTGAAATCATAGTTCAGGTGAACGCTGGGCAACACGTTGGTGTAGGTTCGCTTGACCGACAAAGGCTCGCGCACGGTGCCAACCAGCCTTGAGCCGACCGTCTCGTACTCCGTGTCCTCAATGCGAACGCCGGCGATGATGTTGCCCCAAGCCAGGTCGAAGGTCTGCATGACATAGCCGGAAAGCAGCGTTTCATCAATGGCCAGCGTTTCATCGTCGGGGAACTCCGAACGGGTTTCCCCAGCTGCCTCCAGGCATGCCCGCAGCGCGCGGTTGTCGGCGTAGAAGGCGCCGATGCCATTGTTCAGCTTAGTTGACCAAGGGCCTTGTGTGTAATCGGTAGCGGGGCAGCTGTCCACTGGGTAGGGTTTGCTGACCAAGGCGAGCGGCGCGCCGCCGCCGGTCGCGCTCCGGTCATCGTACTTGGCGCCGAATTTCAATTCGCCCCAACGATTTTCACGCGCAAAATCCAACTTGAACTGATCATTGTCGGTGTACAGGCCGCCGATCGCGTCCACCAGCAAGTTGACGGCGTAGTCCACGTCGGCCAGATCTTCGTCGAATCTGACGATTGGTTCCCGTGGATCCGTCAGATCATAGAAGACGTTGGAAACTTGGCCGCCGCCGATGAAATAGGGTATGGGCAGATAGGTGTCGAAGGTGGTCTCGATGTTGCTGTAGCTCGCCTGCACATCCCAGTCGCCAAACGGAAGGTCAAGGCCAACGGTGTTCACTTGGGTTTTGTTGATGTAGGTGCCGTATTCGAGAAGGCGCCTGATGTTGCCGCGCTCGGCAGTGCCTGTTCGAGGGGGGACGTCGCTCAGGTAAACGCGGAAGTCGTTTCGTTGCTCGGTATCCGTGAACTTGGTGTTCAGCGAGTTGAGGTAAACCCTGCCGCCGTTCTCGAAGTAGTGCTCCAAGGTGCCGCCATAGGCTTCGTCCTCCCTTTCGATCTTGTAGTTTCGAAAATCGATCCGGTCGGGAAACAGGGCGCCTTCAGTGCCGCTGTAGGTGGGTTCACGGTTGTCGGTTATCTGCTTCCGGCTGTTGTGGGAGCCGTAAACCACCATCCCGAACCGGTCATCGGAGTAGGAGAGCCGCAAATTCCCTTTGTCAATGCCGCCCCCGCCTAGATTCTGCTCCCCAAGCCCGCCCTCGACGGAACCGGAAAACCCCTTGATGTCCGATGGCGAAAACGTCTTGATGTTGATGTACCCGGACACGGACTCGCCGGGCATGTCGGGAGTGATCGCCTTGTTGGCCACAACTTGGGAGGTGATGACGGCTGGATAGGCGTCAAATCTGGGAATTCGGCCGTTTTCCACGCCGGGGATGCTGATTCCGTTGAACGCGGTGGTGGTGTAGCGCTTTGGCGTGCCGCGGAAGCTGACGTACCTAGCTTGCCCCTGGTCCCTCTCGATCGCAATGCCTGGAACGCGGCCAAGCGCATCAGCCAGGTTCTGGTCCGGGAAACGTCCTATGGCATCCGCGGATATGATGTCGGCCACGTTGTTTGCGGCGCGCTTTGCCTCAATGGCGGCCTGCTGACTGGCCTTTATCGGCTTGGCAACCACCAGCACCTCCTCGATCACCTGCGCCTTCAGCCCCTGTGCCCCAAGGACCGACACAAATGGCAGAAAGGCCCATTGGAAAAACCGTCGGTCAATTCTCATGTTGATCCCCTCCCTGTAGAGGAATTTTGCTCTCTGGCGGATTCACGCTCACAGTTCACGGCGCAAGCGACGCGGTTGCCGAAAAGACTCCCAGAAGCGTCAAAAAGTGCCGTGAGCGCTCATTATGCGCTGAAACTAAGTGTGGTGCCGAAAAGGTGGCGGGAACGGGCGCTTTGGCCAGAAACTCAGCAACCATAAGGCTTTCCGGCTCACCGGAAAGCTAACGCAGATACCTGCGCCTGAGGGTGGCCATCTCCTGTGCGTCGATCCCGAGTTCCCCTTCCGCGTATGCTTCGACCGATCCGTACTCGTTGCGGATGCGTTCGATGACGAACGCGAGGTACGCAACGCCATCCGGCGTCACCAGCGGGTTGGGCCGGTCGGGATGCGGCATGGCCTTGCGGTACTCCAGCATCATGGCGGCGAAGGCATTGGTCTTGGCGGCCTCGGCAAGGTCAACGCTGCCCTGTTCGACGGCCGGCCTGCGGAAGTCCGTGGACAGCAGGTAGTCCTCGATGACGGTGGGTTCGGGGACGCCGAGCAGCAGCAGCATCAGGGCGGCGGCGATCCCCGTTCGATCCTGCCCGGCCGAGCAGTTCACAACCATGGGTGCCTGCGCTTCGAGCGCTTCGTGAAAATAGGTCTTGATCTGGGGCCCGATCGACTCAAGCAGCCGGGGGTACAACTCGCTCATTTCCGGGCGCTCGCCGGACTCCTCGCTGCGCATCATGGCGGCAAACGAGTAGTCCCCCGTCAACACCTCAATGCCGCGCTTAGCCGCCCAGTGGTTGGGGTACAGGCCAATCTCCTCGTTGGAGCGCAGGTCCACGATGGTCTTGATCCCAAACCGATCCAGGTAGGCCATGTCGGCATCGGTCAGTGCCGTCATGGCGCCGGAGCGGAACAGCCTGCCTCTGGCGACGGTTTGGCCGTCAGCCGTCCGGTAGCCGCCGAGGTCGCGAAAGTTCGAACCTCCCTCCAGCGGCAGCAGCCGTCGATAACTCATCGACAAGTCGGCAACCGCGGTCGTTGCAAAAGCGAACGTCAGGACAAGGGAAATCAATCGAGTTGCCATCGCTGCTCGCCTCCAGCCGCTCCGCTTGATCGCGGGTTAGCTCGGATATTACACGAGGTTCATGGCCGCGACCGATCAGGCGCGAACTGACGTTCGCGTATGGAGTTTCGCTGGCGCGAAACTCCGCGCTTGTCGCTTAGGCCAGGTTCGATGTGCGTGAGTCCGCGCGAACTGATGTTCGCGTGTGAGGTTTCGCTGGTGCGAAACTCCGCGCCTGTCGCTTAGGCCGGGTTCGATGTGTGTGAGTCCGCGCGAACTGACGTTCGCGTGTGTAGTTTCGCTGGCGCGAAACTCCGCGCCGTTGCGTCAGTCGGGCTCCGACCTGTTTCAGAGCCCGCGCGTCAGCCGACGATCTTGACGACGTTCTGGCCGTGCAGTCCGCATTCCCGGGCAACCGCCTCCTCCCACCACCAGCGGCCGCTCCGTTCGTGCTCGTGGGGGCCGATGGCGCGGGTGCAGGGCTGGCAGCCGATGGAGACGTAGCCTTGGTCGTGCAATTCGTTGTAGGGCACGTTGTGGGCGCGGATGTAGGCCCAAACATCCCGCGATGACCAGTCCGCCAGGGGATTGAACTTAAGGAGGCGGCGCGCGCCGGTCGAGAAGGCGTGATCCTCCTGCTCCACGGGAAGGTCGGTTCGCGTGACGCTTTGGTCCTTGCGCTGGCCGGTGACCCAAGCGTCGAGCTCGCCGAGCTTGCGGCGCAGCGGCTCTATTTTGCGCACCGCGCAGCACTCGCCGTGCCCGTCCTTGTAGAAGCTGAACAAACCCTTGGCGCGCACCAAGTCAGCGACCGCGGCGGGGGAGGGCATCAGCAGCTCGATGGCAATGCCGTAGTGCTCGCGCACCCGCTCGAAGTAGGCGAGGGTTTGCGGATGCAGACGCCCCGTGTCCAGCGAGAACACCTTGAAGTCAAGGCCTTCCCGGTGGGCCATGTCAATCAGCGCCACGTCTTCGGCGCCGCTGAAGGAAATGGCCACCCTGTTGCGGTCGAAGCGCCTCTCAATGTCCCGCAGCAGGCGCTGCGGTTCGGTCTGGGCGCTTGCTTGTTGGAAGTTCATGGTTTGCTTCGGCCATCTTCGTTTGCGGAGAAGGAGTTTAGCAATGTCAATTTGGGCGATGAAAATACCCGCTTGGCATATGCTTAACTCAATGGCTCAAACGAGACCATGCCCAAGGCCGGTGGGAGGATGGTTGCCAGGGGCAACCCGTCATTCGGTGGCCTGTTCCCGCGAACCAAAAAAGGAGATTGGCTTGAACATCCTGTGCTTGGACCTTGAAGGGGTGCTGATCCCCGAAATCTGGCAGGCGGTGGCGGAACGTGCCGGCCTTGGCGAACTGAACAAAACCACTCGCGACATTCCGGACTACGGGGAATTGATGGGCTACCGCATGGACGTGCTGGCGCGGGCGGACTTGCGCTTCTCAACGATCCGCGCCGTCATCGACGGCCTGGAGCCCCTGCCCGGCGCCCGCGCCTTTCTTGATTGGGCGAGGGAGGGCTGGCAGGTGATCATCGTCTCCGACACATTTTATGAGTTCGCCAATCCGCTGATGGCGAGGCTCGGCCATCCGACCCTGTTCTGCCATCACCTGCAAGTCCGTGATGATCGGATTGCCGGCTACCGGCTGCGCCAGCCGGATCCGAAACGCAGCGTCGTCAAGGCCTTGAAGTCGTTGAACTTCCCGGTGATGGCGGCCGGCGACTCCTACAACGACATTCCCATGCTGGAGGAAGCCGACAAGGGCATCTTGTTCAGCGCCCCGGAGCGCGTGCGCCGCGAGCACCCGCAGTTCGCCGCCGCCGAGAGCTACGGCGACCTGCGGGCATTGCTTGGCGCTCAGAACTGATTCATCGTGTTGGCCGCGCCGCCGGCCAGCAGGGCCTTCTCGCCCAGGAAGTACTCCTTGTGGTCGTCGCCAATGTTGGAGCCAGCCAAGTCCTGATGCTTGACCGCTGCCAATCCGCGACGGATTTCGCGGCGTTGCACGCCCTCGACGTAGGCCAGCATGCCCGCGTCGCCGAAGTAACCCTCCGCCAGCACGTCCGTGCCCAGGGCGGTTTCATGGTAGGTGGGCAAGGTGATCAGGTGATGGAAAATGCCCGCCTCCCGAGCCGCGTCCCGCTGGAAGCGGGCGATGAGCTCGTCCGCCGCCGCCGCCAGCGGCGTATCGTCGTGTTCGGCTGCCATCAGGCCCTTTTCGACCACCGCCGGGTCGGGATAGGCGGAGACGTCCTTGCCCGCCTTCCGCCACTCGGCATAGACCTGCTCGCGGAACGCCAGCGTCCAGTTGAATGAAGGCGAGTTGTTGTACACCAGCTTGGCTTGCGGGGCCCTTTCCCGCACCGCATCCACCAGCCCTTTGATCTGCTTGAGGTTGGGCCGTTCGGTCTCGATCCAAAGCAGGTCAGCGCCATGCTCCAGGCTGGTGACGCAATCCAGCACCGCTCGGTCGGCGCCGGTGTCTTCGCGAAAGGCGTAGAGGCCGTTGTCGAGGCGCAGCGGGCGGCACAGCTTGCCGTTTTGGTGGATGGTGACGTCGCCGTCGCGCAGTTCCTCAAGGTCATGCACCTCAGTGGCCTCAAGGAAGCCGCAGTACTGGTCGCCGAGGTCGCCGGGCTCCTTGGACACCGGGATCTTCATCGTCAGGCCGGCGCCCAGGGAGTCGGTGCGGGCGACGATGATGCCGTCCTCGACGCCGAGCTCCAGAAAGGCGTAGCGCACCGCGTTCAGCTTGGAGACGAAGTCCTCGTGGGGCACGGTGACCTTGCCGGCCTGGTGGCCGCACTGCTTGGCATCGGAGACTTGGTTTTCGATCTGGATGGCGCAGGCGCCCGCCTCGATCATGCGCTTGGCCAGCAGGTAGGTGGCCTCCTCGTTGCCGAAGCCGGCGTCGATGTCGGCGATCATGGGCACCACGTGGGTCTCGTAGCGGTCGATGCGCGACAGCGCCTCCGCCACGTTGCCGCCTTGGGCGCGGGTCTCGTCGAGCGCCGTGAACAGATGCCGCAGCTCCCGGGCATCGGCTTGGCGCAGGAAGGTGTAGATCTCCTCGATCAGGTCCGGCACCGAGGTCTTCTCATGCATGCTCTGGTCGGGCAGCGGGCCGAACTTCGAGCGCAGCGCCGCCACCATCCAGCCGCTGAGGTAGATGTAGGACTTATCCGTGGTTTGGCGGTGCTTCTTGACCGACATCATCACCTGCTGGGCGGTGAAGCCGTGCCAGCAGCCCAACGATTGGGTGTACTTGCCGGGATCCTTGTCGTATTCGGCCATGTCCCGCCGCATGATGGCGGCGGTGTGGCGGGCGATGTCCAGGCCGGTGCGGAAGCGGTTCTGCAGCCGCATGCGGACCACGTACTCGGGATTGATGGCCCGCCAGCTCGGCTGGCTGATCATTTCCTTCTTGACGTCTTCGACCTGTTGCAGATAGCTGGAAAGATACGCGGACATGTTGGCTCCTCACTGGTTCTGGCTAATGGGCGTTGGTTCGGGGGCGCCGAATGGCATGGGAACGTGAATTTATACGAAAAAATTTGGAATGAGTGGATACTAATAGTTTCCAAATAAGAAAGTCTTGGGTTTGGCGCCTAGGGTTGGGCTGGGTGGCCCGAACAGCGTTCAGTCGGGCAGTTGGGCCAAATGGGTGGCCAGCCCGACGTAGGTGCGCGGCTGCAGTTGCGCCAGCTCCAGCTGGGCATCCTCGGGCAGGTCGAGTGCGTCCAGCAGCTCGGCGAACCCTGCGGCGTCAAGCCGCCGTCCCCGCGTGGCCGCCTTGAGCCGTTCATAGGGTTTCGCCATGCCGTGCTTGCGCATCAGGGTCTGGACGGCTTCGGCCAGCACCTCCCAGTTGCCAGCCAAGTCGGCCTCGATGCGCGCCCGGTTGATGGAGAGCTTGGCCAGGCCTTGGTCCGCCGACTGGTAGGCGATGCTGCCGTGAGCCAAGGCCGCGCCCATGTTGCGCAGCACGGTGGAATCGGACAGGTCGCGCTGCCAGCGGGACACCGGCAGCTTCTCCGCCATGTGGCCGAACAGGGCGTTGGCGATGCCGAGATTGCCCTCGGCGTTCTCGAAGTCGATGGGATTGACCTTGTGCGGCATGGTCGAGGAGCCGGTTTCGCCCGCCGTTTGCCGCTGCCCAAAGTAGTCAATGGCAATGTAGGCCCAGATGTCGCGCACCAAGTCCAGCAGCACGGTGTTGAAGCGCATGAAGGCGTGGAACAGCGCCGCCAGGCCGTCGTGGGGCTCGATTTGGGTGGTCAGGGGATTGTGGGCCAAGCCGAGCCCGGTGACGAAACGCTCGCTGACGGCGGGCCAGTCGATGCTCGGGTAGGCGGCAACGTGGGCGTTGAAGTTGCCGACGGCGCCGTTCAGCTTGCCCGTCAGCGGCACTGCGCTTACCGACTTGGCCGCATTGGCAAGACGGGCGCTGAACACCCGCAGCTCCTTGGCCAAGGTGGTGGGCGAAGCGGGCTGGCCGTGGGTGCGGGCCAGCATCGGCAGATCGCCCGCTTGCCGCGCCAGCCCGTCGATGGCCTTGATCAGGCCTCCCATTTGCGGTTCGAGCGCTTCGCGCGCGGCCTTCAGCATCAGCGCGTGGGCTAGGTTGTTGATGTCTTCGGAGGTGCAGGCGAAGTGGACGAACTCCGTGTGCGGCGCCAGCCCGTCGATCCGGCCGATGCGCTCCTTGACGAAGTACTCCACCGCCTTGACGTCGTGGTTGGAGACAGCCTCCAACGCCTTCACGCGTTCAGCGTCCGCCAACGAAAAGTCGGCGTGAACGGCCCGCAGGGCATTGGCGGCGGCGCTTCCAAGGGGCGGCAGCTCCGCCACCTGCGGCAGTCCCGCCAAGGCGGCAAACCACTCGCACTCGACTTGCACGCGGAAGCGAATCAAGCCGCCCTCACTGAAGATGGGGGCCAGCGCCTCGGTCTTGGCGCGGTAGCGTCCGTCGATGGCGCTGATGGCGGTAAGCGGGTTCAAGCCGTCGTTCACTTAAGACGCCCTCCGAGCTCATCCAGGGCCGCCAAGGCCTTGCGGCGTCCCACGATCAGCTGCCAGCGGCGCCCGCCAAGCTGCTGCCAAAGCCACGCGAAGCGCACCGCCGCCAGCAGCAGCGCCCGAATGCGCGCCGCGACCTGGGGCTGTTTCAGGGCTGTGGGGTCGCCGCTCACCTGAATCCGCTTGCCGAGTTGGCCGATGGTCTCCTGATAGACTTCGTCCAAGGCCTGCAGCAGGGCGCCATCCCGGGGCGCATTGGCCAAGGCGCCCAGGCGTTGGCTCAATTGCCCGGCGATTCGATCCGCGCGCTTGAGCAGCGTGGCGAGCTCCATCACGGCGAAGGCGGTGTTGAGCATGCGCATCGCATTGCGCTCACCCGCCAAGGCGCTGCCCGCCATCTTGGTGCCCTTCAGGTAGCGCACGGGCGGCGCAAAGACATCCGCCACGGTGGCCGCGTCAATGGCGAACAGCGGTGCCAGCAGGTGGTTGACGTTCGCGAGGGATTCCCCGGCGCCGCTGCGCCCCTCGGCGGCGTCCCGCACCTCGGCCAGCGCCTCGAACAGCGCCGCCAACGCCAATGAGCGGTAGTCGAGGTCAGTCATGGACGCTGGCCTTGGCCTTGAAGTTGCTGAACGCCTCGATGACGCCGCCGCCAAGGCAGATGTCGCCGTCGTAGAAGCAGACGTACTGGCCCGGCGTGATGGCTCGTTGCGGCGCATCGAAGCGCACCGTCACTTTTCCCGGCTGCTCGGCGTTCACCCAAGCGGCCTGGTCGGGCTGGCGGTAGCGCACCTTGGCCGTGCAGCGCAGGGGCAGGGACGGCGGCTCGCCGAGCCAATTGAGGCTGCCGGCGGTCAGCCCGTCGTTGCACAGCGCCGCCGGATTCTGGGTGACGATCAGGCGGTTGGCCGCCAGATCCTTGTCGAGCACGTACCAAGGCGCTTCCCGGCGTCCGGCCAAGCCGCCCACGGCCAAGCCTTGGCGTTGCCCGCGGGTGTAGTAGGGCAGGCCGATGTGCTGGCCCACCGTCACGCCCGCCTCATCCACCATCGCCCCCGGATTGCGCGGCAGGTAGCGCTGCAGGAAGTCGCGGAAGCGCCGCTCGCCGATGAAGCAGATGCCGGTGGAATCCTTCTTGCCGTGATTGTGGAACCCCTGCTCATGGGCGATGCGACGCACCTCGGTCTTTTCCAGGCCACCCAAGGGAAAGACAGCAGCGGCCAGCTGGTTGATGTTGAGCGCTTGCAGAAAGTAGCTTTGATCCTTGCCGGCGTCGATGCCCTTAAGCAGCCGCAGGCGCCCGCCCCGTTTGGCGAGGCGGGCATAGTGGCCGGTGGCGATCCGGTCGGCGCCGAGCGCTTCGGCGTAGCGGGCAAACTGCTTGAACTTGATTTCCCGGTTGCAGAGCACGTCGGGGTTGGGCGTGCGTCCGGCCTCGTGCTCCCTCAGGAAGGCGCTGAACACATCGTCCCAATACTCGGCGGCGAAGTTGGCCGTGTGCAGGTCGATGCCGAGCCGGTCGCACACCCTGGATGCGTCCTCCAGATCCTGCCGGACGGTGCAGTAGGGTTCGCCATCGTCCTCGTCCCAATTCTTCATGAACAGCCCGGACACGCGATGGCCTTGCTGCTTGAGCAGCAGGGCGGCCACCGACGAATCGACGCCGCCGGACATGCCGACGATGACGTGGTTGCTTTCGAGCGAATGCACGGCTGGCCTAGTCTGCTGAATTCGCCGAACTGGCGGGCTTGCGGATAAGCCCCTATCTTACCGGATGGCGAGCCGGGTTACCCATCCCGCACACCCGCTTGCGCAGTTCTCTTTTGCACGACCAGCGTGCCCGCCTAAGGGTGCCGCGGCACGGGCTGCGTCTGCCGCGCTATACTCTCCCCATGAGCCGGCTAACGCACCAGAACGCCCGCGGGGAAGCCAACATGGTCGATGTGTCCGCCAAGGCGGAGACCGTGCGGGTCGCGGTGGCTGAAGCCTGCCTGCGGATGCAGGCCGGCACGCTGGCAGCGCTCTTCGAGGGTGGCCTTGCCAAGGGCGATGCGCTGGCAGTGGCGCGGGTGGCGGGCATCCAGGCTGCCAAGCGTTGCGCCGACTTGATTCCGCTGTGCCATCCGCTGCCCCTGAACCGGGTGTCCATCGATTTCGAGCCGACCCCTCCGGATCTCGTTCGCATCACCGCTGAATGCCGCGTGACCGGCCGCACCGGGGTGGAGATGGAGGCGTTGACCGCCGCCGGCATTGCCGCCCTGACGCTCTATGACATGTGCAAGGCCATTGACCGGGGCATGGCCATCGAGAACGTGCGCCTGCTGCGCAAGGAAGGCGGTCGCAGCGGCGTTTGGCAGCGCGTTTAGGGGAGGCGTGCGTCGTGATTCGTGTGCTGTTCCTTGCCTCGCTTAGGGAGGCGGTTGGCATGGATGCTTGGACCTACGCCCCGGAGATGGCGGGCTCCTCCCTGCGGCTGAACGCCTTGCTGGCGGCGTTGAAGCCGACGCTCGGGGCGGACGGCTACGCCGCCCTCACGGCTGAAAACGTGCGCATCGCCGTCAACCAGGAGTTTGTGGAGGGCGCGGCCCGCGTCGAGCTCAAGCCCGGCGACGAGGTGGCGTTCCTGCCGCCGGTAACCGGCGGGTGACGGGCCGTGCGGCGCATCCGGGTTCAGAGCGGCGACTTTTCCGTGGATGGGGAGTGGCGGGCGCTTCGCGAGCGGCTTGATGCCAATGCGGGCGCGGTGGCCGCGTTCGTCGGCTTGGTTCGGGAGGTGCGTGGCGACCCCGATTCCAGCTTGGAGCTTGAGCACTACGCCGGCATGACCGAGCGCAGCGTCGAGGCCATCGTCGCCGCGGCCGAGGGGCGCTGGCGCCTTGCCGCGGTGACGGTCATTCATCGCGTGGGGCGTTTGCGGCCTGCCGATCAGATCGTCCTGGTGCTCACTGCGTCGTCGCACCGCCCGGATGCCTTGGCGGCTTGCGAGTTCATCATCGACCGCTTGAAGACCGAGGCCATCTTCTGGAAGCGGGAAACCGCAGGCGGCGGCAGCCGCTGGGTGGAAGCGACCGAGCAGGACGTGGAGCGGGCCAGGAGTTGGGTCGGCAGCGAGCCGTAGGCGAACGGCGGGCGAACCCGCGCCTGGCCAACGCACCCCCCGCGAGACTGGGCTATACTGCGCCGCTTTTCCCCAAACCACTGCCTGAAATTGGAGCGGAGCCGATGGCTTACCAGCACATAGCCGTGCCTGCTGACGGTGAGAGGATCACCGTCAACGAGGACAACACCCTCAACATTCCCGACCACCCAATCATTCCCTACATTGAGGGCGACGGCATCGGCATCGACATCACGCCGGTCATGCTCAAGGTGGTGGATGCCGCCGTGGCCAAGGCCTACGGCGCACGGCGCCGGATCGCCTGGATGGAAATCTATTCCGGGGAAAAGTCGCTTGAGGTGTACGGCGCGGACGAGTGGCTGCCTGCGGAGACGCTGCAGGCCATGCGCGAGTTCATCATCGGCATCAAGGGCCCCATGACCACGCCCGTGGGCGGCGGCATCCGCTCGTTGAACGTGGCGCTGCGCCAGGAGCTTGACCTCTACGTCTGCCTGCGCCCGGTGCGCTGGTTCAAGGGCGTTCCCAGTCCGGTGGTGGCCCCGCAGAAGACCGACATGGTGATCTTTCGGGAGAACACCGAGGACATCTATGCCGGCGTCGAATGGGAGGCGGATTCGGCAGGGGCGGAGAAGGTCATCGGCTTTTTGCAGGACAGCATGGGCGTGCGCAAGATCCGCTTCCCGCGCCATTGCGGCATCGGCATCAAGCCGATCTCCGTGGAGGGCACCGAGCGCTTGGTGCGCAAGGCGCTGCAATACACCATCAACCAGGACCGCGCCTCGCTGACCTTCGTCCACAAGGGCAACATCATGAAGTTCACCGAAGGGGCCTTCAAGGACTGGGGCTATCGGCTCGCGGCGCGGGAGTTCGGCGCCACGCCCCTGGACGGCGGCCCTTGGCACGAATTGACCAATCCGAACACCGGCCGCCGCATCGTCATCAAGGACATGATCGCTGATGCCATGCTGCAGCAGATTCTCACCCGCCCGGACGAGTACGACGTGCTGGCCACCATGAACCTGAACGGCGACTACATCTCCGATGCCTTGGCCGCTCAAGTCGGCGGCATCGGCATTGCGCCGGGCGCCAACATCGGCGACACCATCGCGCTGTTCGAGGCCACCCACGGCACCGCTCCGAAGTACGCCGGGCAGGACAAGGTCAACCCGGGCTCATTGGTGCTTTCCGCCGAAATGATGCTCCGGCACATGGACTGGCGCGAGGCCGCCGACCTCATCATTGCGGGCATGGAAGGCGCCATCTCGAGAAAAACTGTGACCTACGACTTTGAACGCCTGATGGACGGGGCCACCCTGCTGTCATGCTCCGCCTTCGGTGACGCCGTCATCGACGCGATGGGCTAGGACCTCCCCACCAGAGCCCTGCTGCAGCTAATCCTGCCGCGCTGAGTTGCGCAGCAACTCAAACGCGAGCTTGTTCGCGCAGTTGCGCAGCAACTCAAACGTTTGGCCGTCGGCCAGAGGTCGGCTAAGGGCTGTCGCCGGATTCGGCGCGAATGTTGACTGCGTGGTCGCCCTTGGGGCCTTCCTCGACGTCAAAGACCACCGGCTGGCCGGCCTTCAGGGTTCTGTAGCCCTCCATTTGGATGGCGGTGTAGTGTGCGAAGAGATCGCCGCCGCCGTCGGATGGCAGTATGAAGCCGTAGCCCTTGGCGTTGTTGAACCACTTTACTGTCCCTGTTGCTATTGTCCTGCCCTCCCGGCACTGTGCTAAGCCATTCCTGTACGCAAAAAAACACGTTCCCCCAAGAAAGGATTATTGGGAATTTTCGAAAAATTGCAAAGTCTCTTTACCACTGTCAACTGATCTGCGGCGGCACAGGCCGCCGCACAAGCACGCGGATCGCGTGTCCTAGTGATACGCAAGGGCTCTGAAACCCGCATAAACACTGGCTTTTTTCTCTGCCCGGATCTGCCCTGAACTCCCCAGAGTGAAGGGGAGGGAGCAAGGGGAGCGGGAGCGCTCCACTGGCGTTGCGCTCCCCGCCCCTTGCCGACGAAAGAAAAACCCGCGCCGACCACGGCGTTGGTGGGCAAGGTCAAACGGGAACACGATAGTGACAACCCGCAAGGCCGAAAGGGAAGCCGCCCGCAAAGCTGCGGCGGTGGCCGACAGGGAACCGGAATCCGAAGCCGCCGCGCAAGCCTCGGAGGAGGCCGCGAAAGCCAGGGCCAGGGCCGAGAAGTCCGAGCACGATGCGGCCAAAGCCGAACGCAGCGCCTCCAAGAAGGTCCGCGCTGCTGGCGAGGACGTGGGGCCGGACAAGCCGATTCCGCCGCCACCGTGCGGGGAGGGCCGCTACCAGATCATCCTCGCCGATCCGCCTTGGCGCTACCGGAACGCCGAGCCGCCGGATCGCAAGGCCGAGAATCACTACCCGACCATGCCCCTTGAGGACATCAAGGCGCTCCCGGTGCCCGACCTGGCCGCGCCCGACTCAATGCTGTTCCTGTGGGCGACGCCGCCAAAGCTGGCGGAAGCCTGCGAAGTCATGGCCGCATGGGGCTTTGAGTTCATCTCTTCGGCTGCGTGGGTGAAGGGCGCCCCCGGCATTGGCCACTACTTCAGGCAGTCCCACGAGGCGCTGCTGTTGGGCAGGCGCGGCAAGCTGCCGGTGCCGCACGAAGGGGCGCGGGCGGATTCCGTGATCGAAGCCCCGCGAGGCGATCACAGCGCGAAGCCGGAATGCGTGTACGAAGTCATCGAGGCCATGTACCCCGGCCACGCCCGCATTGATCTTTTCGCCCGCGCCAAGCGGGCCGGGTGGACGGCATGGGGGATTCAGGCGCCCCGGTAGGGCCGCAACGCCCAGAACCGAAGCCGCAACTAAATCCTCGCCGCGCGGCGGCGCTGAGGGCCAAGCGCGAGGCGAACAGGGAGCGCGACGTGTGGCTTGGCATGAGCGCTGAGCGGGCGGCGTTCTACCGCCTGCTTGAATCCGACTTCAAGGGCGTGTACTGGTATCGTTGCGCCCACAAGGGAGGAACCCATGAACGACCTAAGAATCCGAACTGCGGCGCTGGCCGTTGCCGCGCTATTGGCCTTCTCGGCTTGCGGGCCGAAGGAAGAAAGCCTAGCCGATGTCGTCAAAGCTGCGGGCGAACGTGCCAAGACAGCACAGGTAGCAAACACAGCGCTACATGAAATGGTGGCAGGTGGCCATAGCGACCTGGTGAGGCGGCTTATTGAAGCTGGGTTGGACCCGAACGCGAAGGGCGATGACGGCTATACGGCGCTGACGAGGGCGGTGGCCAATGGCCATGCGAACGTTGCCAAGCTGCTTATCGACGCGGGAGCGGACATGGACGCGCAGAATGAAGACGGCTATACGGCGCTGACTTTGGCGGCGGTAGCTGGCGATGCGAACGTTGCCGAGGTGCTGATCGACGCGGGCGCGGACGTGGACGCGAAGGGCGATGGCGGCAGTACGCCGCTGGTCGCGGCGGCGTTCAATGGCCATGCTGACGTTGCCAAGGTGCTGATCGACGCGGGCGCGGACGTGGACGCGGAGAATGAAAACGGCTTGACGGCGCTGAAGTTCGCGGCGCAAAAAAGTCATGCTGACATTGCCAAGCTGCTGCGCGAGGCTGGCGCGAGGGAGTAATGCCGCGCCCGCCCGCGACGAAGCGGAGCTTGCAGAAGCCGAAGCCGCCGCCGTCCAGCCCGCCCAGAACCCCGCCTGCAAACGAACCGCCACACATTCGCTGCCGCACGGATATAGCCTGGAACTCGCTGAGCGCCGTTCCAAGCCGTTTTCGGCCCTTGGCCCACTTGGCCCACACTACACTGCCCCGGACGCCCCAAACAGCTTGGAGAGCTTCCTGCGCCGCCTCCGGCAGCGACGCACTGAGCGGGATGGGGAGTTGGGGCACCTGCGCCCGTCGGCGCCGGGACAGCTGCGCCGTGCTGCGACCGTGCAGGCCAAGGTGGGAGAAGGCGGTGGCACCTAGCGCCGCCCGACTCGTGCCAACAGGAGAGAGGAAAACCCACGCCGACCACGGCGTTGGCGGGCGAGGCCGAACGGGCACAGGATTCAGGAGGAACGCGATGAAAACGGCCCAGGCCGCTCGCGGCCTTGATGGGGTAGGATGCGCCTCAGCGGGGGAATGCGTTGACCGCCGCCTTTCGCGGACACGGGTGCTCCGATGAGTGCGGCCCCCGGCAGGGCAGGCGGGGGATAGACCCGAAAGCCCTACCGGGGGCATCAAGGAGGACTAACGCCCCTCAGCCATCATTATGGCAGCTTGGCGGGTCGGCGCAAGCCGACCGGCTGGCCACCGCTCCGGGACGGCCCGAAAGACCCGCCCAAACCGCCTTTGCAGGACCAATGCCTAAGGGTATCATCGCGCCATGCGGCATGATTCCTGTCCCTGCGGTTGCGCATCCGTTGCCTCCAAGACCCGGCTGGCGGCGGCGCTTCCCCAGCTTCATGGCGGGATGGACGGACGGTGGCGCGCCCAGGACGGCGATGCCCCGGGTCTTGGCGAGGAGCGTGGCGTGGCGGTCGCCGAGGCCAAGCCGAAGCTCACGAAGCCGCCCATGTACAAGGTCATTCTGCTCAACGACGACTACACGCCGATGGAGTTTGTGGTCCATGTGCTGGAGGCCTTCTTCGGCATGAACCGCGAAAAGGCCACCCAGATCATGCTGGCCGTGCACACCCAGGGCAGCGCGGTGGTGGGCATCTTTCCTCGGGACATCGCCGAGACCAAATCGGAGCAACTCAACGAATACGCCCAGGAAAACCAGCATCCCTTGGTTTCCAGGGTGGAAATGACGGACTAATCCGCTTAAGTTAGGACCATGCTCAGCAAAGACTTGGAAACCACCCTCAACGAAGCGTTCCGCGAGGCCCGCGCCAAGCGTCACGAATTCATGACCGTCGAGCACCTGCTGCTGGCGTTGCTTGGCAACGATGCCGCGGTTGAGGTGCTGCGCAAGGTGGGCTGCGACATCGACAAGCTCCGTGCGGACTTAAGCGAGTACATCGAGACCACCACGCCCTTGATTCCGGCGGGCGATGCCAAGCGGGAGACCCAGCCCACCCTGGGCTTTCAACGCGTACTGCAGAGGGCGGTCTTCCACGGCCAGTCATCGGGCCGCAAGGAGGTCACCGGCGGCAACGTGCTGGTCGCCATCTTCAGCGAGCGGGAAAGCCAGTCGGTGTATTACTTGAAGCAGCAGGACATCGCCCGCATCGACGTGGTCAACTACATTGCCCACGGCATCTCCAAGGTATATGGCGAGAAAGGCGCTGCGGAAAGCGCGGTGGAGGGCGAGGAGCGGGGCCAAGGCGAGCAGAACGCCCAGAAGGCCCTTGAGGCCTTTGCCGCAAATCTCAACGAGCAGGCCAAGGCCGGCCGCATCGATCCGCTCGTGGGCCGGGAGCAGGAGCTTGAGCGGGTCATCCAGGTGCTGTGCCGCCGGCGCAAGAACAATCCGTTGCTGGTGGGCGAGTCCGGGGTCGGCAAAACCGCCATCGCGGAAGGCTTGGCCAAGCGCATTGTCGAGGGCAAGGTGCCGGACGTGGTGGCCGAGAGCACCATCTACGCCTTGGACCTCGGGGCGCTGCTCGCCGGCACCAAGTACCGGGGCGACTTCGAGAAGCGCTTCAAGGTGGTGCTTGCGGAGTTGAAGGAACAGGAAGGGGCCATACTGTTCATTGACGAGGTGCATACCATCATCGGCGCCGGCGCTGCGTCCGGCGGCGTCATGGATGCCTCCAACCTGCTCAAGCCGCTGCTGACGTCCGGCCAGATCCGCTGCATGGGCTCCACCACCTACCAGGAGTTTCGCGGCATCTTCGAGAAGGACCGGGCGCTCTCAAGGCGCTTTCAGAAGATCGACATCGTCGAGCCGGACGTCCAGGACACCTATCAGATACTCAAGGGCTTGAAGTCCCGGTTTGAGGACCACTACCAACTGCGCTTCACCGATCCGGCCCTGCGCTCGGCATCGGAGTTGGCCGCCAAGTACATTACCGACCGCTTCATGCCGGACAAGGCCATCGACGTCATTGACGAGGCGGGCGCCGCGCAGCAGCTGCTGCCGCCGAGCCGCCGCAAGAAGACCATTGGCGCCGGCGACGTGGAGCAGGTGGTGGCGAAGATCGCCCGCATTCCCTCCACCCAGGTCTCCACCTCCGACAAGGAGGCGCTCAAGGGCCTTGATGAGAAGCTCAAGATGGTCATCTTCGGCCAGGACGAGGCCATCGACCAGCTAGCCGACAGCATCAAGCTGTCCCGCGCCGGTCTGAAGGCCGGGGACAAGCCGACCGGGGCCTTCCTGTTCGCCGGGCCGACCGGGGTGGGCAAGACCGAGGTGTGTCGGCAATTGGCGCTCATCACCGGCGTCGAGCTGCTGCGCTACGACATGTCCGAGTACATGGAGCGGCACACGGTGTCGCGTCTGATCGGCGCGCCGCCGGGCTACATTGGGTTTGACCAGGGTGGCCTGCTCACCGAGGCGGTGACCAAGCACCCGCACAGCGTGGTGCTGCTCGACGAGATTGAGAAGGCCCATCCCGAGGTCTTCAATTTGCTGCTGCAGGTCATGGACCACGGCTCCCTCACCGACAACAACGGGCGCAAGGCCGATTTCCGCAACGTGGTGCTCATCATGACCACCAACGCCGGGGCCGTGGACATGGCCCGTCCGTCGATCGGCTTTTCCGAACAGGACCACAGTTCCGACGGCATGGAGGCCATCCGCAAGCTGTTCGCGCCTGAATTCCGCAACCGCCTGGACGCCATCGTGCAGTTCAGCCCCTTAAGCCAGCCCGTGGTCAAGACCATTGTGGATAAGTTCCTCACCGAGCTGCAGGCGCAGCTTGACGACAAGCGGGTGACCTTGGAGGTGGACGATGAGGCGCGGACGTGGCTCGCCCAGGAGGGCTACGACGAGAAGATGGGCGCCCGGCCCATGCAGCGCCTCATTCAGGACAAGATCAAGCGCGAGCTGGCGGATCTGATCCTGTTTGGGCCCTTGGCCAAGGGTGGAGGGCTGCTGCGGGTGTCCCTCAAGAACGGGGCGCTTGCGCTTGAGGCGTTAAGCGCCGCTGAAGAGAAGGTCACGGCCTAAAGCGCATTTCACTTGCCGGGCAAGACGCCGGCGGCGCCGCTCGACGTTCAACCTTTGCCCCTAGCTGGCGCCCCCCTATTTGCGGAACGTGATGCGGCCCTTGCTGAGGTCGTAGGGCGTCAACTCGACCTTGACCTTGTCCCCGGTGAGAATGCGGATGTAGTTCTTGCGGATTTTGCCCGAGATGTGGGCGGTCACCATGTGGCCGTTGTCCAGCTCGACGCGGAACATCGTGTTCGGAAGGGTGTCAACCACCGTTCCATCCATTTCAATCTGCTCTTCTTTCGCCATGGGGTCCCAGTGCGTGTGAGGCGGCGGCATTCTGCCCTCTAAAGGGGGTGGAATCAACACTCACAGCGGCGCCGCAGTCGGCGTCAAAGGTCCAGGCGCCGACGCGGGTATTGGATTCGTCATTGGCCGCCAAGGCCGCAAGGAACTTCGTGCGCGGCATTGACTGGACGCCCAAAGAGCTTAGGTGGCGGTTGGGAATTTGGCAGTCGATGAGCTGGAAGCGCCAGCGCTTGAGTTGTTCGCTGAGGTGGGCAAGGGCCACCTTGGAGGCGTCCGGAACGCGGCTGAACATGGATTCGCCGAAGAAGAAGGCGCCGAGGGACAGGCCGTACAGTCCGCCGGCGAGACGCCCTTCGCACCACACCTCAAGGGAGTGGGCGTAGCCCAATTCGTGCAGGTGGCGGTAGGCGGCGCCCATGCCAGGCGTGATCCACGTGCCCGATTGGCCTTCGCGTTTGGTGGCGCAGGCACCGACCACCTCGACAAAGGCGCGGTCGAAGGACACCTTGAAGCCGCCGTTGCGCAGCCGCTTGGCGAGGCTTCGGCTGACGCGCATTTCGCCGGGCGCCAGCACTGCCCTGGGATCTGGGCTCCACCAGAGAACCGGCGCTTGGTCGTCGTCGAACCACGGGAAGATTCCAGCCCGGTACGCGGCCAGCAGGCGCTTGGGGGAGAGGTCGCCGCCGACCGCGAGCAGGCCGCCGATCGAGTCGTCCGCCTGCCGCGGGTCAGGGAAGCCGATGCCGCTGCGGATGAAGGAAACCGCCATGGCTGCCTGGAACCTAGCGTTTGGCCCCGGCAGCCTGGAGAACCGCCCTGAAGGGCTGTGCCAGCCGATGCTCGGCAATGATGCCCAAAAGGGTTTCGCCGCGGTCGTTTTCGGCCTCCAAGTTGCGCCCCGCCTCGCGGAACCAACGGATGAAGATCTCAAAGTCATTCGGCCTCATGCTGCGGTAGGCATGCAGCAAGGCACTGAAGTCAGCATCCATGCCCTTGGCCAAGGGCGCCTTGTCGAGAAAGGATCGAATGCGCTGCTCGTCCCAGACTTCATCGACCACCTTTGCCTTGTCTGGCCGCATCTCGAGTTTTGCCGTCGGTTGTGGTCCGGCAATGATAGCACCGGCCAGCCGCCCCCGCGCCCAACAAGGACACGCCCACTCACGGTCCCACAACTGATATTCAAGCGATATCACCCCAAACAAGGACACACGCATTTTCTCTCCCACAATTGATATTCAAGCGATATCAAATGCCCGGATAAGGACACACACAGTTGCGATCCTCAACCAGACCGGGACACACATCACTCCGCCGAATCGAAGGTTCGCCGCGACCGGGAGGTCGCGCCTTTGCGCGGACCTATAAACACTCCGGAATCTGGCTCAGGCAGTGGCCGCGGAGTTTCGCGCAGCGAAACTCCATCCGCGACCGTCAGGTCGCGCGGGCGCAGCCTTTTGTGAGGCTTCCCAAATGCCGTACACTAGCTGCCTACCAATGATTGCCAGCGGTTGCGCCTCTCTTGACCACCTACCGCGCCCCAATACGCGAAATCGGCTTGATTGGCGTCGGCGCCTTCGCCCTTTACCTGTTGTTGGCGGTGGTCTCCCATTCGCCTTCGGACCCGTCCTACACCTTTAGCGGCGAATCCGGTGAAGTGCGCAACTGGGTGGGCGCCAGCGGGGCCTACTTGGCGGACCTGTTCCTGTTCGTTTTTGGCTGGGTCGCCTACATGATGCCGCTTGCGGTCCTCGCCATCGGGGTGCGCGTCGTGGTTCGAAGCGGCAGTCGCTCCCCTTGGTTCACCGCCACTCTGCGCAGCGTCGGCTGGATTGTCGTGACGCTTTGCGCCTGCGTCCTCGTGCAAGCGCACGTGCCCTCGGAAGGCTTTGCGATGCCCGCCGGCTCCGGCGGCACGCTCGGCGAGTGGCTGGCCCAATATGGACTGCCCGCCTTCGGCTTCGTGGGGCTGACCCTGTTGGGCGTGGCGGGCATCTTGACGGGCGCCCAGACGGCCCTTGGCTTTTCCTGGCTGGATGTCGCTGAATGGCTCGGCGCGCGCATACACCATGCGTTGATGGCCCTGGCCGCCTTTGCCGCCCGTCGGGTGGAATCGGCCGTTAAACGGCGAGCGGCCCGCAAGGCCACCCGTTCGGCCGTTCGCAAACGCGAGCAGACTCGCGAGAAGGATCGCAGCAGGCGTCAAAAGCGGCGGCCCCCGAACATCGAACCTCCGGCAGCGAAGGAGGTCAAGCCGGAGCAGACAGGCCTCTTTGATGCAGCCGGCGTCGGTCCGGTCCCCGACATGGCCCTCCTTGACGACAAGTCCGTGGATGACTCCGGCGGCTTTTCGGAGGAGTCGCTCAAGGCGATGTCCCGGCAACTGGAGTTGAAGCTTGCCGAGTTTGGGGTGGAGGCACAGGTCACCTCGGTGCTGCCGGGGCCGGTGGTCACCCGCTTTGAAATGCAGCCGGCACCGGGGGTGCGGGCGCAGAAAATCACCACTCTGGCGAGGGACTTGGCCCGCTCCATGGCCGTCATCAGTGTCCGCGTCGTCGAAGTGATTCCCGGCAAGTCGGTGATCGGCATCGAGATTCCCAACGAAAACCGGGAAATGGTGCGGCTCAAGGAGATTTTCGCCACCGGCGAGTACGAGAAGTCGAAGTCGCCGCTGACGTTGGCGCTCGGCAAGGACGTGGCCGGCGCGCCGGTGGTGACGGACATCAGCCGCATGCCGCACCTTCTCATTGCCGGCACCACGGGCTCCGGCAAGTCGGTGGGCGTCAACGCCATGTTGATCAGCATCCTCTACAAGGCCTCCCCGGAGGAGGTCCGCTTGATCCTGGTGGATCCGAAGATGCTGGAGTTGGCGGTCTATGAGGGCATTCCCCACTTGCTGGCGCCGGTGGTGACGGACATGAGCCAAGCGGGCCATGCGCTCAACTGGTGCGTTGCCGAGATGGAGCGCCGCTACCGGCTGATGGCGGCGCTCGGCGTGCGCAACTTGGCCGGCTTCAACAGGAAGGTGGGTGACGGGCAGAGAGCCGGAACGCCCTTGGTCGATCCGCTGGCGGCGGAGGACGGGCTGGAGGAGGCGTCTGAACTGGCCGCCTTGCCGTTCATTGTCGTCGTGATCGACGAGTTCGCCGACATGATGATGGTGGCTCGAAAGCAGGTCGAGCAGCTGATCGCCCGCATCGCCCAGAAGGCGCGTGCCGCCGGCATCCATCTGGTGCTCGCCACCCAACGCCCTTCCGTGGACGTCATCACCGGCCTCATCAAGGCCAACATTCCGGCCCGCATCAGCTTCCAGGTCTCCTCACGGGCCGACTCCGGCACCATCCTCGACCAAGGCGGCGCTGAGCAGCTGCTCGGCCACGGCGACATGCTCTTCCTGCCCCCGGGGACCAGCGTTCCGAATCGGGTCCACGGGGCCTTTGTCTCCGATGAGGAGGTGCATCGCGTGGTCCAGGACTGGAAGAAGCGGGGCGAGCCCAACTACGACCATGACATTCTGCGTGGCGGCGTGGAAGGGGCGTTCGTTGACCTGCCGTCCGGCTCCGGGGACGCCGAGCAGGACGACCCGCTCTACGATGAGGCGGTGGCCTTCGTGATCGAGACCCGCAGGGCCTCCATATCGGCCGTTCAGCGCAAGCTGCGCATCGGATACAACCGCGCGGCCCGTCTCATCGAGGCCATGGAGCAGGCTGGGGTGGTCACGCCCATGAACAGCAACGGCAGCCGCGACGTGCTGGTGGGCGGTGATTAGTGCGCCGTCCGACGGCTCCAGGAGGCATGGCCTCAGACCAGCCGTTGCCTTGGGCAAATTGGCGGGACCGGACGCTGGGAGCCGTGCTGAGGCTCTGCGGATGCGTTCTATTGGCTGCGGGATTGGCGGCGCCGGCCCTGGGCGATCCCCGTTCGGAGCTGCAGCAGCGTCTCGATGCCGTCGGCCGCATGGCCGCGGACTTCACGCAGGCGCAGTACGGCACTCGCGGCGAACTGCTGGAGCAGGCCCGTGGCCGGGTGCGTTTGGCAAGGCCGAAGTTTCGCTGGGAGTTGGTTGAGCCCTATCGGCAGGTCATCGTTGCCGACGGCGAAACCCTCAAGGTCTATGATCCGGATCTCGATCAGGTCAGCGTCGGGCCGATCGAGGAGGCGTTGGCGGATGCCCCGTTGGCGGTGCTCACCGGCTCGCAGGCCACCCTGAACGCCGAATACGAGGTCGCCCGCTCGGAGCCGGAACGGTTCAGCCTGCGGCCGTTGGCCGATGATGCGCTCATCGCGGAGATCATCCTGGCCTTTGCCGGCGGCCGCCTCAGCAGGATCGAAGTTCGCAGCCCGTTGGGCCAGCGCACCGACGTCCGCTTGAACCGCTTCGAGGACGCATCCGTGGTTCAGCCGAGCGACTTTGAGCTCGACCTCCCGGAGGGCGTGGAGGTCTATTGAACTTCAAGCCTTGGCCAATGCGTTAAAATCGCCATTCGAGCAGGCGCGTAGGCACATGGGCGACGACGGGCTTCAGGCAGATGAGGGACGGCCGCTGGCGGATCGGCTGCGCCCCAAGGCATTGGCGGACTTTGCGGGCCAGGCGCACTTGGTGGGGGAGGGCGCCCCCTTGGCGCGTCTGGCCGCGGCGGGGCGAATGCACTCCATGATTCTTTGGGGACCGCCCGGTTCCGGCAAGACCACCTTGGCCCGCCTGCTTGCCGACCGTGCCGGACTGGGCTGGATCTCCTTAAGCGCCGTGCTCGCCGGCGTCAAGGACGTGCGCGAGGCGGTGCGCAGCGCGGAGGCGGCGCGTCGGTTGGGACAGGGCACGGCGCTGTTCGTCGATGAGGTGCATCGCTTCAACAAGGCCCAGCAGGACGCCTTTCTGCCCCACGTGGAGCGTGGCGTCGTGACCTTCGTCGGCGCGACCACCGAGAATCCGTCGTTTGAAGTCAACGCAGCCCTGCTTTCCCGCGCTCGGGTGCATGTGCTCAAGGCCCTGGACGCGCAGGCGTTGCGCAAGGTTCTGCATCGGGCGGCCAACGCCTTGGGCGTCGCCGTGGATGATGATGCCGCGGCCGGGTTGGTTGAGTTGGCCGACGGCGATGCCCGGCACCTGCTCAACCTGCTTGAAACCGTCGCCCAACTGGGTGCCGGGCGCATCGACCTAAGCCTCGTCGAACAGGCCTCGCCGGGCCGCAGGCGCCGCTTCGACAAGGGCGGCGACCTGTTCCATGAGCAGATATCGGCGTTGCACAAGGCGGTGCGCGGCAGTGCCGTCGATGCGGCCCTGTATTGGTTCTGCCGCATGCTGGACGGCGGCTGCGATCCGCGCTACATCGCCCGGCGGCTGGTGCGGATGGCCAGCGAGGAGGTGGGCAACGCCGACCTCCGCGCCCTGCAGATGGCGCTGGCCGCTTGGGATGCCTACGACCGTCTGGGGTCGCCGGAAGGGGAGTTGGCCATTGCCCAAGCGGTGATCTACTTGGCGAGCGTTCCCAAGAGCAATGCCGCCTATCGAGCCTTCGGAGCCGCCCAGGCCCATGTGGCGCAAACCCCCTCCCTTGACGTGCCCATGCATCTGCGCAACGCCCCCACCCGGTTGATGAAGGGCCTCGGCTACGGCAAGGGCTACCGCTACGCCCATGATGAAGCCGAAGCCTACGTGGCCGGCGAAAGGTACTTCCCGGACGAGCTCGATCCGCAGCGCTACTACCGGCCAGTCGAGCGGGGCTTGGAGGCGAGGATCAAGGCCCGCTTGGAGCGCCTGCGAGCGCTTGACGAACGCGCGCAGGCGGCTCGATGAGCGGCGTTGCGGCAGTGGCCCTGGGCGGCGCCTTGGGGGCCGTGGCGCGCCACTTGATGTCAGCGGCCATCTCCGGCGTCCCCTGGGTCAGCGTCGGCTTTCCTTGGGCCACCCTGGCCATCAACGTCGCCGGCAGCTTCGGCATCGGCCTGGCGTGGGGCAGTTGGTCGCATTTGGCTTGGTTCGAGGAATGGGGCAGGGCCTTTCTGGTCGTCGGCGTGCTGGGCGGCTTCACCACTTTTTCAGCGTTTTCCCTGGAGGGCCTGATGCTGATTGACTCAGGAAGATGGAGTGCGGCCGTTGCCTATGCGATCGTCAGCGTGACGGGTTGTCTGTTCGCTGCTTGGCTGGGACAGCGTTTTCCGGGAGTTTGAGAAATGCTGGACATCAAGCAATTGCGGCAGGATCCCGATGCGGTCGCCCGGCGGCTTCGGGTCCGGTGCTTCAACTTGGACACGGCGGCTTTTCGCGCCCAGGAGGAGGAGCGGCGGCAGCTGCAGTCCCGGACCGAGCGGCTGCAGCGCGAGCGCAACGTCCGCTCCAAAGCCATCGGTGAGGCGAAGTCCCGGGGCGAGGACATCGCGCCCCTCGTTGCCCAGGTCGGCGACTTGGGCGAACGTCTGAAAGCTGCCAAGGCAAAGCTCACGGACCTGCAGGAGGCGCAGCATCGCTTTTTGTCCGAAATCCCGAACCTGCCCGATGCCTCAGTGCCGGAAGGAGCGAAGGAGGACGACAACCTGGAGCTCAGCACTTGGGGGCGCATTCCGCCCATTGACTTTGAGCCCTTGGACCATGTGGACCTCGGCGCCAACGGCGCGTTGGACTTTGACGCCGCGGCGAAGGTGTCCGGCGCCCGCTTCGTGGTCATGAAGGGCGTGGCGGCGCGCCTGCACCGGGCGATCACCCAGTTCATGATCGACGCCCACGTCGAGCAGCACGGCTACGCCGAGGTGTACGTCCCCTACATCGTCAATTCGGCGTCGCTGTTCGGCACCGGCCAACTGCCCAAGTTCGCCGCGGAGCAATTCACGATAGCGGGCAGTGAGGGCATGCACCTGATTCCCACTGCGGAAGTGCCGGTCACCAACCTTTATCGCGACGCCATCATCGACGTCGAGGCGCTGCCCATCCGGCACGTTTGCCACACCCCGTGCTTTCGCAGCGAAGCCGGCAGCTACGGCAAGGACACCCGGGGCATGATCCGCCAGCACCAGTTCGAGAAGGTCGAGCTGGTGCAGTTGGTGCGCCCTGAAGACTCCTGGCGGGCGCTTGATGAACTCACCGGCCATGCGGAGGCCATCCTCAGGAAGCTGGAGTTGCCCTACCGGACGGTGGTCCTGTGCGGCGGCGACCTCGGCTTTGCCGCCGCCAAGACCATCGACCTTGAAGTCTGGCTGCCTGGGCAGGGGCGCTATCGGGAGATCTCCTCATGCAGCAACTTCCTGGACTTCCAGGCGCGGCGCATGATGGCCCGCTACAAGGAGGCGGGCAGCGGCGTCAACGAATACGTCCACACCCTGAACGGCTCGGCGCTGGCCGTTGGCCGCACCTTGGTTGCAGTGCTGGAGAATTTTCAGGATGGGGCCGGCGGCGTGTCGATTCCCGAGGCGCTTCGGCCCTACATGGGCGGCGCGGCCAAGCTCGACCTAAGCACGGTCTGACGGAGGCGGGATTCATGAACTACCTCCCGCTGCACATCGACGTGCGCGGCCGGGACTGCTTGGTGGTGGGCGGCGGGGCGCTGGCGCTGCGCAAGATCGAGCTGCTGCTTAGGGCGGGCGCCACGGTCAGCGTGGTCGCCAAAACCTGCTGCGCTGAGGTGCGTGGCTTGGCTGGGCGCGGTTCGGTGCTGCTGTTTGAGCGCGGCTACCGGTCCAGCGACGTGAATGGTCGCCGGCTGGTGATCGCCGCCACCGACGATGCGCGCCTCAACAGGCGGATCTATGCGGATTGCGAAACGCGCGAGACGTTGATGAACGCCGTGGATGCGCCGAGCGCCTGCTCAGCGATCTTTCCCGCCATCGTGGACCGGGGCGCCGTCCAGGTTTCCGTTTCCACCGGTGGCGGGTCACCGACCTTGGCGAGGATCGTGCGGGGCTGGATTGAAGCCCGTCTGCCGCCGCGCTTGGGCGCGCTGGCGGAATTCGCCGCCGAGCGCCGCGAGCGGGTCGCGGCGGCGCTGCCGGACTTGGGCCGGCGGCGCGCCTTCTGGGAGCGGGTTCTCAACGGCCCGGTCGCCGAGCGCCTGCTTACCGGCGCTCCGGCGCGGGCGGAGACGGCGTTTGCACAAGCCCTTGCCGCCCCGGCCGAGGCCGCCCTTGGCTTGGTGGCCCTAGTCGGCGCCGGTCCAGGCGACCCGGAGCTGCTGACCCTCAAGGCCCTGCGGCTGCTTCAGGAGGCCGATGCGGTGCTCTACGACAACTTGGTCAACGAGCGGATCCTGGACTTCGCCCGCCGCGATGCGGAGCGCATCTACGTCGGCAAGCGCCAGCGTTTCGCCGGCCTGCGTCAGGCGGCCATCAATGACCTGCTGGCCGAGCGGGCCTTGGCGGGCCAGCGCGTGGTGCGCCTGAAGGGCGGCGACCCCTTCATCTTCGGCCGCGGGGGCGAGGAGGTGGAGACGCTGGCCGCCCAAGGCATCGACTGCGTGGTGGTGCCCGGCATCACCGCCGCCCTAGGCGCCGCCAGCACCCTCGGCATCCCCCTGACCCATCGCGACCTGGCCCAATCCGTGCGCTTCGTCACCGGCCACCGGGTCAACGACCAAGTGAACTTGGATTGGCCGGAACTCATCAACCCCCACCAAACCCTCGTGGTCTATATGGGCCTGTTGGGCTTGGCGGAAATCGTCGGCAAGCTCATCGGCCAAGGCATGAACCCGCAAACCCCCGCGCTGCTCATAGAGCGCGCCACCTTGCCGGAGCAGCGCCAAGTCCAAGCGCCCCTGCGCGAACTGCCCGCTGCCGTTGCCGCCGCCGAAGTCAGCGGCCCAACCCTCATCATCATCGGCGAGGTGATCAATCTGCGGCTTTCTGCCAGCGGGCGGCGGCGGGACTAGCTGCCTGCTTCCGCCTGTCGGTCAAGATGGGCGATGAGTTCCGCCGGCAGGTTCAAGCGGTGCGCCAACGCCTCCAGGTAGGCCTTCTCCGCCGGATGGTCGATGTCGATCGCCAGCCGCGAGACGAGGTAGATCTCGGCGGCCTGCTCCTGGGTGCTTGCGGCGGCCGCAATCTGGGCCAGGTCAGGGGGCTTCGACAGGGCATCGAACACGAACGCCTTGCCTTCCGCATCGAGGCCTAGGCGTTCGACCTGCTCAAAGACGCGCCCCTGCTCTTCGCTGTCAACCACGCCGTCGGCCTTGGCCGCACCGATCATGGCTCGGATCAGGGAGAGTTCGAAGCGCTCCCCACTGCTTGCCGGGGCGGCTGCGGGCAGGAAACGGGTATCCACATCCTGGGTGTCCACTGCGGTTGCGGTTGGCGCGGTATCCGGCGCTGCGCCGTTCTGCCAGTTCTGGTAGGCCTTCAGCGCCAGTGCGCCGAGGGCGGCTGCGCCGCCGTAGCCGGCGACCTTGCCCACCTTTCTACGCGCCTTCTTGCTGCCGAGCAAAAGGCCAACCACGCCGCCGGCCGCGAGGCCCCCGGCCAGCGCGGTGCCACCGCCAAGGCCGCCAATCCGCTGCTTGGCGGCCTCGGCGGCGGACTTGGCGCCGGTGGCGGCATCAGCGCCGAGAAACCGGTTCAATAATTGGGTGGGGTCCATCTGATCTCCACATTTTCCAAGTTCAAGTAATTCGTCGAGTAGCTTCGCCCTAGGGTCCGCTTAAGATATAGAATTCTGCAGCGCTGCTTCGTGCTCCGGTACTGTGGATACCAGCCATGTGCCAGCCTTCCCCGGTTTAGCCTCTTGTCGCGATAGTCCTTCAATGAGACGGGAAAACGAAAAACTATTTTCAATCGTTCAAGCAGCTTGCCCAGGAGCGGCTATATCGTTTGCAAGTAGTTCGATTCGGCGTCGGCAAGTATCTCGGCTACTCGCCAGCACATACCTTCTATTCGAACAATTCCGTTGACCTTTGCCGAAGTCGTAAACTGCGCCAATGAGTGGGTGCGACAGCATGCTCAACAAGCCCTGTATCTCGTCTTCGGAGAATCCTTCCGCCTCCTTCTTATCTAGCGATAGCCAAACATCTCTCGCGGACATGGGTCCAAATCGATCTGTCCTCTCAGGCAATTGTCTGCATATTGCGACAGCGAGTTTCCTAAGCCTGACCACCTGGTCCGCCCGTTCCTCAACAGCGGTAGGAACAATCTCCCCGTAGGCCTTAAACAGCTGCTTATAGTCCACTAAGCTGAGAGGTGCCGACTCGTGCCCTAGGCAAAGATCTGCGAATTGCTCTGCCGACATTACACCTATCAAGTTTTTGTTGGCCCTTTGCATCAGCCTTGGGTCTGTTGGATTGGGGGCTACCAATAAGGAATACTGGGCACTGTGTTTTTCCTGATGCTCTTTCAACGTTTCCCAGTCCACTTGGCTGTCTTTCAAAGATCCGCTTCCAACCGTCTTCGCGTCCACCGCTACTCTATACGAATCATCTTTCCCAAGCGGCGCTGTCAACAAAACGTCCGTTTGGCCTGACTGTCCAAGATGCTTGGCAACGAAACCCATGAACTGAAAGCCGTCTCGAACAGCACGTTCGAATCGCTTTGGATTGCCGCTATCAGTTGAAGATTCAAGTATCTCAGACGCTAATTTTTCCGCGTTGGGAAGCCGCTCCGACCCAAGTGTTTCTTTCTGCTCGCCCTCCACAGTTGTTGAGGTAGTGCTCCGCCTAGCGCTTCCGTTTTCGATTGGCGGAGAAATATTCAAGCGTTCTAATAGCTTTTCGCCGTCGGGGAGCAGTTCCAATCCTGTTCTGGAAGCGGTGATCAACTCTGCAGATTCCAACCACCCTCGTCGCATATTGATCTGGGTCGGACGTTCCCAATCGAGGCCATAGTTGCTGGCGATTTCCTGCAACCTCTTTGGTTGCTTAGGTTTCCGCAGTTCTTCAAGCATTTCGCCAATGAACTTGATGCGGCTGTGCATGATCGCAATCACCACAGCTTTTTGCCCACCCTCAAGCCAGAATTGGAGCGGCTCCTTCAATCTCATGATTCCATCGTCACTGTTGATTAGCCCCGCGGTTTCCAAGAATCGCAAGCGCAGGCGCGAACTCACTTCTGAAATATCGAATTCACCCTGCATCCAAGCCGCCGCTTGCTCGAACGACAAGCTATCCTGCTCCACTTGTCTGCAGATTTTGGAGAGAGATTCGAGATACTCCGAGTATCCGCCCGGTAGAGGACTCACGCCGTTGGCTCGCTGTTCCCAAGGCAAGGGCTTTGGTATCTCGTAGTCTTTTTGCTCCGCCATATTCAATTTTCTCCTACGTTTTACACACCCATTCTAACCCGATCTACAGGCAGTTGGTTGGTCTGGGCAATCCGGCGATCTTGGCGGCAAGGCGGGCGGGGCTTCCCGGAAAGAGCTTGAGCAGATGCAGGCTGGAGCCTTGCTCCTCGCCAAGGTTGGCGCGCACCCACTTGACCAAAGGGCGCATGTCGGGGCTTAGGTCGTAGGCGCGGTGGAACGCCTGAGCGAGCTCAATGACCTGCCAGTGGGCGGCGGTTAGCGCGATGCCGCTTTGCTGGGCGATCTCCTCCGCCACGGCGGGGCTCCAATCAGCTGGGTTGCGCAGGTAGCCGTCCTTGTCGGTGTCGGGCAGCAATTCATGCGCTCCAAGTGACGACGCGCTCGCAGCTTTCCACGAGGCGCACGAAGTCGTCGAAGGAGGCCGTGCGGATGCTGGGGTGGACGCGCCGGGAAAGGCCGCGGGCGCGAACGTCGGGCTCAAGCGCATGGAACGCAGCGCCGTTCAGTGCCTGCTGCGCGAGGTAGGTGCCGTCCTCGATCAGCAGCACGGCATCCTTGGGATCGAGCAGCGGATGGCAGCCTTCCCAAGCTGCGGGCTTGTTGACCAGGTGCAAGGTGGCCACGATCAGCTCGTCACGATGTCCTGGCGGTTGATCAGGCGTCTTTGCTCGGCGTGGTCCAGCCAGGCTACCGGCAGGCACAGGTTGGCGTCGCCCAAGCCGAGGCGTTCCGCCGAAGGGCGGCAGGCGAACAGGTCGGTGACGCCGTACTCCGGCAGGGCGCCCAGCATCTTGCCCACCGTTCGGCCGCCCAGGGCGCCACCGTCCTGGTCGCTGAGCAACTGATACAGCCCGGCGCCGGTGAACAACACGCTCACCTTCTGGTCGAGGACGCCGGCCACCAGAATGGCCTCAATGGCTTCCAGGGCGTGGCTTGCGCCGTAGGGCGTCCGGTTGAGCAAAAACAGAATGCGCTTGGCCATCAGGCGGCGAAGGTCACAAAGCGGTCGGATGCGGTCATGGCTTCAATGAGTTGCCCCAAGCCGACAATGGCGAACGCCGGATGGGCGGTGGCGGCCTTCCTTTCGTAGCGGTCGCGCTCCGTCTCGTCGAGCATTCCGCGCTTCAGGGCGTTGGCGATGCAAACGGCGAGTTCGACCCCGTGGGTCTCGCCGAGGCGCACCCAACCGGCATGCAGGTCCTCCTCATCCTGGGGCGCCACGCCCGGCTCGGCGGCGGCCAGCACCCCATCGTGATAGAAGAACACCCGATGAACCCGATGCCCGAGGCGCAGGGCGCTTTCAACGAAGCGCAGCGCCGTTCTGGAGCCGGCGCCAGCGTAAGGTGCGCCGTGTACGGCTATGGAAATGACCAAGGCCAGCTGCCTCGCTGAACGTTGGACGCAGTATAGCAGCGCCGGATTGGGCTGAACGTCGCAGCGCGGCGGCGGTTCGGGCTCCTCCCGAATCGGGTGCTGCGGTTCATGGGCAGCGGCCAGCCGAACTCAAAGATAGTAAACGAACACGTAGCTGGTGAGCAGCACCGCGATCCAAAGCGCGGTTGCGCCGATCGGCCAAGTGCGGGCGAACACGCCTGATCGACCGTCCTCAGGGGATATGGACATGTGGCGCGCCGCCAACTTCCGAAGCTTGCGCGCAACCCGGTTCACGGCGCCTTCCAGAGCGTGCCCAGCCTTGCGCAGCACGGCGTAGGCCGCGCGCGCGCCGCCGAGGAGCGCAACGCGCCACAGCCAGTCCGCATCCAGGCTGATGGTCTCCGTGCGCTTCATCAGCGGCAGCAGCAGGAAGAAGGCAAGTCCTGAAAACAACAGCAACTGCAGATAGAACAACACCTTGCCGGCGGTGTAGGGCGCATAGTCAACCGGGTACGGCAGCAAGCGGTACAGCAGGTCCGGCGCCACGCCGAGCAGGATGCAAAGGAAAGCGAAGATCAGCATCGCTGCGGACATGTTCCAAGGCGCATCCTTGGGGCGCAGCCCCGAGTCCCGCTGGAAGAAGACGAACCACGGAAACTTGATCCCGGCGTGCAGGAAAACGCCTGCCGATGCGGCGGCGAGCGTGAAGTAGGTGAACTCCAGCGTCTCGTCGGCCGCTGCTTGGGAAATCAAGGTCTTGGTCGTGAAGCCGGAGGTCAGCGGAAACCCGGAGATCGACAATGCGCCGACTATGCCGAAGATGGCGGTCAGCGGCATGGTTCTGAACAGTCCCCCGACCTCGCTGCACCGGTTCAGGCCGGTTCTCAAGATCACCGCTCCGGCGCTCATGAACAGCAGCGCCTTGTAGATGATGTGCGCAAAGGCATGGGCCGCAGCGCCGTTCAAGGCCATCTCGGTGCCGATCCCGATGGCGCAGACCATGAAGCCGACCTGGTTGACGATCGAGAACGCCAGGATGCGTCGGATGTTGTTCTCAAGCAGGGCATAGATGATGCCGTACATGACCATGAACAAGCCGATGCCGACCAGCAGCGGCTCGCCCGGAAACAGCAGGATGAGCGCGAGCACCGCGGTCTTCGTGGTGAAGGCGGACAGGAAGACGGAGCCGGTTGGGCTCGATTCCGGGTAGGCATCGGACAGCCAAGCCGACACCGGCGGCGCCGCTGCGTTGATCAGGATGCCGATCAGGATCATGGCGGTGTCGAAGTTGTTCACCATCATGGCCTGGACGTCGATCGACCCGGTGTGTACGGCGACGCCCTCGATGCCGACCTTGAGGATCACGCCGCCGAGCAGGTGCATGATGGCGTAGCGAATGCCGGCCGAGCGCGTCCGGCGCTGGCTGCCGCTCCAGATCACGAACGTTGAGGTCAGCGCCATCAACTCCCAGAACAGGAACAGCGTGATCAGGTCTCCGGCGAAGCAGACGCCGATTGCCCCGGCGGCGTAGGCATGGGCGGCCGCCAGCTCATGCCACCTTGCGTGTCGGTAGGCGTAGAGGCCGCCAACGAAGGCCATCAGCGCAAAGATGATCGCGAACAGCCGACGGACCGGGCTGCCTTCCAGGGGTTCTATGCGGTAGTCGAGGAAGGCGATGTCGAAGGCGACGCCGTCCGGCACCTGCCAGGCCATCCAGAGCGTTAACAGCGGCGCGGCGAGGACCACAACGCTCCGCAAGGCCCCGCGGACCAACCCGATCAGCAAGGCGCCCAGCAGCAGCGCAAGGCCCGGCGGGATGAGCTCAAGCGTCATCGGCAGGCTCCTCGCCTTGGTCGTAGTACCGCTCGTGGCGCTTGAGCAGGTAGCCAAGGCCCTTGGCCGCCAGAACCATTGCCAAGCAGGACAGGAATCCGAAGGCCGCGCCGAATCCCAGCCAGCCATCCACCCGGAAGTGGCCCTTGATCGAGATGGCCAGCTGGGCCGCCACGCTAAGCGCCAGCAACCCCCAAAACGCGCGCCAGATGCGCTTGACGCTGGATGGCCGGGCTAGCCAGTGGTCGGACTGTTCGCGCGCTTTCATCGATTACGGCCCCGTCACAATCTGTCGTTCGAGTTCCAGCACGGGAGCGTTGAACAAAAAGAACGCGATCGTCAACGCCGCAGTCAGCGACAAGGCCAACACCGAAGGCCAGGGCGCCTCCCCGTGCGGTGGCGACGGAGCCTGCCGCTCGGCCCCGAACCAGGCCATGTAGATGATGGGCAGGAAGTAGGCGGCGTTCAGTGCGGTGCTGGCGACGATGGTGAACAGGGCGATGGTGTTGTCGGCCTCAAACGCGCCCGCGAGGATGTACCACTTGGACACGAAGCCGGCCGTTGGCGGCACCCCGATCATGCTGAACGCGCCGATGGTGAAGGCCGCCATGGTGATCGGCATGCGGCGGCCAATGCCGCTCAGCTGGTGCAGTTCGGTTTTGCGCGCCGCCGTGTATATGGCGCCGGCAGCGAAGAAGAGCGTGATCTTGCCGAACGCATGGGCAACGATGTGAATGGCCGCGCCGATCTCCGCCAAGGGCTTCAGGATGGCCGTTGCCATCACCACGTAGGACAGCTGCGCCACGGTCGAATAGGCCAGCAGGCGCTTGAGGTTCTGTTGGCGAAGCGCCACCACGCTGGCGGCGATGATGGTGAACGCGGCCGCATAAATCAGCCACTGCGAGCCTGGGGACGCGAACAGGTGATCGATTCCGAAGATGTAAACGATGACCTTCATCACCGTGAACACGCCGGCTTTGACGACGGCGACCGCATGCAGCAGCGCGCTCACCGGAGTCGGGGCGACCATGGCGGCGGGAAGCCACCGGTGCATCGGCATCACCGCCGCCTTGCCGATGCCGAAAACGAACAGGACCAGCAGCAGCCCGACCGCCGCGCCCTCGATCCTGCCTTCCAGAATGCCGCCGAAGGTGAAATCGGTGGTGCCTGCGGCCACATGGACCCAGATGATGGCGGGCAGCAGCAGCCCGATTGACGTGGTCAGCAGCACGCCCAGGTAAATGCGCGCTGAACGCACCGTCGCGGGGTCGCCCTTGTGCGCGACCAGGGGATAGGTGGCGAGCGTCAGCATCTCGTAGAACAGGAACAGGGTGAAGAGGTTGGCGGCGAACGCGATGCCGATCGTCGCGCCCAGCGAGATGGCGAACATCACGTAGAACCGGGTCTGGTTCGATTCGTTGTTGCCGCGCATGTAGCCGATCGAGTACAGCGAATTGATGATCCAGAGCAGCGATGCGAGCGCGGCGAAGACCATCCCCAAGGGCTCCACCGAAAATCCAACCTCGATGCCCGGCAACACTTCCGCAACCAAGGCCGTCGGGCGCCCGCCGCCAATGACCTCAGGCACTAGGCTCCAAACGAGCAACGCCAAGCCGCCGGCCACGGCGAGGGTGGCGGCCTCCCGCAAATTGGGGCTGGCGCGTCCCGCCAGCGCGATGCCCAGCGCCCCGGCCAGCGGCCAGGCGACGGCGCTCAGGATGGCGGCCTCGGCAGTCACGTCGGCAGGTGTCCGAGCAGGCTTGCCGCTGCGGACTCGGACAGCCCAAGCGGAACCGCCGGGACCAAGCCGAAGTAAACGTTGGCCAACGCCACCAGCCAGGTCACGGCCAGCAGGGCCGGGGGTGTTGCGGCCGCGGGTTGTCCGCCGTCGGCCGGCGTTCCGAAGCAGGCCGACTCCACGATGCGCCAGACATACACCACCGCCATGAGCGAGCCGGCGACAATCACGCCAACCAGCAGCAGGCCAGGCGCGCCGAGTTCCATGGCCGCGCGAATCAGGTGCCACTTGCTGATGAAGCCGGCCGTCCCAGGCACGCCAATCAGGCTCAACCCAGCAATGGCAAACGCGGCAAACGTCCACGGCTGGCGTCGCGCCATGCCCGCCATGTGCTCGATGCGGGTGCCCAAGGCAACCGTCGCCATGCCCGCCACCGCCAGGAACAACCCGCCTTTCGCCAGCGCATGGTTGAACATGTGCAGCGACGCCGCCGTCAGGCCGGTGACGCTGACTAGGCTCGCCCCAAGCATGATGTAGCCGATTTGGGCGACTGAGGAGAACGCGAGCAGGCGCTTCAGGTTGCGTTCGAACATCGCCACGGTGGAGCCGACGAGAATCCCGAGCGCCGCGAGCGGCATCAGGTAGGCCGCGAACTGAAACGCATGCCCGACGAGATTCTGCTGGAAGACGAAGAAGTCGAAGCGCAGCAGCACGTACAGCGACACCTTGGTCGCACAGGCTGCCAGGAAGGCCGTCGCGACGTGCGGCGCGTAGGTGTAAGCGTTTGGCAGCCAGGAGTGCAGCGGGAAGATCGCCGCCTTCAGGGCCAGGCCCACCGTGATGAACCCTGCCGCCGCAAGGATCGGCTCCTGGTCGGCCACGGCATGGATGCGAATCTCCATGTCGGCCAGGTTCAGCGTCCCGGTCATCATGTAGATCAAGCCGATGCCGATCAGGTAGAAGGTCGCGCCCACCGTGCCCATGATCAGGTACTTGAAGACCGCAGGCAGCGCCCGGCGGTCGGTGCCGCCGACGGCAAGCACGTAGCTGGCCAGCGAGGACACCTCCATGAACACGAAGATGTTGAAGGCGTCGGCGGATGCCGCGATGCCGGCGAGGCCGGCCAGCGCCAGCAGCCAGGCCGCGTAGTAGAGGGGTTCGCGGCTCTCGGACATCGCCGCTGCCAAGCTGGCGCGGCCCCCGACCAACGCGAGGCTCGAGGCCCCGGTGACGATCAGCAGCACCAGTGCGCCCAAGGCGTCTATGCGCAGCTCAATGCCGTAGGGCGCGGGCCAAG
>JAPOTD010000086.1 GCA_026709365.1 Gammaproteobacteria bacterium
GGGGGCCGATCACGGCCATGCTGTCACCGCGGGCCAAGCGACAGCGTTCAATGCTCAATACCGCTCGGCTCCCGTAGGAGAAGCGAAGATCGGCGACGTCGATCGCGGGTGATCCGCTCATGGCGTGGATTCAGCGTTCAAAGGCATTCTGTGTCTAGCCATCAACCGTTGATATGTTATAACGTTTTGAGCCGGGCACTAACGAGAGCACTATACTATGTCAGCGCAAAGCGGAAATGCCCGCTTCATTGGACGAATTCATGAAACGGCGGGAGCGCGCCCATGATGCGCCACCTGTTGGACGGACAGGCAGGCGACTTCGCCGCCATCTACGACGAGGATGTGGAACTGGTCAGCGTCGGGCGTCCCGCTTCCCTTGAGGCTCTGGCGGCGCAGTTGTTCGCATCGCGCCAAGTCGTGCAGATGCAATGGGAGCAGGCTGCCGGCGATGCCGAGGCGCCACTGGCCGCCCTGTCCACGTCAATCGACGCCGATTGGCTCGGTGCGCTGAGTGAAGAGGTGGCGCTGGCCAGCGACCTGCTCAGCGAACTGCTGGGCTGTCAGCGAATCGGAGTCCGCGTGACCACGTTGCGTGGCCCCATGTGCCCTCGTTTTCATGCCGATCAAGTGCCATGCCGCATGCTGATCACCGCCCACGGGCCCGGCACCGAGTGGATTGCGAGCGATGACGTCAATCGCGCGCTGCTGGCTGACCATGCCACAGAAGCGCCGCCAATCCGAGCCGGCAGGGATATCAAGCAGCTGCCTGCGGGCAACTGGTCGCTGCTCAAGGGCGGCGCTTGGAACGACCGGTTCGGCGGTGTGGTGCATCGATCTCCCCATGGATCGGGCGAGCGGCTGCTGCTGTCATTGGATCCCGTTTTCGCGGAGCACTAACGGGCGCAATTAAACTCGCCCTGCAGCCATCCGCCAGTGCAGAGTGCCGAAAAGCACCCCACAAAACCTCCCACCCCGCCAGGCCAGCAACTGGATCAATCAAGTCGCCGAGTCTCGTCCACTGATTCCGCATGACGCCCAACCAAGCGCCACACCCCACGCCTCTTACTTCAATCCCCCGACTGCCAATACGGCGGGTTGTTCAGCGGTCCCAAGGTTTGCCCGAGCTGGATGAGCACCCCGTGGGCGCTCTTGGGTGAAATGAACGCGTCGATGTTCTCCGGATCGTCAAAGTGCTTGTCCACGACCCGCACGCCGCCCGCCTCCAGGGCCAAGGTCTTTTTTTCCAAGTCAGGCGTTTGCAGGGTGATGTGGTGGACGCCTTCGCCGCGCTTTTCCAAGTGGCGGGCGAGGAAGCCGTTGGGGTCGATGGGCTCAAGGAGTTCTATGCAGAAGTCGTGCAAGTCGAGGATCGCCACCCTAAAACCGCCATCGGCGGAGTCGCCGATGCGCCGCAGGCGGGCGCCAAGCGCACCTTCAAAGAAGGGCAGCGCCTTGCCAATGCTGTGTACCGCAATGCCGATGTGGTCGAAGCGTCCGATGGGTTCGCTGCTCATGGATCAGGGCTCCTTTCGTGGATCAACTGAACTGGGACTCGCCGAGGCGGGTTAGCGGCGCGTCGTGCCGGAATGGGCCGAAGGCTTGGCGCTGGCAGCTTTGGGCGGCGTCGGCCGAGTCAGGAGGAAAACGGCCACACCCGCCAGCACGACGGTTTGCGCGGCCAAAACCCATGCCGGGACATCGGCCGCCGCCGACAGCGCCAGGATCAGCGCCATGGCGGCCAGCGCGGAGAGCTTGGCCCTGCCCGATATGGCCCGATGCGCCCGCCAGTTCTCAATCGGCGGACCCAAAATGGGATGGTTGAGCAGCCAGGCATGCAAGCGCTGCGAGCTCCTGGAAAAGCAGTAGGCGGCTAGAATCAGGAAGGGCGTGGTCGGCAGCAGGGGCAGCACAACGCCAATGGCCCCCATGCTCAGCGAGGCCCAGCCGAACGCCATCCAAAGATGCCGACGCGCCAACTGCAAAGCCGCCATCAGCGCATGGCCGCCAAAAGGCTTTCCAAGGTCTGCGGACCTGGCAGTTGGCCGCGCAGGTTGCCACCCGGGCCGATGATGACCGTCATGGGCAGCACCTGCGATCTGTCGTAACCCCAAATCGGGCGCGGATCGTCAAGCGCAACGGGAAAGCGAATGTCCATCTTGGTGATCAGCCTCCGGAGGTCCTCGCCCTCGATGCCGTCAAAGTTGACGCCGATTACGGCGGCGGAAAGGGCCTCGTCCTCGTTGAGCGCGTTCAGCTCCTCAATCTCCGCCCAGCAGGGCGCGCACCACTCCGCCCAGTAGTTGATCACCAGCCAACGTCCCAGCCAAGCGTCAGCAGTCTGGACGCTGCCATCGGCAAAGCGCAGGCTGGGCTGCGCCTCGCACCCCGCGGCGCCAACCGCCAGCAGAACCGCCAGAACCGCCTTTTTCATGGGCTTCAACCAGCTAGTGAATGATGGGCGGCGGCTCCGCCGGGGGCTCCGACTCATGCACGGCGAAGCGCCGAGTGCGGATTTGGCCGCGCAGCACGTCGGGCAACGCCTTCATGAAGGTGGCCATGTGCTCGGTCTGGTAGTGGGCGTTCAGAGTGGCCAGATCCTCCCACTCCTGCATCAACAGCACCGTGTTGGCGTCGCTTAGGCTGACGAAGAACTCATAGCTGATGCACCCGTTCTCCCGAAGGGTCTCCTGGGTCATCCAGCGCAGCAATTCCAACGCCTCGTCACGCTGCTCCGGCAGAATCGGAATCAAGCCCTGCACGATGATCATGGATGGCCACCTGAACCGAGCGCCTCCTCGATTTCGGAGATGATGGCCGGATCGTCAATGGTGGGCGGCACGGCGACCGCTTCTTTGTCGATCAGCTTGCGCAGCGTCTGACGCAGAATCTTGCCGGAACGGGTCTTCGGCAGCCGCTTCACCACCACGGCCCGCTTGAAGTTGGCGAACGCGCCCACCTGGACGCGCATGGTGGCGACCAGTTCCGCCTTAAGCGCAGCGGCATCCACGTTCACACCGTCCTTGAGCACCAGCAGGCCAAAGGGCACCTGCCCCTTGTCCGCATCCCGAACGCCCACCACGGCGCATTCGGCGACCGCCGGATGGCTCGCCGCCACTTCCTCCAGCTCGCCGGTGGAGAGGCGGTGCCCGGCAACGTTGATCACGTCGTCGATGCGCCCCATGATGTAAAGGTAGCCGTCCTCGTCCCGATAGCCGCCGTCACCAGTCAGGTAGAAGCCGGGAAAGCGCGACCAATAGGCGTCCAGGAAGCGTTCATGGTCACCCCAAAGAGTGGTGAATGCACCCGGCGGCAGGGGATCCTTGACCACTACCGCCCCTTCCTGACCAGGCCCCAGCTCGCGCCCGTCCTCATCGAGAATGCGCAGGTCATAGCCCGGCACCGGCAACGTGGGCGATCCCGCCCGCGTCTGCATCAACTCCACGCCGGCCAGATTGGCGCACATCGGCCAACCGGTCTCGGTTTGCCACCAATGGTCGATGACCGGCACGTCCAAGTGCTCGCAAAGCCAATGGTAGGTGGGGGGATCCAAGCGCTCTCCCGCCACGAACTGATGGCGCAGCGATGAGAGGTCGTAGTTGCGCTTGAGCAGGCAATCCGGATCCTCCTTCTTGATGGCGCGAAAGGCCGTCGGCGCCACGAAGAAGCAGTTCACCCGATGCTCCTCGATGACTCGCCAGAACACGCCCGCATCCGGGGTGCGCACCGGCTTGCCTTCGAAGAGCACCGCCGTGCAGCCCCGCAGCAAGGGACCATAGACGATGTAGGAGTGCCCGACCACCCAGCCGACATCGGACGCGGCCCAGAAAACATCGCCCGCATCGACCCCGTAAATGGCCTGCATACTCCAGTGCAGCGCCACCGCATGGCCACCGTGGTCGCGCACCACGCCCTTGGGCTTGCCGGTGGTGCCGGAGGTGTAGAGGATGTAGAGCGGATCATGGGCGTCCACCGCCACCCAATCGGCGGGCTCGCTGCCCGCCTCCCAAGCGGCCCAATCCAGATCCCGGCCCGGCTTCAGCGGCGCCTCGCACTGCGGCCGCTGCAGCACCACGCAATGGGCGACCGGCCGCCCGGCCAAACGCAACGCCTCGTCAAGCAGCGGCTTGTAGGGGATGACAGTGGCCGTTTCGATGCCGCAGGAGGCGCTTAGGATCGCCTTGGGCGCGGCATCGTCGATGCGGTTGGCCAGTTCCGGAGCCGCAAAACCACCGAAAACCACCGAATGGACCGCCCCAATCCGCGCGCAAGCAAGCATGGCGATGACCGCTTCCGGCACCATGGGCATGTAGATGACCACCCGGTCGCCCTGACCGACGCCGAGGGCCGCCAAGCCGCCGGCCACCTTGGCCACCCGGTCCGTAAGCTCCGCGAAGGTGACGCGCGCCACCGTGCCGGTCACCGGGGAATCGTAGATCAGCGCCGCCTGGTCGCCCCGGCCCTCGTCAACCTGGCGGC
>JAPOTD010000056.1 GCA_026709365.1 Gammaproteobacteria bacterium
CTTTGGCCGGCCCGGTGGTCGCTGGGGCGGTTGTGCTTGATCCGGGGCGCCCCATCGACGGGCTCAAGGACTCCAAGCAGCTGTCCGCCAAGCGCCGGGATGAACTCGCGGCCCTGATCCGCGAGCGGGCCATCGCCCATGCCTTGGGCCGCGCCGAAGTCGCCGAGATCGACCGGCTCAACATTCTGCAAGCCACCCTGCTGGCCATGCGCCGCGCGGTCGCCGCGTTGGCGGTGCGGCCTGAACGGGTGTTCGTTGACGGCAACCGCTGCCCGGAGCTGGACGTGCCCGCGGTGGCTGTGGTGGGCGGCGATGCATGGCTTGCGCCGATCAGCGCCGCAGCGATACTCGCCAAGACCGCCAGGGATGCGGAGATGGCCCGGCTGGCCGACGACTTTTCCGGCTACGGCTTCGAGCGTCACAAGGGCTACGGCACCCAGGCGCACCTTGCTGCCCTGCAGGCGCTGGGCCCCTGCCCGATGCATCGCGCCAGCTTTGCGCCAGTGCGCGCTGCTGCTAAATTGCACCCCCAACACCATCAGGAAGGGTCGCGGTTCGATGAGCGCTGCTGAGTTTGTCCACCTGCGCACCCACAGCGAGTACTCCGTAGTCGATGGACTCCCCGGCGTCGATGACTTGGCGCGCCGGGCCGCCGAACTCGGCATGGGGGCCATTGGCCTCACCGACCACGGCAACCTCTTCGGGCTGATCAAGTTCTATCGCGCCTGCCTCAAGGCTGGGGTCAAGCCGATCGTCGGGGTGGATTTGCCCCACCATGCCGCCGAGGGCGGGGCGCCGCTGCGCTTGACGGTGATCGCCTGCGGTTCGGCGGGCTATCGCAACTTGATTCAACTGACCTCGCTGGCCTACGTCGGCGGCGAGCATCACGGCGCCGTGACCACCGCGGAGGTTCTCGACCGCAGCGACGGCCTCATCGCGCTCTCCGGGGCGCGGGATTCGGAGATTGGCGAAGCGCTGCTGCGCGGCGACGAGAAGGGCGCGCGGCAAGCCTCCGGCGCCTTGGCGGAGCGCTTCGGCGACCGCTTCTACCTGGAGGTCCAGCGCACGGGCCGCGAGGACGAGGAGGCCTGCCTGCGGGCCGCCGTTGCGCTTGCCGAGCGGCTCGAACTGCCGATGGTGGCCACCAACGAAGCCTGCTTTCTGGCCGCCGAGGACTTTGAGGCCCACGAAACCCGGGTCTGCATCCACGAGGGCAAAGTGGTCAACGACCCCCGTCGGCCAAGGCGCCACTCGGCGGAACAGCACCTGAAAGGCGCCGACGACATGGCGCAGCTGTTCGCCGACCTGCCGGAAGCGTTGGCCAACAGCGTCGAGATCGCCAAGCGCTGCACCTTGGAGCTGGCGCTCGACCAGTCCCAACTGCCGGACTATCCCGTGCCCGAGGGCGAGACCCTGGAGAGCTTCCTGGCCCAAGCCGCCGAGCAGGGGCTGGCCGAGCGCCTGGCGGAGCTGCGCGCCCTGGATGCCTACCCCCTCGACGAGCCGGCCTACCGGGAGCGCTTGGCCGATGAGCTGCGCATCATCAACCAGACCGGCTTCCCGGGCTACTTTCTCGTGGTCATGGAGTTCATCGCCTGGGCCAAGGAGCAGGGCATTCCGGTCGGCCCGGGCCGGGGCTCTGGCGCCGGGTCGCTGGTGGCCTACGCGCTGCGCATCACGGACTTGGATCCCGTCCACTACGACCTGCTGTTCGAGCGCTTCCTCAACCCTGAGCGGGTGTCGATGCCGGATTTCGACGTGGACTTCTGCGTCGAGGGCCGCGACCGGGTCATCGCGCACGTCAGCGAGCGCTACGGCAAGGATGCCGTCAGCCAGATCGCCACCTTCGGCACCATGGCCGCCAAGGCGGTGGTGCGCGACGTGGCCCGCGCCCAGGGCAAGCCCTACGTCCTTGGGGACAAGCTCTCCAAGCTCATTCCCAACGAACTCAACATCAAGCTGCGCGATGCCGTGGCCAAGAGCCCGGAGCTTAGGGACTTCATCAGCGGCGACGAGGAGGCCGCTGAGATCATGGACATGGGCTACAAGCTCGAAGGCATCGTGCGCAACGTCGGCCGGCACGCCGGCGGGGTGGTGATCGCGCCCTCCCGGCTGACCGATTTCGTGCCGCTGTACGTCGATGAGCGCAGTGGCGGCCTGATTTCGCAATACGACAAGGACGATGTGGAGAAGGCCGGCCTGGTGAAGTTCGACTTCCTGGGGCTGACCACGCTGACCATCATCGACTGGGCGGTGCAAGCCATCAACCGCGGCATTGAGTCTCGCGGCGGCGGGGCGCCCGTGGACATCAACCGAGTGCCTCTGGACGATGCCGCCACCTTTGACCTGCTCAAGCGCGCCGAAACCACCGCCGTGTTCCAACTGGAGTCCCGGGGCATGAAGGACTTGGTGCGCCGCCTGCTGCCGGACCGTTTCGACGACATCCTGGCACTCGTCGCGTTGTTCCGGCCCGGCCCGCTGGACAACGGCACCCACGACGACTACATCCATCGCAAGCACGGCAAGGAGGCGGTCGCCTATCCGCATCCTGACTTGGAGCCGGTGCTGAGCGGCACCTTCGGCACCATCATCTACCAGGAGCAGGTGATGCAGATCGCCCGGCGCCTGGCCGGGTTCAGCCTCGGCCAGGCGGACATCCTGCGCAAGGCCATGGGCAAGAAGAACCCGGTGGAGATGGCCAAGGTGCGCAGCGACTTCATGGCCGGCGCCGAGGCCAACGGCGTGGACAGCCGGCTTGCCAAGAGCCTGTTCGACGAAATGGAGACCTTCGCCGGATACGCCTTCAACAAGTCCCACTCCGCCACCTACGGCCTGATCGCCTACCAGACGGCGTGGCTCAAGGCCCACCACCCGGCCGAGTTCATGGCCGCCAACCTGTCCGCCGCCATGGACCACACCGACAAGGTGGTCACCCTGATCAACGAGGTGCGCCGCATGGGCCTTAAGCTGCGGCCGCCCAGCGTCAACCTCAGCGAGTTCCGCTTCTCGGTCATCGACGGCGACATCATCTACGGGTTGGGCGCGGTGCGCGGCGTCGGCGCCATGCCCGTGGAGTGCATTGTCCAGGCCCGCAAAGGGGGGAGTGAGGCCCGCAAAGCAGAGGTCGAGGCCCACCACGCGGGAGACGGGGGGCGCCGGGACGGGCGCTTCGAGAGCTTGGCCGCGTTTTGCCTGCGGGTTGACGTCAAGCGGGCCAACAAGCGCGTGATCGAAGCCTTGATCCACGCGGGGGCGATGGATGAGTTCGGTGCGCCGGGGGAGGACTTGGGCTTGGTCCGCGCCAAGCTGCTCGGTGAACTCGACCAGGCGCTGCAGGCGGCGGACCAGCACTCCCGGGACGCGGCGCTCGGCATCGGCGACCTGTTCGGCGGCGTCGGCGAGGATCGCCAGCCCGCCCCGCAGGCGGCGGTCAAGCCGCAGCCCTTCCAGGAACGGATCGAATTGGAGCGCAACGCGCTCGGGCTGTACCTCACCGGCCATCCCGTGGAGCCCCACTTCGCCGAATTCAGCGCACGCTGCCAGCGCCTCGATGAACTGCGGCCCAGGGAGAGCCGCCAGCGGGTGTTCGGCTTGGTGATGGACTTGCGCAGGATGCGCGGCAGGAAGGGCCGCAACGCGGGCCAGGAGTGGGCCGTGGCCGTGATTGACGACAGCACCGCGCGCGTCGAGGCGATGGTTTACGCCAAGACCTACGAGAGAATCGGCCACAAGCTGGAAAAGGGGCAAGTCCTCGTGCTGGAGGGCGAGGTGCAGCCGGACGAGTACAACGGCGCCCACAAGATCATCGTCGAGGCCGCCTTCACCATTGACGAATGGCGTGAGGAGAACCGTCCGATCCTGCGCATCGGCATGAGCCACAAGGATGCCCCCGCCGACTTCTCCAGCCGCCTGGCGGCCAGCTTGCAGCCCTATCGGGTTGAGGAGGGCGGATCGTCGGTCTTCGTTGACTACCAAGGGTCGAAGACCGCTGGCAGCATCCGCTTGGGCTGGCGGGTCAAGGCCAGCGAAGCCTTGGTGACGCACTTGAGGACCGAGTACGGCGACGACCGGGTTCGGGTGGGCATGGACGGTCCGTGAACCCGCTGATCCGCCACCTGCGGCTTGAGCTGGCGGACTTTGACCATCGGCGCCTGGCGGTGGCCTTCTCAGGCGGCTTGGACTCCACCGTTCTCCTGCACGCCGCCGTCGGCGCCGCCCTGCCGGCCCCGGTGGTGGCCGTACACGTCAATCACGGCCTGCATCCAAGCGCCGACCAATGGCAGGCGCATTGCGAAGCGGTCTGCCGGTCGCTGGGCGTCGAACTGCTGAGCCGTCGCGTTCAAGTGGCGGCCGGCAACCTCGAGGCGCAAGCCCGACGCGCCCGCTACCGGGCCTTTGCCGCCCTGTTGGACCCCGGCGACCTGCTGCTGCTGGCCCACCATCAGGACGACCAGGCGGAAACGGTGCTGATGCGCCTTGCCCAAGGACGGGGCGTTGCGGCCATGCCCCGCGCTCGGCGGCTGCCCGACGGCCCGGCGCTGCTGCGTCCGTTCCTCGACGTCCCCAGGCGGGCGCTGCGGGATGCTGCTGAAGAGCTTGGCCTTGACTGGATGGAGGATCCCGGCAATGCCGATGCTGCCTTCGACCGCAACTTCCTGCGCCATGCGACGCTGCCCCGCCTGACTGAGCGCTGGCCCGGCCTGAATGCCGCCTTGGCCCGCGCCGGTCAGGCCCAGGCCGACGTTGAAGCCTTGCTGCGCCATCTGCTCGATCGCGAGACGCTGCCCTTGAACGACTTGCCGCCCGCCCTTCGGCCCCGGGCGCTGCGCGCTTGGCTGGCCCGTTTCGATGAACAAGGCGCCAGCGAGCGGGCGCTGGCCGAGTTCGCTGCCCAATTCGATGCTCCGCCCGATGCCCAGCCGGAACTGCGCCTGGGCCGCGGGCGGTTGCGTCGCTGGCGCGGCGCGGTCTGCTACGTTCCGGCTGCGCCGGCCCTGGCGGCCTGCTACAAAATGCGGCCGCCCGGCTTGCTGCGGCTGCCGCATGGCGAATTGGTGGTTGAAGAGGCTGACAGCAGCGGCGGGTTTTGCGCAGCGGGTGCGCTGACCGTTCGATTCCGCCGCGGCGGGGAGCGGATTCGTTTAGCCCAAGGTTCGCGCTCTCTCAAGCAGGCGATGCGGGATGCCGGCCTGCCGCCTTGGCTGAGGGCCGGCCACCCCTTGCTGTACAGCGGCGATGCGTTGGTCGCCGTGCCGGGCGTGGCGGTCGCGGCTGATGGCGAGCCGCGGTCGGGGCCGCGCTGGCGGGCGATTTGGACACTAGGGCAAAGTCGTCGGAGTGACGCTAGAATCCGCCGCTCACTAATTTCAACGCATAGGAAAACGCCATGAACGAAGTGGTCATCGTCGATGCGGCCCGCTCCGCCGTGGGCAGGAAGGCAGGCTCGCTGGGTTGGGTGCATCCGTCGGACACCTTGGGCCCGGTCATTATGGGCCTGCTGGCGCGCAACGGGCTGCAGTCCAGTCAAGTCGATCAGGTGGTCGGCGGCTGCATCAACAAGCTCGGCGCCCAGGGCATGAACGTCATCCGCACGGCTTGGCTCGCCCACGGCGGCGTCACCGAGACGCCGTGCATCACCATCGATGCCCAGTGCGGCTCCTCCCAAGAGGCCGCCATGCTCGCCCACAGCCTGATCCGCTCCGGCATGGCCGATGCGGTGATGGCCTGCGGGGTCGAGAACATGACGCGGCTCAGGATCGGCTCGGATGCGGTTGGCCTGCCGGAGTCCTACGGCAAGCCGGTGGCGCGCAGCTACTTCGAGCACTTCGAGTTCACCAGCCAGTTCGAGGGCGCGGAGCGGATGGCGGAGAAGTACCAAGTGACCCGCGACGACGCCGACCGCTTCGGGCTGGCCTCCCAACTGCGGGCGGCCACGGCCCAGGACGAGGGCCGCTTCAAGGCGCAGATCATTCCCTTGGAAGTGCCCGTGTTCGACGGCGAGGGCCAAAAGACCGGGGCGACACAAGTCTTCGACACCGACGAAATCCCCCGCGACACCAGCCTGGAGGCGCTGGCCGGCTTGAAGCCGGTGGCCCGGGAGGACGGCATCCACACCGCCGGCACCTCCTCGCAGATCGCCGACGGGGCCGCTGCGGTGCTGATGATGAGCGCCGCCCACGCCGAGTCCCTGGGCTTAACGCCCATGGCGCGGATCCTGGAGACGGCCTTGGTGGGCTGCGATCCCGTGCTGATGCTGGAAGGCCCGATCCCAGCCACCGAAAAGCTGCTGGCCGCCAGCGGCCTCGGCATCGACGACATCGACGTCTTCGAGGTCAACGAAGCCTTCGCTTCCGTGGTGCTGTCCTGGGCCAAGACCGTCGGCGCCGACCCCGCCAAGGTGAACCCCAACGGCGGCGCCATCGCGCTGGGCCACCCGCTGGGTGCCACCGGTTGCTTCCTCATCACCAAGGCGGTGCATGAACTGAAGCGTTCCGGCGGCGACTACGCGCTGGTCAGCATGTGCTGCGGGGGTGGATTGGGCACGGGGACGTTGGTGCAGCGGGCTTAAGGGCGAGCCACAACTGTCCGATTCTCCGAAAGTCTGCTAATCTGCCTGTCAGTAATTCAACCACAGGATATGGAGATGCCGGAAACACTGGTCGTGTCCAATCGCGGTCAGATTACCCTGCCAGCCGCAACCCGGAAGCGCTTGGGCATCAACGGTGGCGACGTCGTGATACTAGAGGATCGTGGCAATGAAATCGTGCTCAAACCGGGCGTCGTAGTTGAAGTCGATGTTTACTCCGCTGAGCAGATCGCTCAATGGGATGCTGCTGACAGGCTCGAAGGCCCGGAACGCCAGCGCATTGTCGATGCCGTCTCGCGACGGCAGTGAAGTTGTTTCTCGACGCCAACGTGTTGTTCACGGCGGCGCACAATCCGAGCGGAAAAGCGGCGTTTTCATCAGGCGATCCAGCGTGAAGCGCCCAAGATCGGCGTTTCGGATGCGTGAGAAGTCCGCGGCGGCAAATCGAGTCAGGGCTGCGGCCTTTCGCACCGACAACTCGCGCTGGTCCAGTGTCATGATGATGCGGGCGGCAAGAACCGCCTTGGCATGCTTCAAGTCCGCTTCCGGATCGCCGAGATCACGATACACATTGCCGCTTCCTTCGATCAGTTCGAACTCGGACTCGTTCATGACAACACCTCGCGTTTCAATCGGGCCAGCCGGGCCGCGATCAGATCGATCTCCGGCTTCGGCGTCCGTATGTCCATTTTCGACTTCTTCCGGAATGCGTGGACCACCCAGAGCTTTCCAGCCAGCTCGGTATTGCAACCTTGGCCGTCACGATTCGACTGTCCCCTCCAGCGAGTTCACAAGCTGGTTGACGTCCGCGGCACTTTCTTCGCCTTGCGGCGCCACAGCGGCTAGGGTCAAGCGGCGGCGCGCTTCGGGGGGCAGCCGATCTCGGTTGTCCGTGTAGCCCTCGTCCGCGAGCCATTGTTCGAATTCGTCGGCCTTGCTCTTGCGGAAACCGCTCAGACGGCGTTGGCGCAGCGCGTCAATGAGCGCCGCGCCGTCGCCTTGCAGTTCGTCAGCCAATTCAGCAGCCCCGTCGATGAAGTTGTCAGTTATGGCAGCGGCCTGCTCAAGGACTGCGCGGTTGACGGGCCGGCCCCGGCCTTGGCGCCAGAGGCCCGTCCAAGTTCTTGTGGCTTCGCATCGTTGCTTTAGGCGGCTGCGGACCGCGGCGTCAGGAATGGCGCCCTCGGCGGCGTTGCTGGCGAGCAGGCTGTCGAGTTGGCCGAGCGTTTTGATCCGCCAAGTGGCCATCAGGCGGTGCAGCAATTCGAGGTCGTCGCGGAGCAGGTGGAAGAGGTGGATGCCGCCCGGATCAAGGCGTGGGTCGAAGTGCGCAACGCCTAGCAGCGCTGCGTAGCTGGCCGCATCGTGGCCGGCCGGGGACGGCAGTGACGGTGGGGTTTCGACCTGGAAGTCCTTGGCTTCGAGGCGCGCCGTGCCGAAACGGACTGCCGCCAGATCGACCACTGGAGGTTCTGCACCCGTTGCCTGCCGCCACAAGGCGCTTTCGTGGCGTCGGGCGGAGAGGTAGAAGATCTGCCGCTCGCCCGCTTCGGCCAACCGGGTGAGCGTGTTGGCCATCACGGCGAAACGGTCCTCATCGCTGGTGGTCAGCGCCTCGTCGAGGAACAGCGGCAGGGATTCACCGCCTTGCTCCTGGGCTTCCGTCCAAGCCAGGCGCAGGGCCAGCAGCAGTTGCATGCGGGTGCCGGAAGAGAGTTCCTCTAAGGTCCTGAGCTGTCCTTGTTTGAGATCGCGGGCGGCGAATCGGTTGCCGTCGCGCAGTTCGAGCGAGAACTCGTGCGCGGTCACCTGTTCGAATCGCTCCTTGGCTCGGCGCAGCAGGTCGGGTTCGTGCTGGCTCCTGAATTGACGCTCAATTTCGCTGAGCAGGGTCTCAGTGGCTTGGCTGCGCAATGCTTCGTCGCGTTTGTCCTCAAGGGCCGCCGTGGCAGCGTCGAGTGCGCCTGCGGCCCGTTCCAGGTCGTGCTCCCGGCCAGCCTCATCGAGCTGGGTCTCGATGCGTTGGCGCTCCTTGATGACGTCCGTGTAAGTGTTCGCCTTGCTGCGGGCGCGCTCCAGGTCGGCTTTCAGTTGTTCGATCTCGCCGCTTTCAACCGCGGCGATCAGTTCGGTGTGTTCAGCGAGTGCCGAGCGGAGCCTGCTTTCGTCGCGCATGGCATCCGTGAGCTTCTCGAACGCCTCCTTCCACTCGGCAAGGCGTTCGATTCGCCCCGCCAGTTCGTCGCGTTGATGGGTTTCAAGCGCGGCCTCGGCCAACAGGCCTTGAACGTCCTTCTCAACCCCCCTGACTTGACGTTCGAGTGATTGGGCTTCCCGCCGGCAGGACGCGACCTTGCCTTGCGCATCGTTCGCGGCGTCCAAACGCCTCTTGAGGTGATTGAAGGCGATTCGCAGTTCCTCGATGGCCGCGTTTGCGGTCGTGGCGTCAAAGGGCGGCGCCTCGGCGGTCCGCCACTGTTCCAGAGAGCGGCGCACTTCCCCGGCCTCGGCGGCCATTTTGCCGTCGAGCTGCGCCAGCGCCAGCTTGCTTGCCTCGCACTGCTTGCGCGCTTGGTCCCATTGGCTGGCCACCTCGACCAGCCGGTAGAAGGGCGGTCCAGCCAATTCGGGGTTGAACCCAATCGCCTTGGCCAGTTCCGCCTTTTCCTTGCCCAAGCGCTCGATTGCGGATTGCGCATCCTCGATCTCCGCACGCAGCTTGGGCGCAACCGAAGCCCTCTCCCGTTGCAGGATCAATTCGTTCAGGCGTGGCTCGACGGTGCGCCGCAGATGCCCTTCCACGGTGGCCGAAGACCACGCCTTGGGCGGGTCGAGTTCGGTGTCCATAAACGCCTTCATGGCGTCATCGGCAACGGACGTGGCCTGCCCGGTTCGTTTTGCCTGTCCCACAAGCGCCCAAACCAACCCCAGCCCCGCAGCGGCAATGGCCACCAAGCCGCTCCACGCCCGCCCAATCACGGCCACCGCAGCGGCGATGGCCGCGAGGGCTGAGGCCGTGAGCCAGATGGCGCTGCTGATCCCCGGGCGGGTTGGGCCCGGCTGCGCGACGGCGGCCAACCAGCTTCGCAAAGCATCAACGCCCCCCCTATGTTGATCGATCTCAGCGTCATCCGGCAGCTCGCCAGCCAACTTGAGTTGTTGCTGGAGTTCGCGAAGACGGGCTTGGACATCGACCAACGGCTCGACGATCGCCCTGGCTTGCTCGAGGCTGTCCGCGCTGAGGTTGGGGGCCTCTCCACTGCCTTGGAATTGAGCCTGAGCGGCCTGCAACGCCGCTTCGGCCTCGGTCGCATCCTTTTCGGCACGCGCTCGGTCGCCTGCGTGGCGGTCCAAGGCATTCAAACGCGCCTCCATCCGGGCCACCGTCTCGGCTTCGGGGGCTGCGTCCGCCAAACCGCTGTCCTGCCAGTCGGCTTGGGCCGCTTGGAGCTTGCGCTGCTCCTCCTGCATCCTTGCGCGCAGTTCCGCATCTTTTGCGTCGCAGGCTTCCAGCCGCTCCAGTTCGTTGCCCTTAAGCTTGTCCATGTCAGGGGGAAACTGCTTGACTGCGTCGTGCAGGTCTTCCCGCAGGTCGATGGCCCGGTGCAGTTCCATCGCCTGCTGCAGTTGCTCAAGGCGCTCAGCGGCCCGCTGGGCTGCCTTGATGTCGCGGTCCAAGGCCGGCAACTTGGCCTCATCGCTCCGCAGGGCGGCATAACGTCGCTCCACGTTTCCTAGGTCACTGCGGGCCTTTGACAGGGTGCCTTCCTCCTTTCGGCCCCAACGGCTCCCTAAAGCGATGCGCGGCGCATCCAAGTCGAAACCACCGCGCAAGGCTCGCCAGAGCTCCTCCGCCATCGCTTGGTCGCTTGGGTCATCAGCCAGCAGGCTTTCCATCGACAGGCGGTACAGGCTGATTTGGCCAGCGGACGGCAATGACGGAGACGTGGTGGGCTCACCGTCGCGCATCCAGACGACTTGCCCGCCGTTGCGCGTCACCTGCCAGCGGCTGCCGCCGATGTCGAACTCCGCTGCCAAGGACAGGGCGGGCGGGTCGCCTCTTCGATCAACGCCGCCCAACAAGTGCTTCAATGCGCGGGCCAAGCTGCTCTTGCCGATGGCGTTGGGGCCGGTGATGAGGATCACGCCGGCATCCGGCGGCGCGAACGTGAAGCCCGGCGTGATGCCCGGCAGGGCATGGATCGTCAGGCGGCGCAGGCGCATCAATCCGTCTCTGCGGATTGCGCCAGCAGCTGGTCGAGGGCGCGGTGGCCGGCTTCCTTCAGCCAGTGCGCCGGGTCAGGGTCGATGGGCGGCAAGGCGCTCCAAACGGGCTTCTCGGCTTCACGAGTGAGCCGTTCCCTCGCCAAGGCCACCAGGCGGTCCCGTTCTTTGTGGCCCTCGGACTCCTGCAGCCACATCAGCCGTTGGGCGAGCAGACCCGGCGGGTCGTTGCGTTCGGCCAGTTGCGCCAACTCGATTTCCGGGCGGGTTTGAGCGCTGAGCGCCTCGATGAAGTAGTGCCGGTCGCCAGTGCCGGTGTAGATGGCGTCGCGATCCTCTTGGCTGAATTCCTCAAGAGCCTTGCTGCCAAACCGGGTGCGTCCCGTGAAGCGCAGGTCCAGCGCCATGGCCTCGGGCGCGTGGTTCGGGTCGGTGAAGCGCTCATCGGACCGGCGGAGGCTGGCGATGAGTTGGCTCTTCGCGTCGGCGGGTTCGGCAATGCCTTCAATGTCCACCTCCAAGCGTTCCCAACGCAAGGGCGCCAACGGCAGTTGGGCCATTTCGCTCAAGGCGCCGCGCTCAACCGTGATGAGCCAAGGGCCGCGGACGCCGGATTCCCGACGGCTCAAGCCGGTGAGGCTGCCGAGGTAGCCGTTCGGCCTTGGTGCGCTGAGTGCGTCAGGCTTGTGGATGTGGCCGAGCAGCCAGCCGTCGAGGCCTGCCCGCTCCAAATCCGCGCCAGTCACCGGGGCGTAGGGGCTTGCTCCGGCATCCCGGTCGCAGTGCAGGAGCCCCAAGTTGAGGCCGGGCCGGCGCTCGAAGGGCGCGTTCGGCAAGGGGCTTTGCAGCACCTTGGCTTGGGGAAACGACCAACCCCAGAGGGTGAGGGATTCGGTTTCGTCGGGAAGCGTCCAAGCCTCCCACTGGCCACCTTGGCCAAGCAGCTTGAACTCCGGGATTTCGGCTGCCAGGCGGGGCAGGACTTTGACGTCGTGATTGCCCGCGACCCCCACCACGTCGATGCCCGCTTCGGCGAGGGTCTTGACGCCCCCTGCCAACTCCCGGTACGCCTCGAAAAAGTCGTCCTCCTTCTCCACCACGTCGCCCGCCAACGCCACGGCTTGCACCTTGGCTTTCAACGCTGCGGCGACCGTGCGTTGCCAAGCCCCCGCCGGGCCGAGCTCCCTCGCCCGATCCGCCAACGCGGGCGGCAAGCGCGACGGCCTGCGTCCCAAATGCATGTCGCCAACGGCGAGAATCTTCATTTCGTTCGATTGTTCCCAAGGCATTTCCCGATGCCGCCGCTATACTAGCCCGCTTTCCGTTAGGCGGGCAGTCAAGAAGGAGCGACGATGGCAACAAGGGTAAGGCGCGGCGGCTTGCAGGTGGCCGCGGAACTCGACAAGTTGGTGACTGAACGCATGCTGCCCGGCACGGGCGTGGACGGCGATGCCTTTTGGGCGGGCTTTGAGGCGGCTCTTGATGAGTTGGGGCCGCTGAATCGCTCGCTGCTGGCGAAGCGGGAAGCCTTGCAGGAGCAGATCGACGCTTGGCATCTGGCCCGCAAGGGCCAGCCGCTCGATGCGGGGGCGTACCGCGCCTTCCTGGAGGAGATCGGCTACCTCGTCCCCCCGCCCGGCGATTTCACCATCGCCACGGACAAGGTGGATCCGGAAATCGCCGTTCTGGCGGGGCCGCAACTGGTGGTGCCGGTGATGAACGCCCGCTATGCGCTGAACGCGGCCAACGCTCGTTGGGGCAGCCTCTACGACGCCCTCTACGGCACCGATGTGCTGCCGGAGACGCCGGGCCGCGAAAAGGGCAGCAGCTACAACCCGGCGCGGGGCGAATTGGTCATCGAACGGGCCGCCGAGTTTCTCGACCGGACCGTGCCGTTGGCGGGCGCCAGCCACAAGGACGTGCGCCTTTACGGCATCGGCCAAGGCGAGGGCGGCAATGGCCTGCGCGCGGTGTTGGCGGACGGCGGCAACACCGGCCTCGCCGACCCCGGCCAGTTTCGGGGGCATGTGGGGGAGGATGAGCCGAGCGCCATCCTGCTGCGCCACCACGGCCTGCACATCGAGATTCAGATCGACCGCGGCCACGAGGTGGGCGCCGCCCATCCGGCGGGCGTCAAGGACGTGGTGCTGGAGTCGGCGGTCACCACCATCCAGGACTGCGAGGATTCGGTGGCGGCGGTGGACGCCGAGGACAAGTGCTTGGTTTACGGCAACTGGCTGGGCCTGATGAAGGGCGATCTCGAAGAGCGGCTGGACAAGGGCGGGCGCAGCATCGTGCGGCGGCTGACTCCGGATCGCACCTACACCGGCAGCGACGGCGAACCGCTGACGCTGCCGGGGCGCAGCCTCATGCTGGTGCGCAACGTCGGCCATCTGATGACCTCCGATGCGGTGCTCGACAGCGCTGGCGACGAGGTGCCGGAGGGTTTTCTGGACGCTTTCCTGACCGCCTTGGCGGCGCTGCACGACCTGCAAGGGGAAGGGCCGGTGCGCAACTCCCGAACCGGCAGCGTTTACATCGTCAAGCCGAAGATGCACGGGCCGGAGGAGGTGGCGCTGACGGCCACCCTGTTCAGCCGGGTTGAGGGCACCTTGGGGCTTGCGCCGAACACGTTGAAGATCGGCGTCATGGACGAGGAGCGGCGCACCACGGTGAATCTGGCGGCCTGCGTCTTCGAGGCCCGCGAGCGCATCGTCTTCATCAACACCGGCTTCCTCGACCGCACCGGCGATGAAATCCACACCAGCATGCAGGCCGGCCCCTTCCTGCCCAAGGAGGCCATCAAGGCGCAGCCTTGGATCGCCGCCTATGAGGACGCCAACGTGGATGTCGGCTTGGCCAGTGGCTTTCGCGGCCAAGCCCAGATCGGCAAGGGCATGTGGCCGAAGCCGGACGAGATGGCGGAAATGCTCGCCGCCAAGATCGGCCATCCCAAGGCGGGCGCCAACACCGCCTGGGTGCCCTCGCCCACTGCGGCCACCCTGCACGCGATGCACTACCACCAGGTTGACGTGGGCCAGCGGCAGGCGGAACTGGAGTCGCGCCCAGCCGCCAGCCTCGACGACATCCTGCGCATCCCGCTGCTGGCTGGGGAGAACCTTTCCGCCGAGCAGGTGCAGGCCGAGCTCGACAACAACGCCCAAGGCATCCTCGGCTATGTCGTGCGCTGGATCGATCAGGGCGTCGGCTGCTCCAAGGTGCCCGACATCAACGACGTGGGGTTGATGGAGGACCGCGCCACCTGCCGGATCTCCAGCCAGCACATGGCCAACTGGCTGCACCACGGGATTTGCAGCCCAGCCCAGGTCCAGGAGACCTTCGAGCGCATGGCGGCGGTGGTCGATGCCCAGAACGCGGGCGATCCCGCCTACCGCAACATGGCGCCGAACTTCGCCGACAGCATCGCCTTCCAAGCGGCTAGGGATTTGGTGTTCAAGGGACTGGTCCAGCCGAGCGGCTACACTGAGCCGATCCTGCACGCCCGGCGGCGGGAGGCCAAGGCCCGAGCCAGCCGTGATTAAGCTCCACGTCTTCCTGGACGCGGCGCCGGGTGCCGACCCGTTCCGTTACCGGGGCGCGGCGGCGCTGAGCGAACTGCACCGAACGGCGCCGACGGCGGTGGAGTACGTCCAGACCCGCACCTTTGACCGGCAGCTTTCCGACGACCCGCCGCCCTTTGCCGGCGTCGCCGAATTGCGCTTCGACTACGCAGCGCCCGCCGTTGACGCCGCCGCCAATGTGACTCGGCTGGCCGGCCTTTGGGCGGATGGCGTCCGCGCTGCCGGTGTGGTGGTGGGCCATGAGCGCACCATCATGCGCCTGCCCGGCCACGTTCATGGCCAAGGCGTCAAGGGCGTGTTTCCCTTCGACCGCAAGCCGGGCCTCGGCATCGACTACTTCCAGACCTACTGGTGGCGCACCCACGGCCCCATCGCCGCCCGCACCGAGCAGGCGCTGGCCTACTTCCAGTGCCACCCCTTGCGCCACCTCTACGACGACGGCGCACCGGCCTTCGACGGCGTCACCGAACTGCACTGGCCGGACTTCGCCACCGCCGAAGCCGCCATGGCGTCGCGCCAAATGCGCGAGGACCAGTCCCAGGATGCGCGGAACTTTGCCGACCCCGATAGCGTGCGGCTGTTCATGGCGGCGGAGGAAGTGGTTCAGCCTTGACCCACGTGGGCTTTAGGGGTCCGGCTTCGAGGTTTTTGGCAACGGCTTTGGCGAAGCAGGTTGCGGCGCTGAGGATTGAAGTCCTGGGTCACGTTTGTCGAGTAAACCCTGCCTCGTGGATTCGGGACTAGACCGCGGTCCCTGAAGTCGTCGGTTAAGTCGCGGTCGTTGGAGTACAGCAGTCGAGCACCGCTGATCCGGGCCAATGCGATGATGTGGGCGTCGTTGGAGCGGCACTCTTGTTTGTCTTCGAGCTGTTGCTGTAGTTGATTGACCTTGCTTTGGTTGATCAAGGTGGTCCTGCCCGCCAAAGTTGCTTGTTGCCACCACACTTGAAATGTGCTGTTGCCGTCGAGTTCTCTTTTGTTTTGGCCTCCCGACACCAAATGGCCGCTCGAATCCAGCCAATCGAGAAAGCCCGTGCCGGCAGGCGTCCGTTTGTTGCCGAAGACTTCGCCGCAAACGTCGTTGTCGAGGATCGCGCACATCAGAGGTTGAGCGACCTTCGGGTTTCCGCCATGAAGAACTGACGATAGCTCGCGGGTGCGCCGAGGATGTTGCCCTCTTGGTCGATGTCCAACGAATGGATATGGACGTCGATGTTGCCACGCTCGAAGTATAGGATGGATACGTCCTTCGGCTTCAGTTCGGTGGTTCCATCGCGGACGTCCATGCGGATTCGGTCGATCAGGTGGTCGCTGTGGGTCTCCACCAAAAGCTGGCGTCCTTGGCTAGCGAGCCGGCAAAACAGGGTGCCGAGGGCGGCTTGGGCGCTTGGGTGCAGATGCACTTCCGGCTGTTGTAGCAAAAAAGTCTTAGCTGAATCCTTGCGGAAAAGCTCGGTTAGGATGGGCAGTGTCTGGCTGACGCCATAGCCCACGTCGATGAAGTTCCGATTTGGGCCTTTGGCTGTTGCGGAAGCCTTTCTGATCTGCACTTGAAAAGGCTCGCTATCCCGTCTCCCCAGTGGCTTGATGTTGATTTCGTCGAACAAGCCTGAATCCCGTCCGAACTTCTCCAAGCTCGCCTTCATCGACTCCCATGCTTTGCGCTCACGAAAAAAGATATCGGCTAAATACATGGGCACATAACTGCCCTCTGAGTCGAATGCATAGGGTGACGGGTCGTAGGTTCGATGTGGCTTGGACCGCACGGGAGCTGCGGCGAACAGTGGACCTCCATGCGCCAGCGGTGAGCGCCCCCCCCAACGGGCCACACGCACAAGACGCTCAATCCGCTTGAGTTGCTGCGGAGTTGGGGTTGGCTTGCCTTCGCTCTCTGGCAGGATGTCTTCACCGCTATGGATGTCCCGCAGGAAGGAAGACCATCCCCACAGTGCAAGAGGCGGTGGATCCCGGACTTCGTCTTCCCCTTCCAAACCTGAGTTGGGTTGCCACGTCCAAACATCTGGGCCCTCGCCGAATTCGACCTTGTCTGGATGAAAGCTCTCACTTATCCATGCCCTTTTGCTTTGCCATTGACGGCGCGTCAGGACTGGAACGGTGCCTTGGCGTGCAAATCTCAAGTCCACCTTGTAGGGCAAGGTGATTGGATTGGACTTGCTGCGACGAAGCATTTGAGATCCACTAAATCCGGCTGCAAATTCCGTGGCTCTTCCCCCTCCCCCCCCCCGATGGTGGGCAATCTCGTCAAAGCTGCCCAAATCGTAGGGTTCGTCCTTGAAGTTGTACTGCCACTTCCCTGCGAAGATCGCGTTCAGTGCACGAACCATCGCCAAGAAAGATGTTTTGCCCGTGCTGTTTTCCCCAACCAACAACGTTAGCGGGGCCAATCGGGCGGTTTGCTGCTCCCGGAAGCACCGGAAGTTTTCTAGCCGAACTTCATCCATGACTCACTTAATCCCGTCGCACTCGAAGCCGCTGGCGTTGGGCCAATCGCGGTCGCTTGGTGGTTAGGCGTCCAGATTTTCCACGGATGGCCATGCTAACGCTGGTCGCCGCAATCGGGCAATCACCCCGACAGGGCTGCTACAGCTTCTTCAACTCAAACAGCACTTCCAATGCCTGCATCGGGGTGAGGTTGTCGGGTTCAATGCGCTCCAGCTGCGCCCGCAAAGGATCCTCGGGCGGCGGCTCCCCCTCCACGGGCTGGCCCGCCGCAGGCTCACTGAACAGGTCGGCTTGGTTGGCGTTGGCGGCTGGCTGGGACTCCAGTTCCCGTAGCCGGGCTCTGGCCTTGTTGAGCACCGCGGCGGGCACGCCGGCCAGCCGGGCCACCTGGATGCCGTAGCTTTGGCTGGCGGGGCCCGGCCGGACTTCGTGCAGGAAGACCACCTGGTCCTTGTATTCGGCAGCGGTGAGATGCACGTTGGCGGTGGCGGGCAGGCTCGCGGCCAAGCCGGTCAGCTCGAAGTAGTGGGTGGCGAACAGCGTGAAGGCGCGGCGCGACTCGGCCAAGTGCTGGGCGGTGGCCCAGGCCAGCGCCAAGCCGTCGTAGGTGCTGGTGCCGCGCCCGATCTCATCGAGCAGGACCAAGCTGCGGTCGGTGGCGCCGTGCAGGATGTTGGCCGTTTCGGTCATCTCCACCATGAAGGTGGAGCGTCCGCCGCTCAGGTCGTCGGCAGCGCCTATGCGGGTGAAGATTCGATCCACAGGGCCGATGCTGGCCGCCGCCGCCGGCACGTAGCTGCCGGTGCAGGCGAGCAGCACGATGAGCGCGGTTTGGCGCATGTAGGTCGATTTGCCGCCCATGTTGGGGCCAGTGATGATCAGCATGCGCTGGCGGTCGTTCAGGTCGAGATCGTTGGGCACAAAGGGATCGCTGAGCGCCTCGCGCACCACCGGGTGCCAGCCCCCGCTGATCGAGAAGCCGGGCTGGTTGGTGAAGCGTGGGGGCGCAAAGCCCAAACTTTGCGCCCGTTCGGCGAAGGCGGCGAGCACATCCAGCTCGGCCAGCGCCTCGGCGGCGCGGCGCAGCGTTGCGGCTTCGGCGGCGAGTTCGACGAGCAGGGCGTCGTAGAGCGACCTTTCCAGCTGCAGGGCTCGGGCGCGGCTGGTCAAGGCCCGGTCCTCAAAGGACTTCAGCGCGGGGGTGATGTAGCGTTCGGCGTTCTTCAGCGTTTGGCGGCGAACGTAGTCGGCGGGAACCGCGCTGGCGGCGGCCTTGGACGTCTCGATGTAGTAGCCATGTACCCGGTTGTAGCCCACCTTGAGGTTGGCGATGCCGGTGCGCTCCTGTTCGCCGGCCTCCAGTTCGGCAAGCCAATCGGCGGCCCGCTCGGTCAGGCTGCGCAGTTCGTCGAGTTCCGCGTGGTAGCCGCTGGCGATCACGCCGCCCTCGCGGATCGTGGCGGGCGGCGACTCGACCACTGCCCGGTCGAGCAAGTCCTGGACGGTTGGGAAGTCCGGCATCCGCTGCGCAAGCTCCGCTAGATGGGGTGCGGCCAGAGGCTCGATCAAACCCCTGACGCTGGGGATTTCGTGGAGGGCGGTGCGCAATCGCGACAAATCCCGGGGCGGTGCCGACTGCAGGGCGATGCGCGAGACGATGCGTTCCATGTCCCCCACCTCGTCCAGCCGCTTGCGCAGATCGTCCCGTTGGTTGGCCTCAAGCAGGGCGGTGACGGCGTTTTGGCGCCTGCTGATGACCGCCTCGACGGTGGACGGCGCATTCAGCCAGCGCCGCAGCAGGCGCGCCCCCATGGCGGTTCGCGCGCTGTTCATCAGCGCGAACAGGGTGCCGGATTCGCCGCCATCCGCGCCCCGGTCAATCTCCAAATTGCGGCGGCTGTGCGGGTCGAGCTTGAGGAATTCGCCCGTCACCACGGGCGTGATGCGATCGATGTAGGCCAAGCTCTGGCAGTGGGTGGCTTGGGCGTACTTCAGCACGGCGGCGGCAGCGCCGATGGCCGGGTCGTCGGGCGCCAGGCCGAAGCCGCGCAGGTCGGCGGTGCCGAAGTGCTCGCACAGAAAGCGAAAGCCGAGGTCCGCATCGAAGCGCAGCCCGTCCAACGCCTGTTGGGGCAGGCCGCTTAACGCCTCAAGCTCCGCCGGCGTGAGGATTTCCGCCGGTTCCAGCCGTGCGATCTCGGTTCGCAGATCGTCTTCGCGGTCGATGGTTTGGGTAGCCAGTTCGCCGCGGCCCAGATTGAGGATGGCCATGCCGTAGCGCTGGGGCTGGCTCCGGCCCACCGGGGCCAGCCCCAGCAGCGCGCTGTCGCTGGCGTTTTCAAGCAGCGCCTCCTCGGTGACGGTGCCCGGCGTCACGATGCGCTGCACACGGCGCGCGACCGGCCCCTTGGCCGTTGCCGGGTCGCCGATCTGCTCGCAGATGGCAACTGAGACGCCGAGTCGCACGAGTTTGGCCAGATAGCCCTCGACGGCGTGGAAGGGCACGCCGCACATGGGAATCGGCGCGCCATTGGACTGGCCGCGGCTGGTCAGGGTGATGTCGAGGAGCTGCGCCGCCCGCTTGGCGTCATCATGGAAGAGTTCGTAGAAGTCGCCCATTCGGTAAAACAGCAGATGTTCGGCGTGTTGCGCCTTGATGCTGAGGTACTGCTGCATCATCGGCGTTTGGCGGGCGCGTTTCATGGTCGGTATTGTTACCCAAAGGGCGGACGTTGGTGAACCGTCGCAGCAGTACGTAGCGAGCGGCATCCGCCAGCTTGCTGCAACACGCGCAAAAAAGGCATCTAACCGTTGACAAGACGGAAACTCGCTCCGGGGGATCTCACCTGAAGTGGGCGTCTCACCCCGGAGCGAGGGCATCCTGCCCTCGCAGTGACGCGCGTCAGAGCGCCAGCCGCTCAAGCCCAGTCAAAGGCAAACTGAGACACTACCGAAAATTCAAACTGAGCCACTACCTCAAGGTTCGCGCAGGTGGCAGCGGCTTGCGGAGCCAGGCTAGAATCCCGGCATGGCAAGCAGAAGCACAGCAACGGCGGTGCCGGTGCGTTATCGGCGAAAGGCGCTCTCCCGACAGGGGGTTGGAGCGGGGCGCTCAATTGAGTTTCCGGGTTGCCATCCCGTGCATCTGCGCCGGGACGAGATCGAGGGCCACGAGGGACGCTTCGAGTACTGGGAGGCCGATACGGAGACCGCTTGGACGTTGCGCGAACCCACCAGCCTGTACCACGAACGGCCCAGTCAGCGCTTGGCGCGCCTGACGGAGCGCATCGCCGCCTTTCGCGGCAGCCCCATCGAGACCTTTGGCGCCGCCGACCTGTTGGTGCGCAACGCGCGCGGCGAGCGCCATCGCATCATGCAGGCCGACCAGATGGTTTACCTGCACCCTGAGCGCGACCAGCCCGATGGCGCGGCCGTGGAGGTGGGCGAGGACGTTCTGCCGGACGTGGTGCTGGAGGCGGACCTGACCACGGACGTTCGGCGCGGCAAGCTCTGGCTCTACGAGTCCTGGGGTTTCCCCGAGGTCTGGGTCGAAGTGCCGGATCGGCGCCTGCCGAGCAGTCCGCGCGGTCGTCCGGCGGGCCTGTCGATCTATCTTCTGTGTTCGGGCAGCTACAGCGAGGCGGATGTCAGCCAGGCATTCCCGGGCTGGAGTGCGGCGGATGTTCACCGCGCCCTGAACGAGCGCGCGATGTCTTTGGAGACCATTGAGGCGCTGCGCCGGGTGGGCCGCGCCTTGGGCGAGCAGGAGGGCACAACCCCTGAGCATGATCCCGTGCTCGGCGCGGAGCGCCGGGAAGGGCGCCGGGAAGGCCATTTGGCAGGTCGCCTCGAAGTGCTGACGGAGCTTCTGCGCCACACCCTCTTGGCAAAAGGCATCCAGATCTCCCCGAGGCTTGACGCCAAGGCCGAGGCGCTTGTCCACGCACCTCTGGATGCGGTGATGGCTGCGGCCTCGGAGTGCCGCGATGAGGAGGACTTCCTGCGGCGAGCTGATGCGCTGTTGCGCAATTGACTTGCTGGGAGCGTGACGCGCAACGCGCTCTATGTCATAGAACGATTTACTCGGGGCTGAAGGGCAGCGATGAGTGGTGAAGGTTGATCTTCAGGCCGCCGTCAACAAGGACGTAGCCAAAGGTGTACTCCACCTTCGTCTCGTCACCGTCCGGGCCCGTGAAGTAGTAGTTGCCCATGGCCATTGCGGAGTCGTCATCGGTGTGGATGCCGTTGCTCTCCCAGCGAACGTTGGTCCAGCCTGAGATGGCGAATCCCTTGTCCTCCGTTCCGTCCTGCCCGATGAAATAGCTCAGCGCTTCGTCAAATGTCTCCCGGAACTGGTCTTCCGCGGCCAAGGTCGGCTTGAACATGACGTCGGTCTCGCCATAGGCGTAAAGGTCGTTGATGTGCTCCTTCGCCCGGGCGGCGTAGTCGCCGCCGTCGGCATGAACCTTGGAAATGGCGACTATGCCCTCGCCCCAGGTTTTCTGGGCGTCAATGACGGTCTGCTCGGAGATCGGCTCCGCCGCAGCAGAGGCCGCGACGGCGGCAAGGGCGAGGCCGGAGGCGGCGGACAAAACGCAATGCAGTGGATTCCTCATGATCGGTGTCCTCTTTCGGTGATTGGTGAAATCGATGAGCTCGTGCGCTCCGGGCGAATTATAGCAACCGTTTCGCGCGGCCATCCCACCCACTTCGCGGGCGCGCCTCGTCGCTTAGGTCAGATTGCGATGCCTTTCTTGTGGTGCATAGGTTGTGGACGCGGGCGATGATTGTGCGGCATTGGCTTCGGCGGCTGTGGGCGATCACTCAATTTCGCGTGGGGGCCGCTTGAGGTGTTGCCTTTGACGCTTGCGGCATATACCGTCAAATCCTCTTTTCAACGGCTTGGAAATCGTCATGGCGAAGGCAACCACCGCGAAAGCGGATCCGGTGCGCGGCGGCAATCGGGAACGGGCGTTGAGCGCCGCCCTCACGCAGATCGAACGCCAGTTCGGCAAGGGTTCCATGATGCGGCTCGGCGACCGGGAGCGCGTCGCCATTCCCTCCATATCCACCGGCTCCCTGGGGCTGGACGTGGCCTTGGGCATCGGCGGGCTGCCTAGGGGGCGGGTGGTGGAGATCTACGGCCCGGAGTCGTCCGGCAAGACCACCCTCACCCTGCAGGTGATTGCCGAGGCCCAGAAGGCTGGCGGCGTGTGCGCGTTCATTGACGCCGAGCACGCCTTGGACCCCATCTATGCGGAGTCCTTGGGCGTGGATACCGAGGACCTGCTCGTCTCGCAGCCGGATACCGGGGAGCAGGCGCTGGAAATCGCCGACATGATCGTTCGCTCAGGGGCGGTGGACGTGGTGGTGGTGGACTCGGTGGCGGCGCTCACCCCCAAGGCGGAAATCGAGGGTGAGATGGGCGATTCCCATGTGGGCCTGCAGGCCCGCCTGATGAGCCAGGCCCTGCGCAAGATGACCGGCTCCATCAAGCACTCCAACACCTTGGTGATTTTCATCAACCAGATTCGGATGAAGATCGGCGTGATGTTCGGCTCGCCGGAAACCACCACCGGCGGCAACGCGCTGAAGTTCTACTCCTCCGTCCGCTTGGACATCCGCCGCATCGGCGCCGTCAAGGACGGCGATGAGGTCATCGGCAACGAAACCCGGGTCAAGGTGGTGAAGAACAAGGTGGCGCCGCCCTTCCGGCAAACTGAATTTCAGATCCTCTACGCCAAGGGCATTAACCGCATGGGCGAGATTCTGGAACTGGGCGTGCAGCAGGGCCTGATCGAAAAGTCCGGCGCTTGGTACGCCTACAATTCGGATCGCATCGGCCAAGGCCGCAGGAACGCTGCGGAATACCTTGAGGCCCATCCGGAGATACGCTCGGAGCTGGAGGCGGCCATACGGCGGCAGTTGCTTCCGCAGCAAGGAGCTGACGAAGCCGCTGGCGAAGCGGATGTCCTGGCCGGCGCGGCCACCTGACCGGACGGCGTCAATTCGCTGATGGGCGATGCCTTGGCCGGACAGCATGACCGGGCGCTGGGTTTGGCCCTGCGCCTGTTGGGCCAGCGTGAGCATGGCCGCGCCGAACTGCTGGCCAAGCTAACCGCCAAGGGATGCCCTTCGGCGGTGGCCACCGAAGTGCTCGACGGCTTGCGGGAGAACGGCGCCCAAAGCGATGAGCGCTTTGCCGCCGCGCTCGCCCGCCGTCGGGTCGAGCGGGGATATGGACCCTTGTACATTCGCGCGGAACTCAGGGACCGCCAAGTGGACGCAGGCTTGGCGGAAGATGCGTTGAGCCAGCCCCCCGCCTATTGGTCGGAAGTGGCGGCCCGAGCCTTGGCCAAGAAGTTCCCCAGCCGAGATAAGGGCGGTTTGGACGCCTCGGCCAAGACCGCCAGCTACGCCGCTCAAGCCCGCTTTCTCTCCCGGCGCGGTTTCCCTGCCGAACTGATCCACCGCCTCTTGGAACAGCTGCGCCGGTAACCTGCCTCACGCAACGTGCGCGGAGTTTCGCGCCAGCGAAACTCCAACGCGCCCGCAAAGCGGGCGCGCAGCAACTTCCAAGCTATACTTGCCGCCTTTTTCGCAGGCGAACTCCCATGAAGACCGCCGAGGTGCGCCAAGCGTACCTGTCCTACTTTGAAGGCAAGGGCCACAGGGTGGTTGCGTCGAGCACGTTGGTGCCCCGTGACGATCCGACCCTGCTGTTCACCAACGCGGGCATGAACCAATTCAAGGACGCCCTGCTCGGCCGGGTGGATCCGGGCTACCGGCGGGCGGTCTCCTCGCAACGCTGCGTGCGTGCCGGGGGTAAGCACAACGATCTCGAGAACGTGGGCTACACGGCCCGCCACCTGACTTTCTTCGAGATGCTGGGCAACTTCAGCTTTGGCGACTACTTCAAGGAGGAGACCATCGCCTGGGCATGGGCGTTCGTGACCGGGGAGCTCAAGCTGCCCAAGGAGCGCCTTTGGGTCACCGTGCATCCGACCGATGATGAGAGCCGCCGCCTGTGGCGGGACAAGATCGGCATCGAAGCCCAGCGCGTGGTGGATCACGGCGACAACTTCTGGGCGATGGGCGATACCGGCCCCTGCGGCCCTTGCACCGAAATCTTCTACGACCATGGCCCCGAAGTGCCGGGTGGCCCGCCGGGTTCCGCCGATGAGGACGGCGACCGCTACATCGAGGTATGGAATCTGGTGTTCCCCCAGTTCGACCGCGCCGCCGACGGCGAGCTGACGCCATTGCCCGCGCCCGGCGTCGATACCGGCATGGGCCTTGAGCGCATGGCCACGGTGCTGCAGGGCGTGCGCAGCAACTTCGAGATCGATCTCTTCGCCGGACTCATGCGGCGGGCCGGCGAGTTCGCCGGCATCCACGGCCGGGCGGCGGTGCTGGCCAATCCGTCGCTGCGGGTCATTGCCGACCACCTGCGGTCGAGCGCCTTTCTCATCGCCGACGGCGTCACGCCGGGCAACGAGGATCGGGCCTACGTGCTGCGCCGCATCATCCGCCGCGGTTTGCGCCACGGCTACAAGCTGAAGATTGGGGAGCCTTTTTTCCACCAGCTGGCCGACGATCTGGCCGTCGAAATGGGCGACGCCTATCCGTTGCTGGTGGACAAGCTGGCGGACGTCAAGCGCGCGCTGCTGGCCGAGGAGGAGCGCTTTGCCGAAACGCTCAATCAAGGCATGGAACTGCTGGAAAAGGCGCTGGCGAGCCAAGACTTGGATTGCATTTCGGGCGAGGTGCTCTTCAAGCTCTACGACACCTACGGCTTTCCCACCGACCTTACCGCCGACATCGCCCGCGAGCGGGGCTTGGCCGTTGACTTGGCCGGGTTCGAGGCCGAAATGGAGCGCCAGCGGGAGCGGGGCCGGGCGTCGGCGCGCTTCGACTTTGCCTTGGGGCAGAAGGTGCGGATCGACTCCAAGGTCGATTTCCTGGGCTACGAGGGCTGTGCCGGCCAGGGGCAGGTGGTCGCCCTCTTCGACTCGGCGGGGGATGCCGTCGAATCCATCGGCGAGGGTGCGGAAGGCATCGCCGTGCTCGACCGAACGCCGTTCTACGCCGAATCCGGCGGCCAGGTGGGCGATACGGGCGCCCTCGGCGGCGGCGGCCTGCGCTTCGAGGTTGCGGACACCATCGTCGCCGGCGACCAGCACCTGCACATCGGCAGGATGGCCCAAGGGGAGCTTCGCGTGGGTGTCCCTGTGGCCGCGGAAGTGGATGCGCAGCGGCGCCGGATGATACGCGCCAACCACTCGGCCACCCATCTGCTACATGCGGCCCTGCGCCGGGTGCTCGGCGATCACGTCCAGCAGCGCGGCTCCTTGGTGGACGCCGACCGGCTGCGCTTCGACTTCTCCCACGGCCAGCCGGTGGAGGACGCTGAGCTCCAAGCCATTGAGCGGCTGGTGAACGACCAGATCCAGGCGAACAGCGAGGTCGCCACCCGCCACATGAGCTACCCGGAGGCCATCGAAAGCGGTGCCGTGGCTCTGTTTGGCGAGAAGTACGGCGACCAGGTGCGGGTGCTGGCCATGGGCGGCGACTACTCCGTGGAGCTTTGCGGCGGCACCCATGTAAGCCGCACCGGGGACATCGGCCTGTGCAAGGTCACCAGCGAGTCGGGCATCGCCGCCGGCGTGCGCCGCATCGAAGCGGTCACCGGCCATGCCGCGCTGGCCCGCATGGCCGATATGGAACGCCGCTTGGGCCAGCTGGCCCAAGCGCTCAAAACCACGCCCTCCGGCCTGCAGGAACGACTGCTCGCGGTGCTCGACGAAAACCAGGCGTTGAAGAGGTCGCTGCGGGCGGCCACCGATCGCTTGGCCAGCGACGAAGGTGGCGACCTTGCTGAGGCGGCGGTGGAGGTCGGCGGCGTCAAGGTGGTCGCCGCCCAAGCGCCGGGCGATGCCAAGGCGATGATGAAAACCCTCGATTTGCTCAAGTCGCAGCTCGACCGCTACGTCATCGTGCTGGGCCAGGCCAACGGCGGCAAGGTCAGCTTGGTGGCCGCGCTGTCCCCGAATCTCACCGACATCATGCAGGCGCCGGACCTGATCAATGCGATTGGCGCGGAGGTTGGCGCCCGCGGCGGCGGCCGGCCGGAGCTGGCGCGCGCCGGGGGCGGCGAGCGGATCGATCGGCTGGCCGGGGCTTTGGCCGGGGTCGCGGACTGGGTCGGGGAACGGATCGCGCCGGCGTGACGCTCATCGTCCAAAAGTACGGCGGCACCAGCGTCGGCAGCATCGACAGGATTCGGGCGGTCGCCGGACGGGTGGGCGCTTCGCGTGATGCCGGGCATCAGGTGATTGTCGTGCTCTCGGCGATGGCCGGTGAGACGGATCGTCTGCAGGAACTCGGCTCGTCGATCTCGGCGCGGCCGGCGCCGGAGGAGATGGACGTCCTGCTCGCCGCCGGGGAGCAGGCCTCAATCGCCCTGCTGGCCATCGCGCTCAAGGATTTGGGCCATCCCAGCCGTTCCTTCCTGGCGCATCAGGTGGGGGTTCGGACGGACGCCGACCACCAGCGAGCCCGGATCGAGCGCATCGACACGGCCGCTTTGCGCGAGTCGTTGGCCTCGGGCGTAACGCCAGTGGTGGCTGGCTTTCAAGGCATCAACGGCGCCGGCAGGCTCACCACCTTGGGCCGCGGCGGTTCGGACACCACGGCGGTTGCGGTTGCGGCGGCGGTTGCGGCGGACGAGTGCCAAATTTGCACCGACGTGGATGGCGTGCACACCGCCGATCCGAGGATCGTGGCGGACGCCCGCCGCCTGGATCACATCACCTTTGAGGAGATGCTGGAATTGGCCAGCCTCGGCTCCAAGGTGCTGCATCCGCGGTCGGTGGAGTTTGCCGGCAAGTACGCGGTGCCGCTGCGCGTGCTGTCCAGCTTCGCGGCGGGCGGCGGCACCCTCATCACGGCGGAGAGCGAATCCATGGAACAGCCCATCGTGTCCGGCATTGCCCATGCGCAGGATGAAGCCAAGATCACCATGTCCGGGGTGCCGGACGTGCCCGGGGTCGCCTCCAAGATCCTAGGCCCGGTGGGCGGAGCGCCCATCGAGGTTGACATGATCGTGCAGAACGCCGGCGCCGACGGCTTGACCGACTTCACCTTCACGGTGAAGCGCAGCGACTATGCGAGGACTTTGGAGTTGGTGCGTCCGGTTGGCGCGGAACTCGGCGCCCGGTCGGTCTCCGGTGACGACCAAATCGCCAAGGTGTCGGTGGTCGGCGTCGGCATGCGCTCCCACGCCGGCGTCGCGATGCGGGTGTTCGACTCCTTGGCCGCGGAGAACATCAACATCCAGATGATCTCCACCTCGGAAATCAAGATCTCGGTGGTGGTCGCCGAGCGCTACATGGAGCTCGCCGTGCGCACCCTGCACGAGGTGTTCGAACTCGGCAAGTCCGAAGAGTGAACCATGCCCTATGACGCGACCCTCGTTGGCCAGACCACGCAACCCATCCGGCACGAGGTGGATGCCCGTTGGATCATGGCCCATGCCGCGGGGCTCAACGACTTCAACCCGGCTTATCTGCACACCGACCGGGCCAAGGTGGTGGCCCATCCGCTGTTTCCGGTCTGCTTGGAGTGGCCAAGCGTCCTGGGCAGCCGGCGTTTGCCGGGCTGCGATGCCCTGACGCCTGAAGAGGCCGCCCGGAGCGTTCATGCCGCGCATGACCTGCACATCCTGCGGCCCATTGCGGCGGGCGAAACCCTGACCACCCAGGCGACCGTCACTGGCTTGGAGGCGATCAAGCCGGGGGTCGCCCTCACCACTCGGCTCGACACCTGCGGCGCGGACGGCGAACTCGTGGCCCGCACCTGGCAACTTGGCATCGCCAGGGGCGTTGCCCTGAACGGGGCGGAGCGGGCTTGTGAGACGCCGCCGCCCCAACCTTCGCTGTCATCGCCATGGCGTCAGCCGCAGCGCTTCCCGATCCCCGTCGCCGTCAATGCCGCCCACGTTTACACGGAGTGCGCGCGCATCTGGAACCCCATCCACACCGACCGCCGGGTGGCTTTGGAGGCTGGCTTGCCGGACATCATCCTGCACGGCACGGCGACCTTGGCGCTGGCGGTCTCCAAGCTGGTCGATGAATTTCTCGACGCGCGGCCCAACCGAGTGCGACGCATTGGCGGCCGCTTCCGGGCCATGGTGTTGATGCCCTCGACCCTGGTCCTTGAAGTCCGTGGACAGTCCGCCGACACCCTGTTCTTTCAGGTGTTGACCGCCAACGGGGAGCCGGCCGTCAGCCAAGGCTTCCTGAGCCACGGCGGGGCGTGACGCCCGTGGCGGGCCTTTTGGCGCTGGCCTTCGACAACCGGTTCACCCGGGAGCTGCCTGCGGACCCCATCACCGGTAGCGCCCGTCGGCAGATTCGCGGCGCGCTCTACTCAAGGGTGTCGCCGACCCCGGTGGCGGCGCCGGAGCTGCTCGCCTACGCCGTCGAAGTGGCCGAGTTGATCGGCCTTTCGGAGCGGGACTGCGCATCGGATGCCTTCGTGCAGGTGTTTTCCGGCAATCGGGTGCTGGCGGGCATGGACCCCCACGCCACCTGCTACGGCGGCCATCAGTTCGGCAACTGGGCGGGCCAGCTCGGCGATGGTCGGGCCATCAATCTGGGCGAGGTGATTGGGCCTCGGGGCCGCCAAACCCTGCAGCTCAAGGGCGCGGGGCCGACGCCCTACGCCCGCACCGCCGACGGCTTGGCGGTGCTGCGCTCCTCGGTGCGCGAGTTCCTGTGCAGCGAGGCGATGCACCACTTGGGCGTCCCCACCACGCGGGCGCTCAGCCTGGCGTTGACCGGCGAGAGCGTCCTGCGGGACATCCTCTACGACGGCCACCCGGCGCCGGAGCCGGGAGCCGTGGTTTGCCGGGTGGCGCCCTCATTCACCCGCTTCGGCCACTTCCAGATGCTGGCCGCACGGGGCGAGACGGACCTGTTGCGGGCGTTCCTCGACCACACGATGGCGGCGGACTTCTCCCATCTTTTGGATGGCGCTGCGGCCAACGATGGGGATCTGCCGTTGGCTTGGTTCACTGAAGTCTGCGAGTACACTGCCCTCATGGTGGCCCACTGGATGCGGGTGGGCTTCGTCCATGGGGTGATGAACACGGACAACATGTCGGTGCTCGGCCTGACCATCGACTACGGCCCCTATGGCTGGCTGGAGGACTACGACCCGAACTGGACCCCGAACACCACCGACGCCGCCGGACGCCGCTACCGTTTCGCCCACCAGCCGGCCGTTGCCCAATGGAACCTGCTGCAGTTGGCCAATGCCATCCATCCGTTGGTTGGCGAGGCGGCGCCCTTGGAGCAGGCGCTCAACGACTTTGAGGCCAGCTACATGACCCATTGGCGCGCCATGATGGGCGCCAAGCTTGGCTTTGCTTCCCTAGCCGAGGCCGACGCCGGCCTGTTGGACGAACTCGACGCCATCCTGCAGCTGACCGAGACCGACATGACGTTGTTCTACCGTGCCTTGGCCGATCTGTCGCCCGATGCCTTGGACGGCGGGGCTGCGCCAGTTGACCCATTGATGCCAGCCTACTACCGTCCGGAGGAGGTGGCCGGCGAGCGGCGTGAGCGCATCAATGCCTGGCTGCGTGCTTACTTGATGCGCACCCGCCAGGAAGGCCGCCCCGCGGAAGAGCGCCGGGCGTCCATGAACGCGGCCAATCCGAAGTACGTCCTGCGCAACTACTTGGCGCAACTGGCCATCGACAAGGCCCAGGCGGGCGACGCCTCCTTGATCCACGAGCTTCAGGATGTGCTGCGCAACCCCTACGCCGAGCAGCCCGGCAAGGAGCGGTTTGCGGAAAAGCGCCCGGACTGGGCCCGCACCCGCGTCGGCTGCTCGCAGCTCTCCTGCAGTTCCTAAACTCCAGCAAAGGAAACCCCATGACCACACTCCATGAAATCGCCCCGGCCTTCATCGACATGGCGCACCGGATCGTCTGGTGCTCAGCGGCGACGGTCGATGCCCAAGGCCGCCCGCGGGCCCGGGTGCTGCATCCCATCTGGCAGTGGGACGGCGCCGAGCTGACCGGCTGGATCGCCACCGGCCCCACCCCCATCAAGCGGGCGCACTTGGCGGCGAGCCCGCACCTCTCCTGCAACTACTGGTCGCCGAACCAGGACACCTGCGTCGCCGAATGCCATGCGCAGTGGGCCTTTGACGATGCCACCAGGCAGATGGTCTGGGATCTTTTCGCCAACGGCCCGGCGCCGGTCGGCTACGACCCGTCCATCATTCCCGGTTGGGACAACGCCGCCTCCCCCAACTTCGCGGCCTTGAAGCTGCACCCTTGGCGCATCCGCGTGATGGCCGGCGCCGTGATGATGAAGGGCGAGGGCACGCCCTTGGTTTGGCAGGGGTAAACTGGGCCTTCGCCACACGCTGGGCAGGCTCCGACGGGCCGCTTCAGGCGTTGGGTTCCATGATGTCCGCCTTGAACCGTTCCAGCGCGTTGCGCTGCTGGGCCACATCCTCGGTTTGCATTGACATCACCAAGTCGGTGACGCCGGCCTCGGCGAAGTCGGCGACCGACTCGGCGGTGATGCGCCCGATGTCGATGCGCAGCTGAACGGTCTCCGGCGCTGGCCGTCCGGCCTTCTCCGCCTCCTCGCGAATGACCGGCAGACGCTTGCGCACGCTGTCGGGCGGCAGGCTCATGGGATGCCAGCCGTCGCCGAAACGGGCTGCGCGCCGCAGTGCCTGAGGCCGGTTGCCCGCCACGATCAGCGGCAGGTGGGGCTTCTGCATCGGGGTGGGCGAGGCGAGGATGTTCTCGAAATTGAAGAACTCACCGTGGAAGCTGACCGACTCGCCGGTCCAGAGCGCCCGCACGACTTGCAGAAACTCGTCGCTGTAGCGGCCGCGGGACGGGTAAGGGATGCCCAGCGCCGCGTTTTCCTCCGGCAGGCTGCCGACCCCCAGCCCCAAGGTGAGGCGGCCGCCGCAAAAGCGGTCTAGGGTGGCTGCCTGCTTGGCGAGCGTCATCGGGTGCAGGTAGGGCATGACCAGAACGCTGGTGCCCAACCGGATGCGGGTGGTGCGGGCGCCAATCCAAGCCAGCGTGATCAGCGGATCCTGGTACGGTCGGTCGCCGATGCGCTCCAGGACGTAGCCGATGTTGAGCACGTGGTGGTTCACCCACACCGAGTCGAAGCCCAGCTCCTCCGCCTGTTGCGCGAGTTCGATCAGGGCGTTGAAGTCCGTTACGCCCAAGTTGTTGGGCACCACGAATCCGAAGCGCATGGTCATGTTCGCCTCAAGGGTTAGTCAGAAGTTGTTGTTTCGCAGCGCGCGCCTTGCCGAAGGCGTTGATGGCGCGTTCGCCGAGAGTAAAGCCGATGCCGCCGGCGCCGCTGGTGACTGTGGCGGTCTTGAACGCGAAACCCTGCATAATGCTTCTCCTTGCCACAGCCTCTCGGAGGTGTTGTGAAACCGCGACAGTATAGTGCTCCGGTTTGGGGAATTCCCGAATGCGCACCCGCTTGGCGGGTGCGTTGCGGTTTCGCCTGCGCGAAACTCCGCGCCAGTCGATTCGATCAGATTCCGATACGTTTTTGAGATTACACGGAATGCGGATCCTGAGTTGGAACGTCAATGGCCTGCGGGCCTGCACCCGCAAGGGGTTTCGCGGCTTTTTGGCCGATTGCGGCGCTGACGTCCTGGCCTTGCAGGAGGTGCGGGCCTTTCCCGAGCAGCTCGACGCCGACGTGCGGGCGCCCCAGGGCTGGCAGGCGGCGTTCGCCCCGGCGGAGCGTCCGGGCTACAGCGGCGTGGCGCTGTACAGCCGCAAGGCGCCGGATCGCATTGAAATCGCGCTTGAGCCGCGTTTTGACGTGGAGGGCCGCTTCATCGCCGCCCACTTTGGCCGTCTGGTGGTGGCGAGCGTCTATTTCCCCAAGGGCAGCGGCCGGGAGCGGGACAACAGCCGGGTAAGCTACAAGCTCGACTTCTACCGCGCTGTGTTTGATCGGGTTGAACGCCTGCGCCGCCGGGGACCGGTGTTCGTCGTCGGTGACTACAACACGGCCCACGAGGCCATCGACTTGGCCCGGCCCAAGGGCAATGTGAGGAACAGCGGCTTCCTGCCCGAGGAGCGGGCTGAGATCAGCCGCTGGCTGGACGCCGGCTGGGTGGACAGCTTCCGCGCCCGCCACCCCGATGCGCCCGGCCACTACACTTGGTGGCGGCAGTTCGGCGGCGCCCGGGAACGCAACGTCGGCTGGCGCATCGACTACGTCCTGGCCTCGCCATCGGCGGACAAACGGGTGCGTCGGGCCTTCATCTGGCCCCAGGCCACCGGCTCCGACCACTGCCCGGTGGGCGTGGACATCGCGTAGTCGTCCAGCCCCACCGCGCCCGGTCTTATCTGCTATTCTCGAAGCATGGCCCCGCAGCTAACCATCGATCCCTTCCTTCTCCATGGGCATTGGGCGACTGGGCTGGGAACTCGGTGGACGCCCGAGTTGGCTGACGCAGCATCAACGCTGCGCAGAAGCGGGACTTCCGTATTGACCGGCTGCGGAAGCTGGCCGGAAAGGCGAAAGTGAATTGATCTGTTGATTCGCTAAGCTTTAGTTCAGTAAGCTACGGCTAAGGCCTTCATCCCTCGCCGACGAAAACGCAGTAGTCAAGGAGATGTGCTGGGAGGAAGTTAAAACCGAAGGGCTGGACCGGCAAGTCGGTACTGCGATTGGGTTTCTTGGATTGTTGCAAAGGCTAATCGCCCAAGCTCGGCGGACTGCTAGGAGAAAAATATGCTTGGTTTTTTTGTTACCTTGGTTCTTGTCGTGGCTTTGCCCGTAGTCCTAGCTTTGGCAGTGGTCTTCAGAACCTACAATAGCCTCCGTGGAGTTTATGAAGAAACAAAGAGTTGTTTATCAATTATTCAAGGATTTTCCAGTAAAAGAAGCAGTGTGTTGGCGGACATTCGTACAGTTGTCAGCAACTACGCTACTCACGAACGATCGGTACACATGGATGTCGCTAGATTTGAAAATCAACTGAGCCAGGAAGGCACTGTTCCATCAGTGGCGCTCGGCGCTTTGGCTAGGGCCTATCCCGAATTGAAGTCAGATAGCATGTTTCTGGATAACCAACAGAAGCTAGAAGCGCTTGCGGAGGAGTTAAGAGTATCGCAAGCGCGTTATGACGACAGAGTCCGCGTGTTCAACATTCAGCGCAATTCGATCCCCACGCGTCTCTACGCACCGTTTCTAGGGTTCACGAAAGACCTCCCCTATTCGGCTGAGATTGTTGGAAAGGATGATGGTATTCAGATCCTAGATCGAGTCTATGATGAAGAGAAGTTGGGCGAGTTGCGTGCGAAGGGAGCAGAGCTTTTAAGCCAGAGCAGAGAGGCGATTGCGCGGCAAGGCGCGAGATTGAAGGAAGGCACAAAGGACGGGGCCGGCGCACTCAAGGGGTTGGTGAGTGCAAAGAATGAAAGAGACATGATCGAGGTGGAAGGCGAAGACTCAGGAGATGAGAACACGGCGAAGGCTGAGAAGCCAACGAGCGCCAACTAGCGCCAACTAGTGCTCCATCAAGCTGACGGAACACTATTCGAGGGATGACTTGCCCGGATGTTGCTCAGTAAGCTATAACCCCACTCAGCTTGAATCTGCGTCCATTGGCACATCGGCGAATGGTGCCGCCGGGCAATCAAGGATGGGCAGGTTCCTCGCCGCCTGCCGGGGAGCCTGTTGGTCGATGCTTCGAAACCTTCAACCAATCCTGGGCGTCCATTCGCGCCTGGAGCAATCAGGAGGCGTAAAGCTGGTGCGCAAGGCAATCACGATGGCGGCTTTTGCTCTTTTGCTGGCTGCCTGCGGGCCGAGTTCCGAGGAGGGCTCCGTCGAGGATCCGGAAGAGTCTGCTGAAGCCGCCCGGATGCAAGTGCAGTCGGCGGAATTCATCGGCGTCAGCAACGCCTTCGAAGCCTTCCGCGACTGCCCGGAGTGTCCGCAGATGGTGGTGCTGCCGTCGGGGAGCTTCCGCATGGGCTGCCTCTCGAATAACTGGGACTGCTTTCCCGATGAGTTTCCGGCGCATGGGGTGACGATTGCGCAGCCGTTCGCCATGGGCGCGCATGAGGTGACGTTTGCGCAGTGGGAGGCTTGCGTGGCGGGGGGCGGCTGCGGCGGCCATCAGCCGGACGACCGGGGTTGGGGCCGTGGGGACCGCCCGGTGATCGACGTGAGTTGGGAGGACGCGCGGGCCTATGCGTCCTGGCTGTCGTCGAGGACCGGTCACGGGTATCGGCTGCCGAGCGAGTCGGAGTGGGAGTACGCGGCGCGTTCGGGGATGGTGACGAAGCATTGGTGGGGCGACGAAATTGGGGTGAACCGCGCCAACTGCGCCGGGTGCGGGAGCCAGTGGGATGGCCAATCGACGGCGCCGGTGGGATCGTTCGCGGCGAGTCCGTGGGGCCTTCACGACATGCACGGGAACCTATGGGAGTGGGTTGAGGACTGCCATAAGCCGGACTACGAGGGGGCGCCTGCGGATGGCAGCGCCCTGACCTCCGGGGACTGTGCCGGGCGCGTTTTGCGCGGCGGCTCCTGGGACACCGGCCCGAGGAACCTCCACTCCTCGTTCCGCGGCAGGTACGTCCCCGCCAGCCGCAGCGCCTTCATCGGCTTCCGCGTTGCCCGGACGCTCACGCCCTGAGCCTCGGACAGGAAGGTTCCAAGGTTGCTCTCAGCTAGCCCCGCGCTTCCGGCGACGCCACCCACTTTAGCGCGTTTTCCAACAGCTTCCTGAAGTTCGGATTGTCAAAGGCCGAAGGCCCGTCGCCCAGGTCGGACGCCACCACCGGGCTGGCCTCCACGGTGTGTGCCCAGACCATGAGGTCGCTGCCGGGGGGGTGATTCCAGTTCGCCTGCTCCTCGGGCGGCGCCAGGGGAGGCGGCGTGAAGTTCTCGGCGATGAAGCGGTAGTCGCCGCGCAGCAGCGGGGTTACCCGCTGCTCGAAGCCCGCGGTCTTCAAGTAGATTTCGTCGGTGATCTCGAAGCCGTCCTCCAGCCCCTTGAGCACCGGGTGTTCGCACTGGGGAACCAGCTTCAAGGTGGGGTTGGGGTGGGGGCCGTGGCCGCCCCGGTACCCGGAGCCGGGCACGGTTTGGCCGTCGAGCTCCCCGGACTGCAGCATGAACGAGGAGCCGGAGATGCGCCGCCACAGCGGCCACGAGGGCCAGGACACGGTGGCGTGGTTGAGCAGCACCAAACCGGCGCCGCGCTCGATGAGGGCTTCAATGCTGGCGCGGTAATCGTCCGGGGGAAGGCCGGTGTCGCCCGCGCCGTCGTGCAGCAGGCCGATGCCGGGGATGCCGGACATGTCGTAGAACAGCACGCTGTCGTAGGCGCCGACGTGCTCGGGCCTCAGGACCGTTTGGGCGGCAGGCTGCTCAACCAACGTGGCGGTCACGCCGGGCATGTCCGCGAACATGGCCAGAAAGCGGTTGTGGTCGTAGTCGTGGCCCTTGCTGACGATGAGAACGTTGACGCTGTCCATATCGAATGTCTATGGCCTAAGCGGTACGCGGGTGAGCCTTGAAGCTTACAAAAAGGGGCCGGTGGGCCAAGCCGAAGCTGTTCGTCAGTTGGATGCGCACTCCGGCTGTCTGCCAGTGAAGCCCTCGAATAGGCCCTCCAAGCGGGCCATGCGCTCGCGGAGATCGGCGATGTCCCGCTGCATCGATCGTTGGCCCGGCACGATCAAAACCGCCAAGGCCACGCCAGTGCCAATGATTGTGAGCATTTCGGGCGTCACTGCGTCATCCTCCGCAAGTTGACTTCGGTTTGTTAGTGCGCAATCGTACCTGAAAGCTGTTGATAAGTCCGTGGAGCATGGACCGTCAAGGCCGCACTTAGTTCGGCTGTCCGCCCGCCACGTCGAGGAATTGGCCGGTGGTCCATTCCGCCGCGGGCGATGCGAAGAACACCGCGGCGGCGGCGCAGTCCTCCGGCCGGCCGGTGCGGCCCAAGGGAATGGCCGGGGCGAAGCTGTCCATGGCCTCCTGCTCGCTGATGTTCATGGTCTCCACCAGCATCTCGGTGACGATGATGCCGGGGGCGATGCAGTTGACGGTGATGCCCTTGGGGGCCAGCTCCACGGCCAAGGTGCGGGTCATGCTGATCATGCCCATGTTGGCCGCCGAATAGACGCCGAACCCGGGCGACGGCTTGTGGGCGGCGATGGAGATGATGTTGATGATGCGCCCCCCGTCAGCCATGCGCTTGGCGGCCTGCTGCGAGCCCCACCACTTGGTCGTCATGTTGAGCGTGAGCTGCTCATCAAACTTCTCAAGGGACATCTCGGGCAGCGCGTGCATCTTGCGGTCAAGGTTGCCGCCGGCGTTGTTGACCATGATGTCGAGGCGCCCCAAGCCATCGACCACCTGGTCGAGCACCTTGGGGATGGCGGTGAAGTCCATCACGTCGGCGGAGATGCCAAGCCCCCTTTGGCCCCGCTCCTCGATCTCCTTGGCGACCGCGTCCAGGTCATGCTGACGCCGCGCCACGACGGCCACGTCAGCGCCGCACTCCGCAAACGCCAAGGCAATCCCACGGCCAATGCCGCGCCCGCCGCCGGTGACTACCGCCACCTTGCCGTCGAGTCGAAACAAGTCGTGCATGCCCATTGCTTTCCCCTCCAAAAGAGCCAAGGCTAGCCTGATGTTTGGATTTGAGGCAATAGGCGCGATGCGAAATAGGGTAAGCTCGCCGACGCGCTTTCCGCTACCGACGGGATCGGGCAATCAGGAGAAACTCAGTCATGCATTGCGCTTAAGGCGATTTGGCAGATGCGTGGATTGCCGAGATTGGCCGTGCTGCTTTTCTTGTCGAGCTGGCCCGCAGGGGCTTTGGCGCAGCAGGTGCTGGTCAGCAACCTGGGCCAAGCGGACTTCGCCACGGCCAGCCCCATTGCCAGCTTGCTTGGCGTGTTCGATCACGCCCAGCAATTCACCA